>DATBAS010000053.1:0-66624 GCA_036271395.1 Kofleriaceae bacterium
GCAAAGCCACGACACCGACCGAAGAGTCCGATCGCGACGGCGATCCGCTGCGCGCTGAACCAGTGGCGAGAACTCGGGCGTTTTCTCGACGACGCACGCGTGCCACTCGACAACAATGCGTCGGAGCGCTCGCTGAGGCGCGTCGCACTGGTCGCAAGAGCTCTCTTCGTCGGCGACGTCGACGCCGGCATGAGCATCGCTTGGGAGCGACGTCGCGCGGGCGGCGAACGTATCGGCCGGGGTGGTCGGCGTCGAACGGCGACTCGTCGAGCGACGACGAGCACGTGCCAGTCCGCAGCACGTGATCAACGCGAGCGGCGGCGCGCTCACGAGCGAGCTGTGCTTGGCCAGCTCCGTCGTGAGAGCGTCGACCACGCGCGCATGCAATACGCGCTCATCGCAGGGCGTTGGTCTCGGGTGCGTGCCGTCCTCTGGCTCTTGCCCTTGCTCGTGGCGACCGCGCACGCCGATCAGCGGCCGAGCTCGACTACCAACTTCGCCGAGACCGCGCGGTTCCTCGCTGGCAAGGGCGTCGCGCCTGACTCGAGCCTCGCCGAACACGCGCGAACGCAGTCCTACGCAGAATATGCCGAGCAAATCGAGTCGGCCTGGAAGCAGTATCAGCAGCAGAACCTCGAGCGCATGCAGACCTGGTGGGCAGGTCGGGGGCCGGCGAAATACTCGACGGTGTTTTATCCGTTCAGCGGACCCGATATCGGGAATGCGCTCGCGTTCTTCCCCGATGCCGACTCCTATCTCATGTTCGGTCTCGAGTCGCCAGGCGCCAGTCCGGACCTGCAGGCGATGGATCAGGAAGCGATCGACGCGGGCTTGACCGAGCTCAAGGCGTCGCTCAGCACGATTCTCCAGGTGAACTACTTCTTCACCAAAGCGATGGAGAAGAAGCTAGGCAATGGGTCGTTCAACAGTATTAGCGGGCTACTCCTATTCTTTCTCGCGATGAGCGATTGCGAGGTGACGGCTGTGAGGAGGATTGCCATCGATGAAGGCGGCGCACTCGTACCGGGCACGGCGGCCGACGATTCAACGGCCGCACGTTTCCGCACTCGCATTCCGGGAATCGAGATCAGCTTCAGACATGGCAGCAAGCAGCAGACCCTTCGCTACTTCATGGTGAATGCCGAGGATGCCCATCTCGCGAAGAGCTCGTCGGACTTCATTCCATACCTCAAGAGTCAGGGACGTTTCGCGACCATGATCAAGTCGGCGTCGTACCTGATGCACAAGGACGGCATCGAGGAGCCCGCGCACTTCGAGCAGATTCGCTCGCTGATTCTCAGCCAGAGCGATTTTATCGTCCAAGACGATTCAGGCGTGCCGCTCCGGCTGTTCGCGCGCGATCGGTGGAACGTCCAGTTTCACGGCCAATATGAAGCACCCACTCAAGAGTTCGGCAAGTACCTGCAGAAGGACTTGAGGGTCGAGATGCAGAGGAACTCGACGGGCAAGCTCCCGTTCAGCTACGGCTACGCCTACAAACAAGGCGAGTCGAATCTAATGACCGCGGTGCGAGCTCAGTAATCGAAGGATTTGACATGGTCAATGTAACACAACTGTGCTTCGCTGGCTTCGCCGTTCTCGGCGCGACGGCTTGTGCCGGTCGGCAGAACGCCGCGGACGAGCTGATTCCTGTCGCCAAGGCCGTCACCATCTACAGTGCCGGAGGCAGTGTGGTGTCAGGAGTCATCGACCCGGCTGCGGTAGGTGCTCGCAGACTCCGCCTGCCCGCGACCGTTTCGGCGATCACGCTCTCTCAGGGCGACCAGAGCGTGAAGTGGTTCACCGTTCAGGCTGTCCCTGAAACCAAGAAAGATCAGACGCACAAGCTCATCGGGCTTCCCGGGCTGAGCCCCGGCGAGCTGAAGTTCAATTACGGGTTGCCCGACATCACGTGGGCCCTCCAGCTCAAAGCCGACATCGTGGATGCGAAGTCCGTAAATCTCACGTTGCTGGCCGTCGTAAACATGAACGCGAACGAGCCGTACAAGAACTGCGACGTGACACTCGTGCTGAACAACGCGGTGAGCGTGGAGAAGCTTGCAGGGTCCACGTTCCGACTGAGCTCGTTCGACCTCGATCCGCATCGCAACATCACCTACAAGCTGGGCAACAAGACCGCGGACTACTCGTTCATTCGCGAGTGGAATGCCGATTCGGACAAGGATGAGGTCCACGTCTTGCTGCAGGCGAAGAACCCGTTCTCGGTCGATTTGAGCCAGACCAGCAGCTCGGTCGATGCCAACGACATCATCGTCGAAGCCGGCACGATCAGCAGCCAGAGCGCGCCCGGCGAGCTGGTTTCGTTGCCGGCCGGAATCGACGATACGATCTCCACGTTTCGCTCGGTCAAGATCACCGAAGCGACGGACAAGCGACCGTTGCCGTTCAATCACCACATCTCCTACAGCATCATCAATCGATCAGATCAACGGAAGATGCTCAGGCTCGTGACCTCGCGGGTCATGGGCAACGAGCATCGCTCGGTCTATCACTTCACCGAGGCGCCCGACGCGACGCCCGAGAACACGCTGGTCTGGATGCTCACGCTGGAGCCGGGCGCTACCCGCACGCTGGAGTTCAACTTCGACGCCGACGTCAAGGACGTCGAGGGCGAGAACGGGTTCGAGCAAGGCGGATAGCACATCGCGCTGGACATCGAGCCGCGCCTCAGAGTAACGAAGCAGCGTGGCATGCCCCGACGTCGAGGCGTTACGTGCGGTGCTCACCGGCTCGGGGAGTGCGGCGATCGCAGAGCACGTCGATAGCTGCGACGGTTGCCGCGAAACGGTCGCTGCATTGTCGCGTGAGACGGCGCCTGCCGAACGCCCGGTCGCTCCGAACGCTCCCATCGGGCAGCGCTACGAGCTCAAGCACGAGCTCGGGCACGGTGGCATGGGCACGGTATATCTCGCGCACGATCGGACGCTCGGTCGCGACGTCGCGTTGAAGCTGCACCACACCGACGCGCCGAGTCGGCTGCAACGCGAAGCCCTCGCGATGGCGCAGCTCGCGCACCCGAACGTCGTCTCGGTGTTCGAGATCGGCGATCTCGACAACCGCATGTATGTCGCGATGGAGTACGTGCGCGGCGGAACGTTGCGCGCGTGGGCGCAACAGCCTCGCGGTTGGCGCGAGATCGTCGCGATGCTCGTCGAGACCGGCCGTGGCCTCGCTGCCGCGCATGCCGTCGGCTTGGTTCACCGCGACTTCAAGCCCGAAAACGTGCTGGTCGGCGATGACAATCGTCCGCGCGTCGGTGACTTCGGCCTCGCGCTCGGTCAACGCTTGTCCGACGCCAACGCCGAGCCCGAGGCTCGATCGAGCCACGCCGGCACGGCCGCAACCGTCGCCGTGACCGCGACCGCGAGCATGAGTGGCACGCCCGCGTACATGGCACCGGAGCAAATGACCGGCGAGCGCGTCGACGCGCGCTCCGATCAGTTCGCATTTTGTGTCGTCGTGTGGGAATGCTTGTTCGGCAAGCGGCCGTTCGCCGGAGCGACGGTCGACGTGCTCGCGCTCGCGATCGCCGAGCATCGGCTAGAGCCCGTCACGTCGAACGTGCCCGAACGCGTGCGCGCCGTGCTCGATCGCGGCCTCGCCGCTGACCCCGCCGAACGGTTCGCCGACATGCCCGCTCTGCTCGAGGCCCTCGAGCGCGCCGCCGCATCGCGCACGACTCGCAACTCGATCGCCCTCGCGATCGGGCTCGCCGTGCTCCTTGCCGCGGCCGTGCTCGCGAAGCACGAGCTTGCCGCGCGCCAATTGGCGACGCGTTGTGACGACGCCGCGAACGCGATGCGCGCGCGGTTCGGCATCGCAGCACACGCACGCATCGCCGCCGCGCTGCTCGCGAGCGACTCGCCCTACGGCGAGAGCGCGGCGGAGCACACGCTGCCAGTGCTCGATCGCGCGACGAGCTTGCTCGCCGGCGAGGCAGCCGACGTGTGTCGCGACACGACGCTGTCGACCGGAGCGCGAGCCGCGCGCGTCGCGTGCCTCGATCGGCGCGCCGGCGACCTCACCTCGGTCGTGACCCAGCTCGCGCAGCCGGCACCGGGCATGGCCGAAGGCGCGCCCGATGCGGCGTGGAGCCTGACCGTGCCGCAGCCGTGCACCGACGGGCCGTCTGGCGCGCGCGCGATCGCACCCGGCGTCCGCGACCGGCTCGCGAAGATCTACGCGCTCTCGGATGGTCGCCACGTCGACGAGGCGCTCGCGGCCGCGAAACAACTGCTCGACGATACGCGCGCGAGCCACGATACGCCGTCGATGGTGCAAGTCGCACAAGTGCTCGGCGAGCTGCAAGATCAGCTCGACCATGCGGCGGCGGCGTCGTCGTTCCAGCTCGCCGAAACCGGCGGCGAACAGATGGGCGACGACCTCGGCGCTGCGAGCGCGCTCGCGAGCCTCGCCACCGATGCGGTGATGGGTGGCGCCGGCCAGTACGCACAGGCGCATCGCGATATCGATCTGGCGCGCGCCAAAGTCTCGCGACTCGGCGGCAACCCCGAGCTCGAGATCCGCCTCGCGTTCATCGAATCGCAGGTGTTGATGTCGGAGCAGCGTTTCGGCGACGCGGAGCGCGCGATGCTCGCGGTGCTCCAGCGCGCCACCGCACTCTATCCGGAGAACCATCCGCACTTCGCCCAGATCTACGGCACGCTCGCGCAAATCGAGGATGGCAGCGGCAAGCGCGCCGACGAGCTCGCGAACGCGCAGAAATGCTACGACCTCGCGAAGGCCGCTTACGGCGACGGCCACCCGACGACGGTCGAAGCGCTGCTCACCCTCGGCGTCGCGCAAGCCAAGACCGACCACGTCGATGATGCGCGCCGCAATCTACGCGCCGTGGTCGGCATGTTCCCGCCTGGGCATCCACTTCGCTTGAGCGCGCAAGCCGGGCTCGCCGCCGTCGAGCTCCAGGTCAAGAACTTCGCGGCCGCGCGCGCCGCGTTCGAAGACGCCCGCGCGGGCTACATCGCGGCCGAGGGTTCGGCGTCGAACGACGTCGCGTCGATGGATGACGACCTCGGCGGCGTCTATCAGCAGCTCGGCGATCTCGAGCACGCGACCGCGAGCGAGCGCGAAGCCGTCGCGATCTACCGCGCCGAAGGCGCCGATGGCAGCGCGCACCTGGCGCCGGCGCTCGCCGGGTTGTGCGACTCGCTGCTCGCCGCCGGCGACGCGAAAGCTGCACTTCCACTCGCGGCGCAAGCGCTCGCGCTGCTCGAAGCCCAGCCGGCCGATGCCAATCCGCAAGCACTCGCCGACGCGCGGTTCGCGCTGGCAAAGGCGCTCTGGGAAACCCATGGCGATTTGCACCGCGCGCATGACCTCGCGACCGCCGCCGAGCGGGCCGCGACCGACCCCGGGCGCAAACAGCAAGTGACCGCTTGGCTCGCAGCACATCCGGCCGCGCGTTAGTCGTCGATCAACACGCGAGCTCGCAGTTCGTCCGCGTTCGCTCGAAGCCGTGACGAGCTACGGCGCGTAGACGCCGTGGCCGACCCATCGCGCGCCGGCGGCGATCAGCGCGCGCGCTTCATCGCGCTTGGCAACGGCGCGAAACACGAGCTTGTCCTCGCGATACACGTCGATGGTCCGCTCGCCCGCGCGCACTTTGCGACTGCGCTCTTCGGATAGCCGCACCGAGACGTCGACCTCGGCGGCGAGCTCGGCCGGCGGCAACGTGTTGACGTCGACGTGCAGAGATCGGGTACGAAGGCCGGCGAGGATCTGCTCGTGCGTCATGGTGCACGGTAGCAGTCGCCGACGACGATCACCCGAAACATCGGTCGCGATGTCGCCCTCGACTTCGCCGCACATTCGTGCTCGTCGGCGCGCGCTGTTTGGTCTCGCGCCGCGCTTCGATCTACTATTCGCGCGGGATGGCGGAAGCACGGGTCGAGAGCGAGGGCTTCTTCGAGATGCTGTGGGACTGCGACCACTGCGGTCAGCAAGGCCTGCTCGCGAAGAGCCAGCGGCACTGCCCGGACTGCGGCGCGCCACAGAACCCCGACAAGCGCCACTACCCTCCTCCGGATCAGCAAACGCGCGCCGAAGGGCACGCGTTCGTCGGCGCCGATCGGACGTGCCCCGCGTGCAGTGCGCCGATGGGCGCGCGCGCGAACAACTGCACGCAGTGCGGCTCGCCGCTCGATGGCTCGCGCGACGTGCACGGCGTCGACGATCGCGCGCCCGCGCCGGTGGCGGCAAACCCGGTCAAGCACAAGCGGCGCGTCTGGCTCTACGTGCTGATCGTGCTCGCCGGGCTGGGCTTCGCGATCTGGTCGATGTTCATTCGTTCGCACGCGGCGACGGTCACCGTCGCCGCGCATCGGTGGTCGCGCACGGTCGCGATCGAAGAGCTCGGTCCGCACGCGCAGTCGGCGTGGCGCGACCAGGTGCCGATGGCCGCGTCGATGCCGGCGTGCGTGCGCAAGGAGCGGTCATCGCGCCAGGTGCCCGACGGCGAGGACTGTCACACCGAGCGTCACGACAAGAAGGACGGCACGTTCGAACAGGTCAAGAAGTGCGCGCCGAAGTATCGCGCCGAGCCGGTCGACGACGATTGGTGCACGTTTACCGTCGTGAGCTGGCAGCGCGTCAGCGAGGCGCGTGCGTCGGGGACCGGCATGACGCCGACGTGGCCCGATGTGCCTGCGCTGATGCCGACGAGGCGACCCGGCGCACGCGACGAGAAGCTCACGCTCGACTTCGGCGGCGACAGCTGCGACGTCGCCGAGCCGATCTGGCGCGAGTACACCGACGGCCAGAAGGTCAAGGTCGAGGTCCGCGCGCGCTCCGGCGGCGTCGTGTGTGATTCGCTCTAGCTCGCCGGTGGCGGCACCGGGCACTCGCCCGCGACGCCGGCGCATGCGAGCTGCTCGGTGGTCACGCCATACGAGCCGAGAAAATCCGAGCCGATCAGGATGTCGTATTGGTGGCCGTCACCGTCGCCCGATGGATCCATCGCGTGGACCGGATCGTCCGGGCGATCGATCTCGTAGAGCAACCCGTCGGGCGCGGTGTGCAAGCCCGGGCCGGCGAGCGTCGCCCCCAGGATGAAGCCCGGCACGCCGGCCGCGATCGTGAACGGCATCTGCGCGATGCCGCCGGTATCGCCGAGCGCACCGTGCACGGCCACAACTTGATCGATCTGATCGCGCATGTACTCGGCGACCGCGCCGCCCCAGCTATGCGACGTGACGATCACGTTGCGCGGCGCGCCGGTCGAGCTCGGGTTCGCGGCGAGGTACGCCTGGATCTTCGCGTACAGGTCGTTCGCATCGCTGGTCGCGTCGGTCGCGTTGTAGCCGAGCAAGTTGGCGAAGATCGATCCGGTCGCGCAGCTGTTCTCGCCGCCGAGGTTGACGACGTGGATCTGAATGCCGTCGTAGCTGAGGTACTCGAACGACTGCAGCGTCGTGAACCCGGCGCCCCACATCCCGAACGTCAGCTTGCCGGCCTCGAGATCGGCGGCCGTGAAGCCGGCGCGCTGCGCGGCGGCGATCGCCTGCTCGAGCACGATCGCGTCGCCCGCGACCGTCGCGTTCTGGCGCACGTCGATCGTCGGGCTCGTGCTGTTCGTGCTCGCCGCGACCGCCTCGATCGGCGCGCCCAGGTACTGGTACGAGCCGGTGCCCGGCACCATCGCGATCAGATCGCCGGCGCGGATCGAATCGGCCCAGACCGTGTCGATCGGCTGGGGCGGTGGCGTGCCCGATTCGATCGAGTTGGTCGCACAGCCGGCGAGTACGGCGACGACTGCAAGCGCGTGACGCATCGCGCGCGTACCGAGCAGCGTTCGTGCCACGCCAGCCACGCGACATCGTTGTGGTCGCGCTGGCAGCTCGAGTTGCCATGGCTACAGCGTTTCGTCGACTCGGACCATCCCGCCGGCGAACGGCTCGATGGTCGTGCTGTGCAGCGCCTTCGCGGCGCAGTCGGCGAACGCGCCATCGGCGCCTTGGAGCTCGAGCCTGGTGATCTGCCCCGACGGCGCGATCGTCAGCCCGGCCGCGATCGCGCCGCCGCCGTAGGTCGACTTGCACTGCGCGACCAGCCGCGCCGCACCGCTGGTCAGGATCGCGACCTCGACTGATCTCGCGTCGGGCGGCGGACGCAGCGCGGCGCGCGGCACGGCCACTGGCTCGTCGTCGACGGCGTAGTGACCGAGCTCGTACGGCTGCGGCGCGCACGCACCGAGCATCACCATCGCCACGATCAGTGCTCGCATGCCTTCGAGATGGCCACGCCGCGTTGCCCGGCGATGAAGCCGGTGCGAACGACTGTGAACGGCTAAGCTCGCCGCGTGCTGGTCGAACGCATCGTCGATTCCGGGGTCGTGCCCGAGCCGGTGCTGCGCGCGGCGATCCGCGCGGTGTGCCGCATGCGGCTCAAGGGCGAGGCCAAGCGCGACGCCGCCGCGTTCGTGGCGACGCTGCGCGCATCCGACATCGCGATCGAGACCGCCGCGGCAAACGCGCAGCACTACGAGGTGCCGGCGGCGTTCTTCGAGCGCGTGCTCGGCCCGCACCTCAAGTACTCGTCGAGCTACTGGCCGGCGGGCGTGCACGAGCTCGGCGATGCCGAAGCCGCGATGCTCGAGCTCTACGCCGAGCGCGCGCAGCTCGCGGACGGCCAGGCGATCTTGGACCTCGGCTGCGGCTGGGGCTCGTTCGCGCTGTGGGCCGCGCGGCGTTTTCCGAACAGCGCGATCACGGCGATCTCGAACTCGGCGACGCAGCGCGCGTTCATCACGGCACGCGCGCCCACGAACCTCAGCGTTCGCACCGCCGATGTCCGCACGCTCGAGCTACCCGCGCACGGCTTCGATCGCGTCGTGTCGATCGAGATGCTCGAGCACGTGCGCAACTACGCCGCGTTGTTCGAGCGCGTCGCGCGGTGGTTACGGCCCGACGGCGCGATGTTCGCGCACGTGTTCGCGCACGCGCGCTACGCGTACCCGTTCGAGGACGCCGGCGGCTCGGACTGGATGGCGCGCGAGTTCTTCACCGGCGGCATCATGCCGAGCGCGCGGCTGTTCCATAGCTTCGACGAGCACCTGACGATCGTCGACGAGTGGCAGCTCCCCGGCACGCACTACGCGAAGACCGCCGAGGCGTGGCACGACAACCTCGTACGCCAGCGCGCGCAGGTCGAAGCGCTGTTCGATCGAGGCCCAGCAGGGCGAGGCCCGGCAGGGCGAGGCCCGGCAGGGCGCGCGCTCTACCAGCGCTGGCGCGTATTCTTTCTCGCGTGCGCCGAGCTGTTCGGCTATCGCGACGGTCGCGAATGGATCGTCGCGCACTACCGGATGACGCCGCGCTAATTACAAAACGGATCGAAGTACAAGTTCGGCCCGCTGCCGCCGGTCTCGGTCCACACGAGGATCGCTTGGCCGTCGCGCTCGACCACGGTCCAGTTCTCGGGCGAGCCGCCCGACGACGTCACCGGCCGCGCCGTGACGTTGCCGCCCGCATCGACGTGCGATGCGGCCATGATGCTCGCCGGCATGTACGTGTGATACGCGAGCCAGAAGCCATCGGCATCGGCGGCCGCGACGACGTTCGTCGAGAACGGCGCGACCTCGAACGGCGGCACCACGATGTTCAGCCCGCGGTCGACGAGCATCGCCCACGTGTCGTCGAAGTCGTTCTCGTCTTTCTGGTGCCACGTGACGAGAAACTCGTCCAGCGCCGGCGAGTACGCGAACCACGGCAAGTACATGTCCTGGCCACCGTCGAGCGTGACCGGCCCGGCGACGATGCCGAGGTTGGCGTCGAGCGTCGCGAGCTGGACGCGCTGCGACGGCATCCCGGTGCCGTAGCCGAGCGCGAAGCCGGTGGTCGTCGCCAGCGCATCCTCGTAGTACGGCGCGACCGCCGCCGATCCGATCGTCGTCGCCGTGTCGCTCTCGACCGCGTCGGTGGTGACGAAGCGAACGATCGCGTTGCCGCCGGCGTCGAGCTCCGCGATCATCATCGCGCTGCCGTTCGACGCGATCGGCGTCTCGCCGGAGGCTGCGATCGCGTCGGTGACCGGCGCGCCCGTAGGGTCGAGCGCGGGATCGAGCGCGAGCAGCGTCGTGCCGGCCGGCATCGCGCTGGTCAGCGACGCGACCACGACGTGATCGCCGATCGCGGCGCCGCCGAGCTGCCCGCTCTGGCCCGCGCCGAGCTGCGTTTGCGTCGCGACCGCGCTCAAGGTTCCGTCGGAGCCGAGCGCGAAGCTGTAGCCCCACAGCGCGCCGGCGCCGTCGACGTCGAACACGGCGAAGCCGCTGTCGCTCGCCGCGGCGCCCATGCCGTTCTCGTCGGTGTCGAACATGAATCGCGCGGGCGTGCCGCACGCGAGCAAGCGCGGCGCCGGTGCTGCGTCGCCGGCTGGTGGCGACGCGTCCGGAGTGACCTCTGCGGGTAGATCCGCAAAGCCAAGGCGACCGCACGACGCGACCGCCAGGAGGGTCCCTAACCTCCACATGCCGGCATCGTATCAAAGCTCGACGGTATCGACCCATACATTGTTCGACCGATCGCCATCGGCGAACATCGCGTCGGGGTCGATCGCGACACGGATCGTGTAGGTCCCTGCGGGTACGTCGGTCACGTCGATCCACTCGCACGGTAAGTCGGCGGCGTACACGTCGGCCCAACCGACGGTGATGCCCTGCACCGCGCAGCTGAACTTCGCCGGCCGGCCGGGCTCGATCTGCTCGTCGTCCTCGAGGCAGAACGCTTGCTTGCGACCGGTGACGACGACGTCGCCGGTCTGATCGAGCAACTCGAAGCTCGCGTAGCCGATCACGTGATGGTGCATGTGACACGGCGACCACACGAAGATGCCGGAGCTCACGCCGGCGGGCGGCACCGGACCGAGATCGAGATCAGCGGTGCCGCGATTGACGGTGACCGCGGCGAACGCGAGCAAGCGGCGCTCGCCGACCGCATCGACGCAACCTTCGACGACCTCGCACGACGTCTCGTCGAAGCCGACGTTCTGGATCGTCTCGGTGCCGGTCATCTGCGACGGCACGACCGCGAGATCGGGGATGCCGAGCGCATCGATCGGCGGCGCGTGCTCGTTGTCGCCGCACGCGCACAACGCGAGCGCGAGCGACGCGAGCAGAAGTTTCAAGCAGCGCTCGCCGCGAACGCCTGATCGCAGAACGCCTTCGCCGAGGCTGGGCGATCGGCCGGATTCTTCGCGAGCGCGGCCATGATCGCGGCGTCGAGCGCCGGCGGGCAATCGCGGCGCAGCACGCGCGGCGCATCGGGCAGCTCCGACAGATGCGCGAAGCCGACGGCGATCGCGTTCTCGCCGGTGAACGGCGGCCGGCCGGTGACCAGGTGATACGCGAGCGCACCGAGCGAATAGATATCCGTGCGCGCGTCGACCGGTTTGCCGCGCACCTGCTCGGGCGCCATGTAGTGCGGCGTGCCGAGGATCGCGCCGGTCGCCGTGAGGTTGTCGCCGACGAGCGTGGTCGCGAGCCCGAAGTCGATCAGCTTGACCGCGCCGCGCTCGCCGACGAGCACGTTGCCCGGCTTGAGGTCGCGATGGATCACGCCCGCCTGATGCGCGGCCTCGAGCCCGCTGCAGACCTGCTGCAGGATGTCCTGGACGTCTTTGATCGGCACCACGCCGCGCTGCGCGATCAGCTCGGTGAGCGTGCGACCCGCGAAGTACTCCATCGAGAGATAGAGCAGCCCCGGGCGCGCCTCGCCGAGGTCGTGGATGCGGATCACCGAGGGCGAGCTGACCTTGCGCGCCGCCGAGGCTTCGCGCCGGAAGCGCGCGACGAGCGCCGCTTCGTCGCTCGAGAACGCGCTCGAGATGACTTTGAGCGCGACGAGCTCGTGGAGCACTTCATCATCGGCGAGATACACCGCGCCCATGCCGCCCTTGCCGAGCAAGCGCTGGACGCGATAGCGGCCGGCGAGCACCTGCCCCGCTTCGATCGAGGATGGCTGCGCCGCGACGGGCGTCGCCGCGCGAGGCGGCAGCGTCGCGGTCTGATCGAGCGCGACGTTGGTGCCGGTCGACGGCTTCGAGGCCGGCACCGGCGAAGCTGCTGCCGGCAGCTGCGCGCGTTGCTCGTCGACGAGCTTGGCGACCTTCAAGTTGAGATCGTGATCGACCGAGCACACGATCGCTTCGAGGTTCTCGACGCGCTCGCGCAGCAGCTTGTTGTCTTCGGCGAGCTTCTTGGCCTCGGCGCCACCCGTGCTGCCCGTCTTGGCCTCGAGCTCCAGCTTCCTCTCGGCCAGGCGCGCGCGATGTTTGACATACGCCAGCGCGGGCGCGACGCCGAACACCCCGATCCAGAAAACGATGCCCTCGAGACCGCCCATCAGCCGTAAGCATCCACCGGTGGGCAAGCACAAACAAGGTTGCGATCGCCGTACGCATTGTCGACGCGAGCGACCGGCGGCCAGTACTTGTGGACGCGCAGCCACGGGGCTGGATATGCAGCTTGCTCGCGCGAGTACGGATGGTTCCACTCGGCGGCCGCGAGCTCGGCCGCGGTGTGCGGCGCGTGCTTGAGCGGATTGTTGGCGCGATCCATCGCGCCGCTCTCGATCGCGGCGATCTCGGCGCGGATCGCGATCATCGCGTCTCAGAACCGGTCGAGCTCGCTCTTGGCTTCGCTCTCGGTCGGCTCGACCATCAACGTACCCGGCACCGGAAAGCTCATCGTCGGCGCGTGGAAGCTGTAGTCCATGAGCCGCTTCGCGATGTCTTCGGCCTCGATGTTCGCGGTCTTCTTGAACCCGCGGCAATCGAGGATCAGCTCGTGCGCGACGCGGCCGTTCTTGCCGGCGTAGAGCACCGGATAATGGGCGCCGAGGCGATGCGCGATGTAGTTCGCGCCGAGGATCGCGATCTCGGTCGCGCGGCGCAGCCCGGGCTCGCCCATCATCGCGATGTACGCGAACGAGATCGGCAGGATCGACGCCGAGCCCCACGGCGCCGCCGAAACGGGGCCGACCGGTTGGCTGCCGGCCTCGGCCAGCGGATGGCCGGGCAAGTACGGCGCGAGGTGCGCGGCGACGGCGATCGGGCCCATGCCCGGCCCACCGCCGCCGTGCGGGATGCAAAACGTCTTGTGGAGGTTCAAGTGACAGACGTCGGCGCCGATCGCCGCGGGCCGCGTCAGCCCGACCTGCGCGTTCATGTTCGCGCCGTCCATGTAGACCTGGCCGCCGTTGCGGTGGACGAGCTCGCAGACCTCGCGGATGCCCTCTTCGAACACGCCGTGCGTCGACGGATACGTGACCATCAACGCGCCGAGGTTCTTCGCGTGCGCTTCGGCCTTGTTCTTCAGATCGTCGAGGTCGATCGTGCCGTCGGACGCCGAATTCACGACGACGACCTGCATCCCCGCCATCACCGCTGACGCCGGGTTCGTGCCGTGCGCGCTCTGCGGGATCAAGCACACGGTGCGGTGCGCGTGGCCGCGCGCGAGGTGATAGCCGCGGATCGCGAGCAGGCCCGCGTACTCGCCTTGCGCGCCCGAGTTCGGCTGGAGCGACACCGCCGGCAACCCCGTGATCTCGGCGAGCCACGCCTCGAGCTGCGCGAACATCGCGCGATAGCCGCCGGTTTGCTCGGCGGGCGCGAACGGGTGGATCCGGCCGAACGCCGGCCACGTGACCGGCAGCATCTCGGTCGTCGCGTTGAGCTTCATCGTGCACGAGCCCAACGGGATCATCGATGTGGTGAGCGACAGATCCTTGGCCTGCAGCCGCGTGATGTAGCGCAGCATCTCGTGCTCGGCGTGGTAGCGCGAGAATGTGGGGTGCTCGAGGTACTTCGACGTGCGCGCGAGGCCCTCGGGCAGCGCCGGCACATCGGTCTGCGCGACCAGCTGATCGACGTCGAGCGAATGATCGGAGTCGAACGCCTCGAGCAGCGCCGAGATATCGGCGACGCTCGTGGTCTCGTCGCACGAGATCCCGACGCCGTCGGAATAACGCCGCAAGTTGAGGCCGAGATCGACGGCGCGCGCGAGGACATTGGCCTGCACGTGAGCGTCGAGGTCGACACGCAGCGTGTCGAAGTACGCGCCGGATCGCACGCGCACGCCGAGCCGCTCGAGCCCCGCCTTGACGAGCGTGGTGTACGCGCGGACGCGGGTCGCGATGCGATGCAACCCGTCGGGCCCGTGATAGACGGCGAACATCGACGCCATCACGGCGAGCAGCACCTGCGCGGTGCAGATGTTCGACGTCGCCTTTTCGCGGCGAATATGTTGCTCGCGGGTCTGCAGCGCGAGGCGAAACGCGGTGCGGCCCTTGGTATCGCGCGACACGCCGATGATCCGGCCCGGCATCTGCCGGCGCAGCTCGTCGCGCGCGGCCAGGAACGCGGCGTGCGGACCGCCGAAGCCCATCGGCACGCCGAAGCGCTGCGCGGTGCCGATCGCGATGTCGGCGCCGAGCTCGCCCGGCGGCGTGATCAACGCGAGCGCGAGCAAGTCCGTCGCCATGCAGACGGTGACTTTGGCGGCTTTCGCCTTCGCGCACAGCGCGCGGTGATCGATGACGTGACCGTCGGTCGTCGGATACGAGATCAAGGCGCCGGCGATCGTGTCGTCGAAGCCCGCCTCGATTTCGGCGAGCGTGCCGATCTTGAGCTGGATGCCGAGCGGCTCGGCGCGCGTGCGCATCACGGCGATCGTCTGCGGGTGCGTCGCATCGTGGACCCAAAACCCGGCGCGCTTCTGATCGTTGCCGTGCTCCGCGAACGACATGTGCATCGCCTCGGCGGCGGCGGTCGCCTCGTCGAGCAGCGACGCGTTCGCCATCGGCAGCGCCGTGAGATCCTCGACCATCTGCTGGAAGTTGATCAGCGCCTCGAGCCGGCCCTGCGAGATCTCGGCTTGATACGGCGTGTACTGCGTGTACCAGCCCGGATTCTCGAGCACGTTGCGCAGGATCACGCCCGGCGTGATCGTGTCGTAGTAGCCCTGGCCGATGAACGAGCGCAGCACGTGGTTCTCGTCGGCCAACGTGCGCAATTCTTCGAGCAACACGTGCTCGGACAGCGGTTCGCCGAGCGCGAGCGGTTTGCCGAGCCGGATGCCGGGCGGCACGGTGGCGTTGGCGAGCGCGTCGAGCGAGTCGTAGCCGAGCGCGGCGAGCATCGCGGCGGTGTCGTCGCGGCTAGGACCGATGTGACGGCGTGCAAACGTATCAGACGGTGCAAGGACTTCGGGCTGCACGCGCGCACCCTAGCATGGGGCTACGACGGTGCGCTGGTCGTCGTGAACACGTGGAACGAGGCGTTCCGGGCGAGATCCGTCGGCTTGTAGCGCACGTCGAGCAACGCGACGATTTCGGTCAACTGCGCCGGCGCGACGCCGAGCACGAGCTGGTTTGCGCACGCGTACGCGAGCGGCAGCCCCATGCCGTCTTCGGGCCGCGCGTGGTTCTTCGACGCCGCGAGCCGCCTGCCGATCGGGATGGGATCGAGCGAGCCCCAACGGTCGCGCACCTCGATCGCCAGGTACCGCGCGTCGGTCGCCCAGCGCAGCGTCACGACGTCGCGGCCGACGAGCGCGCGCGACGCCTCGCGCGATTCGCGCGCACGAAATCGCGCGCCGGTTTCGTCGACCGGCGCGGCATAGATCGCGTTGGCGAGCAACTCGTCGGCGATCACGCCGACCAGCGAGCTGATCCGCTCGGGCAACCCGACCGGCACGAGCTCGCGCGCGAGCAGCGCCACCGCATCGGCGCGCTCGAGCGCGTTGTCGAGCGCGAAGCTGCTGATCGACGCGCCCCACGCCATGTATTTGTCGAGCCCGAAGCACTCGTCGCGCAGCAGCTTTTGCGTCGTCGCGAGCAGCTCCTCGGCGAGCAACGGCATCGGGTGCGCGATCACGTGGTCCCAGCCGGCGGCGAGCAGCACGGCGACGGCATCGGGCGATGCGGCCTCGAGCCCCTCGCCCGGCACCGCGATCCATGCGCGCGCCGCTCGCTCGCGCAACGCCGGCTGCGCGCACGCCAGCTTGGCGTCGACGATCACGATCGCGTCGGCGCACGCGTCGGCTGCAGCCGGCACTTCGGCGAGCACGTCGATCCGGCACAGCGTCGAGCGCGCCAAGCGCGCCAGCACGCGCTGTGCTCGACGCTCGGGATGGATGACAACGACGCGCGCGGCTGGGGTCGCGGCAACTCCGCGGATCACTAGTACAGCACCACGAGTGTCAGCGCCCCGCCCAAGTATCGATCCGCCGCCCCGCCGACATCTTGCGTCGACGGATCGCCGTCGCGGTCGTTCGTCATCTCGCCGTTGCCTTTGAACTTGTAGCCGATCTGCGCGGCGTCGAATTCGATCTTCATGCCGATGCGCCGCGTGAACAGGATGTCGAAGCCGAGGTCGCCTTCGACGCCGGTGACCGTCGCTTGGCCGTATTCGGCCTGCGTCTGGATCGGGCCGGCGCCGGTGAGCAGCAGCGCGCCGACGCCGAAGCTGAGCGCGAGCCGCGGGGTCAGCGGTAGACGAAATTCGAGGCTCGGGATGACCCCGCGATAGTTGACGTCGGGAATGTCGAGCGTGTTGCCGGGCATCAGCGCGCCGCGGTTGACGACGAACTCGCGATGTCCGTAGCCGAGGCCGACCGCGAGCGTCGGGCTGGTGTCGTGATGGCCGAACAAGATGCGGTAGCGCAGGCCGCCCTCGTAGTGGCGCTGCGTCACCGCGAACTTCGTGCCCGGCTGGATCGACGTGCTGACGTTCGACGCCACCGCTTGATCGTAGTAGCCGTACAAGCCGATCCCAGCGGCGCCGCCGTCGGGGTTGCTGAACGCGAACGGATAGATCTCGACTTGCGTGCGGAACCCGCCGACGAGACCGTTCTTGTCGCCGTTGGGCGCCTCGGCGAACGAGCGCGAGTTGAACGCCAGCGTGCGCTGCGACGCCGACGGCCCGATGTCGAGTCGGACCGCGTCGCGATTCGCCGAGTGCGGCCCGCTTGGACCCGACGCCGGCGTGACGTCGACTTTGGCGGTCACCGAGCCGCTGTCATCGTCGTCGTCACCGGCATGCGCGACGCGCGTCGAGGCCGGCTTCGCCTTCGCGTCGTCGTCGTCGTCGCCCGACGGTTTTGCCTTCGCCTTGCTCGGTTTCTTCGTCGCGGCATCGTCGTCGTCGCCGATCGGGACGGCCTTCGTCTTGCTCTTGCTCGGCACCGGCGCGCTGTCGTCGTCGCCCGATGGGGCCGGCTTGGACTTCGTCTTCGTGATCGACGTGGTCGCGACCGCGCTGTCGTCGTCGCCCGACGTCGCGTAGCCCAACCGCTCGAGCAGCTTGTCGTGCAGCTGCTGCTTGAACCGATCCGACTTGATGCTGCCGAACTCGACCTTGAAGCCCTTCGCCTTCTTGTTGTGCACCCACAGCTTGAAGTGAAGGATCTTGTCCTTGCCCTTGCTCGACAGCTTCGCCTGGATGATCGCGTCGGCCTCGAGCTCCTTCGACAGCTTGCGCAGCGCCTTGTCGTCGAGCGACGTCGCGTCGAAGCCGAGGTCGTCGATCGTGCGGTTGACCTGCTTGGAGCCGAGCACGGTGACGTCGTCGCCGATCGTGTCGGAGACCATCTCGCGCGCTTCGTTCCTCTTGTCGTTGTCGAACGCGACGATCGCGACCTTGGGCTTGGCGCCGACCGGCCGAGCCAGCCCAACAACGACGCCGAGGACGATCAGGAGCGTTCGCATCGTGTGCAAGCACGGCGTTCGCCGCACCCCGCACGAGTATACACGCTTGCCAACGCCGCGAGTCCGTTGTCAGCTCGGCGCGTGGACGACCCTGTCGATCGACGCAACCTCAGAGTGACCGGCAACATCCCGCGCGTGACCGGCCAGCACCTCGTCGTGCAGCCGCACGACGTCACCGTGACCGTCACGCAGGCATTCGGCCCGCGCGGCGACAACCTCGTCGGAATCTCCGACGTGCAGTTCGATGGCAACGCCGCGGTGACGCTAAAGATTCGCGCCCTCGGCAAGGAGGGGCTCGTGCACCTCTCGCCGATTCACGGCGACGCGCGCAAGGTCAAGCCGTTCGACATCCCGCACGGCACCAAGTGCGAGCTGCTCTGCCCGGTGTCGAACCAGCCGCTCGACGTCGTCGGCGAAGTCGAGGACGGATCAGGCGCGCGATATTTCGCGATCTACCTCACACCCGCGTTGTCGCGCGGCACGATGGTGATGATCTCGGACGTGTGGGGTCACTACCACTCGCGCATCATCGATGACTTCGAGCTGATCTCGGCGTGGGCCAAAGCGCACGAGGACTAGCCGGCCCGGCGACCGATCACAGCTCGTAGAGATAGAAGTACGCGCGCAGGTTCGCGTTCGCGAGCGGCTTCTTGATACGCGGCCGGCCGAAGACACGCTCGAAGCTGCGCTCGAGCAGCGGATTGCCGACGAGAAAGCCCGCGCGCCAGCCGCGAAATCGCCGCATCGTCTCGGCCATCGCGGCGTAGACGACCTCGAGATCCGCCGGATCCAGACGCTCGCCGTACGGCGGGTTCGCGACGAGCACGCCGGTCTGCGGTTCGCGGCCGCGCTCGATCGCGATCTCGTGAATCGTGTCGGGGCGCAGATCGGCGATGTCGCAGCGCTGCCACGTGATCGCATCGCCGATCTTCGCGGAGCGTGCGTTGTCGCGCGCCGCGGCGAGCGCGTCGAGCTCGAGGTCACAACCGACGACGAGCGGCGATGCGTCGGGCCACAACGGCGGCGCCTCGCGACCGAACATCCGCGTCGGCCGCGGCGCACCGCGCGCGGCGAGCACGGCTTCGATCGGAATCGTGCCGGCACCGCACATCGGATCGACGAGCGCGTCGTTGCGCGGATCGAAGCGACACAACATCAGCAGCACGGCCGCGAGGTGCTCGCGCAGCGGCGCATCGCCGGCTTCGCGGCGCCAACCGCGCTGCGACAGCGACCCACCGCCGAGGTCGAGCGAGACCGTTATCTCGCCGCTATCGGCGCGACGCGCGACCCAGCGAGCCGCCGCGCGCTCCGGATCGACGTGCAGCCGGATGCGCTTGCGTGCAGCGGCATCGATCAGCGCGTTCTTGACCGTGCCGACGATCTGGCGCTCGCCCGCGGCAAAGTCGCCGACGTTGCGCGCTTCGACCGAGATGCCGTCGCCATCGCGGACGAGCTCGCGGCGATCCGCGGCGAAGTCCGCGACGAGATCGTCGTAGAGCGGCTCGAGCCGGTCGGCGCGCGAGCGAAACACGTCCCACACGACGCGCGTCGGCGTGCGCATGTACGTCACCGCGACACGCGCGAGCTCGCGATCGAATGGATACACGAGCTGGCCGAGCCCTTCTTTACGCGGCTCGGGCGGGCGCAGGCCGAGCGCGCGGCGCGCGACGCGCACGAGCTCGGCGGCCATCACGACGTTGGTCTGCGTCGAGCCGACGATGCGGAGCTCGTCGACGATCATACCGGTCCGTTCAGCGACGCGAGCAAGCCCGCATCGGCGAAGAAGCGTTTGTGCAAGTAGAGCGCGCGTTGCTGCGTGCCCGCCGGGCCCTTCGGGCGCTCGTGCAGGTAGCGCAGCGCGAGCCGCGCGAGCGGCGCGTCCCATTCGAGCAAGTACCACGCGACGATCGTCGCGTCGCCGCCCGGCACGTCGGCGCGCGCGAGCCACAGCGTGCGCTGCAGCTTCGCGATCGCGCTGCGCTCGTCGGACATCGCGATCGCCGGATCGTCGACGATTCGCCACAGTCGCGAGTCGCGTTCCGCCGAGATCGCGACGGTCTTGAGCTCGACGTCGCCGCGCCAGTCGGGCTCGCCCATGCCGCGCTCGACGACGCCGAGTAACGCCGCCGCACGCAGTCCCCACGCGCCTTTGTCGGCGCCGCGCGCGCCGAGGCGCACGCCGATCGCGCGATCCGCCGCGGCGAGCAAGTCGTCGACCGAGTCCGGCTCGTCGGCCGGCGGTCGCGCGGCCACGGCGTCTGGAAGCGGCCGCGGCCAGCGCGCGCTCGGCGGGAACAGCCCGCGCGGCGGGGCCTGCACGACGAGATGGCCGCCGAGCAGCACCGGGCGCGGTTGCACGGTGTCATGCACGGACGCGCCGCCGGCTTCGAGGATCGCGCCGCGTTCCCACAGCCGCGTGCGCAGCTCCGGTGACTTGCCGTTCGCATCGACGCCGTGCGCGCGGGCGAGCGCGACCAGCTCGGCGTGGACGAGCGCATTGAGCAAGCCGCACAAGTCGCCGCCCCAACGCGCGAGGACGCGCGCGTGCGCTTGCTCGAGGTCGAGCGTGCCGCCGACGATCGCGGGCAGTCGATCGCCGAAGCGGCTCGGCGCCAGCATCGCGACGCGCCGGAGTCCTTCGCTCGGCATCACGCTCGCGAAGCGCTCGACGGCATTCATCAGGGACGGTGTACACTAAGACAACTTACGGCGCGCAACCATCGGGGATCGCTCGCACGCGAGATCCGGAGGTCAACTTAGGAGCCGCGTGTTAGCGTGCTCGTGTGCTGCGCGGTATCGCCATCGCGTGCGTGCTCGGCGGTTGTGCGCCGGTCGTCGACGCGCCGTCCGAACGCGCACGCGCCGGCGATCTGGCCGACTCCGACCGGTTGTCGGCGCAACTCGGCGCACTGCCCGGCGCATGGTCGGCGCACGCGACGCTGCACCGCGCGTTTCGCGAGCCACTCACGGGCGCCTCGGCGCCGGCGATCGCATCGGCGTTGATCGTCGTCGAGGAATCCGCTGACCGCGCGGCGCTACAGCACGCGGCCGAGGCGCTGGTTCACGCGGCGATTCCGGAGGCCGCCGCGCCAACGGTCATCGTCGTCGCCGGCGCGCCGCGCCCGGAGCTCGCGCGCGTCGGGCCGTTTCGCGTCGAGCGCGGCTCGCGAGCGCCGCTCCTCGCGACGCTCGCCGCGTGCCTGATCGTGATCGCCGCGCTCGCGCTCGCGTACGCGCGCAAGGCGCGTCTTGACGACGCAAGTTGACCTCCGGATCCGCGCACCGTGGAATTCCCGCGGGTTGCGCGCCACAAGTTGTCTTAGTGGACACCGTCCCTGGGGAACAGAGCCCAATAGTCGAGCTCGAGCACGGTGTCCTTACCGTTCTTCACGGCGACGAGCTGGAGGCGCAGCGCGCCGGTGTCAGCGCGGCCGGGCACCTCGGCCTTGTCGACGACTTCGGTGGTCGCACGCAGCGTGTCGCCGGCGAACGTCGGCGCGACGTGCGAGCCGCTGTTCCACGCGGCGATCTTGAGCGCGGTGCCGAGCCCGTTCTGCGACAGCGCCATCGCGACCGAGATCACGTGGCCGCCGTACACGAGCCGCTTGCCGAACTTCGAGCCCGCAGCCTCCATCGCGACGCGATCGAAGTGCACCTGCGCGGTGTTGTGATAGAGCCGCGTCGCCTGGACGTGATCGGCCTCTTCGATCGTCATCGCATCGGGGTGCTCGATGCGCTCGCCGATCGCATATGTGTCCCAGCGATCGCCCGGCGGCATCGCCCACGCGAGATCGCCGAAGCGCTGCAGGTTCATGACTTCCGGAACCGGCACGCGCTCGATCGTCACGAGCTCGGGCAGTTGCGGCACGTGATTCACGCCCTTGGCGGCGCTCGCGTCGCGCTTGGGCACGAGCACCCAGCGCACCAACGACAGCACCTCTTGGCCCTTTTGGTTCGTGCCGCGCGTTCGCACGTACACGACACCCGCGGCGCCGCTCGAGACCTCGCGCAGCCCGATGACCTCGGACTCGGCGACGAGCGTGTCGCCGGGATACACGGGCCGCAAGAACCGCACGTCGGCGTAGCCGAGGTTGGCGGTGGCGTTGTGCGAGATGTCCGGCACCGACTGGCCGAACACGATGTGAAACACGAGCAAGTCGGGCAGCACTTCGCGCATGAAGCCGAGCGAGCGCGCGAGCTCGGTCGACGATGCGAGCGGATGACGATCGCCGGTGAGCGCGAAGTACATCGAGATGTCGCCGCCGTGCAACGTGCGCGGCACGGCGTGCACGAGGTGCTGGCCGAGCGCGAAATCCTCGAACCACCGGCCGGTGAACGCTTTGCTCGCCATCGCCGGGCGCTATTCCGACAGCAAGAACGAGTAGCCCATCGTCTGCGAGCCGCCGTCCCACGGTGGGAACGTCGCCGATTTCACGGCGGCGGTGACGCACTCGCCCTCGGGCTGACCGGCGAACTTGCCGGTCACCGTCACGCGCGTGACCTTGCCCGCCGGTATGACCACGAGCTTGACCTGTGCCATGCCCTGCGTGCCTTTGAAGCACGCCTGCGCCTTGCCCTGGATCGACGACATGCCAGCCTTGAAATCATTGGCCGACAGCTCCTTCTTGTCGAGGACCTGCTTCGTCTTCGGCTTGTCCTCGGCGCCGGCTTCTTTGATCAGCTGATCGAGCGACTCTTGCCCGTTCGCGACCGCCTTGCCGGTGGCGTCGCTCTTGTCGCTCTTACTGCCGCCGCCTTCGGCTTTCTTGCTTTCGGGTGCGGTCGCCGCAGGTTGATCCTTCGACGCGATCGTCGTCGGCTTCGCGGCATGCGCGGCAGGCGCAACCGCCGGCGCGGCGGCTTTCGCGCGCGACTTGGTCGCGACCTTCGCCGGTGCGGGGCTCTCCAATTTGGCCACGGCCACGGCCACGGCCTCGGTCGGTGCGGCCGGTGGATCGGCCGCGACTGCCGCTGCGCTGCCGGCGGCAGCAGCAGGCTCGTCGATGTGCTGGACGACCGGCGCTGCGGGCGCCGCGATCGGCGGCGTCGCCATCGCGAGCGTGGACTCGGACGTGCGCGCCGCGCCGTCCGATGCCGGCGCCGGCGCCTTCGATTGCATCGTTACGAGCAGCGTCACGCCGGCGGCGAGCGCGATGCCGAGTCCCGCGATCGCCATCAGCTTGCGCGATTTCGCGGGCTGCTGCTGCGCGACGGTCGCCGCGAACATCGGCTTCGGCTTCGATTTCTCGACGACGGACGCCGACGGCAGATCGGCGAGCTCGGGCAGCGACACCATGCTCGCCGGTTGTGGCAGCGCGAGCGATTTCCAGCTGCCCGATGCAGATGCGAGCAGCTCCTCGTCGGTCTTCACCGGTCCGGACGTGACGCGCTTGTTCGAGATCCGGTCTTTCGTCGTCTGCGCCAGACTGCGGATGTCGTGCAGGCCCGAATCCTCTTCGACCTGCGGCGCGGCCGGCGGCGACGACGACGGTGTCGCCGACGACGACTTCGCTTCACTTCCCGACGTGCTGCCTGCTTGCATGGTTCCCTCTTCTAGAGCCAACCTCTCGAGAGTCCGGCCCGGAAGGGCTTCGAAATAACCCGATGAGACCTGCTCGTCCAGCGTTTTCATGGCCGTACGCACCAGGGCATCGAGGTCGTCGTCGCCATCGGTCGCCATCACGACCTCGCCTTCCGCGCGGGCCCGGGCAGCAGGTCATCCTCGGCAAGCGCCAGCCGCAGCATCCGGCGGGCCTCGTTGACACGCCACGCGACCGTGCCCTCGGGGATTTCGAGCACCTCTGCGATCTGCTTGTGCGGCAACTCCTCGATCGTAGCAAGCACGAGCGTCACCCGCAGCGACGGCGACAGCGCGGCGATCGCCGTCAGCACGCGACCGACCTCGCCGGTGATCGCGACACGCGACGCGGGATCCGACGCCGCAACGCCGAGCGCCTCGGGCCGTCCGCCGACGTGCGCGGCCTCGGTGCCGCCTTTTTGCGCGAGCGCGGTGCCGCGCTTGCCGCCGCGCAGCGCGTTGAGCGCGGTGTTGACCGCGATGCGATACAGCCACGTGAAGAAGTCGCTGCGACCGTCGAACGTGGCCAAGGCGCGATACGCGCGGACGAACGTTTCTTGCGTCGCGTCGTCGGCGTCGGCGTGGTTGCCGACGATATGGAGAGTTGTCCCGTACACGCGGCGTTGATATCGCCGAACGAGGCGACCGAATGCTTCGCGGTCGCCACGCCGGGCCCCTTCGAGATCGGGGTCCCCGTCAGCCATGTCGACCAACTATAAGACAACGCGAGCGTGCTGCGGTTTGGGTCACCGGCGTCGATCGGCCTCGAATAGCTTCGGCACCAGCGCCGCCGCCAGCTCGGCCAACCGCGCCATCGCACGCGCGGCCTCGGCCTGCGACACCAACTTAGCGCGCGCTCGCTCGGCGCCGGCTTGGCCGGCATCGGATGAACGCTGGCGCGGCGCGACGTCCAGGACGTTGAGCGGATCGGGCCCACCGAACGTGTTGCGCAACGTGGCAACCCGCGTGCGCGCTTCGTGCAATGCGTCGGCGACATCGTCGGCGAAGGCGGCGATCAATGGCCTCGCGGCGCTGCCGTCGAGCCCGGCCGCGAGCGCGTCGAGCTCGACCAGCGCGAGATCGCGCAGCCGCGTCGACAGCGCTTCGTCCGGATCGTCATCGCCGTGCCGATCGACGCCCGAGATCACTCGGTGCCCTTCTTCAGTTGTTTTTGCGCGGCCATCTTCGCCTTGAGCTGCTCGAGCGGATCGTCGGTGCTCGCCGGCAGAAGTTTTTCGGCGCCACCCGCGGCCACGGCGAGCTTGCGATCGAACGCGGCGGCGTCGGCTTCTTCACCGCGCATCGCCGCATCGACCTCGGTCTCGATCACTTCCTGATCGATGCGATCCTCGGCGCGCTGAAACTTGTCCCACACCGACGAATCGTTGCCGAACGCGTCGCCGCCGGCCGACCGCGCGGCCGTCAATTGCGTCGCGAGCGTGCCCTTGCGCAGCTTCAACATCGTCAGCTTGGTCTCGAACTCTTTGCGGCTCTTGTTGAGCTGGATCGCGTAGCTCGCGGCTTCGTGCTTGTCGCGCTCGATCTTCGCGAGCTCGATCTCGGCGGCCTTCTTTTCGCGCAGCGCGGTCTTCGCGGCTTCGTCGTCGCCGACTTTGACCGCGAGCATCGCGCGCCTCTCCCACTCGGCCGCCTTCGTCTTGTACTTCGTGACGTCGTTCTCGAGGTTCTTCGCGGTCGCTTTGTAGGACACGAGCTCCGCGAGCGCTTTCTTGCGGCCGTCCTCGAGCTCCAAGATCGCCATCTCGAGCTCTTTCGCCGGGTCGATCGCTTTATCGATCGCGGCGTTCGCCTTGCTCGAGATGCCGCTCTTGATCTTCGAGAAAATCCCCATGACTCGAAAATTATAGCGCCTACTCTTTGCCCAGCGCGTATTTGCGGTAGCGCTGGCGGAACTGGTCGTACGTGATGCCGAGGCGCTCGGCGGCTTCTTTCTGCTTGTAGCGCGTGCGCTCGAGCGCGTCCTTGCACAGCCACGCCTCGAACGCGTCGACGCGCTCGGGCAGCGGCAGCTTCGAATCATCGGCGAACACGAGGCTCTGCGCCGGCGTCTGGCCGGCCTCGGGCGGCAGCGCGCCGTCGACGTTCTCGCCGGTGAGCACCTCGCCCTGCGCCATGTACACGGCGCGCTCGACGACGTTCTTGAGCTCGCGCACGTTGCCCGGATAGTCGTACGCGGCGAGCCGATCGAGCGCGTCGGCGCTGATCTCCTTGACGGTGATGCCGGCGACCTCTTGGCGAAACCGCGCGATGAAGTAGGCGGCGAGCACCGGGACGTCTTCCATGCGTTGCGCCAACGGCGGGAGGTGAATTTCCTCGAACGCCAGCCGGTCGTAGAGATCGGGCCGGAACCTGCCGGCCGCCATCGCGTCTTTGAGGTTCGCGTTGGTCGCCGCGATCACGCGAACGTTGACCTGGATCGATTCGCTGCCGGCGACGCGCTCGAACCGCTGGTACTCGAGCACGCGCAAGATCTTCGCTTGGAACTCGAGCGACATGTTGCCG
This sequence comes from Kofleriaceae bacterium, assembly GCA_036271395.1. GTDB lineage: Bacteria > Myxococcota_A > Polyangia > Haliangiales > Haliangiaceae > JABFXX01. The sequence goes on from DATBAS010000053.1 coordinate 25,846, forward strand.
ATCTCGTCGAGGAACAACGTGCCGCCGTCGGCGAGCTCGAACTTGCCTTCCTTTTGCTTCGTCGCGCCGGTGAACGCGCCTTCTTCGTGACCGAACAGCTCGCTCTCGAGCAAGCTCTCGGTCACCGCGGCGCAGTTGATCGTGATGAACGGCTCGCTCGCGCGCGGCGACAGCCCGTGGATCGCGCGCGCGATGAGCTCCTTGCCGGTGCCACGCGGGCCGAGCACGAGCACCGGCCGCGGCACCGGCGCGACCTTCTCGATCTTCGTCATCACGTTCTTGATCTGCGCCGAGTCGCCGACGATCGCCCAGCGCCGGCTCGTCGCTTTGCGTAGCCGTTCGTTGGTCGCGCGGAGCTCGCGGTTCTCATCCTCGAGCCGCTTCTTGTCGATCGCGTGCTGGAGAATGCGCTCGACTTTCTCGACCGAGATCTCGAGCTTGTCCTCGAGGTACGGATCCTTCGTGATGAAGTCGACCGCGCCGGCTTTGACCGCGACCACGGCGTCGTCGATCGTGCCGTGGCCGGTCAAGATGATGATCGGCAGCGCGGGATGCTTGCCGCGGATCGCCTTGCAGATCTCGATGCCGGTGCGCCGGTTCGCGCCCAGATCGAGATCCAAGATCGCGAGATCCGCGTCGTTGCCGCCGAGCCAGCCGATCGCATCCTCGCCGTCGTCGAAGCTGACGACGTTCACGCCCTTGGCGCGGAACACGTCGCCGAGCAAACGCCGAACTTCAGCTTGGTCGTCGACGCAAACGATCGTCCCGATCATCCGCGGCGTATCGTCGCACGGATCGGCGTTACTGGATCGTGGTCTCCTGCGCGCAGTGGCCGTCGATGCAATAGATGCCCGCCGCCGAGCCGCCGCAGCAGTCCGAGTCCGACGTACACGCCTCGTACTCCATCGAGCACGTCGGCTGTTGGCTCGTACAGACCGTGCCGCCGCCGCCGCTGCCTTCGCGGCAGTACCCGCCGCAGCACTCGTCACCGGTCTCGCAACTCGTGCCGTCGGCCTGGCACGGATCGACCGTCCACACGCCGCGCGCGTTGCCGGCGTAGAGCTCCTGCGCCGGCAGATAGAACGCCGGGTGCGACGGGTCGGTGCCCGGAGGCGCGTTGAGATCGATCGCGGCGACCCAGAGCTTCTTCGGCGTGATCACGTTGCGCCAGTCGTAGCTGCGCGGATCGGAGTTGTACGCGCTCGTGGTCGCGACGTTGCCGTACAAGCGCCGGCTCGTGAACACGACCCATGCATAGCCGCCGGACACGACCGGGTTCACCGTCGGCTCGAAGTTGAGCTTCGTGTCGGCACTGCCGGTGTGATACGCGCCGTAGGTCGGCAAGTACGGGCCGTTCGAGCCAACGCCGTTGAGCGCGTCGAGCGTGTGCGCGGTCTGCGTCGCGAGGTCGACCCAGTACAGCTGGCCCTGGCCGGTCTTCCACGTGTAGCCGAACTGCCCGGCGCCGGAGACGAGCTCGTCTTCGAACACGACGGCGTCGTTGGTCGGCAAGAACGACGACCACGACACCACGCCGGTGATCGGCGTAAACAGCGTCGTGATGGCCGAGAACGTCTGCGTGGTCGCATCGTACGCGAGCGACGCGAGCGACTTCTTGTCGCCGCCCGACGAGGTCGAGCCCCAGAAGTTGAATGACATGTGCTTGCCGTCGGGCGAGAACACCGGCAGCGTCGCCTGCAAGCCGGCCGGCGCCATCGTCGGCTGCGGGCTCTGCAGCACGCCGACGCCGCTGTACGCACGCGACGTGGTGTCGCCGCCGGTCGCGACGCTCGCGCCCGACGTCGTCATGTACCAGCTACCGTCCGGCGCCAGCGCCGGCCACACGTTCGCGGTGCCGGCGACCACCGATTCGGCGTCGGTCTGCAGATCGTAGACGCTCGACGCGGCGTAGTTGTTGCCGTGCTGCGTGATCAGCGTCTGGCCGTTCGCCGAGACCGTGTGGCAGACGCGGCAGCCCGAGTTGTCCGTGCTCGCGCTGCCGGCGATCACGACCGGTGCCGTCGCGCCGGGCTTGATGCCGAGCGTCGCGGCGCCGAACGGCTTGCCGTCGAAGTCGTTCTGACCCGAGTTGATGACGAGGCTCGTGCCATACGAGTTGTAGTAGACCGTGCCCTTGAGCGTGCCCGGCGCGATGTGCCAGGTCAGCGCGTACGGACCGACCGCGGTCTTCGTCACCGAGTCCGAGAACGTGATCGAGACCGCGACGTCATCGCCGCCGCCCTCGTTCGAGTACGTGAGCGTGTTCCACACCGCCGACGGAATCGGCAGGTTCAAGAACTTCGCCGCGTTCGCGCCGAACGTGCCGGTGTAATCGAAGTGCTTCGAGTGCAGCTTGATCATCACGGCGTCGAACGTGTGCGTCGCCGGATCCCACGCGATCATCGGCGCGAGCAGGCCGCGCGGCCACACCGTGCGGTCATACGGATAGAGCACGTGCACCGCGGCGTCGCTCGTCGCCGAGCCCGACAGCGTGTTGATCTGATCCGAGCCGGCCGAGCCTGCGGGACCATCGCCGCCGACGCCGCCGTAGCCACCGGCGCCCGCCGAGCCGGCCGGGAATCCCGGATCGCCGTTCTCGACCTGCTGCAGATCGATCTCGAGCGTCGTCGACGCCGTCGCGCTGCCGAGCGTCGCGCTGACGTGGGCGGTGCCACCGATCGTGCCGCCGGTCGTGAACAGGCCCGACGATACGTCGAGGTTGCCGAGCTCGCCTTTGTCGATCGTCCACTCCGGCGCCACCGACGTGCCGCCGAGCGTCGCGGTGTATTGCACCGTCGGCGTCGAGCCCGGCGCGGTCGTGATCACTTTCGCGAGCGGCGCGATCGCGAACGTCGTGTCCGCATCGCTCGTCGGGCCCGAGGCATCCGTGCCGCCCGTCGTCCCGCCGTCGCCACCGCCCTCGTCGTCGCCGCCACCGTTATGGTGAGCGCAGCTGATGATTGCTATAGACAGCGTCAGGACAAATGATTTCATCGCAATTTAGCACCATCTCAAATTGCGATGAGATCGTCAACTATCTAATTTTATTGTAGTATTATGTAAGACACCGACCGCGAACGTGCGTAGTTGCTGACTACGACTTTTCCCAACGCGGTAGTACGGCAAGCGCGTGCTTGTCGGTCGGCAGCGTGATCGTGATCGTCGTGCCGTGGCCTTCTTCGGATTCGACCGTGATCCGGCCGTGGTGCGCCGCGACCGCGCGCTCGGCGATCGCGAGGCCGACGCCGGATCCGGTCTCCTTCGTCGTGAAGCCGGGCACGAACAGGCGGCCGAGGTGCGCACGTGGGATGCCGGGGCCGGTGTCGGCGACGACGATCTCGACGATCGGCGCATTGCCGGCCATCGACGGCGACGCGATCGCGCGTGCGCGCACGATGACGTCGCCGGGATTTGCCGAGCACGCCTCGGCGGCGTTCGACACCACGTTGAGCAGCGCCTCGCGGAGCAACATGCGATCGCCGCGGACCTCCGGCATCGAGCCGTGGAGCTCGAGCGTGATCGGCACGTGCTGCAATCGCGCCTGCGCCGCGATCACGACCTCGTTGAGCGTGGGCCCCAGCGGCACGATCTCGACCGTCGGCGTCGGCGCCTGCATCGATCGCAGGTACTGCGCCCACTCTTCGTAGAGCGCGGTGACGTCGGTCTCGAGCTCGCGCAAGCGGCCGGCGACTTCGCTGTCGGCCGTCGCGAGCTTGCGCGCGCTGCGCGTGCGCGCGCCGATGATGCCGAGCAGATTCTTCACGCGGTGGCCATGCGCATACACGCCCGCGAGCACGTCGTGGCGCGCGACTTCGGCGGTCGCGGTGACGAGCCGCGGCGCGACGCCGCCGGCCGCGCTGCCGGCGCCCGGGTGCGCGGCGTCGAGCAGCTTGCTGAGACTCGTGCCCAAGTTGGGCGACGTCGCGTCGAGCATGCGAGCCGCGTTGCGCCACGCGAGGCCGTAGCTCGCGTCGATCCGCAGCGCGCGTTCGATCTCGGCGAGCGCACCGGCGTGATCGCCGCGCTCGAGCACGAGCAACGCGAGCCGGCACGCCGCGCCGGTGTGACCGGGCTGGAACGCGAGGCCCTTGCGATACGCATCTTCGGCGCGGTCGCGCGTGCGCGGATCGTCCTCGCACAGCCCGGCGCGCAGGAAGTACAACCGCGCGCGTTCGGCGGCGGCGAGCGGCTCGCTCGCAGATGCATGCGCGAACGCGTCGAGCTCGCCGAGCAGCGCCTCGCGCTCGCGTTCGGCGGGTTGGCGCGCGCGGCGCTCGAGCCGGCGCAGCTGCAGCGCGGCGAGCCCGGATTCGACATGCGCGGCGGCGAGCTCGTCGTCGATCATCGCGTCGGTGATCGCGGGATCGCCGGCGGCTTGGCGCGCGGCGTAGAGCGCGGCGGCGCACGCGTGGTAGCCGGGCAAGCCGCTGACGGTGTCGAGCGCCGCTGTCGCGTCGGTCACGCGACCGTGCGCGATGACCGCGGTCGCGATGTCCTCGATCACCTCGAACTCGAGCGGCGGTTTTTGCGCCGCGGTCAGCGCGGCGTCGAACGCGGCGGCGGCTTGTGCGGCCGCGCCGGTCGCGTCGCTCTGCGCATCGGCGGCGCGCGCGAGCTCGAGGTGCGCGCGTGCACGATCCCACGCGCTCGCCCTCGGCGCGTCCAGCGCGATCGACAGCGACATCCGCGCGGCTTGCAGCTCGCCCGCGGCGAGCAACGCGCGGCCGAGCAGGATCCGCGTCGCCGGGCCGGGCGCGCGCTTCGCGGCCTCGGCGGCGTAGATCCGTGCCGCGGCGACATCGCCCTGCGCGAGCGCGATGTCCGCGAGCCGCAGCGCGGGTAACGCGTCGTCGGTGGCGGCGAGCGCGCGGCCGAGCACGCTGCGAGCGGCGGCCGGCAAGCCGAGCGCCCAGTAGCGATCGCCGAGCTCGACGAGCGGGATCACGCGACGAGCTTACGCTTTGCGCCGGCTTTTGGCCGCAGCCCACGACGCGTACTTGTCGCCGCCGATCAAGGCCGCGATGCCCGACGCCGCGAGCGCCGCGTTGGTTGCCCAGATCACGATGCGCGCCCACGACGGGATGTGGCGCATCGTCTGGAGGTCGGTCATCGCGACGACGGCGCCCAAGAACGCGACGAGCAGCGCGGCGACCGCGATGCCGCCGAGGGTGGCCTGCTTGCCGGTGAGCACGCGCGCGCCGCTCATCAAGAAGCCGGCGCCGAGGACGAGCGGAATGACGATCAGCCAGCCGGCGTCGAGCGAGCGCGCTGCGCTGATGATGTCGAGAAAGCCGTAGATCACCCACACGAGCGAGGCCGCGACGATCAGCTTCGGGTTCGACGACACGACCGGCAAGCTTCCGGTCCACTCCTGGCGATGCAGCGCGGCGCGGCGCTTGTCGACGTGCGCGGCGAACGCGTCGACCGCCGCCTTGCCGTCGTCGCCGAGCTTCGCGCGCAGGACCTGCTGCGCGTTCTCCATCACGCCGAGGTCGGTGACGAACCGCGCGCGCACCGCATCGTGTGCGTCGCGGAACGTCGTGAAGAAGTCTTGGAGCATGTCGCCCCGGCGCAGCGCGGTGACATTGCCGAGCCGGCCCTCCGCCATCCGGTCGAAGTACATCGACGTCTTGTAGAGCGGGCCGGCGACCTTGTGCGTCATGATCACGAGGTAGCCCGACAAGATGATCACGAGGCCGAGGCCGATGCCGACCATCTTGTAGATCAACGCGCGATCTTGCGACGACATGTCGTCGGCGATCTCGTGCTGGAACTCGGCCAGGCTCGGATCACTCGCGGTCAGCTCGACGAGATCGTCTTCGATCTTCGACGATGCCGAGTGGCGCTGGTCGTTGATGAGGTAGCCGAGCGAGCCGGCGATGATGCCCGACAAGATCGTGACGAGCAGGACGTAGCGAAGCTGCAGCGACTTGTCGAGCATGTAGTTCGACAGCTTGCGTTTGTACGCCGCCGGCGCCGCCGGCTTCGGCACGTCGCCGCCGAGCTTGCCGTCCTTGACGAGCTTCGCGTTGGGGACGTCGCGGGATGGCGTGTCAGGCAATCGACTTCTCCTTCCGCGCGAGCAGCGCCTCGAGCTCTTTGACGACCTCGTGATCGCCGATGCCGCCGTCCTTCGCCGCTTGGATCAGCGCCTTGATCTGCGCGATGTCATCTTGCTCGAGCTTGACCACGCCGGCGTGCGCCAGCTTGAAGTGATCGTAGAACTCGACGAGCTGGTCGCCCTTGCGCAGGTTGTAGACCTTGTCGAAGCGGCCGTCCTTCATCTTCGCGAGATAGAGGCTGATCTTGAACAGCGGGCCGGCGACCCGGTGAGTCATCTTGATGCCGTAGATCGCCAAACCGACGACCAGCAGCACGCCGGTGCCGAGCAAGATGTAGAGGATGAGCAGCCGCTTGGCCTCGGTCTCCTCGAGCTGCGCCGCGTGGCGCATGTTGCACTCCCAGTGCTTGACGATCGAGTCGGTGTAGTCGTTCGGGATCTTCGGCAGCTCGGGCGTGAGCTTCATCGAGCTCTCGTCGATCTGGACCTTGACGTGATGCTCGGGCGGCGCCGCCTCGCTGACGCTGAACGAGCTGCCGCCGTCGCACTTCACGACCGGGATGAGCGCGGTCTTGAGCGCGTCGACGAGCACCGGATCGGTGAGCTTGTCTTTGACCCACGCGTCGCACTTGCCGACCTTGACGACGAGCGGCATCGCGCGCTCCGCCTTGCACGCGGCGTTCGTGCACCACAGGTCCTGCACGGCTTGCACGTCCGCCATCGCGTTGTGCTTGGCGACGTCTTTGGGATCGGTGCTCGAGGGCGTCGGGATCACCGCGGAGGCGGCGGAGCCGTCTTCGTCGAGGTTGGTCGGTCCCGGCGAATCGTCGGGCGAGGCCGGCTCGACCAACATCGGGATGCGCGTGCACGGCTCGCCGACGATGTGGTTCTTCGCGACCGAGGTCGCGTCGTCGGCCTCGCGCATCACCCAGATGCCCAGGCCGATCATCAGCACCGCCGAGATGCCGACCATGAACAGGGTGAACTGCAGCTGATACCTCTTGTTGAGCAAGAGGTTCTTCCAGCTGCGCTTGTAGCCTTTGTTCGCGGGGCCGGCCATTACGGACAACTCGCCTTCGTACAGATCGTCGGGACAATCTTCTTCGCGATCAAGTCTTCGATCACCGCCGATACGCAGTCTTCACCGGCGAGCGCCTGCTCGGACGCCGACGCGGCGCCTTGCACCGAAGCTCCGCCGTTGAGAAAGCCGAACATGTTCTTGTCGGGGAAATCGGCGAGTAACATGCTCACCTTGCACGTGATCGTTGCCGTCGACCCCGAGACGGAAGTCGTCAGCGTGTTGAGTGTACCGTCGACGTAGAACCCGGAGACACTTTTCTGGGCGAGGACGCTCTTGGTCGGCACGCCGCCCGGCCACTGGGTCTGCATCTTCGCGGCGACTTTCGCGAGTGTCTGCGTGGCGACCTTGACCATGAGCATGCGCAGCTTGGCGTCGTTGGTCGAGCCGGCCTTGCTCGACATCGGTCCGATATTCACGTAGATGCCTCCGTTGCCGCCCCCGCTGTTGATCGGCGCGGTCGGGACCGTGCCCGCCTGGCCGGTGATCTCGGTCAGCGCTTTTTGAGCCTGTTGCTTCACGAGGTCGCTGTCATCGTTACCGACGGCGGTCTTGAGGCTGTTGACGACGAGCCCTTTGAGCGAGCTCTTCGTGCTGCTCGTCACCAACTTGCCGAGCGCGACCGCGCACGCGCCGCGGACGTTCTTGTCGCTATCGGTGTTCAGCGCCTTGGTCAGCGCGAGCAAGACGTTCGTGCTGCCATCCCCCAAGCGCGCGAGGTTCAGCGCCGCCGACAGTCGATTCTTGTCGGAGCTATCGTTCTTGAGCTGCGAGACGAGATCATCGACGTCGCTCGCACGACTCGTGCGCGGCACGCCTGCGATGACCGCCAGGACCAGCACGAGCACCAGGCGCCTCACCGGCTCTAAAGCTAGCGAAGATCAGCTGCCTTCTGCAAGGTAGCGGCGGGCTAGCTCGACGTAGTGATGCGCGCCGTAGCGGATCTGCTCCCGCTCTGCCTCGCTGATCGCGCGTTTCACTTTCGCGGGCGAGCCGAGCACGAGGCTGTTCGGGGGAATGTCGGTACCGGGCGTCACGAGCGCACCTGCACCCACGAGACTGCCGCGGCCGATGCGCGCGCCGTCGAGCAGGATCGCGCCCATCCCGATCAGACAAAAATCTTCGACCGTGCACGCGTGAATGATCGCCGCGTGACCGACCGTGCAGTCGTCGCCGATGGTCGTGCCGGAGAAGCCCGACGTCACGTGAATGACGGTGTTGTCCTGGATCGACGTGCGCGCGCCGATGCGGATCGGCATGACGTCGCCGCGGATGACGGTGCCGTACCAGATCGACGATTCGTCGCCGATCACGACGTCGCCGATCACGGCGCAAGTCTCGGCGAGAAACACGCCGGCGCCGAGCCGCGGCCGCTGGCCGTCGTGGACGCGAACGACCATCAGCGCCGCGTCCGCGCGTGCTCGGCCTGCTCCACGGCGGCGAGCACCTCGTCGATCGCGGCGGGAATGTCGTCGGCTTCGGGCGCGATCGGCGCGACGAGCTTCACGACGCCGCGGCAATCGATCACCATGAAGAACACGCGGTCGAGGTCGGTCGTCGCGAGGTTCGCGTAGGTCACTTGATCGGCGAGCGCGAGCGGCACCGTGCCGCGCATGCCGCGCAGCACCGGCTCGGACAGCTCGCGGTCGGATCCGAGCACGGCGAGCGCGATGGCGGCGGGCGCGCGGCGGCCGAGCTTGTCGGCGACTCGATCGATCACCGCCGCACAGCCGGCGCAGTTATCGGAGTACGCGCCGACCACGAGCGTCTGGCCGCGGTGCTCCGCGAGGTCCCAGTGCTTGCCGTCGGTGTCGGCGAGATCGGTCGACAGCGCGCGCTGGCCGACGCGGCGTCCGAGCACGTCGGAGCGCGTCGCGAGGATCGGCTTGACGGTGACCTCGCCGGCGCCGCGGCGGAGCTGGATCGCGATCGTGTCGCCCGGGTTGTGGCGCGTGATCAACGTGGTGACGTCGTTACACGCGCTCGCGGAGTCGATCGGAATGGCGTCGAGCGACACGATCGCATCGAGCTCGCTGATCCCGGCATCGTGCGCCGGGCTGCCGATCGTCACCGACTCGATCACGCACGCGTGCTGATCGACGATCCAGCCCATGCTCACACCCAAGAACGCCGGATCGCTCTGCGGCGCCGCATACGCGGTCGTCGCGGCGACGGCGATCCAGAGCAGGGCCCAGCGCACGCCGGGAATCTAATCGAGCGGGCTTGATGGGGCCAGATCGATGAAGACGTCGACATGTAGGATATTTGACCTCATCGTCCTACCCTCGCATCATATATCTCGTGAAACGCCGCGCCTTCGACCTGTCCCACGTGCTCGACGATCACCGCCCGATGCCGAGCCTCCCGGTGTTCGAGAAGCGCATCCATACGCGCTTCGATAAGGCGTTCTTGGTCGTGATCGGCAGCGAGCTCTACGGCGACTCGACCGCGATCGCGCGCAACATCTCGGCGGGCGGAATCCTCGTCGAGATGACGTATGCGCCGCCGCTCGGCACGGTCGTCACCGTGCACTTCCAAGCCCCGCGCGACAACGACTTGATGGACGAGATCGTCGCGCGCGCCGAGGTGAAGCACCACCACTACTTGAACTTCGGAGTGGATGAAGACGCCGCGAGCACGCGCGCGATCGGCCTGCGGTTCATCGAGTTTGTCGATCCGGGCGAGCGCGTGGATCCCGATCGCCTGCACTAAACACAGCGTGCTCGGCGTTACTTGCGCGTGGGGCGCCGTTTGGCTAAAGCCAACGACATGCGTTTCGGGCGTTTCGTCGGCATCGCGCTCGCTCTGAGCTTGGCGTCGGTGGCGCTCGCGGATCCACCGCAGGCGCCGAGCCAACGGTCCGCCGGGGCCGAGCCGGACGATCCGGCCGCGACCGCGCTGCTCGGCAAGATCGCAGCCGGCGACGCGAACGCGCGCAAACAAGCGCTCGACGACCTCACCAAGCTCGGTCCGAAGGTCGTCGACGGGCTCGGCCAATTCCTCGCGCGCAAGCACGACACCGACGTGGCCACGCGCCGCAAGGTGCTCGAGACGATCAAAGCGCAGGTCCCAGACAAGAACGGTCACTTCACCGTGCCCGAGCGCAAGTCGGCCAAAGAAGAACAAGCCGACGACAGCCTCGACTGGCTCGCCGGCCTCGAAGGCTTGGACCCGACCACGCCGGGCGTCGGCGAGGTGATCGCCGACGACGCCGCGATCCGTACGCTCGCGTCGACGAAGACCATCCACGCCGCGCAGCTGATGTTCGACACCGCGTTCGGCGACGACACGATCATCTATCGCGACGAGATCGGGCGCTACCTGCGCAAGATGGAGCCGTACTGCGAGCCGGCGTTGACGTTCGAGTCGCAGTCGAAGAACTTCGATCGCAAGCGCTACGCGACGTATCAGCTCGAGCGGCTCGATCGCCAGGAGCCGTTCAAGGCGCTGGCGTCGGCGACCGGCGACGAAGCGCTCGCGATCGCGATCCTGCAGACGTTCGAGGCGACGCATCACCGCGAGGCCGTGCACGCCGTGTGGTCCAAGGTCGATGCCGACTCGATCCGCGTGCGCGCCGCCGCTCGGCACGCGTGGATGGCGTACGTCACCGGACCGGCGCCGCCGCCGGCGCCGAAAAAGAAGCTGTCGCTGCCCGGCGGCAAGCTGACCAAGAAAGAGAAGCCGCTGTGGCTGACGTATCGCGAGCTCGCCGACAACGAGCTGCGCAAGGCCGCCAACGAGTTGCTCGGCGAGGATCTGCCGATCGTCGATCCGACGCTCGACGACCGCGATGACGATCGCCGTCAGAAAAAAGACGTGAAGGTCGATCTAGCGGACCTGACGAAGCGGCTGTTCGCGTTCTTCGACAAGCGCCGCGCCGATGCCGAGGGCAAGCAATGGGCCGCCGCGAAGGCGCTGGGCGATTCGGGTAATTTCGTCGCCGCCGGCACGGCGATGGATCGCCTGCTCGCCATCGCTCCATCTTGGGCCGACCGTCCCGAACACGCCGAGATGGCCGCGGTCTACTTCAAGCTCGCGCGCCAGCTCGAGGCGTCGAGCAAGTGGGCCGACGCGTCGGCGGCATACTCGAAGGCGGCCGGCCTCGACCCGAAAGGCGCGAACGCCAGCGACGCGCTCGCCGGTCACTACTACACGCTCGGCAAGCTGCTCGACGGCCAAGGCAAAGACGGCGGTCCCGACTATCGCCGCGCGGTCGCGCTGCGCCCCGACTACAAGCCGGCCGAAAAGGCGGCCGCCCGCGCCGAACATCGCCCGACCTGGCTGCTCTACGCCGCCGGCACCGCGCTGCTCGCCGCGCTCGGTGTGTTCGCCGCGGCCATGGTAAGACGGCGCGCGTGAGCCAAGGGCGACTGATCGTTCTAGAGGGTCTCGACGGTGCTGGCACGACGACGCAAGCGCGCCGGCTCGTCGCGCAGCTGACGCAAGAAGGCCGCGCCGCGCACCTGACACGCGAGCCGAGCGACGGCCCGGTCGGCAAGCTGATCCGCGAGATGCTCGGCGGCGGCCATGCGATCGCCGGCCAGAAGCTGTCGCAAGGCACGTTCGGTCTGTTGTTCGCCGCGGACCGGATGGATCACCTGCAGCGCGAGGTCGAGCCCGCGCTCGCGCGCGGCGAGACCGTGGTCTCGGACCGCTGGTACCACTCGTCGCTCGCCTACCAAGGCACCGGCGCCGACCGCGATTGGATCGCGTCGCTCAACGCGCGCGCGCGCCGGCCCGAGCTGACGATCTTCTTGCAGGTTCGGCCGGAGATCGCGGCGAAGCGCCGCGCCGACGCCAAGCGCCGCGAAGAGCTGTTCGAGGATCTCGAGATGCAGCGCGAAGTCGAGGCCGGTTATCGCGCGACGATCGCCGAGCTGCGCGCCGCGGGCGAGCACATCGAAACGCTCGACGGCGAGCAGTCGGAAGACGCCGTCGCCGAGGCGATCGCGGTCGCGCTGCGCCGATTCATTTAGTTGCCCGAACGATCGCGACGCGGCAGCTTCTAGCCATGCGCTGGTTGGGCCTTGTCGTCGTCGTGTTCGCGGCGGCGTGCGCGCCGAAGGTCGATCTGCGGCCGTCGTTCGACGAGGATCTCGGCCCGCCGCAACACGCCGCGCCGGTCCAACCCGTCGCGGCCGAGCAAGCGCCGCGTCCCGAGGCGCCGCCCGGCAAGGGCCTGCGCAACGGCACGATCGCACGCGCGAAGCTGCTCGGCGTGCTCGACGGCGGACCGGGCGCGTTCTTGCGCACGCTCGAGGTCGCGCCGCGCATGGACGGCGATCGCTTCGTCGGCTGGCAGCTCGTGCAGCTGCTCGATCGCACCGGGCCGCTGGTCGACGTCGACGTCGTGCCCGGCGATGTCTTGCTCGCGGTCAACGGCAAGCCGCTCGCCCGGCCGGATCAGCTGCAGGCGGTGTGGGATTCGCTGCGCACGGCAACCTCGGTCAATGCCGAGCTCTGGCGCGGCGACAAGAAGGTCTCGCTGCAGTTCGCGGTCGCCGATTGACCGCGGCGTCGCTCGTGCTCGAGACCGCGGTCGTGCTCGACCACGCGCACCGCAGCACGACGACCCGCGAGCCCGGCGCGAGGCGCGCGCCCTCGTTCATGCTCGTGCACGGCGCGACCGAATGCGCATGGGCGATCCACGCCGATGTCTCGCGCGCGGTCGCCGGCGAGCTCGATGCGCTCGCGCGCGACGAGCCCGCCGGTGCAGATTGGCAAGCCCGGCCGCGCCACGAGCGCCGCTACCTCGCGCTGCTCGCCGGCGAGCGGATCGATTTCGGCCCCGACTTCGGATTTCCCGAGCACCTGCCCGATGCCCAGCTCGCGACCTGCGTGATCGACGACGAACGACTGCTCGCGCAAAACTTCCACGGCTGGGTTCCGGGCGAGATCGCAGCAGGCCGCGCACCGGTGCTCGCGATCGTGCAGGACGGCGCGCCGGTCAGCGTCTGCTTCTGCGCGCGGCTGAGCGACGTCGCCGCCGAAGCCGGCGTCGAGACGGCCGCCGGCTATCGCGGTCGCGGGCTCGCGCCGCAGGTCGTCGCCGCGTGGGCGCGCGCGATGCGCGAGCGTGACCGTACGCCGCTGTATTCGACATCGTGGATGAATCGCGGCTCGCTCGCGGTCGCGCGCAAGCTCGCGCTACACGCGCACGCGAGCATGTGGAGCAGCTGGCGGCGTTAGCGATTCGCAACCCACTGGCGACACCACCACCACGAGCGCCGACGTGCGATCGCGTAGTTGTGCGCGGCACGGCGCGTGCTCTATGTCGCGTGCATGTCGAGAATCGATCGCGCGCACCTCGCGACTATCTGGGGCGGCCAGCAGGTTCACCAGGTCACCGATCGAGGAATGGCGGCGTACAAGTCGTGCGTCGGCAAGGCGAGCGATGCACTCGGCAGCGCGGTCACTGCGCGACCCGACGCCGACGGCGTGCGCCAAGCGAGCAACGCGTACAAGACCGCGGTCGGGAACTGCATCCCCGAGCTCGCGAAGTAAGCGCGCTACGGCGTCGCGAACACGGCCAGCGCGTGGCCGGGGTCGTTGCAGAACACGCCGTCGATGCCGAGCGCGTCGAGCCGGCGGAGCTCGTCGGCATCGTCGACGGTCCACGTGTTGATCGGAAACCCCGCGCGATGCCACGCCGCCACGCGCTCGGCCGTGCACAGCACGTGCTCGGGATGCAGCGCGGTCGCGCCGGTCGCGTGGCCGACCCAACCTTTGCGAAACACCAGCGGCTGATCTTTGTGGAACAGATACGCGCACGCGATGTCGGGCAGCGCGCGGTGCATCTGCACGAGCGCGACCGGATCGAACGACGATACGAGGACCTGATCGGCGCGACCGCTCCGCCGGATCACATCGGCGGTCTTGATCACGAGCGCGCCGCTGCGGCCCGGCCGCTCGCTCTTGATCTCGACGTTGCAGTCGAGCTCGCCGAGCTCGCGCAGCACCTGCTCGAGCGTCGGCACCGGCTGGCCGCCGACCCGCAGCGCCGCGCGCTCGCGCGCCGACAGCTCGATCATCCGGCCCGGCCGGCCCGCGAGCCGCTCGAGCGTGTCGTCGTGAAAGACGACCACGGTGCCGTCGCCATCGAGCCGGACGTCGAGCTCGATGCCATCGGCGCCTGCAGTGCGCGCCTTGTCGAACGCGGCGAGCGTGTTCTCGGGCTCGTGCGCAGAATCGCCGCGATGCGCCCACACGCGCGGCCGCTGCTTGGTGCGCCGCCAGCGCTCGGCGCGCGCGAGCCGGCCGATGTGCGGCACGAAGCGATGCAGCGCGCGGAGCGGCGGTGGACGAAACTTGCGAGCCATCTTTGCGAAGCCGGCGAGCCGTGAAGCCGTTCTAGCTCTCGATGAACGTCTTGTGCAACGCTTTCACCAGCTCGTCGACGTGCTGGCGATCGCACCACAAGGTCACACGCAACGGCGAGACACTCACCGCGTTGAGCGGCACGCCGGCGCCGACCGCGGTCGCGCGCGCGCGGTTGATCACCGCCGGGTTCGAGCCGATGCCGTGGCCGACGATCGTCACGCAGCCTTCTTCGCCGAGCTCGAGCTCGTCGCCGAGCACGTTGTCGAGCTTCTTTTGGACCTCGCCCCAATCGGGCACGTCGGTGATCGTGAACCAGCAGCGCAGCTCTTTGCCTTCGAGATCCAGGTGCGTCAGCGGGATCGATGCCGCCTCGATGATCTGCAGGCACTGCTCGACCGCGGCGCCGCCTTGCACTTTGACGCGGATCAACGCGTTCTGACCGGTGACCGCAGCGACCTGGCGCTCGCGGTCGGGTGAGAAGTCGATGCGCGTGCCGCCGCCGTCTTTGTTGGTGGCGCGCGCGTACAGCGCGATGCCGCTCTTGCGTGCGAACTCCACCGAAGCGTCGTGCAGCACTTTCGCACCTTGCGCGGCGAGCTCGAGCATCTCGTCGTGGCTGATCGACGCGAGCAGCTCGGCGGTCGGCACCACGCGTGGATCGGCGGTGTAAATGCCATCGACGTCGCTGCAGATCTCGCAATAATCGGCACGCAGCGCGCCGGCGAGCGCGACCGCGGTCGTATCCGAGCCGCCGCGGCCGAGCGTGGTGATCTCGCGCTTGTACGAAACACCCTGAAAGCCAGCGACGATGACGACCTTGCCGCGATCGAGCTCGTCTTCGATGCGAAACGGCCGGACCTCGACGATGCGCGCGCCCGAGTGACGATCGTTGGTCAAGATACCGGCCTGCGAGCCCGTGAACGAGATGGCCTCGAGGCCTTGCTCCGCGCACGCCATCGACAACAGCGCCATCGCCTCGCGCTCGCCGCAGGTGAGCAACATGTCGAGCTCGCGCCGCGACGGCGACGCCGCGATCGACTTCGCCTTTTCGATCAACTGATTCGTGGTCTTGCCCATCGCCGAGACCACCACGACGACCTTCTTACCGGCCGCTTTCGTACGCGCGATGCGCTGCGCCACGAGCTTGATCTTCTCGGCGTCGGCGACCGAGGAGCCGCCGTATTTCTGGACCACGATTCCAGTCAAAGGGAGCGCTGTCACGTCGGCGACCATACACGATCATAACGACACGACGATGCTATCTTGTTCGATGTGATGGGCCGACTCGCAGCCGTGATCGTCGTCGGCTTGATGCTGCAAGCATGCACGCCGCGGCTCGCCGACCTCGCGCGATATCCGGACGCGCCGATGCAGCTGCGCGACGACAGCGATCGCGTGCAAGCGACCGACGCGCTGTGGGTGACGCCGCTGGGGCCTGCGCGCGACGCCGCCCGCGCCGCGATCGCGGATGCGATCGTGCACCGGCTGGACGACGCGCTCGCCGATGACGCGACCGCTCGGCCGATCGCCGCCGAGGCGCTCGTGTTCGAGCTCGCCGCGCTCTGGCAGGATGATCCGAGCGCGATCGGCCGCGGCTTGGCGCCGCACGTCGAGCTCTTGCACGAGCTGCGCGCGATGTTCGCAAAGACCGGCGCGCTCGAGCCGACGATCGTCACGCTCGCGATGTTGGCCGAGATCGAGCCGAGCTCGCGCGCCGCGCGGCTCGCGGAGATCGACGAGGTGCTCGCGTTCGCGCCGTCGCCGTCGGCGATCGCCGATGCGGTGCACGCGCTGCCGCTCGGCTGGCTCGTCGATCGCTACGCCGCCGTGCTCGAGGCGCGCCAGAAATCGGTCAGCGAGCAGCTCGCGCAAGGCCACGCGCTCGATCTCACGAGCGAGCTGCACGACGTCGCGCTGACCGCGCGCCGCATCGCCGGCGCGTACGCGCGCACGGGCCGGCTCGATCAGATCGCGCCGCACCTGGCAACGCTCGAAGGGCTCGGCGAAGACGGCGCGTTGCGCGAGCTCGCGGCCACCGCGGCGAGTCCACGCGCGACCGCGAGCACGTTCGTCGACCTCGCCCGCGCGCTGCGCTCCGAAGATCACGATCAAGTGCCGGATCCGGCCGCGGCGCTCGCCGTATGCCGCACGGCGCTCGCGAAGTTCGGCGACGATCCGCATCTGCTGTCGGCCGCCGCCGCGTCGGCCTCCGCGCTCGGCCGCGTCGAGCAGCCGATCGCGCTGTATCGCGCCGCGCTCGCCCACGGCGCGACCGACGGCATCACCGCGCTGCGGCTCGGCCGGCTCATCGCCGAGCACATCGGCCGGCTCGCGTTCGGCAGCCGGCCGGCCGCCGCACATGACGCGTGGCTCCAGCTGAAGCGCGACGCCGCGCGCGAGAGCGTCAACGCGCCCGCGGCGTGGGCACAGGTGCTCGCGCTCGCCGAATCCGCGCTCGGCCGCGGCTTGCTCAGCCAAGGCCGGATCCACGAAGCCGAGGACGCGCTCGTCGGCTCGATCGATCACGCGCCGTCGATCGACGCGTACGAGGCGCTCACGGTGCTCTACTTCAAGACCAGCCGGCTCGGCCCGGCGAGCCACGCCGCATCGGCGGGCCTCAAGATCGCGAACGGCTCGACGACGAGCGATCAATACCGCCGCGCCAAGCTCGAGCGGCTCGCCGGCGACGTGATGCGCACCGCCGGCCGCTCGCGCGATGCCGCCGCGCTCTACCTCGACTCCGTGCGCACGTGGGCGCAGCTCGGCGACGATCGCGGGCTGCCGCGGCCGATCGCCGCCGAGCGCAAGCTCGAGTTCGCGCGCGGCATGTGGTACCTCGGCAGCTCGGATAAGGCCGTCGACCTCGCGCTCGAAGCGACCGAGCTCGCGCCGGAGGTCGGCACCACGACCGTCGACACCGTCGCGTTCTTGCTCGAGGTCGGCAAGCCCGAAGACGCGATCGACGCCGCGCATCGCGGCATCGGCTCGCCCGAGCTCGGCGAGCTCGACAAGGTGTACGTGTCGCTGTGGGTGCTCGCCGACGAGCATCGCCGCGGCGAGCCGCACGACCGCCAAGCGTGGGAGTTCCTCGCGAGCCGGCACGGCGACCTTTGGTACGAGCTGCTCGCCGAAGCCGCGACCGGCCGGCTCGAGTGGCCGGCGCTATCGGCCGCGGCAACAACGGCGCCACGCCAAGCCGAGCTCGCGTTCTACGGCGCATCGCTCCAGCTCGATCCCGGCGCACGCGATCCGGCGATGGCGCGCAGGCTGCTCGAGCGCTCGGTAAGCGGTCACCTGCTGCTCGACGCCGAGTACGACCTCGCTCGGCAGTATCTGACGATGCCGCCGTGATGACTCGGCGGTTGCTCCGCGCGTGGGCCGGCACCGATCGAATCTCCGCGCTGCGCGCCGACAAGCTCGCCGCGCTGCCGATCACGAAGGCCAGCGCCGAGCTCGCGCTGTTCGTCGCCGGCGTCGACGTGCCGGCCTCGCTCGGCGACTTTCCGCTCGCCGAGCGCCGCGGCGATCACTGGCACGCAGCGGTCGCGATCCTGCCGACCGCGCGCGGTGCGATCGTCTGCGATCGTCACGACGCGCCGGCCGACGATCCCGAGCGCGTGTGCTGGCCCGACGATTCGAGCTATCACCTCGCGCGATCGATCCCGCTCGGCAAGCGTGCGAGCTGGCTCGACGTCGGCTGCGGCTCGGCGTTCGCGATGGCCGAGCGGCCCGAAGCGGCGGAGCGGCGCGTCGGGATCGACGTCAATCCGCGCGCCGCCGCGTACGCGAAGCGACACGCCGACGTTCGCTGCGCCGACGCGACGAGCTTCGATCCAGGCGAGACGTTCGAGCTCGTCACGTGCAATCCGCCCATTCCCGGCGGCGATGGGCCGATCTGGCGCGGTGCGAGCGCCGAAACGGTCCGCGCGATGATCGCGACGGCCGGCCGCCTCGTCGCACCGACCGGGCTCGCGATCGTCCACGCCGCGCTCGAAGCGTTGACCGATCTCCGCGGCGACGCGACGATCGTCGTCTACACGCCGGCCGGCGAGCGCGCGTTCGGCGTCGCGTGGTGGCAGCCGGCTGGCCAAACGCGGCAGATCATCGCGCGGCGCGCGCTTTCGACCGAACGGCCGCATATCGACTGGACCGATCGCGATGCGGCGCTCGCCGGCGCGTTATAGTCGCGCCCGGCGTGGGTCTCGCACGCGTTCTCATCGCGATCGCGTTTGCGTTGTGTGCGTGCAATGGTCAGCGCGTCGCAGAAGCGCCGGCGCCGCCCGTCGATCCGACGCGGCTATCGCACGAAGTCCACGCGAAGATCGCGTGCGAGTCGTGCCACGACGGTCCGCGACCGGGCGCCAACGATCACAAGCCGTGCGACGGCTGCCACCGCCAGGCGTTTCTCGCGCAGCCCGGCCCGCTCTGCGAGGTCTGCCACACCAAGATCACCGCGAGCCCGCTGACCGCGCCGCTCAAGCCGTTTCCGGTCGAAGACGTCTGGCAAGCCGAGCCGACGCGGTTCTCGCACCTACGCCACCTCGACTCCGCCGCGGTCGAGCACGCGGTCGGCTTTCACATCACGTGCGCCGATTGCCACGTCCGCGACGGCAAGCTCGCACGCCCCGATCACGCGATCTGCGCGCGCTGCCACGCGCCCGAAGCGAGCCCGCCGGGGCTCGTCACGATGGGCCAATGCGCGAGCTGTCACGCGCCGATCTCGCAGCTACGTTTGCAGCCGCAGCTCATCACCGGCGATCTGCGGTTCGAGCACGCGAGCCACCGCGTCGATCGCAAGGGCACGGCGATTCGCTGCGAGCAGTGCCACGATCGCACGGCGCAAGCCGACGAGGAGCGTCATCCGGCGCCCGCGATCGAGCGCTGCGTCGCGTGTCACGACGATACCGATCGCACGCCCGATACCGCGCGCATGCGCGTGTGCGCGACCTGCCACGTCGGCCGCGAGAACTCGTTCGCGACGCTCGCGCCGCGCGATCACCTGCCGATGACCGAGAAGCCGCTCGATCACACGATCGCGTTCCGCACCGATCACGCCGATGTCGCGGCGCGTGACAGCGCGCGGTGCGCGACGTGCCACACGCAGATGTCCGGCAACGCCGCCGACACCTGCGACGAGTGCCACCAGACGATGAAGCCCGCGGATCATCGGATCACGTTCCGCGAGCTCGATCACGGTCCCGAAGCGATCGCGCATCGCGAGCGCTGCGCGACCTGCCACGTGATCTCGTTCTGCACCGCGTGTCACAGCCAGCGGCCGCGCTCGCACGGCTTTACGGGCTCGTACCAATACGATCACGCGCAAGCGGCGCGCGAGAACGTGATCGCGTGTTTGACGTGTCACGTCGATCAGAAGTCGGCGTGCACCGGCAACGGCTGCCACGGCTCGATCGTCGGAGCGCCGAAACGGTGAGAGCCGCGCTCGCGATCGTGCTGGTCGGCGGCGCCGCGTTCGCCGATCCCGCGAACCTCGACCTCGAGCGCCAACCGGTGAAGCTGGCGATGCGACCGAAGCAGGTCGCCATCGCGACGCCGATCGCCACACCGGCTCCACTCGTGACCGTGCCGGCGCCGATTCCCGCCGAAGACGTCAACGAGCCGGCCAAGGTCCGCGATCTCCAGCAGCGCGTGGCGGCGCAGGTCGATCTCGGCTACGTCGTCGATGGCACGACCGCGCTGCAAAACCCGGCGAACGCGACCGGTTTCGGCTCCACCGTCGCGAGCGATCAGCGCCGCGAGTTCGCGACGACGCGCGCGTACGGGTTCGGCGAAGGCTTCGTCAGCACGCACGGCGTCGGCTACGACTCGCTGTCGACGTACTTCAACGCGCAGTTCCAGGCCGTCGCGCAGACCCAAACGTACGCGCCGCTCGAGGCGTCGGCGAACAAGAGCGGGCTCGTCGGCGAGCCGAACCCGATCGCGACGTGGTTCGATCGCAGTGGCTTCGAGGCGCGCGCCGCGTACGCCGAGCTCCGAGACTTCATGCCGCAGCCGTACCTCGCGCCGCTGCGCGTGCGCGCCGGTGAGCTCTACGTCTACGGCCCGTGGGCGCTGCACATCTACGGCGGCAACGCGGCGTGGGACGGCACGGTGCTGCACGCGAACGTCTACGCCGGTAGCCTCGTGCCGGATTACACGATCGATCCGACGCTGCCGGTCGATCGCGCCGGCGTGCTCGGCGGCAACGTGCGCATCGATCTCGATCCGGCCGTGCACGTGCCGCTCTCGGTCGAGGTGCAATCGCTCGCGCTGACGTCCGGCACGAACACCGATTCGACCAATCACTTGCAGGCCGTCGTCGCCTACAAGACCGACCGCATCAGCGTGCAGACCGAGTTTCGCGCGCTGTCGGGCCGCTGGGTCAACGAGCGGCTGAACGTCCGCGCGCGCTACAGCGACGTGACGAACCTCGTCGTCGACGTCTCGCACTCGAGCGCCGACGATTGGCTGTGGGACCCGACCGTGCTCGACAACGATCCGGTCGCCGCACGGCGCTACCTCGATCTCGGGCCCGTCCTGCCCCAATGGCTGGTCAGCGCGAGAGCCGGCACGCTGATCGCCGAAAACGTCGACGTGTTCGCGCGCGGCGCGGCGTCCATCGTCGACGATTCGAACACGCAGACGGCGTACACGCCGAGCTACGTCGAAGGCGGCGCCGCGGTCGAGCTGCGGTTGCGCCGCCGGATCTCGCTCGGTGCGAGCATCCTCACGCGAGAAAACGACATCGACGATCCGGCGCAGGCGGAGATCCTCGACCACCCCAACGTCGCCGATCCGATCCCCGAGAGCGCGTCGAGCCAGCTCGGCGAGCGCGGCTTCACCGAGATCGGGACGACCGCGCGGATGACGCTCGGCGCCCGCAAGTTTTCACTCCTGGTCGAGGTTTATGGCCGGCGCACGCGCTACGCGCTCGACTACTGCGCGGTCGCGACCGTGGTCTGCCCCGCCGACGACACCGGCATCCAGACCGTGTCGTTCCGCGGCGGCGGCCGCGCTCAGGTCGATGCCTGGATCGGTCAGCGGCTGAGATTGTTCGCCAGCTACGAGATCTCGTCCGCGCTGGATTTCGAGCCCGAGATCACCGGATACAAGAGCCTGCGACTCATGATGGAGGGGCGATACTGACCGCGGTACGACCCAACCCTCACGGATTGCGCAGTTTGTCGCTCGCCATTTTGCCGTTCGTCGTTG
This sequence comes from Kofleriaceae bacterium, assembly GCA_036271395.1. Taxonomy (GTDB): domain Bacteria; phylum Myxococcota_A; class Polyangia; order Haliangiales; family Haliangiaceae; genus JABFXX01. The sequence continues at coordinate 47,514 of DATBAS010000053.1, forward strand.
TTGGGCAAGCGAAACCTCCGTGATACGCACGTCCCTACTTCGATTCGTAGCCCGAGCCTAGCTGTGGACACTCCGGAATCCTTCGCGCGCCGCATTCTGCCCGACGTTTCGCGCACCTTTGCGCTGAACATCCCGGTGCTTCCGCAGCCGCTCGATCTCGTCGTGACGGTCGCGTATCTGCTCTGCCGCATCGCCGACACGCTCGAGGATGAAGGCATCGGGTCGCGCACCGAGCTGTTCGGCGAGCTCGCGCAGCTCGTCGCGTTGCCCGACAACTGGCAAGCGCGCGCCGACGAGTTCACGAAGCGCGCGCGCCGCAGCGTGCGCGCCGAAGCGCCCGCCGCCGAGGTCGAGCTGCTCGCGAACACCCGGACCGTGCTGCAGGCGCTCGCGAACCTGCCGGCGTGGACGCAGCCCTACGTCGCGCGCTGCGTCGGCACGATGGCCAAGGGCATGGACGAGATCACGCGCGGCGTGCACGGCCGCCCCAGCGTCGACGGCCTGTCGAGCCTCGATTCGCTGATGACGTACTGCTACTACGTCGCCGGCACGGTCGGCGAGATGCTCACCGGCCTGTTCATCAGCCACTCCAAAGCCGCGCGAGAGATCGCCCACGTGCTCGAGCCCCGCGCGCGCGCGTTCGGCCGCGCGCTCCAGCTCACCAACATCTTGAAGGACGTCCGCGAGGATCTCGATCGCGGCATCTGCTGGCTGCCGAAAGATCGCCTCGCCGCGCACGGCCTCACCGTCCGCACGCTCGCGTTGCCCGAGAAGCGCCAGCAAGCGGTCGCGCTGCTCGACGAGCTCGTCGGCGTCGCGCGCCAGGAGATCGATCGCGCGTTCGAGTACACGCTCGCGCTGCCCGAGAGCGAGACCGGCCTGCGGCTATTTTGCCTGTGGCCGCTGTTCTTCTCGGTGCTGACGCTGCAGATGCTCGAGCACAACCCGGCCGTGCTCGAGCCCGCGCCGGTCAAGCTGACGCGCGAGACGATCAAGTTCGTCATGGTCGCGACGCAGCAGAACGTGACCTCGGACGTCGCGTTGCGCGCGATGTATCACGAGCTGCAGGCGCGCCCGGCGGCTTAGCGTGACGGCCCGCGCGCTCGCGCTGGTCGTCTTGGCGGTGCTCGTTTCGCGCGTCGCGTTCGGCGACGGCTTCGATCACACCCTGCACGCACGCGATGTCGATGTCAGCGGCGGCGATGCGATCGCATGCGCGCATTGCCACGCGATCGATGCCGCCGGCAAGCTCGTCGGCCGGCCCGATCACGCGGCGTGCTTCGGCAGCTGTCACGGTGCGCCGCCGACCAAAGCCACCAAGCTCGCGAAGGCCGACGGCGATCGCGGCCGCGTATGCGCGAGCTGCCACGGCGATGCCGGCAAGCTCGCCGTGCCGTATCCGCCGTACACGATCGAGCAAGACTTCGGCGTCGCGCTCGGTCACAAGCAGCACGCCGCGGCGACGTGCACGCAATGCCACGATCTCGGCGCGAAGCCGGCGCCGCACGCGCGCTGTACGAGCTGCCACGACGGCACGAAGGCCACGTCGATGCGCGAGTGCAGCACGTGTCACATCGCGGCCGTCGGCAAGCCGCATCCGCCCGAGCTGCGCCCGCTGCAAGACTCGATCGCCTCGATCTTCTCGCACGGCTCGCACGCGAAACGCTCGCAGGCCGGCCGCGACTGCATGACGTGCCACGCCGCGATCGCGCGCACCGACGACGCCGAGCTGCCGCGGCCGACCGTCGCCGACTGCGCGACGTGCCACGACGGCAAGCAAGCATTCGCGACGACCGTCGCGTGCACGCGCTGCCACGCGGCGCCCAGCAAAGCCGAGCCATTCGACGTCGCGCGCCCCGAAGCTCGGTTCTCGCACGCCGGCCCGCACGCGCAGCTCGTCGCCGGCCAACCGTGCGCGAGCTGCCACGCGCTCGACAAGACCGGCGAAGCGATGGCGCCCGGCCACGCGCAATGCACCGGCTGTCACGATCACGCCGTCGATTTCGGCGCGCGCTCGCCGAAGATCTGCGGCGCGTGTCACCTCGCGACCGAGCCGTGGCGACACCTCGCCGCCGATCGGCCGCCGCCCGACGAGTCCGAGCTCGGCGCGACGCTCGATCACGACAAGCACCCCGGCGACTGCACCAGCTGTCATCGCTTGCGCACGAAGGCCGCCGAGCTGCAGCTGCCGCGCGGCCACGCCGCGTGCGCCGGCTGTCATCAAGTCACGCCGCCGACGTTGGACGACTGCAAGGGCTGCCACGCGCTCGGCCGCGTCGCCGCTCGCCTCGCGACCCGCGCGGCCGATCCGTGGTCCGTCCGCGCGACGTTCGAGCACGCCGCGCATCAGCCCGCGCGCTGCACGAGCTGCCACACCGACCTGCACGGCGCCGACGTGACGCTGATGGCCGCTCCGACAAAGCCGACCTGCGCCACTTGCCACGACGGCACCACCGCGTTCAGCTTGACCGGGACGACGTGCCGGAAGTGCCACAGCCAGTAGTGCGCGCGCCGCGCGCGCAACGCGCGTTCGTGATCGCGACCTGCGCCGTGATCGGCGGCGCGTTCGCGTATGCCGCGTGCGACTGGGGGCAATGGCCGCGCCTCGCGTACATGCCGGTCCAGCGCGCGTTCGGCTTTCACGTGCCCGCCGGCACCGTCGCGATGTTGTATCCCGGCATCGTGCTGTGGGGCGTGAGCGGCGCCGCGACCGGCGCGCTCGCCGGCGCACTCGCGTGTATCGCGTGGAAGAAGCCGTGGCCGGATCGCGCGCTGCAGCTGCTCGGTGGCTGGGCGTTGACGGCGCTCCTGCTCGCCGGCGCGTACTACACGTGGAGCTTGTGGCCGTGGTGAGTAGCGAGACCGCGTAGCTCGCCGCTGAGACTCCAACCTTCGCGCTCGAGCAACGCGCGCATCGGCGCGTTGGAACGGTTCGTCGAGGTGAACACTCGACTCGTGGACGCGGAGCCGACCGCAGCCTCAAGCAGCCTGCGACCGCTACCGGCGCGGCGTCGCGATCGATCGACCATCAGCAACTCGATGAAGTCACGCCCGAAGAAGACCTTCGGGACGGTGATGACGAAGCCCGTGAGGCCACCACCGGCATCGAGCACCAAACAGTGTCCGCACTCGAGCGCGACCTCCAGGCGCGCGCGCCGGGCGTCGTTGCCCGCGATGGCAACGGCGTCGATCGCAACGATCGCGTCGCGATCGGCCGTTCCGGCTCTGCGTACGGCATTCGTCACGCTGAATGCCTGCGCACGTCGTCGGCCGGCCGATCGTCGAACGACAGCGGTCCGTAGCGACGCCAACCGATCCTCAACAGCCAGGTCCGTGCGGGCCGAGTCGGCGCCGCGGAGCTCACGAGGTCGTAGTTCCATGCGTTCGTGCGCACCGGTGCGTGCCAGCCGGAGAACCAGAGTCCGCTCGAATACGGATCGACCCAACCGGCATGGAAGCGCTTGTTCGCCGCATGATGCTTGCGGTTGAGCAACACGTAGCGAAGCGTGTTGCGCACCTGGGCCGGCGTGCGCAGCGCGACCGCGTGGTAGCGCGGGCCGAAGAATTTGCCTTTGCGTTTTAGTGCCGTATTCAAACGGCGAGCGAGCCGGATCGCGAGGCCTTGCACGCCGCGGGCGAGGGTCATCGCGTCGTCGGCTTCGCACACGAGGTGCAGGTGGTTGGACAGCACGTTGAACTCGACAACGCGAAAGAACGGCTTTTCGCACAGTGCGATGCACGGGCGCACCACGCGCTTCATCAACCACTCGCGCGCGATCGGCGGCGTTTCCGCGCCGAGCCGCATTGTCACGTGCTGCGGAAATCGCTTCGCGAATTTCGGCCGCGTGCGATGCGAGACCGAGCCGTGTCTGCGCTTGCGCCCTGCACCCGGACGCCAACCGCCGCGCCCACTCGGCCGGCGCACGGAATCGAGCGAGAGCTGCTTCATTGCACGCAATCTTATGATTTTCGCACTATTTGTCAATCGGCGAACGGACCCGCTTCGACGATGCGGACGTCGATCGGGGGGACAGCCCTGATGATCGTGGACAGGTCCGCTGGAGTGCCAACGATGCCCGGACTTGAACATCTCCATTGGCATCAGCGCCGAACGCACGGCTGGGTTCTCGTCGCTCGGGAGCTTGCTCGCAAGCGACTCCAGGTCGCGCGATCGCGCGGAGGCCGAACGGGCGCGTGCCACCGTCGCGACGAACGTTCTTCGACGAGCGCGCTGTAGAACACGTGCGCCGCATCGACGCGGTCGGGATGCCAGCGCGTCCGGCACGCTGGCACCGGCCGCCGAATTCGGCGACCGTGATGCCGTCGAGAGCGCGGACACGGCCTCGCTCGTCGTCGATCAGTCATCGTCGCGCGCTGAATTCCCACACGCGGCCGTCCGGATACAGCTCGACGTCGGCGGTGCCGTTGTCGAAGCTGAACGACTGCAGCAGCGGAATCTTGCTATCGATCGCGTTGAACTGCAGCCGCACTTGCGAGACCGGCGAGCGGAGCCACATGCCGATCATCGCGACCTCGCTGGGCAAGCGTTCGAACGGCATCGTGGCGAGCGAGAACTCGCTGATCGCGACGTCGCCGTCGACTTCGACCGCCTTGGGCCCGGCGACACTGCCGAGCGCGTCGAACCACCAGCGCGCCGCGCGCGTCGGATCGTCGGCATCGGGCACGTAGATCGCGAGCTCACCCGGTTTGATCGAGACCTTGAGCACCTCGAGCTTGTCGCGTGGCGTGCCGATCGCCTTCGCGATCGCGTCGACGGCGCGCGCGGCTGCGCCGGGCTCGCGCAACAGATCCATCGGCGGCTTCCCGCAGCCGGCGACGAGCGCGATGATCGCGACGAATCGCATCGTCAGGCTCGTTGTAGCACACGATTTCATGCGACCGGAGCCTACCTCGCGGCTCGATCCGGCATGAACCGCCTCGCTTTGGTCGCGCTCTTGACGTCTACGGGATGCCTCATCAACACGCCGTCGGGCGACGACAGCGGCGACGACGATGGCAGTAATCAGGCGCAGATGGACGTCGATCAGTGGAACCAGCTCGTCACGCAGGACGACATGCGCCGCACGCAGTTCCTCGGCAACAACTTCGGCGCGCTCGCGCCGGTCGGCAACCAGCTCTTTTACCAGGACGAAACCAACTACAGCCCGGAGTTGTATCGCTACGATCACGCGAGCGGCGCGACGATCCACTACGGCTTCTCGATCGGCGGCGGCGACGACACGAACATGCGGGCGTCGGGCAACCTCGTGATCACCGCCGACGACTCCGACGATCCGGTCACGTTCTACGCGTACGACGCGACGCAGGCGAACGCGGTCGTCGACAGCACGCAATTGCCGGCGCCCGAAGGCGCGAAATACGACGCGTATGCCGTCGACGGCAGCACGGCGTACTTCATCGATCAGTCGACCGAAGGCCAGACCACGCTGCTGCGCTGGGTTCCCGGCTCGGGACAAGCGCCGGCCGCGGTGACGACGCTCGAGAACGACGGCGTCGACGTCGGCGAGTTCTACGACTTCGACGTCAGCGGCGACACGATGGTGTTCGTCGAGAGCGGCCGCGTGTGGTCGCTCGATCTCTCGACGCAGGTCGCGACGTCGCTGATGAACACGACGCAGGTCAGCAGCGAGATCGACTTCGAGAGCGACGGCGTGATGTTCACGACCGAGACCAACGACCTGCAGTTCTTCGCGTACGCGACGAAGTCGCTCACCGACGTCAGCGCGAAGATCGACACGCACATGTTTCCGATCAACCAGACGTTCGCCGGCGCGTCGCAGTACGACGACGTCGACGCCGGGTTCGCGCGCTGGAACGACGATGTGATCTACGTCGGCGATGCAGGGCTGTTCGCGTACAACCTGTCCGCGGATACCGTCACGGCGATCGTGCTGTCACCGGACCTCGCGGATCTGACGATCGACTACGTGCAGCCGGTCGTGCTCGACGACGGCACGCTGTTCGTCACCGGGCTGACGAGCAACGAGGGCGATGAAGGCGCCGACGGCCCGGTGTACGAGATCGCGCTGTCATCGATTTCGGGAACCTAGGGCGCGAGCACGATGCCGGTGTTCGCGACCGCGAACGGCCGGGTGCTGCCCTGCCCGGTCGCGATCACCTGCTCACCGTCGCTCGACTGCACGCCCTGCACGGCGGCGCCGCCGAAGTCGCGCTGGCCGGCACCGAACACGAACGTGATCGTGCCGCTCGGATCGATGATCGCTTCGACCTGCACGGATGGCGTCAGCCACTCGACGACGAGCGCGCCGCTCGCGACCTCGGTGCAGATCCGCGCGCCGTCGAGCTGTTGCAAGAACGCGGCGACGTTCACGCCGGGTGTCGCCAGCGACGGCGCGAACGCGTCGGCGAGCGGCGGGCCGAACGTGATGAAGCCATCGGTCGAGACCGACGCTTGCGCGATCGCGGCGCCGAAGAACGCCAGTCCGGCGGGCACGTGCGCCTCGCCGAAGCCGGCCACGACGCGGCCGAGCGCGTCGCGCGGTGTGATGTCACCGCCGCCGGCGCATGCGTCGACGAACGCGAACGTCGTCGGCGACGCGACGTACGCGGGCAGCGTGACGTCGATCGCCGCGCTCGCCGAGACGTCGGCCGCGCCGCCGAACGCGGCGAACGCGGTCGTGCCCACGGCGGTGATCGCCGGCGCGGGCGTCGCGTGCGTCGCGACGTCGATCGGAAGCACCGCGCTGTTGGCGTCGATCGCGCCGCTGCCGTCGACGGTCTCGAACGCGAGCTGCTCGCCGGGCGGCGCGGTGACGAGGTAGCGCAGCTCACCGCCGGCGGGGAGCACTTGCGCGGTCGACGTCGTGGTGCCGGGCGACAGCGGCCCGAGCGCGGTGAACGCGACGGCTTCGAGATCGAGCGCGAGCGTCGCGCCCGAGGTCGCCGCGAGCGGCGTCGCGACGACGAGCTCGGTGTTCGAGCCGCCGAACGCGAGCTCGTCGGGGTTCGAATCGTCGGGCGCGAGCGCGCTCGGTGCGACGAGCGGCGCGATGCCCGGCGAGCTGAACGTCGTCGTGCCGTCGAACAGCTCGATCGGCGTGAGCCGGCCGACGGCCGAGGCCGCGTCGAAGATCGACAGCGCGACCGAGCCGGTGTTGGTGCCGATCGCGCCGATCGTGACCCACGGCGCGGTCGTGGTGGTGATGACCGTGGTCGGCGAATCGCTTGCCAGCGTGACCGGCGTGCCGGCCGGCAGCGAGGGGCCGTACAGCACGAGGTAATACGGCGGCCGGCCATCGAGTGCGACGGCGCCGTGAAAGCTCGTGAACGTCGTGAACGAGCTCGGAGTGCCGGCCAGGCCGCCGAGCTCGGCGAGCACGCGCGCGTCGGTGTCGACGAGCTCGCCCTGCATCGGCTGCGAAAGCTCGATCGCGAACGCGGACGCGGTATCGGCGAGCACGAGCTGCGACGCCTGTGCGGGATCGACGCTGCTGATCAGCGCGACGGTCGAGCCGTTGCTCGGCAGGGTCGGCGCGGTTGCAGTCGCGAGCTCGAAGTCGAACGTCGTGGCGGTCGCATCGAGATCGTAGACGAAGTCGCCGACCACGATCACGTCGTCGCTGCCGACGCCGCCGAACGTCGCGCCTTCGCGCAACGCGCCGTTGTCGAGGATCTGCACCGCGGCGAGCGCGCCCGATGACTCGCTCCGCCACGCGACGTGTTCGAGCCCGTTCGGCAACACGCCCGGCGGCGCTTCGTAGAATTGCAGCTTGCCTGCGAGCGCGATGCTGACCGGCGTGTTTTGCGGTGCGAGCGCCGGCGCCGGCGTCGCGCTTTGCACGCTCGCGTAGTAGCAGGATGTTGCATCGCCGGCGGCGATCACGCCGTCGCCGGCGAGCGATCCGATCAGCGTGCGTGCGTCGGCGATCGCGATCGAGTACGTGCCCGCCGCGGGAAAGAACACGTCGCGCTCGGTCGTCGCGCTGGCCGTCGCGATGCCGTAGCGCACGAACGCCGATGCGGCATCTTCGGCGACGAAGCCGCCGACCATGCCGCCGGTGCCCGCGACGGTGATGTCGACGAGCATCGGCCCGGCGACCGCGATCAAATAGTTGTCGACGTCGGCGTCGTTGCCGACCGGCTGGATGCAGCCGTGGATCACGAACGCCCCGCTCGCCGGCAGCTCGATCGTGCCGGCCGGCGCGCTGCCCGGCGCGAATCCGTTCGGCTCGGGACCTTCTTCGAGGTCGACGGTGAGCCCCGCGTTCGGGTCCTGGCACGTGCCGGCGACGAGCACGGTGCCGTCGCCGCAGACGCCGTTCGCCGGCACGCACGAATCCGACGCCGCATCGAACATCGTGCCGCCGCCGCAGCCGACGGTCTCGCCGCCGCTGCCGATCGGCGTGCACACGCCGAACACGGCCTTCGTGCCGGGCCCGCATTCGTCGGAGTTGTCGCCGCACGCGGCGAGCAGCACGATGGCCGCGAGCACGTGCTTCATCGCGCGCCCTCGAGCTTGGCGGCGATCGCGCGCAACCGCTGATGCAGCTGGTGCGCCTGATCGGCGAGCTCGACGAAGCCGGCCTCGCGCGCGAGCTGGGCGAGCTGCTCGGATTGCGCCGACAGCGACGTGGTCTCGTCGGCGACCTGCTTCGGATCGCGAGCCGAGAGCCCTTGATTCATCTCGGCGACGCGCGCGGCGATCCCGTGCATCGCGGCGACGAGCTCCTGCAGCTTGTCGTTGCGGCCCTGGAGCTGCGGCGCGTGCTCGACGACGCGCTTGCCGAGCTCCTCTTGCCGGCCGCGCGCTTCGACGATCGCCGCGACCAGGCGCTGCGCCGCTTGCTGCAAGCGCGCCTCGCTCTGCGCGAGCTCGTCGAGCGTCGCCTTCGCGCGCTCGAGGTGCTTGACCGTGTCGACCGGCGCCTTCAAGAACAGCTCGCCGAGCCTCGAATAGGTCGCGAGCTCCGCGTCGAGCTCGGTGGCCACGGTGACGAGGCTAGACGGCGCTGTGTCAGGCTTCGCCATGGCAGCGAGCGTAGTAGGCTCGGCGCGTGAAAGACATCGCCGTCGTCTCGTATTGTCGGACCGGAATCGCGAAGGCGCAGCGCGGTGCGCTCAACCACACGCACGGCATCCCGATGACCGCGCACGTGATCCAACAAGCGCTCGCGCGCGCGAAGATCGAGCCCGGGGAAGTCGAAGATGTCGTCGTCGGCTGCGGCTTGCCCGAAGGCGCGACCGGCCACAACATCGCGCGCAACGCGGCGCTCGATGCCGGGCTCGGCAATCACGTGCCGGGCATGACGATCAACCGCTACTGCGGCTCGGGCTTGTCGGCGGCGTCGATCGTCGCGAACCGGATCGCGGCGGGCGAAGCGACGGTCGCGATCGCGGCGGGCGTCGAGAGCATCTCGCTCGTGCAGTTTCACTTGAACCTCAACGACTTCTTCTACGCGCCGTTGCAGCAGCGCATGCCGGCCGTGTGGTGGACGATGAACCAGACCGCCGACTTCGTCGCGAAGAAGTACAACATCTCGCGCGAGGCGCAGGACGCATACGTCGTGCAGAGCCAGCAGCGCGTCGCCGCGGCGACCGCGGCCGGCAAGTTCGCGCAAGAGATCGTGCCGTTCACGACGACGATGAAAGTGGCAAGGCCCGGCTCTGCCGGGCCGCGCACCACCGCCGAAGGCGGTGCGGAGGGAAGCGACAAGGCGACGAACACGAGCTCGATGCACGAGGTCACGCTCGATCGCGACGAAGGGCCGCGTCCCGATACGACGGCCGAGAAGCTCGCGGCGCTCAAGCCGGTGTATCCCGGCGGCACGACGACGGCGGGCAACGCGTCGCAGCTCTCCGACGGCGCCGGCGCGGTCGTGATGATGGATGCCGACGTCGCGGCGAAGCGCGGCTTGCCGATCCTCGGGCTGTTTCGCGGCATGCAGCTCGCGGCGGTGCCTCCCGAGGAAATGTCGATCGCGATCGCGCCCGCGATCGAAAAGCTGCTCGCGCATCACGCGCTCGCGAAGGCCGACGTCGACCTGTGGGAGCTCCACGAAGCGTACGCCGTGACCACGCTCTACAACCAGGCCAAGCTCGAGACGCCGTGGGAGCACACGAACGTCAACGGCGGCGCCGTGCCGCTCGGCCACCCATACGGCATGTCGGGCATCCGCTATCTCGGCTCGACGTTGCTCGAGCTCGGCCGCCGCAACGCGAAGCGCGCCGTCATCGGCGTGTGCACCGCCGGCGGCATGGCGACCGCGGCTTACTTGGAACGCGTGTAACGCCGGCGACGCACGAGGCCCGCGAACGCGATCACCATCAACGCGCTCGCGTCGCCGCCGGCGTTGCAGCCGGCCGATTGCGCGCCGGGATCGTCGGAGCCGGGCGAGTCGCCGTTGTCACTGCCATCGTCGCTGCCGCTGCCTGCGTCGCTGCCCGATCCAGATCCAGATCCGGATCCGGATCCCGATCCGGTCGCATCGCCGGGCACGAGCGCGATCAGCGCTTCGATGTCGTTGTCGGCCGGGCCGCCGTCGCCGGAGTCCGAGAACCACGCCACCCCTTCTTGCACCACGCCGAAGTACTCGGTGTACGTGCCCGGCACGCAGGCCGCGCCGGTCGGCCCGGTGAACGAGAACTTGAACGTACCCTTCGCGCCCGCCGCGACGGCGCCGCTCGTCGACGCGCGGTTCGGCGCGAGCCAGTCGCTGCCGGCGAAGATGCTCGCGCGATCGCGCGGCATCGTCGTGCCGAGCTTGGTCGAGCTCGTCCACGCGTCGACGCCGGTGTTGAGCAACGTGATGCTCGCGGCGACGCTCTCGCCGCACTTCACCGTCATCGCCGGTGCCGACGCGAGCGGCCAGCTCTGGCTGACGTACGACGCGCCGTACGGAATCTGGCCGTAGGCGGCGAGCACGTCCTGCGCGTACGCGACGCGCTGGCTCGACAAGCAGTCGCCGCAGATCTCGTACTTGTCCATGAACGCGATCGTCGCGTCGCTGACGTTCGTCGTCGCTTTCAGCGCCGAGTAGCCGTAGCCGATCGTCGTGAGCTCGTACCAGATGAACTCGAGCTGCAGGTTCAGCGACGTCATCGACTCGGCTTGCTGCGCCGCGTACGTCTTGACGTTGTCGTTCGCCGACGTGTCCCAGCGGCCACCGACCGACCACTGCGCGATGCCGCGGCCGGGTCCACCCGATTGCACCGAGCTCGGATTCACGCCGGACTCTTGATCGAGATTGCCGACGATGCCGGCGGCTTGATAGTTGGTGAGCCCCTTCGCGATGAAGAAGTCGAACGCGGCCTTGTCGTTTGCGAACGCGGTGTCGGGATGCACGTCGAGATCGGTTTGCTGATCGTATGGCTCGGTCGCACATGCAGCGACGAACGCGATCACCAGCGCGTAGAAGATCCGCATCGCTGCACTCCACGAGCAAGTCACCTGCCATCGCGCGCGAGAACGATTCCAACGAGTTCGCCGCGCGTTGCAACCGATCGTCTGCAATCGATCGTGGGCAGTCGGGGAATCGCTGACAGGAAAATCTTTGTAGTCACGCGTACGCGCGAGAGTGCAGAAATTACGAGTGCTTGACGCCCTACATAGTGGAGCTGCGAGGCTGTTCTTACGATGAGAAGTCTCGGCATTGCGGTTTCACGAGCTCGCACGGCGACGATGAGCGGCACCGCGCCGAAGGTCGGCACGTTGTTGGTACAGAGCCCGCACTCCAAGGGCATCGTCACCGCGTTGTCGCAGCTGCTCGGCGACCATGAAATCACCGTCGTCGACTCGAGTCACTACAGCGACTCGACCTCGCAGCGCTTGTTCCAGCGCTTCGAGCTCGACGCGACGATGCTGGACAGCACGCGGCTGTCGATCGAGCGCGAGCTCGTAGCGATGAGCGAGCGCGTCGGGCTGACCTGGCGCGCGTGGTATCCGGATCGCGCGAAGCGGATCGCGATCCTGACCTCGAAGCAGGAGCACTGCCTCTACGACTTGCTGATCCGCCACCGCGCGGGCGAGCTACCGTGCGAGGTCGGACTCGTGATCTCGAACCACGCCGACGCCGCGCCGATCGCGCAGCACTTCAACGTGCCGTTCCATCACCTCGAGGTCACGCCGGAGAGCAAGCGCCGCCAAGAGGCGCACGCGGCCGAGCTGATCGATCGCGCGGGCGTCGATCTCATCGTGCTCGCGCGCTACATGCAGATGCTCACGCCGGAGTTCGTCGCGCGATATCCGCACCGCATCATCAACATCCACCACTCGTTCTTACCGGCGTTTGTCGGCGGCAACGCGTACCGTCAGGCGCACGAGAAGGGCGTCAAGATGATCGGGGCGACCAGCCACTACGTCACGGCCGATCTCGATCAGGGACCGATCATCGAGCAGTCGACCGTGCGCTGCACGCATCGCGACTCGGTCGAGGTGTTGACGCGCAAGGGCCGCGATCTCGAGAAACAGGTGCTCGCTTCGGCGGTGCGCTGGCACCTCGAAGATCGCGTGATGGTGTCGGGCAGCAAGACCGTCGTATTCGATTAGCGCTCACCGCGCGCTTGCGCCGCACGATGATCTCGTAGGGAATCGCTACCGCCGCGAATTTCGCGAGGCATCTCACGGCACGAGGCGTGCTGTGATTTAGAGCGTTCCACATGACGTTGTACGGCGAAGCGCTCGGCCGCGTGTTGTACCCGGCGTGGGAACGCGTTCGCGGCCGTCCGACGTTCGAGCTGCTGCGCCAGCTGCAGCGAACCGAGCGCGCGAGCTTGGACGAGCTCGCGGCGCTGCGCGGCGGGCTCGTGCGCCGGCTCGTCCGTCACGCGTACAACCACACGGCGTACTACCGCGCCGCGTTCGACACGCTCGGCTTGGATCCCGGCGACATCCGCGAGCTCGCCGATCTTCGTCGGGTGCCGGTGCTCGACCGCGCGGTCGCGCAGCTGTCGGTCGACGATCGCACCGCGAGCTGGCCCGCCGTCGCGGTGAAGAAGACGACGAGCGGCTCGACGGGCCAGCCGCTCGAGGTGCGATTCTCCGCCGAGTCGCGGCACTGGCGCGACGCCACGCGTTGGCGCGGCTTCGGCTGGGGCGGCTATCACATGGGCAACAAGGCGATGCACGTGTGGGGCGTCGGCGCGGTGATGCCATCGCGCCTGCACCAGCTCAAGATCTCGCTCGACCACAAGCTGCGGCGCGACATCTACGTCGACTGCATGGTTCGCTCCGACGAGCGGCTCGGCGCGATGGTCCGCACGATCTTGCGCGAGCGGCCCGACGTGCTGGCCGGCTACGCGCAGGCGCTTGCCGAGCTGGCGCGGTTCGTCAACCGCCACGGTCTGCGCGATTGGGACACCATCCCGGTGATCTACGGCGCCGAGCGACTCTGGCAGCACGATCGCGACGATCTCGAGCGCGCGTTCGGCCCGGCGGTGTTCGAGACCTACGGCTGCCGCGAGTTCATGCTGATGGGCAGTGAGTGCGAGATTCACGACGGCTTGCACGAGTCGGCCGAGAACCTGGTTGTCGAGATCCTCATCCGCGATCCGGACGGCACGATGCGCGCCGCCGAGCCGGGCGAGACCGGCGAAGTCGCGGTCACCGATCTGCACAACCTCGCCTGCCCGTTTATTCGCTACCTGACGGGCGACATGGCGATCGCGCGCGACTACGCGCCGTGTGCGTGCGGCCGCACGTTGCCGCGGTTCGGGCCGATCGATGGCCGCGTGACCGAGACGATGCGCGACGCCGACGGCAACGCCGTCGAGGGCATCCTGTTCAACATCCTGTTCCTCAACGTCGCGCAGCACACCCGCCAGTTCCAGGCCGTGCAGCGCGCCGATGGCCGCGTCGTGCTCAAGCTCGTGCCGCGGATCGATGGCGTGCTGCCGGCGGAGAGCGAGACGCTGATCCGCGAGTTCGCCGGCAAGTACCTGCGCGGCGTGCCGCTCGAGATCGAGTTGCTGCGCGAGATCCCGCTGACGCGTGCCGGCAAGCTCCGTCGGGTGATCGTCGAGCAGCGTCAGTTAACGCCGTAGCCGTCGTAGTGCGATCCCGGCACGACGCGCACGTCGTCGCTCGGCGGCGGCAGCGCGGTCCAATCGGCGACGTCTCCCTCAGGCTCGGTCCCAGATCCACCGGTCGACGCGCGTGTCGCCATGTACAAGGTGGGCGTCGCGCCATTCGTCGCGACATCGCCGACGTTGTACTGCGCGGGCGTGCTGCCGCCGTTCACCGTGATGTTCGGAGCCCACGCCGTGAGGTGATGCCCCGGCATCGTCCACGGCCCATCGTTCAGCTGGATCGCGCCCGGATCGGTGTTGGTGTTGCCGGTGAACGACCAGCTCGCCGATGGCGCCGCGAGCGTGGGCACGCCCGACCACCGATTGTTCGTGAACGTCACCGGGCCGTGATACGCGCCCGATGTGCCGATCGCCGTCGCCGGCATCGCCGGATCGATCTCACCGTAGCCGAACACGAGCCCGCGAAACACGTTGCCGTCGAACGCCACGGTCGTCGCGTCGGTCGGCGACCCGTTCATGTACATGCCTAGATCGACCGAATCGGACCAGTAGTTGTCGTGCAGCGAGACCTGCGCATCGCCATCGCCAGCTTCGGGTTGGATGAAGAACTGCGTGATCGTATTCGCGCCGTCGATGAACACGTTGTGATCGATCTCGATCGCGCCGTCGCGAATATCGATCTGCGAGTTGTTATCTTGATAACGACCGAGCCCGTTGTCGAACCAGTGCAATCCACCCGAGACGAACGTGTTGTTGTAGACGTGCGAGCCATCGCCGAGATCTTGGATCTGCAGCGCCTCGTTGCCGGTGCGCACGATCCGGTTGTTGTAGACCTGCAGGCCCGCGAGCTTGTTCGACGGCGGATCGCCGGTCCAGCCGAAGTAATAGCCCTCGGCGCCGGTATCGTGAACGTAGGTATCGTGGACGCTGACGTTCGGCATCGGATCGGTCGTCGTCGGGTCGTTGAGCAACCGAATGCCGGCAAAGCCGGAGCGCTGGACCTCGACGTACTCGATCTCGAAGTTGTCGGCCGCGCCGACCGCGATGCCCATGTGCAGGTACGGCGCGGCGAACGCGAAGCCGTCGTCGCTCTCGATGCCGTAGTGGCCGGGCGAGCTCGCGTAGTTGCCGCACGCGTGCCCGGGATACTCGATGTCGCCGGTCAGCGATACCGGATCGTAGCGGCCCGTGAGGATCCAGTGCGAGCCACCGCTGAACGACCAGAGAAAGTTGCCCTGCGGATTGTCGCCGACGAAGAACTGACCACCCTGATTCGTGATCACCAGTGGATGCTCGGCAGTACGAGCCGGCAAGTTGCCGAGCAAGATGCTCGTGTAGTGGCCGGCCGGCAGGTAGAGCCGATCGAGGTTCGCCCAGTCGACGTTCGGAAACGCCGCCTGGATGTCCGAGTACGAGATCGCCGGTTGGCCCGACGGCAGCGCGAACGTCGCGGTCGGCACGCCGAAGTGACCCGGCGGATCGCACGACGACACCGCGCCATCTCCGCTCGCGCCATCGCCGCCGATGGTGTCGCCGCCATCGCCGGTGAGCGCGTGTGGGTGATTGCACGCCGCGAACAAGACGATCAGCGCGATCCGCACGCGATCACGCTAGCACCGCGCGCGACGAGCACGACGCGCACGACGCGCGTGGCTGAAAGTATTAGTTCGAGAGCACGTCGAACGGCAGCATGATCGTGAACGTCGATCCGGTGCCGACGACCGAGTCGACATCGATCGTCCCGCCGTGCTTGTCGACGATGATCGCGCGCGCGATCGCGAGACCCTGCCCCGAGCCCTTGCCGACCGGCTTGGTCGTGAAGAACGGCTCGAAGATCTTGTCGACGAGCTCGCGCGGAATGCCCGGGCCCGTATCGCCGACCGAGACGTGAACGCCGCGGTTGCTAGCCCACGTCTTGATCCGGATCTCGCCGACCCGCGACGTGCCGCGGTTGGCATCGCCGATCGCGTGCGCCGCGTTCGTGATCAGGTTAAGCAGCACCTGTTTGATCTCGCCGCCGTGTGCGGGGACCTTGGGCAGCTCGCCATGATCGAACCGAACCTCGGAGATGTAGCGCGTCTCGCTGCTCGCGACGACGAGCGTCGAGTCGACGGCGGCGTTGAGATCGGTCGGCACCTTCTGGACTTGATCGGGATGAGCGAACTGCTTCGTCGCCTGGACGATCTGTGCGACGCGCCGCACGCCTTCCTGCGACGACGCCAGCGCTTCGGGCAAGTTCGCCAGCGTGAACGCGAGATCGCGATCGGCTTCGATCTGCTCGGCGGCGGCGAGCAACCCGGCGTCGTGGACGAGCCGGCGGTAGGCATCGAGCCCGTTGCGCAGATCGGCGATGCCGAGCTCGAGAAACTCGCAGTTATCGCTGATGAACTGGATCGGCGTGTTGATCTCGTGCGCGATGCCCGCTGCGATCCGGCCGATCGCCTCGAGCTTTTGAGCCTGACGCAGCTCTTGCTCGACCTTCGCGCGATGCTGCATCTCGCCGCGCAGCTGTTTCGCCGTCGCGGCCGCGTCGGCAGCTTGGTGGCGTAGCTGATCGGTGCGCTCGGCGGCCTCGCGATACTCGCGGCCCGCCGCGATGCCTTGCGCGGTCATGAACAGCAGATAGCTGCCGTGGAGCGCCGCGGATAGCCCGGCGCCGATGCCACCGGTATCGGCGATCCCGAACACGCCGAGGATCGTCGTCGGCACGAGCAAGGTCGCGAGCGCGCCGCGCTGGATCCATGCGCTCGGCGCGAGCGCACTGACGGTGCCCGATGCGATGCCGCACGTGATGAACGCGGCGAGCACCGAGCTGCGCGCGTCGTGGACGGTGCAATGTGTCGTCGCGATCGCGATGCTCCACAGCGCGTTGGTGCCGATCGCCCCGATCGCGACCAAGCTCGTGCGCAGCGCGATCGAGCCGGTGCGATACGAGCCGGCGGTCGCGCCGAGCAGCCGCACGACGATCAGCGCGGAAAATGCGACCCAGGCGAGGCCGTGAACCCACGTGATCTCGGGGCCGAGCACGATCGACGCGACGGCGAACAAGACGACGTGGCCGATCGTGCCGGCGTGCGAGCGCTTCGCGAGATCCGCGAGGCGCACATCCGGGTCGACACGAAACTCTGCCATTGCGAGAATCTGTATCGGCCGGTTTCCGCATGTCACAAGCTCCTAAACATCGCCGCGATCGGGCCGGATCAGCTGCCAACGAACCCGTTCCATGGCCGAGACGGTCAAAGATAGCTACGAGTTGTCCGCGCTGATGCCGGTTATGGCGTACGTGCTCGGCCGTACGACCCTGCAGCACATCGCGGTCGGCGCGCCGCGTCATCGCACCGCGGGAGCGATCGGGTGAGCGAGCCGGCCACTCGGCGCCGCGTGCTGTTCGTCGACGACGAGCCGGCGATCTTGTCGAGCTTGAAGCGGCTCATGCATCGCGAGCGCGCGAGCTGGGATGCCGCGTTCGCGAACAGTGGGCGCGAAGCGATCGCCGCGTTCGAGCAAGAGCCGTTCGACGTGGTCGTCAGCGACATGCGGATGCCGGAGATGGATGGCGCCGACTTGCTCGCGCGCATCCGCGAGCAATGGCCGAGCACGCTGCGCATCATCTTGTCGGGCCAGACCGATCCATCGGCGTTCGTCCGCGCATTGCCGACCACCCACATCTTCTTGAACAAGCCGTGCGCGATCTCGACGCTGCGCGATGCGCTCGCCCGTTGCGCCTCGGTCCGCGACGCATCATCGGCGATGGTGCGCTCCGTGCTCGGCCGCATCGACAAGCTACCGAGCCCGCCGCGGCTCTACCTCGAGCTCACGCGGTTGCTCGAGAACCCGCGCACGAACGTCGACGCGATCACGCGCTTGGTCAGCCAAGATCCGTCGTTCGTCGCCAAGCTCCTGCAGGTCGCGCGATCGGCCGCGTTCTTGTGCACCGAGGAGACCGTGTCGATCGACGGCGCGATCCGCATGCTCGGGATCGAGCTACTCCGCGCGATCGCGATCACGTCCGAGCTCTACGGTCCGGCGCGGCCGCCGCTCGCGGAGGATGCCGACCGCCTGCAGACCGCGTCGATGCGCACCGCGACGCTCGCCCGCCAGTTCAACGGCGATCGCGCCAAGAGCGACATCGTCTACGCCGCCGGCCTGCTCCACGATATCGGCCACGTCGTGCTGATCCACTGCCTGCCCGACGAGTACATGAAGATTCGAGCGGCACGCGCGAGCGGCGTGCCGTTGCTCGTGGCCGAACGCCAGATCCTCGGCTGCGATCACGCCGCGCTCGGCGCGCACCTGCTGACGATGTGGGGTCTCTCGCACGAGCTCACCGACGCGGTCGCGTTCCACCACGACCCATGCAGCGCGCCGGCCGAGCATCGCTACGCCGCCGCCGTGGTCCACGCGGCCGACGTCTACGCCGCCGGCGAGCGCGACCGACTCGATGTCGTCTGTCTCGAATCGGTCGGGCTACGCCGCGACGTCGAGGCGTGGAACGCGTTCGCGGCGAGCTAGTCCGGAAACGAAAACCTCAGCTGATTGCCGTCGGGGTCGGCGATGTCGATCACGTCGGATCCCCACCACGACTGATCGTGTGGAATCGATTTCGCGGCGAGCGCGCCACGCAGCTTCGCGATGCCGTCGTCGTCGAGCGAGATGAACAGCCGGCCGCGATCGCGCCGCGCCGCGTCTTGGCACAAGATCACCTCGCAGCCGTCGCGGGAGACCTGACACACGGTGCCGGTTCCGTCGCCTTCGTGCCAGTCCTTCGCGAACTCGAGCACGTCGACATAGAACGCGAGCGAGCGCGCGAGGTCGTCGGTGAACAGCACGGGACGCGTGTACCAGCGGGCCATGGGGCGACGTTACAGCGTTTGTAGAAATGCGACGAGGTCGGCCTGATCCTGCGCGGACAGGCCGATGTTGAACCGCGAATCGTAATACGTGACCACGTCGGCGAGCGTCGCCGCCGAGCCGTCGTGGAAGTACGGCGGCCGCAACGCGAGCCCGCGCAGGACCGGCGTTGCGAACTTGTTCATGTCGGCCCACTTGCCGGTGACGAGCGCCATGCCCGGATCGGTGGTCTGGATCGTCGCGCCGTCGGAGGTAC
>DATBAS010000054.1:0-12528 GCA_036271395.1 Kofleriaceae bacterium
GACCGCGTGGACCTCGCTGCGGAGCTTTGGGCCGTGCGCAGCACGCACTCGAGCGCACTTGCCGACGAGCTGGTCCACCTCTTGGTATAACTGCGAACGTGCCAACCCCGGGTCTAGTTGCCGTATGGACGGGGCGCGTGCCGATGGCGTTGCCGATCGAGGTCGGCGAGCGTGCGATCTCGATCGGCCGCGAGGGCGACGTCGCGATCGACGATCCGCGATTGTCGCGCCATCACGTCGAGGTCGCGTTCGCGAACGGGCGCTGGATGATCCGCGATCTCGAGAGCCACAACGGCACGTTCACCGGCGGCTTGCTGCTGCGCAGGGCGATGGAGTTCGCCGAGGGCGAGCTTCGTGTCGTGCGCGTCGGCGACACGTTGCTCGTGCCGCATCCAGATCTCGCGGCGGTCGCCGGCGGCGTCGCGATCGAGACCGGTATCGTGGTCGGCGCCGCGTTTCGCGAATGTGCGCGCGCGATCGTGGCCGCGGGCAATCGCATCCACCTCGTCGGCGAGCGCGGCTCCGGCAAGCAAACGGCCGCGCGCCATGCGCTCGATGGCGACATCGAGGTCATCGCGCTCGACGCGACACCGCCGAGCGAAGATCGGCAGCGCGAGCTCGCCAAGCGCGATCGGCTGATCACGATCTCGCGCATCGACCCGCACGTGCTCGCCGCTGCTGGCGCGCTCGTCCGCGAGCTCGCCGACCAGCTCGGCGCGATCGTCACCGTCCCGCCGCTGCGCGAACGCCCGCACGAGCTGCCGCACTTCGCGATCGCCGCGCTCGCGACACGGTCCGCCAAGCTCGCGGCGCACGCCGGCCTGATCGAGCAGGTGCTGGCGCGGTCGTGGCCGGGCAACGCCCGCGAGCTGTTCGCCGAGGTCGGTGAAGCCGCGGGCATCGCGATCGCGAACAAGCAGGACGTCGTCACCGCCGAGCACCTTGCCGCGACGGCCGGCGTGACTCTGTCGGGCATGATCACGCCGGTGCAGCCGTTCGATGCGCCGAATCCCGACGAGTGACCGCAGCATCCAACGTGCTAGGAGTATCGACATGGACAAGCTGCCGGTGGTTGGCCAAAGCCTGGGCATGACCGACGACGAGCTCGAGGCCGAGATCCGCCGGCTCAAGGTCGAGCGCAACGCCGTGATCCTCGCGCACTACTACCAAGAGTCCGAGATCCAAGATCTCGCCGATTACGTCGGCGACTCGCTGCAGCTGTCGCAGGCGGCGGCGAAGACGCCGGCCGACGTGATCGCGTTTTGCGGCGTTCACTTCATGGCCGAGACCGCGAAGATCCTGAACCCGAACAAGATCGTCATCGTGCCTGATCTCGACGCCGGCTGTTCGCTCGCCGATGGCTGCCCGGCGCCGGCGTTCGCGCACTGGCTCGAGAAGTATCCCGGCCACACCGTCGTCAGCTACATCAACTGCTCCGCCGAGGTGAAGGCGCTGTCCGACGTGATCTGCACGTCGTCCAACGCGGTGAAGATCGTCGACGCGCTCAAGGGTCAACAGGTCGTGTTCGCGCCCGATCGCCACCTCGGTGCATTCGTCGCCAAGCGCGCCAACCGGCCCGATCTCGTGCTGTGGCAAGGCACGTGCGTCGTCCACGAGACGTTCTCCGAGCGGCGCTTGATCGAGCTGATGGCGCAACATCCCGACGCCGAGGTGATCGCACACCCCGAATGTCACGACGGCATCCTGCGCCACGCGAGCTTCGTCGCGTCGACGAGCGGCCTCATCGAGCACGCGCGCACGAGCCCGAAGCAGGCGTTCATCGTCGCGACCGAGGCCGGCATCCTGCACAAGATGGCCGCCGCGGCGCCGGGCAAGCAGCTGATCGCGGCCCCGCCCGAGGACGAGAGTTGCTCGTGCAACGTGTGCCCGTACATGAAGAAGAACACGCTCGAGAAGCTCTATCTGAGCTTGCGCGATCTGGCGCCGCAGGTCGACGTGCCCGAAGCCGTGCGCGTCAAGGCGCTGCGCCCGATCGAGCGCATGCTGCAGATGAGCTGATACGCTCGCGCCATGACCTGGAAGACGATCCTCGTGCCGCACGACTTCTCGTCGCCGGCGAATCACGCGTCCGCGCTCGCGCGCGACGAAGCGAAAGCGCACGGCGGCAAGATCCTGCTGCTTCACGTGATCGAGCTCCCCGCGCAGCTCACGCCCGACACCGCGATCGTTCCGGCTCAAACGGGCGCGCCGATCAGCGTGCGCGACTACGCGGTGCGCGGCGCCGAAGCGCACCTCGACGACATCGCCGCGCGGCTCGAGAAAGATGGCGTCAAGCCCACCGTGTTCATCCGGTTCGGCAAGCCCGCCGAAGAGATCCTCGCGTTCGCCGAGGACAACCACGTCGATCTGATCGTGATGGGCACGCACGGCCGCACCGGCCTCGCGCATTTACTCGCGGGCAGCGTCACCGAGCGCGTCGTGCGATCGAGCAAGCGCCCGGTGCTCATTGCGCCAGGGCACGAACACTCGTAGCGGTCTCGAGCACCGGCACTTGTCGCGGCGTCGCGCCGTGGCGAGCGGTCAACAGCGCCGCGCCCATCGCGACCGCGAGGTCGGCATCGGGCGACACGACGACGCGCTCGGCGCCGAATTGCTGCGCGACGAGCTGCTGGAACCTCGGCACGAGCGCCGTGCCGCCGATCAGCGCGACGCGATCGACGTGCTCGCGTTGCCAACCCGCGCGCCGCAACGTCTCGTCGACGATCACCTGCGCGCGCTCGAACAACGGCGTCCAGTGCGCTTCACACCACGCGCGGTCGAGCTTGACGTCGAGCGGCATCGGCTTGCCGCGTGCCACGAACGCATCGGGCATCTGCAGCCGCACTTCGCGCTGCACCGATAGCGCGCGCTTGGCGCCTTCGCAGCGCAGCCGGAGCTCGCTCCACTTGAGCACGTCGCGATGGATGTCGACTTTGTGCTGGCGATACACCGCGCCGGCGATCGCTTCGGCGAGCGCGTCGTCGAGATCGTCACCGCCGAGCAACGGATCGCCACAGGCCGCGACCGGCGAGAACCGCATGCCTGCTTGCATCACCGCCGACGCATCGAACGTGCCGCCGCCGAAATCGAGCACGAGCAAGCGGCGCGCGGCCGCGTCCGCGTGCATCCCGACCGCGAGCGCGCCCGCGATCGGCTCCGGAATCATCTCGAGCACGTCGAGGTGTGCGATCCGCGCGGCACGCACGATCGCATCGCGATACGCGACACCGACGCCGGCCGACATCGTCACGACGCAGCGCTTGATCCGCCCGCCGAACCTCGCCTCGGCGAGATCGCGCACGCGCACGAGCACCGCCGCGGCGAGCTGCTCGGGTAAGTAGTCGCGGTTGCCGAGCTTGAATGCGAGCCGATCGCCGACCGGCTCGATGCGCACCGCGGTGCCGGCCATGTAGCGGCGCACCATCTCGTCGGTCGGCGCGAGGCCGAGCACGCGCTTGATCGAGCGCACGACCTTGTTCGGCGTGCTCGCGAGCCGCAGCATCGCGCGCCGCCCGACCTCGACATCGCCGCGGTCGGGCACGTAGATCACGCTCGGGATCACGGGATCCGCGTTGTCGCGCACGAGCTCGACGCGATCGCCGACCAACGTGCCCGCCGACGTGCAGCTCGTCCCGAAATCGATACCGAGGACGACGTCTGACACGTTCGACGAATCGGCCGCCTCCGCCCGGTGTCGATAGGTGGCGAGCGCCTACATGCCGAAGGTGATTCCGGAGGGTTCGCTCTCGGGACTGATGATGTCGTGCAAGAGGCGCGGGATGGGTCTCGTCAGATCGACGTTTCTGCATTCCGGATAGCTGGCCATCGCGGAGAGCCGTGGACGAGCACGGGGCACGCGAACCGAGCTTTGGCGCTAGTACCGCGCCACGGATCTGACCGGTTCACGCCGCGAGCTGGATGGCGCGAGTGCCACTGCGACGAGCAGCAACTCGTCGACCACGGCGAGCTTGCGTTGCGCGGCCGCGCGCGGCAGTTCGACGAAGCGTTGCTTCGTTCGATAGACGGTCGACGTACCGACGGCGACGTTGCGCGCGATCTCTCATCGCACGCGCCGTTGTCGGCTGCGAGGAGAATCTGTGCGCGTTTCAGACGCCGGAATGCGCCCTTGCCGCCCAGCGCCATCGCTACGAGCTCTGCGCGCTCAGAGGTCTCGAGCGCGACGCGATACTCGCCGTTCATGGTGGCTCCTTCGCGGAGCCTTTGATCAAATCGGCGATGGCATGTCCAGCGCGTCCGCGCCGCGGTTCACCGAGAAGCAGGGCCAATACCTGGCCTTCATCTACACGTACGTCTTGCTCAACCGGCAGCCGCCCGCAGAGGCCGATTTCCAGCGCTTCTTCCGCGTCACGCCACCCAGCGTCCACCAGATGATCATCCAGCTCGAACGCCTCGGCCTGATCCGTCGCACACCCCGCCAGGCGCGATCGATCGAGCTGCTCGTCCCTGACGACGAGTTACCCAAACTTCAACCGATCAAAACTCTGTGGCGGGATTAGAGCGCATCTCATAACCATCACGGGCTGCGACCGTCGCGATGCGGGCGCCTTGCGGCGTACGTCCGGTTCTCGCTCGACCCGGGCGGCAAGCCCGGGCCTCGCTGCGCGTTCCGGGCGTGCGCCACAATTCGCTCCGCATCGCTCGGTCTCGCCTCGCGCTGGTTATGAGATGCGCTCTAGTCGGGATCGTCGCTCTCGCCGCGTGCACCGGGCACCTCGCCGATTCGGACCAATCCGTGGC
Organism: Kofleriaceae bacterium; assembly: GCA_036271395.1. Taxonomy (GTDB): domain Bacteria; phylum Myxococcota_A; class Polyangia; order Haliangiales; family Haliangiaceae; genus JABFXX01. Next base: position 4,759 of record DATBAS010000054.1, read on the forward strand.
GTCGCCAGCCGACCGACAACAACCACGTTCGTGGCTGCCAAACGACCAGCGTCGAGTAACTCGGCGGCCGCGCGACGCAACGACCGCGACCGAGCTCCTTCCATCCGTCGAACGCGACAGCGGTCGCGTATTTGTCGACGAGCCAACGCGCCGTGGATCTGCTGCGGTCCTCACCGTGATGCCGCCAGTTGTTGAGCACGTACGCGAGACAGTTGCGGACCTCGCGCGGCGTCGACAGCGCTCGCGCGTGATAGCGGTCGAACACGCGGCCGCCGCCCGCGCTCGCCGCGCGATTGATACGGCGTGCTGCGGAGATCATGAAGCTCGCGACGCCACGCGTGAGTGCCGCGCCGTTCGTCGCTTCGACGAGCAGATGTAAATGCGTGCGCTGGATGCTGATGTGGACGATGTGAAGCTCATCGTGCCGAGCGGCGACGATGCTCGCGGCGCGAACCGCTGCGAAAACGACATCGCGGCGTAGGTTGCCGGCGCGTGGCAGCGCGCGACACGTGATGTGAATCGGCTCGCTGGAGACGACGCGAATCCGCTTGTCGTGATGAATCGATCGCGGCCCCGCCGCAGTGCGCCCAGCCCCCTCGCGTGCGCCACCGTGGGTCCGAAAGCGAAACGCCTGTTGACGTCTGGTCACCGATCGACACTATCAGGCTCATCTTGATTTCGCTACTATTTTATTGGGCTGATACATCAGCCGATCGAGCTTGCAACCCCGATGGGGTACAGCCCTGATAGATCGTGGACAGATCGGCCTCACGACATCCCTGACACTGCGGGTCCGTTGCCCACGGACAGCCTTGACACGCGATGTCGGAGGCACCTGGACCGTCGACGCGATGCCCTGGAGCACCACGAATCCGATGACGGAACGAACGAAATCTGGATTCGAGTGGGAGCGCGGTGGAACGAAGCAGAGGACGGCCGGATCAACATGGCTGAGCTGTGCCGCATGTTCGGGCAGTCCGGGGACACGTGGGTCTCGCGATATCGCGAGGCCAACTTCGATCCGGGTGCCGTAACCGAGCGGTCGCGCCGACCGAAGACCTCGCCGTACGCGATCACGCCGGAGCTCGAAGACCGGATCGTCGCCGCTCGCAAGCTGCATCCTCACTGGGGCCGCGTACGGCTGGTCGAAGCCAATCCCGGCAAGCCGGTCCCGAGCGCCAGCTCAAGCGCCGTTCACCCGCTCTCGGTGTGACGGCGCGGTTAGCGGCTGAACGCGCCCAACGACAAGCGGTGTGCCGCGAGCTCAGCGCTCAACCGACGGTCATCCGGCCGCCGTCGCGCAGCGCCTTCGGCACGAGCACGCTCGGCTCGCCGGTCGAGATCAGCCAGAGCTGGTGCGCCGCACGCGTCACGCCGATGTGGAGCAGATGGCGCGCCCAGTTGACCGGCGGATAACTCGAGTCGTTGACGTCGACCATCACGACGTAGTCGAACTCGAGGCCTTTGACCTGCGCGACGTCGGTGACGTCGACACCGGGCGCAAAATTGAACTCGTCGCGGCGCACGCGGCGAAGCGCCGGCACTTCGGCGCGGCGCAGGCCGTCGAAGTACGCATCGGCTTGTTCGGCGTGGCGCGAGATCACCGCGCACGATGCGGTCGGCTCGCGCGCCATCAGCGTGCGAAGCGCATCGCCCAAGAACGCGACGGCCTCGCCGATGTCGCCGAACTCGTGGAGCTCGACGGGCTCGCCCGAGCGCGCGACCAGCGGCTCGTCGGGTGCGAGCTCGGGCCCGAGGATCTCGCGCGCGAGCAACATCACCTCGGCGGTCGAGCGATACGACAGCTTGAGCGGCCGCACGATCGTCGGTTGACCGACCTGCTGGAGCAGCTCGGCCCAGCCGGTGAAGTTATTGTCGAACACGAGGCGCTGCGCCGTGTCGCCGGCGATCGTGACCGAGCGCTTGCTCGGATCGCCGTCGGGTGCGCGCACGGCTTCGACCAGGACTTTGACCTCGAGCGCGCTGCGATCTTGCGCTTCGTCGATCGCGATGTGCTCGTAGCCGATCTCGTCGCCGCCGGGTGGCGCGAGCATGCCGCGCTTGAGCTGGACGAGCCGGAGCAGGATCGGATCGTCTTCGTCGTCGAAGCGGCCGGCGGGATCGTCGTCGTCGGGGCCGACCGCTTCGCCTTGCGAATCGAGGATCGGCTGGCCGTCTTCGTCGACGGGCGCCGCGTGCGGCTTGGCGAGCTGGCGCTTGACCCACGCGATCAACCGCTCGATATCGCGCGCGTTGACATCGGTGCCGGCAAACCCGCTCGCGAGCGCGGGCATGTCGGTGAGCAGCTCCGCCCAGTCGAGCGTGATGTCGTCCGCGCGCTTCTTGGCGCGCTTCGCGAAGCCTTCGAGCGCGACCCGCACGTTCGGCTCGAGCTCGGTCGACTTTTTCGTCCAGCTCGATAAGCCCTGGATCCGCGGCACGAGCGCCCGCTTGACGAGCCGATTCCACTCGGCGAGCGCGCGCTCGTCGAGCGCGGCGATCTCGACGCCGAGCGTTTCGGCCTGCGACGCGACGAGCGTCTCGAGGATCGCCAGCATCGCGGGATGCTTCTTCACGCGCGAGACCTGATCCGGCGGCTCGACGTTGTAGCTCGTCGGCGATTCGGGCAGGCACCGCATGCGCGTCGAGCGCGCCCAGCCGGTGTACGTGACGACCGCCACGCCGCCGACGCCGAGCGCGGGCAACACGCCGCCGACGTAGCGCACGAGCGACTGCGACGGCACGACGAACAACATGTTGCTCGCCTTGAACCGGCGCTGGTCTTGGAAGTTCAAGTACGCGACGCGATGGAGCGCGACGGTGGTCTTGCCGGAGCCGGCGCCGCCTTGGATCACGACGATGCCGGAGCCCGGCTGCGTGATCAGCTCGAATTGCTCCTTGTCGATCAACGCGGCGATCTCCGGCAGGCCCTTGTCGGCGCGCACGACGCCGTGGCGGACGCCGAGCACGCCCTTCATGCCCGGCGCGGCGACCGGGCGCGCGGCCTTGCCCATGCCGCCGTGCAGCACCGGCGTCATGCTGCCGACGGCTTGCACCCACGAGCCGTTGGCGCTCTTCAGATACGTGCCCTGCGGCGAGCCGATGCGCCGCAAGTTGCCGCGCGCGATCGAGACGTTGCGGCGCGCTTCGACCACGCCTTCGACGCGGCGGCCGGCGATCTCCTCTTCGTAGTCGTCGCCTTCTTCGTAGCGGTAGTAGATGCGCGAGACTGGTGCGTTGCGCCAATCGACGATCTGCACGTTGCTCTGGCGATCGATGAAACCGCGCTTGCCCACGAGCACGTCGCGGGTCTTCTTGTTTCCGGCAGCGCCGCCCTCGCGCAAGCGCAGGTGCGCGAAGTACGGCGACGCCACATCGACGGGCAGCTGGCGGCCGCCGCCGATCCGCGCTTTGAGCGCCGCGAGCCGCGTCATCTGCTCGACGAGCGGCGGCAGATCTTCGGGGCGCGCCTCGGCGATCTGATCGCGCAGCGACAAGAGATCGACATCGAGATCGCTCGCGCCGAGCTGCGGCCGCGCGTCTTCGTCTTCACCCATCGCGACGCGCGCCTGAACTTGGCCGAACAGGCGCTCTTCTTCGGCGATGACCTTCGCCCCGTCGCTATCTTTGACGACCTCGTTGCCCATGAGCCAGACGGCCGAATCTATTCGAAAACGGCGTCAGCGCAACTGGTTCGCGTACGTGCCGATACATTCGCCATGTCGCCAATCCGGATCGTACCTGCCGCGAAAGGAATCCAATCGGGGGGCCATGTCGTAGATCCGTCGATGACGCTTCCGCTTCGAGTCGGTCAGTACGAGCTAATCCGGCTCGTCGCGCAGGGCGGAATGGCGGACATTTACCTCGCGCGCGAGCCGAGTCGCGAGCGCCACATCGCGGTCAAGGTGCTCTCGGCCGCGCGCTGCGACGATCCCGAAGCCCGCCTGTTGTTCCGCGACGAGGCGCGCGTGCTCGCCATGCTGAGCCACGCGAACCTCGCAGGCGTGCACGAGGTCGCCGCCGAAGGCGTCGTGCAGTACGTCGCGATGGAGTTCGTCCACGGCGTGGATCTCCGCAACCTGATGCAAAAGGTGAAGCTGGTCGACTGCGAAGCCGCGTGCGCGATCGTCAAGGCAGCCGCGTCCGGCCTCGATCACGCCCACCGCCGCTGCGGTCCCGACGGCAAGCCGCTGCACCTCGTGCATCGCGACGTGTCGCTGTCGAACATCATGCTCACGCACGCCGGCGACGTGAAGGTCATCGACTTCGGCATCGCGCGCAGCGCACTGTCGACGCACCAGACGAATCCAGGCGTCGTCCGCGGCAAGGCGAGCTACATGTCGCCCGAGCAAGCGCTCGGCGATCCGCTCGACCTGCGCACCGATGTCTTCGCGCTCGGCATCGTGCTCTACGAGCTGACGACCGGCCGGCGCTGCTTCGCCGGCAACAGCGACTTCGAGCGGATGCTGTCGATCGTCCGCGGCGAGTGGGTCACGCCGACGGCGATCGTGCCCGGATATCCGCCGGGTCTCGCGAAGATCATCGCGACGTGCCTGCAGAGCGAGCCGGCGCGGCGCTACGCGTCGGCGGCGGCGCTGATCGAAGCGCTGGATCAGCTCGCGCGGCTCGAAGGCTGGATCAAAGGCGCGACGGCGATCCAGCTGCTGGTCCGCGAGGTCTACGGCGATGTCCCCGAGCCAGGCCTGCACACGAGCGAGATCACCGCGCGGTCGATCGTCGAAGAAGAAGTGCTGGCGCCGGTCGTCGAGGCGACGTTGCAGGCCGCGCCGATCGCACGCAGGCGGCTCGCGATGGGCACGCAGTGCGACGCGCCGCTCGACGACGACCAGCCGACGCGCGGCCGCCGCTCGGTGCCGAAGATCTTCTCGGCGCAGTTCGCCGCGTAAGCGCGCTACCGGCAGCCGATGACTTCGAGCGCGGTCCCCGCGCCGTCCGCGATCTCGATCGGCACGTTGCGGGCGTCGTCGGTGGCCCGTGCAGGTGAGACCGGGTGCGGTGACCTCGGTCGCGTAGGTTCCCGCGGCGACGTTGCCGAACAAGGCACCACCTTGTGCCGTGGTCGCCGCGAGCCGAAGAGCTGTCGGCGCCGCAGCTCGAACGCTGACGCATTTGCCATTGCACCACCGAGCGATTGGCCGTACCAAGGTGCTCAAACCGATGGCGCGCGCCAAGCTCTTGCTCGCTCAAGATCCTCTCCGCCGGTGGACGGCCGCCGACGCGCTCGACACCTACAACATTCCGCGTTGGGGCTGCGGCTACTTCGGTGTCAACGATCAGGGCAGCCTGATCGTCACGCCGCGTGGTGAAGGCCAAGGCGCGATCGACATGAAGGAGCTGATCGACGAGCTCGTCGAGCGCGGCATCCAGCTGCCGATCTTGCTGCGGTTCTCCGACATCTTGAAGGCGCGCATCGAGCTGTTGTGCGCGTCGTTCAACACCGCGATCCGCGAGTACGGCTACGGCGGGCAATACCGCGGCGTATACCCGATCAAGGTCAACCAGAACCGCACCGTCGTCGAGGAGATCATCGAGTTCGGCCGGCCGTTCCACTACGGCCTCGAAGCCGGCAGCAAGCCCGAGTTGCTCGCGATCATGGCGATCCACCAAGACGACGAAGCGCTGATCATCTGCAACGGCTACAAAGACGAGGAGTACATCGAGACCGCGCTGCTCGCGTCGAAGATGGGCAAGACGGTCATCCTCGTCGTCGAGAAGCCGACCGAGCTCGAGCACATTCACCGCGTCAGCGAGCGCGTCAAGATCAAGCCGGCGCTCGGCATGCGCGCGCGCCTCAGCTCGCGCGGCGCCGGCCGCTGGGAGCAATCGGGCGGCGACTTCTCGAAGTTCGGCCTGTCCGCCGCTGAAATGGTCTCCGCGGTCGAGCAGCTCAAGAAGTGGGGCGAAGCCGACACGCTCAAGCTCATGCACTTTCACTTGGGCTCGCAGATCAGCGCGATCAAGAGCGTGAAGAACGCGCTGCGCGAAGCCGGCCGCTTGTTCTGCGAGTGCTACAAGCTCGGCGCGAAGGGTCTGTGCTACCTCGACGTCGGCGGTGGGCTCGGTGTCGACTACGACGGCTCGCAGACCAACTTCGCGTCGTCGATGAACTACACGGTGCAGGAATACGCGAACGACGTCGTCTACGCGATCAAAGAGATCTGCGACGCCGATCAGGTTCCGCACCCGAGCATCGTCAGCGAATCCGGACGCGCGATCGCCGCGCACCACTCGGTGCTCGTCGTCAACGTGCTCGGCGTGACCGAGTTCAACACGCACGTGCCGCAGGCGATCACCAAGCCGGTGCCGAAGCTCGTCACCAACATGTGGGACACCTATCAGGGCGTCACGCAGAAAAATCTGCTCGAGAGCTATCACGACGCCGTCGAGTACAAGGATCAGGTGCTGCTCGAGTTCAACCTCGGGCACCTGTCGCTCGAGCACCGCGTGACCTGCGAAAACTTGTTCTGGGCGACCTGCGAAAAAGTGCTGATGCTCGTGTCGCGGCAGGCACACGTGCCCGAAGAGCTGGAGGGCCTCGAGAAGGCGCTCAGCGATACCTATTTCTGCAACTTCTCGATGTTCCAGTCGGTGCCCGACGCGTGGGCGGTCGACCAGCTGTTCCCGATCTGTCCGATCCATCGACTCAACGAAGAGCCGACGCGGCGCGCGACGCTCGCCGACATCACGTGTGACTCCGACGGCAAGATCGACTCGTTCATCGATCTGCGCGACGTCAAGCACGTGCTCGAGCTCCACCCGAAAACGCAGAGCGACTACTACCTCGGCATCTTCTTGGTCGGCGCGTATCAGGAAATTCTCGGCGACCTCCACAACCTGTTCGGCGATACCAACACGGTGCACGTGCAGCTGTCGGCCGACGGCGACTACGACGTCAAAGAAGTCGTCAACGGCGACACCGTCAGCGAAGTGCTGCAGTTCGTCGACTACACGCCCGGCGTGCTGATGACGCGGATGCGCAACAACGTCGAGCAGGCACTGCGCAAGAAGCTGATGACGCTCGAAGAGAGCCGCACGCTGATCAACCGCTTTCAGGCGGGCATGCAGGGCTACACGTACTTGGATCGCGAATAGCTCGTGTCGATTCGCGTCGCGACGTTCGCAGACGTGCCGCTGCTCGTCGCGTTCTCGGGTGCGCTCAACGCGCACGAATCGATCGTGATCAGCGACGTCGAGCTCGATGCCGGCTTGCACCAACTGCTCGGCGATCCGCGCCTCGGCGTGGTCTTCATCATCGAGGACGGCGGAAACTCGGCCGGCTACGCGCTGTGCGCCTACTCGTTCGATCTCGAGTTTCGCGGCGTGGAAGCGTGGCTCACCGAGCTGTTCATCGCCGACGATGCGCGCGGTCGCGGGCTCGCGACCGACGCGCTCGGCCAGATCCAGACCGAGCTGCGCGCGCGTGGCGTCAAGGCGCTCCACCTCCAAGTTCGCCCCGACAACCCGGCGGTCGCGCTCTACGAGCGCATCGGGTTCTCGCGCGTGCCGCGGCTCGTGATGACGCGCCGGCTGTAGTAGCGTCGACGGCATGCAGCGCATGCTCGTAGCGGTCGGCGTGCTCCTGGTCGCAGGATCGGGCTGCGCGCAGCGGAGCGGCGAGACGGCACCGCCGCCGATCTCCGCGGAGCCGCATCGCGATCGCGTGGTCAAGGCCGGCGCGATGTGCGCGCACATGCGGACGCTGCACGACGCGAAGTGCGGCATGTTCGCGGATATCGAGCTCGGCGGGAC
>DATBAS010000055.1:0-61720 GCA_036271395.1 Kofleriaceae bacterium
CTGCGTCGAGACTGCGCGGCACAAAACGGACGCCAAAGGAATCACCGTCGAGTCACGCCACGATCATTGCCGCGCGTCGAGCGCGAGAAGCAACTCCAGCACCAAGCGCCGCACCTCCTTGGGATCTCGACGGTTGCACCAGGAGTTCATCGCCAAGGCGAGCGCCGCGCCGATCGCATCGGATTCTATCGAGTCGTTCCGCTCGACAGTGCTCGCAGCTGCGTCGGCGCCGTCATGATGAGTATCTATCGCCACTCCATCACATCCTGGCCACTCGATCATTGGCATTCCTGGACGCCTTCGAGTCCCGTCCGCTCCGCGACTTAACTGACGAGAACCTCTTGGTTTTCGTCAGTCACATCGGATGCTTTGCCACGGACGTTGTAAAGGCGGCTGGCATCGAGCATCGATCTTCTGGTCGGGATCGTCATGGCCGCGCTCCTTCAGAACCGGCTCCGGGTGCGGCCGCAGGTGCGCCTCGGCGAAGTGAACGTAGAGCATGGTCTCGTCGACCCGCTTTCGTCCCATCCACTGCATCAGCTTCCACGGGTTCACGCCGAACATCGCGGCGTGGGTTCCGAAGGAGTGCCGCAGCGTGTGCCAGCCGTGCTCCGGCAGGCCCGCGACGCGACAGATCCGGTAGCAGTGGTCGGCCGCTCAAGTCGCCAACGATGGCGATAGACTGCGCCGGTGCGAGCAGTTCGATCCCTTGGCGTCGTGGTTGTCGTCATGTCCGCGTGTGGGTCGGCACCAACGACCCCGGTGTCGCTGCCGTCGGCGCCACCAGCGCTTCAAACGCAACACGTGTCGTCGCCAGTACCGACGTCGCGAGCGCGGGCGCGATCGAAATCCCGCTCCATCCGCAGACGTATCACCTGCAGAACGGACTCACCGCGATCCTCATACCCGATGCAACGGCAGATGTCGCCAGCGTGTTGGTTCGCTACGGCGTCGGGGCGGTCGACGATCCGACCGGGCAGGAAGGTATCGCCGACCTTGCTGCGCACGTGAGCTACGCGTCGGTGCGGACCGGAAAGCTCACGCTTTGGGACGAACTGGACGCGATCTCGACACGCATCGAATCGAATACGCGGAACACGACAACCGACTTCTCAGAAGCTTGTCTCCCGGAACATCTCGAAGATGTGTTGAAGATCGAAGCGAAGCGACTCGAGGCTCATTGCGACGGGTTGACGAACGAATTTCCGGACGCCATCACGGCATCGGTGCACGTTCAATACTCGCCGACGCTGGCAGCGCCTTTGCGACTGGAAGCGCATAGGATGCTCGGGTGAGGCTCGCATTCGCGTCCGCTACTTTGATCGCGCTCGCCGGTGTCGGTGCGGCGAGCCCCGGGCCGCAGCCGCTGGCGCCGACCGCGGCGATTCCGTCGCCGCGTGACGAGCCGTACCCCGGTACGTTGCGGATCGCGATCGACGTCAGCGATGTCACGCGGCGCATCTACCGCGTGCACGAGGACATCCCGGTCCGCCAGGCCGGCGATCTCGTACTGCTCTATCCACGCTGGCTGCCGGGGACGCACGCGCCCGAGGGCGCGATCGATCGGTTCGCGGGGCTCGTCGTGCAGGCGAACCACGTCGCGCTGGCGTGGACGCGCGACGCCGCCGACGTCTACGCGTTTCACGTGCCGGTGCCGGCGGGGGCGAGGTCGATCGCGGTCGACTTCCAGTACCTGTCACCGGCGAGTCACGAGGTCGGTGCGCAACAGGTCGCGCGCGATCTGCTCGTCATGGATTGGGTCGATGTGATGCTCTATCCGGCGGGCTACTTCACGCGCCAGATCTCCGTCGACGCGAGCGTGCGCGTGCCCGACGGCTGGCACGTGGCGACCGCGCTCGAGATTGCATCGACGCAGGGCGCGGTGACCACGTTCAAGACCGCACCGCTCGAGACCGTCGGCGACTCGCCGGTGCACGCCGGCCGCTATGCGAAGCGGTACGACGTCACCGCGAGCGACGGCACGCCGGCCGCGCTCGATCTGATGACCGATCGCGCGGACCAGCTCGCGATCGCGCCGGAGCTCGTCGAGCGCGTGCGCGCGATCGTCGAGCAAGCGACGCGGCTCTTCGGCAGCCACCACTACAATCACTATGACTTTCTGCTCGCGCTCAGCGACGAGGTCGGCGAGAACACGACGCTCGAGCACCACCGCAGCGCGGAATACGGCGAGACCGTCGACTTCTTCGCCGACTGGGACAAGACCCCGGCCTTCCGCGACGTCCTCGCGCACGAATACGTGCACTCGTGGGACGGCAAGTTCCGCCGGCCCGCAGATCTATGGACGCCGAACTACAACGTCGCGATGCGGAACTCGCTGTTGTGGGTCTACGAGGGCGGCACGCAGTACTTCGGCTACCTCGTCTCCGCGCGCAGCGGTTGCTGGACGAAACAACAGGCGCTCGATCAGTGGGCGATCACGGCCGCCTCGCTCGACGGCCAACCGGGCCGAACGTGGCGCCCGCTCCAGGACACGACCAACGACGAGATCATCAATCCGCGCCGTCCGATGTCGTGGCCGAGCTGGCAGCGATTCGAGGAGTACTACACCGAGGGCGCGCTGATCTGGCTCGACGCGGACACGCTGATCCGCGAGAAGACCGGCGGCGCGAAATCGCTCGATGACTTCGCGCGCGCGTTCTTCGGGATCGACAACGGCAGCTTCACGCCCGAGGTCTACACGTTCGACGACGTGGTGAAGGCGCTGAACGGCGTCTACGCGTATGACTGGGCGACGTTCCTGCGCACGCGCCTGGACGGCACGCGCGGCGCACCGCTCGACGGCATCAAGCGCGGCGGCTATCACCTCGCGTTCGACGCCAAGCCGAGCGAGTACTGGCAATCGTACGAGGACAAGCGACTCAAAGGCGTCGACCACACGTATTCGATCGGCGTCGTGATCGACAAAGACAACCTGCTCGCGCAGGTCGTCTGGGATAGCCCGGCCGCGAAGGCGGGCGCGCTCGCCGGCTCCAAGGTGCTCGCGGTCGACGGCATCGCGTTCGAGCCGGCGCGGCTGAAGGCCGCGATCGTGCGCGCGGCGTCGAGCGCCAAGGCGGATCCGATCGAGCTCTTGCTGCAGAACGGCGAGCGCTTCTTCACCGTTCGCATCCAGTACCACGGTGGCCTGCGCTATCCGCACCTCGTGCGCGACCCCGCGCAGCCCGCGCTCCTCGACGCCATTCTCGCGGCGCGCCCGTCGTAACTACCGCGTCGGCAGCGCCAGCGTGCCGGTGTAATACGCGGTGAGCGTGTCGGCGTCCCACGCACCCATCACGGCGTCGCACGCGAACGTCTGAGCGGTGTCGAGTGTCGTGAGCCAGCCGTCGGGATCGACGAGCGCGGTCGGGCCGTTCAGCTCGAAGTGACGGCGCTCGATGAACGTCATCGACACGGTGCGGTGATCGTCGGGGTCCGTGATCTCGAGCTCGCTGATGCGGCGGCCGAGCGCAGCGCGCTGGACCGGATCGGTCGCGGTTTGCAGGTCGGCCTGCAACACGTGCAGGCGACCCGCGCGGAACGCCGACGGATCGGTCGTGCCGTACGCCTCCTGCAACACCGACGTATCGAGCGCGACCTCGGCGCGACGCGTCGCGAGCACGGCGCGCGGCACGGTGTACACGGTCGCGTCGGGCGTGCTCGGATCGAGAAACGCGCGGCGCTGGAAACGGAACGCGCCGCGCACGAGCTGCACGTCGAACGGCTCGAGCGGCTCCTCGCCTTGCTCCATCACGACCTCGTTGACGGACTCGAACATCGGCGTGCCCAGCAACTCGAGCTGCGCGCCGAGCAGCGGGTGCGTGGCGACCGCGACACCATCGACGCTGACGCGCCGGACGACCACACCGATCGGCTGGCCGTGCGTGCGCGGCGCGACCGGGTTCGACGTGCGCAACACGCGATCGAGATCGGGCTCGCCGGCGAGCGCGAACGTGTAGCCGCTGACGCCCCGCGGCTCGTCGGTGGGATCGGGGTTGGTCGCGAGGCGAACCTGGACCCAGCCGGTGAACGAGCACACGACGAGGCTCACGGGCGCGCCTCCGCTGTGCCGGTCACGTACGCGAGCACGCGGTCGCGCACGTACGCGGCGTTCTTCGCGACGAACTGCAGGCGCCCGGGCACGTCGGGCATCGCGGCGACCTCGGCGAGCTCGGCGGCGATGTGCGTGAGCCGCTCGCCGAGCTGGATGTTGAAGCTCGTGCGATCGGGATACGTGCGGATCGGTCCGTCGAGCTCGAACGTCGTGGTCGCGCAGTGCTCGCCGTCTCCGGCGGGGAGCTCGGTCAGGATCTCGCCGAGCGGACGGATCACGATCGTCATCAGCGGAAAGAACGCGTACTTGCGGTAAACGTCGCGGTCGGCAGCGGTCGCGTCGCTCTTGCCGTAGAGCCGCGCGAGCAGTAGCAGGATCAGCTCGTACGCGCGGTTCGCGATCCGCGCCAGCTTGACCGCGCGCGGGTCGCGCAGCACCGAGCAAGCGACGAGCGGATCGACGTCGCCGCGCTCGCGCGTGACCGGGTTCGGCGGCACCGGCTTGCACATCGCCGCGCGCTCCGCGGGAGCGAGCGCGTCCCAGGCCGTTTTGATCCGGCGGATGATCGCGTAGTGCGAGTCGGGATCGGTCTTGGTCGCGCCCTCGCCTTGGACGCGGATCAGCTCGACGGCGGCGAGCGCGGATTTCAGATCCGTCACCGGCAGGAGCGTGAGGCTGTACCAGACCTGCGTCGGCGTCGCGCCGAAGTCGGCGTTGGAGATCTGCGGATCGTTCGCGCCGAGGAACAGCGTCGTCTCGAGCGAGCCGCCGGGGCCGGCGAGGTATTGCAGCCCATCGCTCAGGCGATCGTAGATCGCCGCGACCGTCGGGTAGTACGGCAGCGCGCGCTGCGCCCGCGAGTCGGAGCACGATTCTTCGAGCCGCTCCGCGAGCGCGAGGAATGCGTCGCCGAATGGCACGAGCTGCAGCGTCAGGTCGAGCGCGTAGTAGTTCGCCTGGATCGGCATGTTCGGACGATCGAAGTCGGGCGGCGCACCGACCGCGATCACGAGGTTCGTCACGATGCCGAGGTGCTCCATCTCCTGGCGGGCGATCGACAGCAGCTCGAGCGTGAACGTGCGCGCGAGCTCGCTGGCCGCGGGCGACAGCTCGGGCGACGCACGATCGATGGAGAGCGCGGCGAACAGGTACTGGCACATGATCGCGTGCTCGAGCTCGGCCGCGGCCGAGAGCAGATCGATCAACTCTTCGCGCGTCGAGATCGGCGGGATCGGCGGCGCGGCGAGCACCGCGGCGAGGCGCGCGCGATTCACGGCACGGTGCCGAGGCCGAAGCGCCGCCCGTCGAGCCCGAGCCGCGCGATCATCGCCGCATCGGGCGCGCGGCGCTCGCGCGGCGGCACGAACAACGTCGACGCGGTCGATAGCGGCGCGAGCGGCAGATCGGCGAGCCGGAGGTGAAGGATCGTCGGCACGCAGGTCGGCAGCTGCGCCGCTTCGTATACGACGACGACGTGGTCGAGCCCGTACGTCGCCGCGAGCGCGTCGACAAGCACGCGCACGTTGTCCGCGTTGGTGCGGCCGGGGTTCCAAGCGAGATCGCCGACGGCACCGATCTGCCAGACGATCAACGCCGCCGACGGATCCGGCCGGCGGCCGTAGACGAGCAAGTCGGTCGCCTCGTATTGCGCGCAGCCGACGACCGCCGGATCGAGCCCGAGGTCGGCGAACAGGCAGTCCTCGGCGGACACGCCGGGCTCCATGATTGCGCGAATGCCTTCGGCGCGCGCGCGGCGGATCGCATCGTGCGATGGATAGACGAACACGCCGGGGTGGCCGTAGAACGCCGCGCATATGGTGCGCCCGCTCCGTGCGCCGGCGAGTAGCGTCTGCGTCATCGCCTCGTAGGTGTCGTGGCGCGCGCGGCCGACCTCGTAGAACCGCGCGAGTGACTGCGCGGCCGGCTTGAGCGCGAGGATCGCGCCCTCGGTGATCGCGTCGGCCGTGACGTAGTGGACCTCGTCGGCGGACGCCATCCACGCGCGCGCGTCGAGTGTCATGTGCCCGATCGCCTTGATGCCGGTCCCGACGACGACGAGCAAGCCGCTCACTTGGGCTTGTCACCCGACTGCGACGGCGCCTGCGCGTAGATCAGCGCCGGCGCCGCCGGTGGCTGCGCGTAGATCAGCGCCGGCGCCGCGCCGACCGGATGCGGCGCCGGTGGCTGCGCATAGATCAGCGCGGGCGCCTGCGCGCCGTAGATCAGCGCCGTCGGCGGCGCAGCCGCATAGATCAAGCATACGGGACCGTGCGCACCGTAGATCAGCTGCGGCGTACCCGCGCCGTAGATCAGCTGCGGCTGCGGCACACCCGCGCCGTAGATCAACTGCGGCGCACCCGCGCCGTAGATCAGCTGCGGCTGCGGCATACCCGCGCCGTAGATCAGCTGCGGCGCGCCCGCGCCGTAGATCAGCTGCGGCTGCGGCGCGCCGGCGCCGTAGATCAGCTGCGCCGGAGGCTGCGATCCGTAGATCAGCGCGGCGACCGCCTCGCGACTGACGATCGCGCCGATCAACGCGGCGTTGCGCGTCCGCAGCGCGGCCTTGTCGGGCTCGTTCAACTCGGAGGTGGCGAGTGCAGTCTCGGGATCCGCCGCGAACGCTTGCTGGGCGGCCGGATCGTTTGCGAGAGCAGCGAGGTACTGGAGCAGCGTCGGCATGAATCTCCTGGTCGGTCAGGTCCACGAGCGTACGAGTCGAAAGCCTAGTGTCACGTCGCGCACGACGGAGCTCGAGCTGTGTCGAGTCGCGGCGCGGAGCAAGAATGAATCGAACAAGAAGCAGCCGCCGCGCAGCGTCCGCTCGGCGACTGCGCTGTCGGGCACCGTGCGCGGCGCGACATACAGGCCGTTCGCGAGCGGCGGTCCTTCGCGGCGGTACTCGTCGGCACACCACTCGACGACATTGCCGGCGAGGCCGCGCGCGCCGTACGGGCTCTCGTCGTGCGGGAACTCATCGACGGCGACCGGGCGGATGCCGGCCTCGTGACTGAGGCGCATGCACGCCCAGCTCGCATCGAAGAAGTCGCCCCACGGGAACGCGCGTGCATCGGCGCCACGCGCCGCCTTCTCGTACTCGAGCTCGCCCGGCAGCCGATACGGCCGCCCCGTGCGCTCGCCGTGCCACGCCGCGTACGTCGCCGCGGCGTGCCAGTTGAGCATGAACGCCGGCGTGCGCGGCTCCCACGTGATGCCTTCGTCGTCGGTGCCGAGCTCGAAGTGACCGCTCGTGTCGCGCGGCCACACCAGCGTGCCCGCCTCGCCGGCGGTGCTGCCGCGGTGGCGAGGGACCACGCTCAGCGCGAGCTCGGTCGCGCTCGCCTCGCGCGTGTCGATCAGCGCGTTGACCATCGCGAGCAGCTCGGCGTTCGTGATCGGGTGGCGGCGCATCACGAACGGGTCGACCCACACGCGCTGCCGGCCCATCACCTCGCCGGCCGCGTGCGGATCGCCACCGCACACGAACGGCCCACCCGGCACGTAGACTTCGTCGTCGCCGATGCTGCCGAGCCGCGGCAGCACGATCGGCTCGGGCTCGCTCGCGCCCGGCCGCACCGGAAGCCAGTGCTCCTGGCGACCGATCGCGATCGGGTAGCGCACGTCGTGGTAGCCCGGCGCGCGCAAGATCAACAGATAGCTCCCGCGCGGCAGCTCGACGGCGGCGAGCGGCGTGCGGCCCAAGTGGCGCACGTGCTCGTCGACGAGCCGTCGCCCACGCACCTCGTAACGCCGGCATTCGACGTCGGCCGGCGGCGAGGTGCGCAGCGTCAGCGCGCCGACGCCGGCGAGGTAACCAGCGTGCTCGCCGCGATCGTGCCGGCGCAACTGCGCCTCGAGCCGCGCGGTCGCGCGGTCGTTCGCGAGCTCGGCGGCCTCGTGCAGGCTGCGGTAGTGACTCGCGAGCATCGCGTGCGTCTCGGGCAGCTCCGCTTCGATCAGCGACAAGTGCAGGAGGCGCGTCATCTCGAGTGTCGACAGGTCCGCCCGCACGTCGAGCTCGCGCGCGCGATCTTCGCGTTCCCAGCCCGGCTCCTTCTTCGCGCTGTCCGCCGACGGCGGCAACGGATCGAGCATCTCGTGCGCCTCGCCCTGGAATCGCGCGGCATCCGCCTGCAGCGACGCGATCCGCGGCTCCATCGCGCGTGCCTCGACGAGGAGCTCGCGCGCACGCTCCCGCTTGCGGTCACCGTCGCGGAAGCTCGCGATCGCCTGCGCGAGCGCCTTCGCGTCCGGATAGCGGTCCGCGATCGCCTCTGCGGCCGCGCGCTCGCAGATCGCGATCAGCTCGGGGTCGACCGGGCACTCGGGCGCCGGCTCGATCGGCTCGGAGATGCCGACCCGCTTGGCGACGCTCGGCGACACACCGGTAAGGATCCCGCGCAGGATCATGCCCAGCGAGTAGACGTCCGACGGCGGCCGCAGGTCGCGCTCGCCGGCGTGCTGTTCCGGCGACATATAGCCGACCGTGCCGACGACCGAGCCGACCTCGCTCAGCAGTGAGTTGTCGTGCTGACGGCTCGTCGTCGGCGACGGAGATGCGCCCGACTGCTCGTGCTCGCCGACGACGATCGCGAGCCCCCAGTCGAGCACGAATGCCTCGCCGAACGCACCGAGCATGATGTTCGCCGGCTTGAGATCGCGGTGGACCACACCGCACGCGTGCGCGTAGCCAACCGCCTCGCACACCCGCTCGAACGTATCGATGAGCCGGCGAAAGCCAACGCCTCCCGGCTCGATGCCCCAGCCGTCCGTCGACGCCGCGTGCACGGCGGCGATCACGGACGTCAGCGTGCGCCCGGTGACCTCGGACATCGTGTAGTAGCGCTGACCGTTCGGCAGCATGCCGATCTCGTGCACCGGGATGATGCTCGGATGCTGGAGCTGCGCGGTGATCTGCGCCTCTTGCACGAAGCGCGCGACCGAGATCGGATCGCTCGTGTAGTCCGAGCTCAGCACCTTCATCACCATCCGGCGGCGCAGGCGGCGATCGAACACGCGGTAGACGTCGCCCTGACCACCGCTGCCGAGGAGCTCGCCGACATCGTAGCGCTCGCCAAGAAAATCGACGGGCGGCGGCGTTCCCACCCGCTCGCCGCGCATCGAAATCGTCGGCCCTTCGATACCGACGCCCCGCGTCGGTGCGGCACTAGATCCCGTGACCGCCCCAAGAGGTGGCTCTGGATCACCCACGCGCGCAGCTTACTCTCTTTCGGCCGCGAGCTGTGCGAAGCGCCGTCGCGGTCTCGACGTAGTTTTTACTTACTCACGAAGCAACAAGTGCGTCCCGACTCGTCGCGAACATCGCGGGCAGCTGACTGCTCGACTCTGTGTTTTTCCGACGTCTATCCGCGTCCGCCGAACGGTCGAGCCGCCCGAGGCTCAACGAGGTTCGTCATTGCTGTGACGGTCGGCGACATCGCGACGTGCGCGCGCAGCTGCGTCACCCTCGAAGCGGTGCGTCGCGCCGTAGATACGACACCGCAAGTGCGAAACGGGTCCGTGAAACTTCGTGGCGCCGCGAGTGTCGGTAGAGCATGCGAACCGCCTGGATTTGCGCCGTTGTCGTCGCGTGCTCCTCGCCCGCTTCGCCGCCGACCTCCGATCAAGCGGATCCACCTCGCACGCGCGTCGTGATGAAACCGGCGCATCGCTCGGCACCCGAGCGCGAGCCGAATGCACCGTGGTCGTTGACCGCCTCCGACGGCACGGGTCTCGAGCTACGCGCGGTCGATGCACGCGCCGTCGTCGAAGGACCGCTCGCGTTCACCGAGCTCCACCTCACGTTTCACAATCCCGAGGATCGCATTCGCGAAGGCGCGTTCTCGATCACGCTGCCCGTGCGCGCCGCGGTGTCGCGGTTCGCGATGTTCGAAGACGATCACTTCAGAGAGGCCGAGGTCGTGGCGACTGCCCTCGCGCGCCGCGCGTACGATGACGCGATCCACGAGAACATCGATCCGGCGATTCTCGAAAAGGGCGCCGGCAATCAGTTCACCGCGCGCGTGTTCCCGATCCCCGCGAGCGGCGACAAAGAGCTCGTGATCTCGTACAGCCAGGAGCTCGCGGGTGCGGGATATCTCTTGCCGCTGAAGGGCCTGCCGACGGTCGCGGACGTCGCGGTGTCGCTGCAGACCGTGGATGCGAACGCGCAGCATCACGAGACCGCGCTGCACCAGAAGCAGTGGCAGCCGGATCACGATTTCTGGGTCGACGTCGAAACGCCGGCGGGACTCGCGAGCGACGGCCTCGTCGCCGCCGTGTTCGAAGTGCAGCCTGCGAACGACGCGGCCGCCGATGTGCCGACCGAGCTGACGCTACTCGTCGACACGAGCGCGTCGCGCGCGCCGGGCTTCCGGCATTACATCGAACGCACGCGAAGGTTCGTGAATGGGCTGGCGGCGCGATATCCGGGCCTCACGGTCGACGTGGTCGCGTTCGATCAAGCGACCAAGGTGATGTACAGCGGGCCCGCGGCGGCGTTCGGCGACGAGCAGATCGAGGCGTTCGCCGATCGCCGTGCCGACGGCGCGTCCGATCTCGAGCTGGCGGTCGCGGTCGCGAAGCGTGCGGCGCGCGTCGCGATCATCACCGATGGCGTCGTCACCGCAGGGCTCGAGGCGACACCGCTGTTCGATGCCTGGCACAAGGCGATGCCGGCGCGCGTCGACGTGTTGCTCGCAGGCGGCGTGCGCGACGACAAGATCGCGAAGCGGCTCGTGCGTTCGGGCCAGCGTGCCGGCGACGTGTTCGATTTCGACGACGAGCTCGCTCCGATCGAAGCTGGTCTCGGCGAGAGTGTTCGCGTCGACGTCCCGGTCGAGATCGCGAATGCGACCTGGTTCTACCCGCACACGATTCCATCGGTGCGTGCCGGCACGCAGGTCATGGTCTACGCGCGCATGCCGGCGGCACCGACGTCGCTCGCGGCGACCATCGGCAGCGCGCAGATGAACGCAGCGATCCGGCAAGGCACGCCCGCGCTCGTCGAGCGTGCGGCGGCGGGCGCCGAGATCGCCGAGCTCGAGACCAAGCTCGACGCGGCGACCACCGACACCGTGAAGCAGGATCTCAAGAAGCAGATCGAGACGATCTCGATCGCCGCGCGCGTCGTGTCGTCGCAAGCGACGATGTTGATCCTCGACAGCGATCGCGAATACGAGAGATACGGCATCGATCGCACCGCGCTCCACGACATTCTCGTCGTCGGCAAGCACGGGCTCGAGCAACGCCAGCGCACGTTTATCGCGAGCAAGGACCGCAAAGCCGGCCGCAACTCGGGCCAGTTGGGCATGGGGCGCAGCGGATTCGGCGACGGCGGTGACAGCACCGGCTGGGGCACGATCGGCGTCGGTCGCTATGGCACGATCGGTCACGGCTCGGGCCGCGGGTCCATGCAAGGTCGCACCGCGAGCGTCCCGACGGTCAGCATCGCAGCGCCGATGATCACGGGCTCGCTCGACAAGAGCCTCATCCGCCGTTACATCCGCCGCAACCTCGAGAAGGTCACGTACTGCTACGAGAAGGAGCTGCTCGCTCGGCCACAACTCGCCGGCACACTGGCGACGCGCTTCACGATCGAGCCCGACGGTCACGCCACCGGCGTCGCGGTCTCGGGCTTCGACGACAAGGTGGCAGCGTGCGTGGAGGGCGTGATGGCGAACATCGCGTTCCCGCCGACGCCGGGTGAACGCGTGGTCGTCAACTACCCGTTCACGTTCCGCTCGCCGAATTCGCCGCCCGAAGCTCCGGACGAGATCGCCGTGGCCGTCGCAGCACCGACGATTCTGGCGACCTCGCCGATTCCCACTTCACCGGCGACGCCCGCCGCGCCACCGAGCTTGCAGGTCGCCGTCGTCGCCCCCGAACCGCCGACGCACGTCGCGACACCAACGCCAGCTCCAACCGCGGCGCCGGCGCCGGTCGCCGAGCCCGAGGTCGCCGTCGCCGTCGCCGAGCCATCACCTGCGCCCGCACCTGCGCCCGCGCCCGCAGCCGCCGATCCGATGCCCCGCTTCAATCCGGCCACCGAAGCGCTGCGCGGCAAGCTCGCACAGGTGATGCGCAAGATCGCCAACCGCGATCCGGACGTCCTCGCCTTCGCTCGACAATGGCGCGACGACCAGCCGACCGACGTCCTGGCGATCATCGGCCTCGGTGAAGTCGCCGAATCACAACACGACATCACCGGCGCGGCACGCATCTACGGCTCCTTGATCGATCTCTATCCCTCGCGCGCCGACTACCGCCGGTTCGCAGGCGAGCGTCTCGTGCGCCTCGGTCAACCCGCACTCTGGCTCGCCGTCGATACATTCCGCCGCGCCGAAACCGATCGTCCCGATCAGATCACCGGTCATCGCCTGCTCGCATACGCGCTGCTTCGCAACGGCGACTACGCCGGCGCGCTCGACGCGATCCTGCGTGGCGTCGACGCCAAAGTCCCCGACGATCGCTATGCCGGCGCCACCAAGGTCTTCCACCGCGATGCCGGCATGATCGCCGCTGCGTACATCGCGCACGGCGGCGATCGTGCGGCGATCACCCAGCGCCTCGCGAAGCATCAGATCGGGCTCGTCACCGGCCGCTCACTCCGCGCGATTCTCTACTGGGAGACCGACGCGAACGACGTCGATCTTCACGTCCACGACGCGCACGGCGGTCACTCCTGGTACCAACACCTGCCGCTCGAATCCGGCGGCGCGCTCTACGCCGACATCACGACGGGCTACGGCCCCGAGTGCTTCGAGGTCACGGGTGCGGCGAACGCCGGCCCGTACCAGATCGGGGTTCACTACTACCGCCAGGGCCCGATGGGTTACGGCATGGGCCTCGTCGAGATCGTGCGCTTCGACGGCAAGGACTTCACGTTCGATGATCGGCCGTACATGATCATGCAGGACGAGGCCTACGTCTCGCTCGGTCGCACACCGTAGTCGCGCGCCCGCTGACTTGCATTAAGGTGTCCTGTCGAAGCTGGCGTCGCGATCGCGCGATGCCAGGATCGTGCGATGCGATTCCTTGCCGTCGCGTGGTCGATCGCGATGTGTAGCTGCGGGGCTGGCAACTCGTCGCGCACGGCCGCGATCGATCACCCGCCGCTCGCCGACCTCGACGGCGCCTACTGGTGCGTCATCGAGCAAAGCAGCCTCGCGTACCCGCCGTATCCATGCACGATCCAGAACGTCGACCATCGACGCATCCTCGCGAAGCTCGGTGGCTCGCAGCGGTTCGAGGGCGAGATCCAGCCGGTCGCCGGCGGGTTCAGCTTCGCCGGCGTGTTCTTCTGTCCATGGGGTGAGTGCACGCAGCCGCTCCACGGAACGTTCGAACCGAGCGAGGGCGGGCTCGTGGGAACGTTTCGTGACTCGACGATCATCGTTCGGATGACCGCCGTGAAGCTCGGCACCGCGAGCCACGACGCGACGCTGTACGGCGGCGCGAGCTACGGCGGCGCGAGCTACGGCGACGCGTGGTCCGGACACTGACCGGTCATGCGCATCGCGTCGCCGCTAGTGAACCGACAGGTTGCGAATGCGTTTTTGGATCAGCTCGACGTCTTTCGCCGCCGGCGCGAGCTTCACGTACGTCTTGAATGCCGCGATCGCGGAGGGCTTGTCGCCCTGTTGCGCGAACGCGAGCCCGAGACCGCGGTAGCCGGCGGCGTAGCTCGGATAGATCGAGAGCGCGTTGCGATACGCGGCAACGGCTTCGCGGCCTTCGCCGGCAAACAGGTGTTGGTTGCCGATCGCGTAGGCCGCGCGCGCTTGCGCGAGTGCCTCATCGGCATCGGGCGAAGAGCTCGGCTTCTTGTCGTAGTCGACGACGACGGGCTTCTTGCTGCGCACGATCCGGCGCATCGCGACCCGCGGCTTGGCGGGCAACGTCGGCGACACGACGGGTTCGGCCGCAGCGATCTGTTTTGGTGCCGGCATCGCACCGGCGCGCGCCGGCATGACGTGCGTCGCTGTCGCGTCGGCCGGCTTGGCGGAAGGCGCGGACGTCGCGACGATCGCGGGCTGCTTCGAGTCGTGCGTGCCTCGCGCGCCGATCGCAAAGACGAGCGCGAGCACAGTGGCGCCGGCGACCGCGATCACGACGCCACGGCTGCGCGCGAGCGGCAGCAGCGCCGCGACGACCGTGCGCTTCGCGGCGAGCGGAGCGGCTGGCTCGGCAACGAGCGGTGCGCTCGGTTCGTAGCCCAGGCCGGCAGCGCTCGGCCAGCCCGAAGCGGCGGGTGCGGCGATCGGCTCGCCGGGAAGCCGCTGCGGCAGCGGCGTTGTCCAGCTCGGCGACGACCCGCGATCGCCGCCGACAAGTGCGACGGGAGGCGGAGGCAACTCCGGCGCGGAGACGCGCTCGGGCGGAACCGGCGTCGCATTCGGCTGCGCCGCGGTCGGCATCACGAACACACCCGAGGCCGACGGGTGTTGCTCGGACGTTTGGATCACCGGGTAGGTTTGCGGACGGCGAGGCTTGTCGGCGCTCGGCTTCGCATGGAGATCGACGATCACGGAGTCTTCGGGTTTGAAGTCGCTCGAAACCGGGCGCGAAGGCGAGACGCGGTTGCCGACCGACGTCGCACCGCTCTGCGGGTTGTCCCAATCTTCGAATGTGTTGGTCGGCGGCCAGGCCGGCAGCGTCATCGGCGCGAACGGAAGCGGCGTCGGTTTCGGCTCGGCGGTGACGACGGCGATCGGCTGCGGCGGTGTGGCCGCACGAGCCGGCGTCGGCTTCGCAGCCAGTTTCGGCGCCGGCTTCGCGGCGACGGCAACGATCGAAGGTAGCGTCGCCTTCGCAGCCGGTTTCGCCGGCTTGGGGTTCACGGCCGGCGACGGTGGCGCCTTCGCCACACGCGGCGCACCTCTCGCAGCGAGCGGCTTCACCTCGACAAAACCGGGCGGCGGCTCGTCGCCGGGATGGGTCTTCGCCGGAGCGACGATCGCCTTCGTTACGACCGGCGCGATCGCCCGCGGCACGGCGCTCGGCTTCGACGCGGTCGGTTTCGGCGGCACCGCAGCCACCGTCGGCAGTGCCATCGTCTTGGTCTTCGGCTTCGGCGGTGCCGGCCGTGCGACCGTGTTCGTCGTCGTGCGCTGCTTCGCCGGCTCGGCTTGGCCATCTGCTTCCCATGCATCGTCGACCGTCGGCGCACGCACCGGTCCCGACTGCGCGCCCGATTGCTTGACGAGTGCGGCGAGATTTTCATCCATCGCGCGCGGGGTGTGTTGTTCGTGCTCCCACTCGTCGACGCCGATCGCATCGATCTCGACGACGTCTGTCGACTCGCTGCTCATCGCGTCGCCTCCGTGACCAGACCGTCGAGACCCGCGACCGCGTCGGCCTCACTCGCGAACGTGTGCGCGGCCGTCTTCACCGCGCGATTCGCACGGTCGAACAGCGTCACCGAAACCTTGGGCTTCTTGCCATCGACATCGATCTGCGCGAACAACAGCTTGTTCGCCGACAGCGACCTCGCCGCTGCCTCGTAGCAGCTCGCCGACGGATCGAGGCACTCGATCGAGAGCTGCACGACCTCGATCGAGACCTTTGTCGTGCCCTGCTCGTCGACGCCGTGGACATGCGCGTGACCGAGCGCCGCCGTTGCGGCGGTCGCGATCGTCGGGAACGCATCGCTCTCGGTGGGCAACGCGAGCAACTTGATCTTCGCGACCGGCGCAGTTGTCGCGATCGGCTTGCCGTGAGCGCACCCGGCTATCGCCGCGACGACAATCAGCAGTCCGCGCACCATATAAGGTTACACGAACCATCGTTCGTCGACGGAATCCACTAACCAACTCGTACCCGATGCGCATGTGGGTTCGAAGCGCACGTTCGTCGGAGCTCACGGGGTCGTGACGCGGTGCAGTCCCACGAGGATGCCGACGGCAACAATCGCATCCGGCGAGTCGATCCGACCGGCGTGATCGCGACGATCGCAGGCACCGGCCCGCCTGGATTCTCCGGCGACGGCGGTCCCGCGACCGGGGCGATGCTCGAGAGCCCGACCGGCGTGGCGATCGATGCGCTTCATCAGATCTACATCGCCGATTCCGGCAACGAGGTGATCCGGCGCGTCGATGCGAGCGGCACGATCACGACGGCGGCGGGATTGCCCGGTCTGGCGAACCAGTTCCTCGGCGACGGTGGACCGGCGATCGCGGCGCAGCTCGACTATCCCTACGACGTCGCGGTCGGTCCGAGCGGTGCGATTTACATCGCCAGCGTCACGGACGCCAGCGTCCGTCGAGTCGATGCGGCCGGCATCACCACCACGGTCGCCGGGCGCATCGATCCCGGCGTGATGGGCCCGATCGCGCAGGCGCAGCTCGCCGATCCGACCGCGCTCGTCGTGACGCCGACCGCGACGTACTTCGCCGGAGGCACGAGCGGAACGATCCAAGCGCTCGTCGCGGGATCGCTCGAGGTCGTCGCCGGTCGCTATCCTCAGATGCTGCCGACGATCGCGGCGCTCGTGAATGCCACCGACGCTGCAGGCTTCAGCGATGGGCCGGCGGCAACGGCCGAGCTCCGCGCGCCGACCGGGCTGTACCTGGACGCGGCGAGTCATCGACTGTTCGTCGCCGACACCGGCAATCACGTCGTCCGCGTGATCGAGCTGTCGTCGGCGACGGTGAGCACCATCGCCGGAACGCCGGCGACGCTCGGCTACTTCGGCGATGGCAGCACGGCGGCCGCCGCGTTGCTCGACGCGCCGCAGGCGATCACGCTGTGCGCGAACGGCGATGTATTTATCGCCGACACCGGCAACAATCGCGTGCGCCGGATCGCCGCGGTCACGACCACCATCACGACCGTGCTCGGCGATGGCACGTCGGCATCGTCGGGACAGGGCGGCCCGGCAGCCACGCTTGCGGTCGACTCGCCGCGCGGCCTCGCGTGCGACGCGCTCGGCAACCTGTTCGTGACGTCGACGATCGCGGTGCGGATGCTGCTCGCCGACGCGGCCGGAACCGTCGACGGCGCCGGTGCGGTGCGCACGGTCTATGGGGTGCCGCCGCGCGACGCGTTTCCGAGCTCGGTGACGCGCTGTCTAGCGGGTCTCGCCGTCATCGATCCGACGACCGTGCGCGTGACCGATGCGTGCACCGGGATCATGGTCGAGCTGCAGCGATCGCCGTAGCCGCGCGCGACTAGCCGATCGCGAGCCCCATTTGCGCGCGGACCGCGAAGTACTCCTCGCTGACCGAGAACAGCACGAGCTCCTTGACCTTGTCCTTCGCCGTCGGACCGTCGACCACGACCGACTCGCCCGCGACCGCACGCGCGGCCACCTCGAGATCGCCGCACGCGACGAAGCCGGCGCGATGCGAGACCGCGTCGACCGCGTGGCCCCACTTCGCGAGGTTGATCTCGGGCGTCGCCTTGATGAAGCGCTGGATCACCGCGTCGAGTTGTTCGAGCGCATGAGGGGGCAGGCGCTTTTGCATCTTGGGCAGGTACTGCTGCACCGGTTCCACCATGTTCGGCGGCACCGGGAAGCGCGGCTGCAGCATCACGATCGTCGATAGCAACACGATCTTCAGCTCGGTGTTGGTCGGTAGCAGCATGCGCAGGTAGTACTCGGGGCGCATGAACGCGAGCCTGCGCGCGAGCAGGAACGCGACCTCGCGCTCGGTCTTGCCCTGGAGCGCATGCGGCCGCACCACGAACGACGGGCAGACCTCGCTCTTCTCGATCGCGTTTGCGAGCTGGATGTCGACCGCCTTGTTGTCATCGAGGAGATAGACCTCGGGAAGCGGCACGTTCAGCACCTGCGCGAGGTAGAGGAACAGCTTGCTGAACATCAGCTGATCGCCTTGGAGCTGGCGCCGCTCCTCGCGCTTGATCCCGAAGTCTTTGTGCGGGAACGCCTTCATCGCGGCGACGCCCTGCCAGCACGCGCCGAAGATCGCCGAGATGTAGCGGTTCTCGTCGGTATGAGCGAGCTTGGCCCAGCTCTCCGGCGTCATCACGTGCTTCGCCTTGACCAAGCCGCGCGGCCTGTACTGCTCGTAGAACTTCAGCTCGTCGGGCTCGGCCTTCTTGAAGAACTTGAGCGCGTTGCACACGCACCAGTACTTGTCCCACTGCTGCGTCGTTTTGTAGATGCGAGCGAGTGCTCGGTACGAGTCGTACTTGAACGGATCGCCGAGCAGCATGCGCGCGTGTTGGACGACCGCCTTGTCGGTGTCGTCGGCGCCGGCGACCGTGTACAGCTCGGCGAGGATCTCGGCGCGATCGGTGCCGTTGTGGCGGAGCTTGTTGTCCGGATCCATCTGCTGCGCGATCTCGAACGCGGCGGTCGCTTCCTTGTACTGCTTGAGGCGCGAGCGATAGATCTCGCCGAGCCCGTCGATCAGACCGACTTGCAGCTTGAAGAACCGCTGATCGCCGCCCTTCGGCAGCCGCTTGATCATGTCGCGATACGCGAGCTCCTGCGCCTTCCAATCGCGCTTCGTGGTGAGCACTTTATCGATCGCCTCGAACGACTTGAGTGCGCGCGGCAGCTGCTGGTCGTCGAGTCGGTCGGGCTCCGAGAAGAAGCAATCGAGCGCGCAGCCGTAGTAGTCGACGGCCTCGTCGAGCGCCTTGAGCTCGTCGCGGCACACCGCCGCGGCGGCGTGGAGGTATACGCCCTTGTGGAACGCATCGCTCTCGAGCGCGACGAAGCGCTCCATGACCTCGACCGCTTTGCGCCACTGCTTGGTGTCGATGAATAGATCGAGCACCTTTTGCAACAGCTGGCGGTCGTCCGGTGCGAGCTCGAGCGCCTCGAGGTAGACCGCGGTCGCCTTCTGCGGGTGGTGGATACGATCGCGATAGATCGCGGCGACCTCGTCGAGGAGCTTGGCCTGCTCGCGCTCGTCGGAGGTTTCGATCAACGCGCGCTTCGCGCGTACGACGGCTTCCCAGTCACCCAGCTGCGCCTGTAGCTCGACGACGGCGAGCAGCAGCTCGCGATCGTGCGGATCGAGCTCGAGCGCCTTCTCGAACATGGCGAGCGCCTTCTTGCGATCGCCGAGGGCCGAACGAACCATGCCGAGTCGGCCGTAGACACGGACGATCTCGCGCTCGCCGAGGCCGTCGCGATGATCGACCATGGCCGTCTGGTAGAGCTTGCCGGCGCTCGCCCAGTCGGATTGCTTGAACAACAGATCGGCGCGGCCGAGCAGCGTCGGCAGGTGCCCGGGGTCGAGGTCGTACGCGGCTTTGTAGTGGGCGAGCGCCCTGTGGGCGTCGCCGAGCTCGTCGGCGCAGCGCGCGGCTCGATAGTAGAGCTCGCTCTCGCCCGCCTTGCGGCACAGCATCTCGATCACCGGCGATAGCTCGGGCCATTGCGCCGCCGCGAAGTACAGCTCCGCGAGCGGCCGGCCGGCATCGACGTGCTCGGGGTCGAGCGCGATCACCGCCGCGTACATCTGCTTGGCCTGCTCGTCGGCGCGCAGCTGGTGGAAGTAGATGTTCGCGGCCACGAACAGCAGGCGCACCTTGTCGACGGCGAGCGTCGTGTGCGTTTCGGCGCGCGTCATCATCTGCGCGGCCTTGAGCCAGTCGCCGCGATCCGAGTACTGCCGGGTCAGCGCCTCCATCGTCGGCACGTGCGCGGGCGCCTGCGCGAGTCCACGCAACCAGCTCGCTTCGGCGCCGTCGGCATCGCCGAGCTGGCCGTACTGGATGTGGCCCAGGCGCAGATAGACGTCGTGCTTGCGCTCGTCGTCACAGACATCGACGAGCCGGCCCATCACGTGGATCGCGTGATCCCACTCGCCGAGCTGTTCGTAGAGCCGGCCGAGTGCCTCGAGTGCATGCGCCTCGTCGGCGTCGAGCGACAGCGCGTCGTTGTACGCCTCGATCGCGCGATCGACGTCGTGCAGCTTGGTGTCGTAGACCTCGCCCATCGCGACGTAGATCTCGATGCGGCTCGCGACCTCGGTCGTCGCGCGCGCGTGGTTGCGATAGGTCTCGGCCAGCGCCTCGAAGCTGCCGGCTTGGTGATAGAGGCGCTCGAGCAGGTGATACGTCGCGTTGTTGCGCGGGTCGATCGCGAGGATCTTTTCGTACGTCTCGGCGGCGCGATCGAGGTTGCCGAAGCGCTCTTCCAGCGCCGCGGCCATGCGCTCGTAGATCGCCACGCGCTCGGTATCGCCACGCGAGGCATCGAGCTGAGCCTCGAGCACCGCGAGGAACTTGTCGGCGTGGCCGGCTGTCTCGAACAGCACCTCGAGCGCGCGCAGCGCCACGAGGTTCGCCGGCTCGAGCTCGAGCACCTGCTCGAACGCGGCGATCGACTGCACGGCATCCGCGAGTCGCTCGTCATAGATCGAGCCGAGCTCGAGACGCGTCCGGACGATCTCCGCTTCGTCGGTCGATAGTGCCGCGCGATGCGACAGCACCAAGGCAAGTTGCTCCCACGCTTGCGTGCGGCGGTACAGCCGGTCGAGCCCATCGAGCGCGGCGCGCGAGCTCGAATCGTGGGCGAGCGCTTGTTGATACGCCTGGATCGCGCCGGCGACGTCTTGCTGCTGGCGCTCGATCGATTCGGCGATCTGGAGATAGAGCTGCGTCTTCTTCTCGTGCGACGGCTCGATCGCGGCCTGGCGCTGCAGCGTCTCGCCGAGCGCGTTCCAGTTGCCGCGCTTGCGCTGGAGCTCGGCACTCGTGGCGAGCGCGCCGGCGTGATGCGGATCGATCCGCAACGCGTGCTGCACCGCATCGGTCGCGCGGTCGAAGTTCGCGAGCTGCTCGATGTAGCTGCCGGCGATCGTGGCCCACGCATCCGCGCTCGTGCCGGCGTGCTTGCTGTACTCGTCGAGCAGCTCGGGCCACAGCCCGGTGGCGGTCGCGAGTCGCTCGAGCTCGCGCGTGGTCTGCGGGTGCGCAACGTCGCGGTTGAACGCCGCCTGCAGCACGTAGAACGCGCTCTCCTGCTCGCCGATCTCGTGCTCGTAGATCGCCGCGACGTCGTGCAGGATCTGGATCTGGTGGTCGACCTCGCCCGACTCCGCCTGCTCGAGCAGCATGTCGACGAGCTCGGTCCACTTGCCTTGCTGCTTGTACACCGCGACGAGCCGCTCGGACGCGAGCTCGTCGTCGGGCTCGGCGCGACGCACGCGCTCGTAGATCGCCGCGGCGCGCGACGCGTCCGCGACTTTGTCCTCCAAGATCGCGGCGGCCTGGAGCAGCGTCTCGCGGCGCTCGGCGTCATCGTCGAGCACCAGCGCGCGCTTCTCGAGCACGTCGACCAGCTCGTCCCAGCGACCCTCGCGCGCGAACAGATCCTCGAGCGCGGCGAGCGCACGCAGCTCCGACGGATCGATCGCGACGACTTTGCGCCACGCGTCGATCGCCTCGTGCGTTCGGCCGAGCACGTCGGCTTCGAGCTGGCCGAGCTGCGCGTAGAGCTCGATCGTCTCGTCTTCGTCGACGAGATCTTGCAGCTCGCACACGTCGATCATGCGGCGAAGCGTCCGCGCCAGCTCGTCCCACGCCTCCGACGACCGGAACCGCCGAGCCTGCGAGCGCAAGCTCTCGAGCTCGCCGTTCGCGGCCATCGGCGGCGCGATCGTGCCGGCCGGCATTCGGGTCGGCGCCGCCGCGGATGGAGCGTGCTCCGTCGCGGTGTCAGTCGGGTCGAAAATGATCTCGTCCGGATCCAGCTCGATGGATTCCATACTGCCTCCAGGCAAAGCCGTGGGAGCGAGAGTAGCGGCGTGGCCCGCTCGGTAAAGCGAGAAGTGCGTTGCCGAACGTTTCGATCAGCAGAAATCAGGGACTGCGCGGTGCAGACATCGATCGGGTCATCGTCGGCCAGGAACAACTGCACCACGGCGACGCGAAGTTGTAGTGCGGCTCGACAAGCTGTGGTTCGGTCATCGACCACGGCAGTCGCTGGCCTCGCGATCGCCGTCGCGCATGCGCTCCCGCAAGATCGTGATCTCCGCTTGCGGCATCTTCCGGGATAATATCGTGGAGCCGTGTACGACCGCGCGTACTGGGAACAGCTGTGGGAGAAGACGCTGCGCGACCATCCCGACAAGGTCGCGTCGCGGCAACCGAACGCAACGTTGATCGCCGAGATCGCCGAGCTGCGGCCCGGCCGCGCCCTCGATGCCGGCTGCGGTCACGGTGCCGAGTCGCTGTGGCTCGGCGCGCACGGTTGGCGCGTCACCGCCATCGACTTTTCGCCGGCTGCATTGGCGCACGGCCGCGCGACCGCCGACGCGATGGGCATCGCCGATTGCATCGCGTGGATCTGCGGCGACCTCGCCAGCTGGTCGGCGCCGGCCGCGAGCTTCGACCTCGTCGCGTCGCTCTACGTCCACTGCGCGAACGGTGCCGCCGAGATGATCGAGCGGCTCGCGAGCGCCGTCGCGCCGGGCGGCACGCTGGTCATGATCGGCCATCGCCAGGCCGGCGACCAGATCCAGATCTCGGTCGACGATGCGACCGCCGTGCTCACCGGGTGGGACATCATCGTCGCAGAAGAGCGACCTCGCACGAGCACCGGCACCGATGCGGTGATCCGCGCGAAGCGGATGACATGATCTACAGTCCGAGGTGCGGGCGGATCTTTTTGGCCGACCTCGATCGTGGCGCCGGCGAATGCGCGATGCGTCGACGTAGCGCTCGACCGGCGGCAACGGCGTCCGCTGGTCGCTCGTCCAGAAGTCGAGAACGACGAGCTCGATCCCGCCGTCGAGCTGATCGGCGAATTTCGTCAAGCCGCCGGGCGTGAAGCAGCCGCCCTCCCAACCGCGCGCTTGCAGGCTGAAGCGCTTGAGTCCGCGAAACGCCGGCGCGATCTCGCGCTGCTGGCGAGCGTGTATCCGCGGTTGTTCTCGTTCACGCAGCGCGCCGAGCTGGTGCACCTCACGCAGGACACGCTCGATCCGTGCCTGCACGAGATGTGGCGCGCGGTGTTGCGCGATGCGCTCGTCGCCGAGATCGGCGAGAGCACCGGCGAGCATGCCGCGCTCGCGACCGCGCTGTCGGGGCTCGACGGCGATCACGACAGGTTCATGACGTACTTCGACGATCTGCCGGGCGCGCTCGCCGAGGCGAAGCGGCGCGTTAGCTCTTGAACGCGCTCACTCGCTGCGATATCGCCGATGGCGATGAGGAACCTCGTGATCCCGCTTTGCGCGGTGATGCTGCTCTGTGCTCGCGCCGAAGCCGATTGGCCGCCTGGAGTGGGCTCCGATCTCACGAATCCGGCAAACCAGCCGAACGATCCGGGCTACCCCGGCGACTGGAATTACTGGTCGTACGTGCCGGCCGCCGACGTCACGCACGTCTCGGCGTATCAAAACTCGATCGGTGCGGGCATCCACGCCGACCAGGCGTGGGAGTACACGACGGGCGATCCGAAAGTCGTGCTCGCGGTCGTCGATTCCGGCATTCGCTGGGGCGAGCCCGATCTCGTCAACAAGTTCTATCTGAATCGCGGCGAGCTGCCGCCGCCCGATCCGGCATGCGGCGTGGGCTCGGGCAGCGATCCGTACGATGTCAACGGCGACGGCGTGTTCAACGTGCAGGACTACACGACGGCGCGCGGCGCGGAGCAGCCGACCGCGGCGACGATCTGCGATCCGCGCGTCTCCGACAAGAACGGCAACGGCCTGCTCGATCCGCAGGACCTCATCATGATCTTCTCCGACGGCGTCGACACCGACGGCAACGGCTACATCGACGACATCTCGGGCTGGGACGCGTACTACGACGACAACGACGCGAGCGACGACACGAATTACGGCCACGGCACCGGCGAAGCGAAAGACTCGTCGGCGCAGGGCAACAACGCGATCGACGACATCGGCGTGTGTCCCGACTGCCGCGTGATGATGGTGCGCGCGGGCGACTCGTTCATCTGCGACGGCAACGACCTCGCGGCCGGCGTGTACTACGCGATCGACGAGGGCGCCGCGATCATCCAGAACGCGCAGGGCTGCATCGACACCGCGCCGCTCGCGCGCTCGGCGATCGATTACGCGGTCGCGCAAGGCGTGCCGGTCGTGACGTCGGCCGCCGACGAAGACTCGTTCCATCACAACGTACCGGGCACGTACAACCACACGATCTACGTCCACGCGAACATGTACGGGCCGCAGGATGACATCAACACCGCGTCGACGTTTCTCGCGTTCAACAACTGCACGAACTACGGCGCGCAGCTGCTGCTGTCGACGCCGGGCACCGCGTGCTCGTCGGAAGCGGTCGGCAAGACGTCGGGCGCGGTCGGCTTGATCGTCTCGGCGGCGTTGCAGGCAAACATCCAGCCGCTCGATGCGACGCCGGCCACCGATTCGTTCGGCGTGCGCCGGCTCGATCCCGAGGAGGTCAAGCAGCTCCTCGTGCAGTCGGTCGACGGCATCTACGATCCGGCGACCGCGAATAATCCACAGCTGTACCCGACGGTGCCGGGGTGGAACCAACGCTTTGGCTACGGGCGCACGAACGTCGCGCGCGCCGTGCAGATGGTGCTCGCGAATCAGATCCCGCCGATCGTCGACGTCACGGCGCCGGGATGGTTCGACACGATCTATCCGGATCAGACGCCGAGCGTCGCGATCCACGGCACGATCCGATATCGCCACGCGCTGTATACGTCGTACGACTACGTCGTCGAGTGGGCGCCGGGCGTGCAGCCCGACGATTCGACGTGGACCACGATCACGAGCGGCCAGACCCAGAGCGCCGACATGCTCGATACCACGCTCGCGACCTGGGACATCTCGCAGCTCACCGTCGACAACCCGACGATGCCCGAGCCGGATGTCGACGTGAACAAGAACATGGTGACGGTGCGCGTGCGCGTCTCGATGCACGGCACCGGCTCCGCCGAGGGTGTGACCGGCGAGATCCGCCGCGCGTTCAACGTCGTGCGCGATCCGACGATCGTCGCGGGCTTTCCGATCAAGTTGCCCGGTGGCGGCGAGTCGTCGCCGAAAGTTGTCGACCTGCTCGGCGACGGCAAGATGGAGATCGTCGAGGCCGATGCAAGTGGCACGATCCACGTGTTCGACTCGGGCGGCAACGAGCTCGCCGGCTGGCCGCAGCATGCCGCGGTGTTCGCGCCGACCATGGCGCATGCGATCTCGCACGCGATCGCGACCGGCGGTTGGCCGGCGACCGCGAGTGCGGCGATCGTCGCGACGCCCGCGATCGGCGCGCTCGCCGGCGACGGCAAGAAAGACATCGTCGTCGCCGATCTGCAAGGCAGCGTCTACGCGTGGGACACGAGCGGCAACGCGGTGCCCGGCTGGCCCGTGCAGCTCGACACCGCGGCCGGCAAGATGTCGACGCCGAACAACTACGTCGGCGTCGGCGCATTTGCATCGCCCGTGCTCGGCGATCTCGACGGCGACGGCAAGCTCGAAGTGATCGTCGCCGGCCTCGACGGTCAGCTCTACGCCTGGCACCACGACGGTACGCCGGTCACCGGCTTTCCGGTCGCGCTGTCGAACGGCGATCAGCAATCGCGCATCATCGGCACGCCCGCGCTCGGCGACATCGACGGCGATGGCAAACCCGAG
Source organism: Kofleriaceae bacterium (assembly GCA_036271395.1). Lineage (GTDB taxonomy): Bacteria > Myxococcota_A > Polyangia > Haliangiales > Haliangiaceae > JABFXX01. Next base: position 25,600 of record DATBAS010000055.1, read on the forward strand.
ATCGTCGTCGGCACCACCGAGAACTACGACCTCGTCGGCGACTTCTACGCGGTCGGCAACGACGGCTCGATCAAGCCCGGCTGGCCGGTGCAGATTCCGACGATCGACGTGCTACCCGACATCGGGCTCGGGTTGCCGAGCGCGCCCGCGATGGCCGATGTCGACGGCGACGGCAAGCTCGAGATCGCAATGCCCGGCATCGCGACACAGCCGAGCATCTATCGCGGCGACGGCACGATCATCGCGAGCTTCGACGATGGCTCGTACGGCTCGAACTCGACGGTCACCGACAATCCGTCGGCGCCGGTGATCGCCGACGGCGCGTTCGGCAATCTCGACAACGGTCCGTCGCTGCACTACGTGCTGCCGGGCGTCGGCTACGGCTACTTGAGCGCGCTGTCCGGCGCCGGCGGCGAAAAAGCCAACTTCCAGCATTTGGTCTCGGCATGGACGGTCACGAAGACGCCGCCGAAATCCGGCGAGTACGCGTATGTCGATGGCTTTCCGGTGCGCGCCGACGATCACCAGTTCTTCATGAATCCGGCGATCGCCGACATCGACGGCGACGGCCTCGCCGAGGTGATCGCGGGATCGGGCGGCTACTTTCTGCGCGCGTGGAACATCCACGGCGTGCAGCCGGTGGGCTGGCCGAAGCAGACCGGCCAGTGGATCATCGCGTCGCCCGCGGTCGGCGATCTCGATGGCGACGGCAAGCTCGAGGTCGCGGTGAGCACGCGCGAAGGCTTCCTCTACGCGTGGCACACGAGCGGCGCGAAGACCGGCCGCGTCGATTGGTCGAGCTTCCATCACGACGACATGAACACCGGCAACTTCTCGACGAAGCTCGCGTTCGGCACCTCGGCAAACAGCTCGAGCAGCGGCTGTGGCTGTGCATCGGCGCGCGGCGACGTGCCCGGCGGCGTGCTGCTCGTGCTCTTGGTCGGCGGCGTCACCGGCCGGCGTCGCAAGCGCACGCGTCGAATCTAGAACCGCAGCGCGAGCCCACCCGCGCTCGGTTCGAGCCGCGCACGCAGCGCGCGCAATCGCGCGTTGTGGTGAACGGGACCGACCGTAGTGTCGAGGAAGCCCCACACGCGCAGCACCGTGAGCGCGATCGCGCCGCCGAGCGCGAGGTTGTTGTCGTTCGAACACTGGCGCTCGTGCTGCGACGGCGGGAATCCGCAATCGACGGTTCGCACGAGACCGTCGAAGAACACGGCGGTCGCGATCGTTTCGCCGAACGTGAAGATCCAACCGGTCTCGCTCCAGCGGTGCTCGATCGCCTGGCCGATACCGAATCCGACCAGCGCGTCGGCGGCGATCGCGGCGCCGACGTTCGGGATCTCGCCGCTCGCGAGCAGGCCGCGATCGTCGCTGCTGAGCGCCGGCTGATACGCGTACGCCGGCGGCACGTTGCCCGGCTGCGCCGCCGCCAACCGGCACGCGATCACCACGATGACGAGCGACCTCATGCCGCCGATGGTTCCACACGCCGAGCCATCGCGGCCATCGTAGTTACGGTGGATTGCGACCACCGCCTTCGCGCGCGCGTGCAGGTTCACGACATCGATGTCGCGATGGCCCACGTCGCGCACAAATAATCGAGCTACTGAACACGCGTTAACAAATCGCGTATCCGTCGGTAACCTCGACGACGCTCGACGACCTTGTCGGTGGTTTCAGCGACGAACCTCACTTCGATCGAACGAACGCGTCGTGCTCGATCGGCGAAGCGTCGTGAGAAGCTGCAATCGATGCGCTCGCTTCGATTGTTCGTATTGGCGTCGATCGCCCTGCCGAACATCGCCGGCGCCGACGACGCGCTGCCCGACGACAACGCGATCCAGATCCACGGGTTCGTGAGTCAAGGCGCCCTGCTGACGACCGACAATAACTATCTCGCGAATACCGAGCGCGGCAGTCTCGCGTTCTCGGAAGCCGGTATCAACTTCACGAAACAGCTCGACGACAAGCTCTCCGTCGGCGTGCAGCTGTTCGCGCAGTATCTCGGCGCCGACGGCAACTATCACGCGAACTTCGACTGGCTGTACCTCGACTATCACTGGCGAGATTGGCTCGGGTTGCGCGCGGGCCGCGTGAAGCTGCCATTCGGGCTCTACAACGAGATCCAAGACATCGACGCGGCGCAGCCGGTCGTGCTCTTGCCGCAATCGGTCTATCCCGAAGCGGATCGGCAGTTCTTGCTCGCACAGACCGGCATCGCGCTCTACGGCTACGTGCCGATCGGCGACGCGGGCTCGATCGACTACCAGGCCTACTTCGGCACGCTGTACTTCTCGATCCCGAACACGATCGACGCGACGTTCGATCCGGTCGACGTGCCGTACATCGGCGGCGGACAGGTCATGTGGAACACGCCGCTCACCGGCCTGCGGGCCGGTGCGAGCGCGTACAACGGCAAGCTCGACGTCACCGCGCTGGCGACCGGCGCGCCTGCGCCGATCACGCTCGACCTGAAGCAGACGCAGTGGCTCGGCTCGGTCGAATACAACAACGATGCGTTCTTGATCGCCGCCGAGTACGGGCGCTCGTATTCGACGACGACCGAAGCGTCGGTCACCGCGCATCAGATCGGCGAGCACGGCTACGCGCTCGCCGGCTATCGCTGGGCGCATTGGCTCGAGACCACGGCCTATTACTCGCTCACGTTCCCGGAGGTCGGGCATCGCTCCGGGCAGGCGAACCAGCAAAACGACGCGGCGTTGTCGTTCCGCTTCGACATCACCGCGCACTGGCTCGTCAAGCTCGAGGCGCACTACATGCGCGGCACCGCGGCGCTCGACTCGTCGCTCAACGACGACGAGCCGCTGACGGCGCTCACCAATCAATGGGCGCTGTTCGCGGCCAAGACGACGGCGTACTTCTGATGCGCGCGCTCGCCATCATCGTCGCGATCGCCGGGCTCGCCCACGCCGAGCCGAACGGCGTGGTGCGCGTGATCGTCAACGCGAGCAATTCGGCGGTGCGGCTCGACCACCGCTTCGTCGCCGACGCGTTCCTCAAGAAGCGCACGCGCTGGGACGACGACCACGCGATCCAACCGACCGACCTCAGCCAAAAAAGCGGCGTGCGAGATCGGTTCTCGCACGACGTGCTCGAACGCGACGTCGCATCGGTGCGGCGGTATTGGGCGCAACAGGTATTTTCCGGCCACGGCGTGCCGCCGCCGGAGCTGGCGACCGAGGCGGATGTCGTGAAGTACGTCGCGGCGCATCCCGGAGCGATCGGCTATGTCGGCGCGAACGTCTCGCTATCCGGCGTGAAGGTCGTGGAGGTCGAGTGATGCGCGCGACGTTGCGCTTCAAGCTCGTCGCGGTCGTCGCGGTCGCCGCCGCCGCCGTCGTCGCGCTCACGGTGTCGAGCGGGCTCTCCGACCACGCGATCGAAACGCAAGTCGACAGCATCCGCGAAACGTATCTGCCGAAGATCCGGCTGCGCCCGGCGCTCAGCGGCGGGTTCGAGCGATTGAGTCGTACGGTCCAGAACGCGGTCGAAGCCGCCGATGCCGACCTGCTCGCCGGCGCCGCTGGTGAGCGCGACGCGCTCTTGCGGCTCGCGACCGATGCGCGCGACGCGATGACGATGGGCCAGCTGGCCACGCTCAGCTTCGCGGTCAACGATTACTTCGATGCCGCGATCGCGGTCTCGCGCAAGTTGATCGCCGGCGACGGTGGTGAGGCCGTGGCGGGCCAAGTCCAGGAGATGCAGGCCAAGCGCGCTCGCGTCGTCGCGCTCGTCGATCAGATCACGGCGTTCGACGAACACGCACTCGGCGCGGCGTTCGCGGCGACCGGCGCCGAAGAGCATCGCGCGACGTTCGTACGGATCGTCGTCGGGAGCTTCGGCCTCATCGCGGTGCTGGCGATCTCGATCTGGATCGCGCGCGCGGTGTTCGCGAGCTTGGGAGCACTTCGCGCCGGCTTCGAGCGATTCGGCCGCAACGACTTCGCGCGGCCGATCGTGACGTCGAGCGACGACGAGCTCGCGGACGTCGCCGCGCACGCGAACCGCATGGCGACCGAGCTCGAGCGGCTGGACCAACAACGCGCACACGTCGAATGGCTGCAGCGCGGGGTCGCCGGGCTCGGCGATCAGCTGCGCGGCGAGCTCGATCCGGCCGAGGTCGCGAACCGGACGACGACGTATCTCGCGCAGTATCTCGACGCGCCGGTCGGCGCGCTCTATCACGGCGCTTCGACCGGTCCGTTCGCGCTGCTCGGCCGCCACGGCGTGGATGAGACCGTGTCGCCGCGCTTCGCGCTCGGTGAAGGGCTCGTCGGCCAGGCCGCGACCAAGACGACGCCGACGGTGATCGACGGCGGCGATGCCGGCCTGCAGCTACGGTCGGGCATCGTCGAGTGCGCCGCGCGCTCGATCATGTTCGCGCCGATCGCGCGTGGAGCCATCGTGACGGGCGTGCTGGAGCTCGGCGGCATGCGCGCCTGGCGCGCGATCGACCGCGACCTCGTCGTCCAGGCGAGCGAGACGATCGCGATCGCGCTCGAGGTCGCGTACAGCCGCGCGGCCGCACACGAGCTGCTCGAGCGCACGCAGCGGCAGGCGCGCGAGCTCGAGCGAGTCGGCGCGACGCTCGAACAAAAGGCCGACGAGCTCGCCCGTGCGAGCGCGTACAAATCGCAGTTCCTCGCGAACATGTCGCACGAGCTGCGCACGCCGCTCAACGCGATCATCGGGTTCTCGGAGATCCTCTACGACGGCTCGGTGCCGGTCGACGGCGACACGATGCACGAGTACCTCGGCGACATCCTGACGAGCGGCAGGCACTTGCTGCAGCTGATCAACGACGTGCTCGATCTCGCGAAAGTCGAGGCCGGCAAGCTCGAGTTCCACCCCGAGCCGCTCGAGCTTCGCCGCGTGATCGGCGAGGTGCTCGCCGTGCTCCGAACGACGACGGCCAAGCAGCAAGTCCACGTGACGGTCGACGTCGCCGCCGACGCCGGGCAACTCGTGCTCGACGCCGGCCGGCTCAAACAAGTGCTGTACAACTACCTGTCGAACGCGCTGAAGTTCACACCGCCGCGCGGCAAGGTCGCAGTGCGCGCGTTCGCGATCGACGGTGCGCGCATCAAGCTCGAGGTCACCGACACCGGCCCGGGAATCGCAGCCGACCAGCTCGGCAAGTTGTTCGCCGATTTTCACCAGACCGCCGAAGGCGCCAAACGCGCCGACAGCACCGGCCTCGGGCTCGCGCTCACCAAACGCATCGTCGAGGCGCAGGGCGGCGAGGTCGGCGTCACGAGCAAGCTCGGCGAGGGCAGCACGTTCTTCGCGATCTTGCCGCAGCGCGGCGACGGGCGGTCGAGCACGTTGCAGGTCGTGCGACCGGCGGCGCCGGCGCGCAATGCACCGACGATCCTCGTCGTCGAGGACGAGCCGAACGATCGATCGCGGCTGACCGCGGTGCTGACCGACGCGGGCTATATCGTCGAGTCGGTCGCGACCGGCGGCGAGGCGCTCGAGCGCTGCGAGCGACGCGCCTACGACGCGATCACGCTGGACTTGCTATTGCCCGACATGACCGGGCTCGAGGTGCTTCGCCGGCTGCGCCAGACCAAGAACGGCGAGGTTCCGGTGATCGTGGTGACGGTCGTCGCGGAACGCGGCGCGGTGGCCGGGTTCGCCGTGCACGACGTGCTCGCCAAGCCGCTCTCGGAATCGGCGCTGCTGACGTCGCTGCGGCGCGCGGGTGTCGATGCCGACGGCGGCCGCACGGTCGTCCTCGTCGTCGATGACGACGTCGCGTCGCTCAAAGTCATGTCGGCGACGCTCGAGCGCCTCGGTTACCTCGCGGTGTGCGAGCCCGATCCTGCGAAAGGGCTCGACGCCGCGACCGAAGAGCCGCCCGCGGCCATCGTGCTCGACCTGTTGATGCCGGGCATGACCGGCTTCGAGTTTCTCGATCGGCTGCGCGCGACCGCGACCGGGCATTCGGTGCCGGTGATCGTGTGGACGAGCAAGGATCTCACGAGCGGCGAGCTGGCGAGGCTGCGCAGCTCCGCGGACGCCGTCGTCGCGAAAGGGCAGGACGGCAACGCGCGTGTCGTCGCCGAGCTGGCGGCGTTCTTGCCGCCGAGACGCGCGCTCGAGGTGCCGAAATGACGCGCGCGCTCGTCGTCGACGACACGCCGCTCAACTTGAAGTTGGTGGTCGCGCTGCTCCGCGCGAACGGCTTCGCGGTCGAGTCGGCGGAGTCCGCCGAGCAGGCGCGAGACAAGCTCGCGGAGGCGCCGTTCGAGGTCGTGCTGCTCGACCTCAGGTTGCCGGGCATGGACGGCCTCGAGCTCACGCGCTGTCTCCGTGCGGACCCGGCACAGCGCGGGCTCGTGATCGTCGCCGTCACGGCCAACGCGATGAAGACCGACGAGGCGGCGGCGCTGGAGGCCGGGTGCGATGCGTTCGTCACCAAACCGATCGATACGCGCGCGCTCGTGCCGTTGCTGCGCAAGCTCACGAGGCGGTCATGACAGCACCGATCTTGCTCGTCGAAGACAACCCGATCACGTGCAAGCTCGTTCGCTACACGCTCGAGACCGAGCACTACGAGGTCGTCGAAGCTCGCGACGGCGCCGCGGCACGCACGCTGTTTCGCGCACGCAAACCCGCGCTCGTGCTCCTCGATCTGCTGCTGCCCGATGTCGAGGGCTTCGATCTGTTGAACCAGCTCCGCGCGCTGCCCGATGGCCGCGATATTCCGATCCTCGCGTTCTCCGGAATGCTCTCGAGTCACGATCAAGCCCGTCTCGCCGAGGCCGGCTTCGACGACGTCGTCAGCAAGCCGATCGAGCCGTCGAGGCTCGTGCAGATCGTGCGCGGCTACGTGCCGCTCGTCGAAACGTTGCCGGTCCTCAACGCGGCCGCGCGCACGCTCGTCGTCGCCGACGACGATGCGGTGCAGCGCAAGATGGTCGCGCTGCGCCTGCAACGAGCCGGCTACAAGGTGGTCGTCGCGGCAGACGGCCAAGAGGCGCTCGACCGCACGCGCGAGCACAAGCCGTACGCGGTGGTGTCCGACGTGTTGATGCCGCGCCTCGACGGTTTCGGGCTGTGCATGGCGGTCCGCAACGACGCACAGATCGCCGACACGCCGATCATCTTGATCAGCAACAGCTACCTCGACGAAGAGGACAAGTCGCTCGCCGCGCGCGTCGGCGCCGACGACATGCTGGTGCGAACGCCGGATCTGCGCGACGTGCTCGCCCGATTGGACGCCGCACCCGCGCCGCGCCGGCGTCGATCCGCGCCGCTGTCGATCGAGCCCGAAATCGAGCGCGAGCGGATCCGCCGGATGATGAATCAGCTCGAGCGTCAGGGTGCGCTGCATGCGAGCCTGACGCAGCGCTGCTCGATGTTGTCGGCCGAGCTCTCGGTGCTCAGCGGGATCTCGGAAGCCGTCGCGACGCAGGACGATCTCGAAGGCGCGCTGCACCAGATCCTCGCCGCATGTTTCGACGCCGGCGGAATCTCGCTGGGCATGCTCTATTTGTCGGGCCCCGATGGAATTCGCGGCATGCAGTTCGGCCACGTCGACGGCTGGCACGACGCCGAGATCACGTCGTTCTTCGGCCACCTCGAGCTCCTCGCGGCGACGATCCGCGATCAGGCGCTGGTCAGCATTCCATCGCCGACGCACCCCGAAGCGCACTACGCGTCGCTGCTCGGCGCGACGACGGCCAAGTCGCTCATCATCGCGCCGCTCGGGCATCGCGGTCAGACGCTCGGCGCGCTCGTCACGATGTCGCGCACGTCGGAGACGCAGTCCGTGGATGCGATCGCGTTCGCACAAGCCGTCGCCGGACAGATCAGCTTGGCGCTCGCCCTCGCCCGCTCGTTCCAGGCGACGCGCGCGAACGCGACCGTGCTGCGCTCGATCCTCGACAGCATGGCCGAGGGTGTGATCGTGAGCGACCAGCGCGGCGCGGTCACGCACTGGAATCATGCGGCGAGCACGATCCTCGGCCTCGAGCCGGCGCACCACATGGCCGACCAGCTCGCCGTACGGCTGCCGCTGACGCGCGCGCTCGGCGGCGTCGCGGTCGATCGCGCCGAGGTGCGAGTGCGCCGCGATCATGACGACGGCTGGCTCAGCGTCAATGCACGGCCGCTCGGCGATGACGCGCAGGCGGCGCACGGCGGAGTCGCCGTATTCCGCGACGTGACGGTCGAGCGCGCCGCGAATGCTCGCATGCTCGTCAGCGAGCGCATGGCATCGCTCGGCACGCTCGCCGCCGGGGTCGGGCACGAGATCAACAATCCGCTGATGGCCGTGCTCGGCAACATCGACATGGCCGCGGGCGATCTGCGACGGCTGCAACGCCAGCACCCGGACCTCGCCGGTCTCGGCGAGCTCGCCGACGAGCTTCGCGACGCGCGCGAAGCCGGCCAGCGCGTCCGCAACATCGTGCGCGACCTCAAGCTGTTCTCGCACAGCGACGAGGAGAGTCGCGGCGAAGTGCGCGTCGAGCAGGCGCTCGAGTCGTCGATCCGCATGGTGTGGAACGAGATCCGTCATCGCGCGAAGCTGGTGCGCGACTACAAGCAGGTGCCGCCGGTCTACGCGAACGAGTCGCGGCTCGGCCAGGTGTTCCTCAACCTCATCGTCAACGCCGCGCAAGCGATCCCCGATGGGCGCGCGAATCAGAACGTGATCCGCGTCGCGACCTCGCTCGCGGATGATGGCCGCGTTCGCGTCGACATCACCGACAGCGGCAGCGGCATGCCGCCGGAGGTCGCCGCGCAGCTGTTCACGCCGTTCTTCACGACCAAGCCGATCGGCGTCGGCACCGGGCTCGGCCTGTCGATCTGCCATCAGCTCGTGACCGCCGTCGGCGGCGAGATCCTGGTCGAGACCGAGCTCGGCAAAGGCACGACGTTCACGGTGCTGTTTCCGGCGCTCGCTCCGTCGCCGCCGCAACCGCGCACGACGACCGCGCCCGACACCGCGCCGACGCGTCGCGGCCGCGTGTTGCTGATCGACGACGAAGCGATCGTCGCGACGACGCTCCACCGCGCACTCAGCCGCCGCCACGACGTCGTCTCGCACGATGCGGCCGAGGCGATTCGCTCGATCGAGCGCGGCAGCGTGTTCGACGTGATCTTCTGTGACCTGATGATGCCCGACATCTCGGGCATGGACGTGTACGCGGAGCTCGAGCGCATCGCGCCCGCGCAAGCCGCGCGCATGGTGTTCATCACCGGCGGCGCGTTCACGGTGCGCGGCCGCGCGTTTCTCGAGCAGACCAAGAACAAGCATCTCGAAAAACCGATCGACTTGAACGAGCTGCGTGCGCTGGTCGATGACGCGGTTCGCTCGACCGACGAGGACCACGTGTCATGACGCGCACGCTCGATCACACCGCCAAGCAAGCACTTCGCGCCTATTGGAGCTACTTCGCGCCCTATCGCGCCGCGATCGTCGAAGAAGCCAAGCGCTTTATCACGAAGCACGATCGCGCGGATGAATTGCTCGGCGCACGCGACGACGTCAACGAGTGGCGTCTCGAGCACGTCGCCATCAACGACGACGTATGGACGCCGTACCTCGAGATGCTGCGCGAGCGCGGTGCGCGCTACGCACGAGCGGGTGTGCCGTTCGCGACCTGGTTCCACCACGCGCGGCTGATTCGCGACCGCAACTTCGAGATCCTCGACGAGAACCGCGCGAGCGCCGCGGGGCACGTCTCGGCCGGCGCGAACATCACCTTCGACATCCAACTCGAGTCGATCGGGCGCGGTTACTTCGAGACCAAGGACGAGCTGTCGCGCCGCGCGCACGACGAGCTCCAGCAGGGCCAGAAGCTCGAGACGATCGGCCGCCTCGCGAGCGGCGTCGCGCACGACTTCAATAACATCCTCACGATCGTGCAGACCTGCGCGTGCATGCTCGAAGAAGATCTCGACGCCTCCGATCCGCGCCGGCAAGACGCGACGGAGATCCGCCAGGCGGCGGAGCGTGGCACGGCGTTGACGCGCCGCTTGCTGTCGATGAGCCGCCACGGTGCGACCGTGCCTCGCGTGATGCAGCTCGCCGACGTGGTCGCTGGGTTCGTGCCGTCGCTGCGCCGCCTCCTCGGCGCCGACATCGAGCTCGACGTGCGGCGCGGCGAGCAGTCGCTCGTGCTCGGTGACTCCGGCCAGCTCGAGCAGGTCTTGATGAACCTCGTCGTGAACGCTCGCGATGCGATGGCCGGCCACGGGCGTATCTCGATCGAGACCACGGTCGAATCGCTCGACGCCGAGAGCGCCGCGTTGCATCGCCTCGAGCCTGGCCGCTACGTCGTGCTCGCCGTGACCGACACCGGACCGGGAATCCCTCCCGAGGTGCGCGCGCGCATCTTCGAGCCGTTCTTCACCACGAAGGAGAGCGGCAAGGGCACCGGGCTCGGGCTCTCGATCGCGGCGACGATCGTCGCGCAGAGCAACGGCGCGATCGATGTCTTCAGCGAGGTCGGACACGGCACGACGTTTCGCATCCGGTTGCCGGCGGTCGCAGGCGAAGCCGCGCAGACGACGCAGCGGTTGCCCACGACGACGCCGTCGCTGAGCGGGCTGATGGTGCTCGTGGTCGACGACGAACGCGAAGTCCGCAACCTCGTCGCGCGCGTGCTCGAGGCGTCGGGCTGCACGACGTTGCAAGCGGCGAATGCCGCCGAGGCGCGCGAAGTGTGCGTGAGCTACGACGGCGAGATCGATGTGCTGTTGCTCGACGTCGCGCTCTCCGATGGACGGGGCGACTTGCTCGTCCCGGCGCTGCGCGAGCTTCGCCCCGGGATCGAGGTCGTGCTGATGTCGGGTTTTCCGGCAACCGCGATCGCCGCGACCGGCGACGCCACCGGGCGAATCCTCGCCAAGCCGTTCACGCCGAGTCAGCTGCGCGATGCACTCGTCATGACGTCGAGCGGCACGCGGCATTCGGAGCCGTCGCTGCAACCGCGCGTGCTCGTCGCCGACGACGATGCCGATCTGCGCAAGATGCTGCATCGGTTGCTCAAGCGCGCCGCGTTCGATGTCGTCGACGTCGATTCGGGTCGAGCGGCGTTGGCCGAGCTCGCCGCGAAGCGCTTCGACGTGGTGGTCAGCGACATTCACATGCCGGATGGCGACGGGCTCGAGCTGCTGCGCTCGGTGCGCCGCGTCGATCTCGACATCCCCGTGATCTTGATGAGCGGCAAGCCCGACGTGAAGACGGCCGCGACCGCGCTCGAGTTCGGCGCATTCCGCTACCTGACGAAGCCGCTCGATGTCGACGCGATCGAGCGCATCGTGCGCCAGGCGACGCGCGCGCGTGCCCTGGCGCGGATCCGGCGCGAAGCGGCGCGGCTCGGCGGCGGCGATCCGGGGGCGGCCGATGTCGCCGGGCTCGAGGTCAGGTTCGAGCACGCGCTCGAGCACATGTGGATGGAGTACCAGCCGATCGTCGAGGCGCGCACCGGCGCGCTGTACGGCGTCGAAGCGCTGATGCGATCGGCCGAGCCGTCGATCCCGAACCCCGCTGCGTTGCTCGAGACCGCCACGCAGCTCCGGCGATTGCCGACGCTCGGCCGGCGCACGCGCAGTCTCGCCGGCCACGCGATCGGCGCGCGCGCGGACATTCCGGCGCTGTTCATGAACTTGCATCCCACCGACTTGCTCGACGCGAACTTGATCGACGAAGCGGCTCCGCTCACGCGCATCGCGACGCGCGTCGTGCTCGAGATCACCGAGCGCGAATCGCTGCCGACGACGCCGCTGCTCGTCGAGCGGCTCGAGCGGCTGCGCGAGCTCGGCTTTCGCCTCGCGGTCGACGACATCGGCGCCGGCTACTCCGGGCTCACGAGCTTCGCCGACCTGATGCCGGAGATCGTGAAGATCGACATGTCGCTCGTGCGCTCGATCCACACCAACACGGTCAAGCAGCGCACGGTCGCCGCACTGTGCTCGCTGTGCCACGAAACGGGCACGCTCGTCGTCGGTGAAGGTGTCGAGACCGCCGAGGAGCGCCAGGTGCTCGTCGACCTCGGCTGCGATCTGTTGCAGGGCTATCTGATCGCCCGGCCGTCGAAGCAACTGCCGTGACGCTCAGTTACGGCCCTTGACGTCGACGTCGGGATGCATGCGGTAATCGGTCGCGTCGCCGAGGAATGCGCGCTGCGTGAGGTTGAAGTCGGTGACGGCCAGGAACCGCATCTCGGTCGCGCCGAGGTTTTGCGTCTGGTGCATCGCCCACCGCGGCACGAGCACGGTATCGCCGGGCTGGACGTGCAGCGTGCGGTCGTCGAGCACGACCTGACCCGCGCCTTCGAGGATGTGGATCAGCGTCTCGTGCGCGTGCTTGTGCTTCTCGTTGAACTTGCCCGGCGGAATGCGCACCATGCGCGGATCGAGCACCTCGGCCACGAACGGTAGACGATCGACGGTAAACTCGACGTTGAGCTTGTCGACCTTGTTCGCGTAGAGCGGCGCCGCGGTGTTGCCCGGCCGATAGTGCACGGCTGCATCGTCGAGCCCGTCGGCGAGCGAGCGGCGCGCTTGTACGCGCGCGGCGATCGGCGCGAACCGCCGCGTCTGCAGCGCGCTGAAGATGCTCGCGAAGAACTCGGCGCGCAGCGTCAGCGCGTGATCGAGCGCGGCGCTGCACGCCTCGAACCAGCCGGGCTGCGTGCCATACGACAGCATCATGTTCTCGAGCGTCTCGGCGTGCGCGTCGTCGCACGAGATGTGGATGCGAAAGAACTCGAGGTCGGCTTCGGCGACGCCGGCCGTGCGCAGTCCTTTGACCATCAATTGGTAGAGCCGCGGCACGATGCCCTCGGTGCCGAGCGACAGGAACGCGGCGCCTGCCATCGGCTCCGCGCGCAAACACGCGACGAGGAACTCGCGCACGAAGTTGTGCGTGTACGGCGCGAATTCGATCGCGGCGACATCGACACCGAGCCCGCGCGACAAGAAGTTGCGAAAGATCTGCGCGTGCCTACGCTCGGGCTCGCAGCCGCCGCCTTCATCCCACAGGTTCTCCGAAAGCTGCGCGCGAAACAGGTCGTCCTCGCAGTTGGCCATCACGGCGGCGACGAAGCGCGTGAAGTTTTTCGAATACAGGTGGTACTGCGAAAAGATGTACTGCAGATCTTCTTTCGAGAACGCGCCGCGATCGAATCCGATCAGCAGCTCGCTGTTCCAGAATGGATGCTCGGCTTGCCGGCGATACAGCTCGGCCAGCCGAGGGTCGACGGTTCGCGTGGACGTAGACAGCTCGATCACGCTCACGGGTACTCCTTGGTTTGTGGCGCATCCCCACGCGCCACGAGGACACTCATCGTCGAGCACGCTCCGCGATTCGGACAATCAGCTGCCCCCTGATCATTCGGGCGGGGATTCCACTACGCGCGGTGCCTGCGTTTTGCGTACGCTAGCTCGCAGTGCCAATGGTGCGTGAAGCGCGCGCGCTGAGCCTGCGATATGTCGGGTCGTTGGTCGTCGTCGGCGCGTTGTTGGTCGTAGCGCAGCTGGTCATCCAACGCGCGCTCGACCACGCGCAGGGTGATGCCGGGCTCGTCAACGTGGCCGGTCGCCAGCGGATGCTGAGTCAGCGGTTATGTATGTGGCTCGCCGTCGGCAAGGTCGACCGGGTGCGGCCCGTCGTCGTGGAATGGACGGCGACCCAGCAGGTGCTGCGCGACCACGACAACCCGCCCGCGGTCACCGCCCTGTTCGACCAGATCGATGACGATCAGCGCGCGATGCTGCGCGACGCCGAGTCCGCGACATCCGCGACAACCGATCGATCCGCGATCGTGCTCGACGCGTTCGCGCATCAAGATCGATTCCTCGACGGGATGAACCGCATCGTCGCGCTGTACGAGGCCGACGCGTCGGGCCGCGTGCGCGGGCTGCGCCGGCTCGAGCTCGCGCTGCTCGCGCTCGTGTTGGCGGTGCTCGTGCTCGCCGCGATGTTCGTCGTGCGGCCGGCCGTGCGCGGCCTCGGCGTGTATTCGACCGGTCGCGAGCGCGCCGCGCAAGCGCTCGCCGACGCCGCCGAGCACGAGCGCAAACGGATCGCGCAAGACCTCCACGACGGGCTCGGCGCGCACTTGGTCGGCGTCGCGCTGGTGGCACATTCGCTGCCGCCGAGCCCTGCACGCGATGACCTCGACCGGTTGTTGCGCGAAGCGATCGACCACACGCGCGAGATCGCGCGCGGCTTGCATTCGCCGACGCTCGAGCTCGAAGGGCTCGGCTCGGCGCTGCGCGAGCTCGCCCGGCGCACCGAGCAGGTCGCGAAGCTGACATGTCGGGTCGAGCTCGCCGGCGTGGTCGAACCGCCGCACGCGGTCGCCGTGCATTTGCATCGCATCGCCGGCGAGGCCGTGCTCAACGCGGTCAAGCACGCGCGCGCGAAATCGATCGACATTACCCTGCGCGGCGAATCGCACATCGAGCTCGAGATCCGCGACGACGGTAGCGGCATCGCCGAACACCGCGCAGGTGGCTTAGGATTGGAGTTGATGGCGAACCGCGCGGAGGCGCTCGGCGCGACGCTCGCGATCGAGCCCGGCAATCCCGGCACGATCGTGCGCGTTTCATTGTCGAGGTCGCGATGATCCGCGTGCTGCTCGTCGACGATCACGCGATCGTGCGCTTCGGCCTCGCGCGGCTGCTCGCGAACGAGCCCGACGTGGTGATCGCGGGTGAAGCCGCCGAGCCGGTCGCCGCGCTCGAGCTCGTCGCGACGACGGCACCCGATGTCGCGCTGGTCGACGTCACGCTCGGCAACACGAGCGGCATCGATCTGGTGCGGCCGATGAAAGACGCATCGCCGCGGCTCGCCGTGCTGGTCGTGTCGATGCACGACGAGCTGCTCTACGCCGAGCGTGCACTTCGCGTCGGCGCGTCGGGTTACGTGATGAAGCACGAGGCGACCGACGTGATCGTGCGGGCGGTGCGCACCGTGGCCGACGGCGGCTTGTTCGTCAGCGACGCGGTCTCGATGCACGTCGTGCAGCGCTGGGCCGCGCATGGCGCGCCGACCAGCGACTCGCCGCTCGCGGGGCTGAGCGATCGCGAGCTCCAGGTGCTGCAGCTGATGGGCAAAGGCCTCGGCACGCGCGCGATCGCCGAGCAGATGCACATCAGCGTCAAGACGGTCGAGTCGTACCGGGCCCGCCTCAAGGACAAGATGAACTTGCGCTCGGGCACCGAGCTGCTGAGGTTTGCGGTGCGCTGGGCCGAGAAAGCCTAGTGCTTGCGTAGCCAGGTCTTCATCGCCGTCGCGTTCGCGACGTCGTGCGCTTTGTCGTAGAGCGCGAGTGCGGTCTTGACCTCGTCGCGACCGCGCGCGCGCGTCGCCGGCGTCGTGTAGAGCGAATCGCCGATGTAGAAGTGCGTTTGCGCGAGCTGCCCCGGTGGAAACTGCTTCGCGATCGCGAGCGCGCGCTCGAGCGTCGGGATCGCCTCGGCAAAGCGCTTGAGCCGATCGAGCGCCTCGCCTTCTGCCATCAAGCACAGCGCCACCGAGGGATGGTCCTTACCGAGCTTCGCTTCGAAGATCGCCTGGGCCTTTTGAAAGCTCGAGAGCCCGCCGGCGTAGTCCTTCATCGCGAACTCGAGCAGGCCGACGTTGCCCAGCGCGGTGCCCATCGGCGGCGAGTCCGGACCGTAGCTCGCGGCGATCGCGGCGACCGTGCGATCCAACGCATCCTTCGCCTCGGTCAGCTTGTTCATCACGCGATACGTCGCGGCGGTCTCGCCGAGGAACTCGGCGGCGCGCGGGTCTTTGGGACCGAACGCCTTCGTCGTGATGCGCTCGGCGCGATCGAACATCGCGAGCGCCACGTCGTAGTGCTTGTCGTCGCGTTCGATCAGGCCGAGATTGTCGAGCGTCGACGCGAGTCGCTGATCGTCGGCGGCATATACAGCCTCTTCGTTGGCGAGCGCGTGCTCGACCAGCTCGCGACCCCGCACGCGATCGCCTTGATGAGCAACGGTATTGCCGAGATCGACGAGCGCGTCGTCGGTTTGCACGCTGTCGTCGCCGTACGCCTTCGCCAAGATCGCGAGCGCCTTCTCGAAGTACGTCTTCGCGGTCGCCAGATCGCCGGCTTCGTTGTAGAGCGCACCGAGGTTGACGTACGACGCCGCGACCTCGGGGTGATCGGGACCGAGCGCGGCGATACGGATCGCGAGCGAGCGCTCGCGCAGATCCTTGGACTTCGCCGATTGGCCGAGGCTGGCGTCGATATTCGCGAGATGATCGAGCGCGGTCGCGTATGCCGGATGGTCGCTGCCGTATGCGCGTTGCTCGGCATCGGCGACGCGCTGGAACGCGGCGCGCGCGTCGTTCCAGCGATGGCGTTTGACCGACAGCATCGCCAGCTTGCCGACCGTCTGGACCGTGCGCAGATCGTCGGCGCCGAGCTGCTTGGTCGCGAGCGCCACCGCTTGCTCGTAGATCGCCTGGCTCGCGTCGAGCGCACCTTCGGCGGCGAGCAAGTCGCCGATCGCGTCGTCGAGCTCGACCGACGTGCGCGCCGGTGGCGCCGAGCGATCGGCGAGCGCCTGAGCAATCTTGCCGAGCTCGTCGCCGACCGCGAACTGCGGCGGCACCATCGAGATGTCGTCGATACGCTCCGACGCGGCGAGGATCGCGGTCTCGTTCGCGCCCGCGGCGATCGCGACGCGCATCGCTTCACCGAGCGTCGCCGCCGCGGCGTGCTCGACGAGCTTGGATTGCGTGGACCCGAGCTCGAGCAACGCCTCGGCGATCACGGGCGCGTAGCCGATCGCGCGCGCGTCGGCGACGGCGGTGGTCGCGAGATCGCGCGCCAGCGGGTAATGCGCGAGCTTGCGCTCGGCGCGTGCACGCGACAGCTTGTCGCGAATCGCTGCCACCGATGCGCTCGTCACCGCGTTCGGCGCCGCGATGCCTGATGCGAGCGCCGACGTGTTCGCACAGGCCGAGACGTCGGGCAACCCACCCGCGAGATCGAACGCGTGATCGACGGCATCGCCGCCACCGCTACCGAGCGCGTCGAGCGCCGCGTGCGCTTCGTCGAGCCGGCGGGCGAGGCAGTCCATGCGGAGGTCGAGCAGGTGCTCCGACTGGATCGCGCGCACGCGCGTATCCTCGCAAGCACCGACGTACGCCTGCTCCCATGTCGCGCCCCAGCGATCGAAGATCGGCGCGACCCGCTCGACCACGGCGATCGCATCCGGCCGCGGTGCGGTCGCGAACGCTTCGGCGAGCATCGCGGCGCGGGCCGGGCTCCATGTCGTCGCGAGCTTGCCGCGCGCGCCGCTGCACAGCTCGGCGGGCGAGCGCAGCGCGACGAATCCGGCGGTGCCGCCGAGCGCGATCACGGCGACCGTAGCGGCGAGCCACGTGCGCCGCCGCGGCGCGGTATCGAGCCGCGCGAGCAGCGCATCCATCGACGCGAATCGCTGGTCGGGCTCGGTCGACATCCCGCGCATCAGCGCGCTCGCGATCCGCGACGGCACGCGCGCTTCGCGCGGGATCGGCCGGAGCTGGCCCGCGACCACGTTCGCACACAGCTCCGCGAACGTCGCGCCATCGAACGGCCGCTGCTTGGTCAGCGCGGCGTACAACGCGACGCAAAACGCGAACTGATCGGCGGCCGGCCCGGCGTGCTGACCGCGAAACTGCTCGGGCGCCATGTACGACGGCGTGCCCATCAGCGCCCCGGTGCGCGTGAGCTCTTGCGACAGCGGCGTGGTGTCGCTGATCGGCGCGTCGAGCTGCGCCGGCGTCGGCGCCGGCGCGTCGCCGATCATGCCGACGAGCCCGAAGTCGGTCACGCGCACCCGGCCATCGCCGAGCAGCATCACGTTGTCGGGCTTGAAGTCGCGGTGGACGAGGCCCGCGGCGTGTGCGGCGGCGACGCCGCGGCCGGCTTGCGCGTACGCCTCGACGATCTCGGCTTGCGATCGCGGCGTCGCGAGCCACTTGCGCAGCGTGCCACCCGGCGCGAACTCCATCGCGATGTAGATCTGATCGTCGAGCTGGCCGGCTTCGAAGACGCGCAGCACGTTCGGGTGATCGATGCGCGCCATCGCCTGCGCTTCGCGCAGCATGCGGATGCGCGCTTCCTCGGAGCCGGCGACCGGCCGGCTCAGCAGCTTGAGCGCGACCTTGCGATCGAGGTTCGGATCGTACGCGGCGTAGACCACGCCCATGCCGCCGGCGCCGAGTGTCTCGAGCACGATGAAGCGGCCGATCGCTTCGCCGCGGATATCGGCCGGCGGCGGGCTCGTCGCCGCGCGCGCGAGCTCGGCCTGCGCCGATTCTCCGAGCTCGGTGCGCCCGAGCTCCGACACGGTGTGCTCCCCCACTGACCTCAAAGATAGCGCGTCCCGGCCGCGAGCTGCCACGTGTGGATCTGTTACTCCTAGCCCGATGGAATTCTCGACGCTGATCGCGAGACTCCTCGAGAACATCGGCAGCCGCGGCGAGGTCGATCACTACCTGCGCTACTACGGCAGCGAGAAGCTCGCGATCGTCGAGGTGAGCGCCGGCGTGCTCGCCGACTCGCATGACAGCGTGGTGTCCGCGTTCGCGTTCCTGCACCGCGTCGGGCTGATCCCGATCATCCTGCTCGACGCGAACGAGCGCGGCGTGCTCGAAGCTGAAAGCCTGAAGCTCGCTGACGCGCTCGAAGCCGCCGGCACGCGCGCGCGGCCGCTGCACGGCGCCGTGTTCTCCACCGATCCGGCCGTCGGTGTCAGCACGAGCTCGATCATGTCGGCGATCAAGACCAAGCAGCTGCCGATCGTGACGCCGATCGCCGAGACCGCAGATGGTCGGCTCGTGCTGCTGCGCACGCGCGACGTGATCGGCCCGCTCGCGGCCGCGCTCGTCCCGCACAAGATCATCTCGCTGACCCAGGCCGGCGCGCTCCACGACAAGCAGGGCGTCGCGATCCCGGCGGTCAATCTCGAAGAGGACCTCGACCGCATCGCCGGCGAGCTCGCCGAGCCCGACCGGAAGGCGATCGTCGAGCTCGCCGAGCTGTTGCGCGGTCTGCCGCGAACCACGTCGATCTCGATCACGTCGGCCGACCACGTCGCGCGCGAGCTGTTCACGCACCGCGGCGCCGGCACGCTGATCCGGCTCGGCGAGCGCATCACCGCACACGAGTCGTTCGCGACGATCGATCGGCCCCGGCTCGGCGAGCTCATCGCGAACAGCTTCGGCCGTCCACTCGCCGCCGAATACTTCGAGCACAAACAGCCGCTGCGGATCTATCTCGCCGATTCGTATCGCGCGACCGCGATCCTCACGCGCGAGCACGCCGAGCTCGACGGCATCGCGTATCTCGACAAGTTCGCGGTCACGAGCGAAGCACAGGGCGAAGGCATCGGCGCATCGCTGTGGCAGCGCATGCGCAACGAGACGCCGACACTGTTCTGGCGAGCGCGGCTGCGCAATCCGATCAACTCCTGGTACATGCGCAAAGCCGACGGCATGCACAAGTCCGGCGACTGGGTCGTGTTCTGGGCCGGTACGCACGATTTCACGACGATCCGCGCCTGTGTCGAAAAGGCGCTGGCGCTACCGGCCTCGCTCGCGGCGCAGTGAACGAGCTATACTGCCGCCATGCGCAACGCGATCCTTGCAGCGGCCCTCGCGCTCGCGGCTTTCAGCGGCTGCTCGAAGTCGGACCCGTCCGCGGCGCCTGCGGCCGGCGCCAAGACCGAGAAGCTCGCCGAGATGACGATCGACGAGGTCGATCAGGCGATCAGCTCCGGCCAGGCAAAAGCGGTCGACTGCAACATGGACACGATGCGCAAGAAGCTCGGCGTGTTGCCCGGCGCGATCACCGTCAGCGAGGACGACTCGTATGCCGCGAGCGAGCTGCCCGCCGACAAGACGGCCAAGCTCATCTTCTACTGCGCCGACCGAGCTTGACACGCTTGTCATGTTGGCGCCGGGCGCGCCAAGAGCTTCGGTTACACGAACGTCGCGGTCATGCCGGATGGGATCGAGGGCTGGGTCAAGGCCGGCAAAGCGACGCAGAAGATCGGGGACGGTGTCCACTAAGACAACTTGTGGACGCGAAGCGCCTGAAATCGTTCGGTCACGAGTTCCGGACGTCAACTACTGCGGAATCGTCACGGTCACGCTCACGCCGCCGCCGTCTCGGCGCGCGAGCGCGACGCGCCCACCGTGCGCTTCGGCGATCTCGCGAACGAGCGCGAGCCCCAAGCCGGTGCCGCCGCGCTTCGTCGAGTAAAACGGCAACAGCGCGTTCGTCAGCACGGCCGCATCCATGCCGCTGCCGCGATCACTGACCTCGATCGAGACCGCGTTCGCGACCCGGCGCACGCGCAGCGCGATGTCGGCGATCGGCGAGCCCGACTCGTGTGCGTTGCGCAAGAGATTCACGAGCGCTTGCTCGAGCTGCGCCGGATCGACCAGCGCGGGCGCATCCGGCAGCGCGCCGTCGACGGTGAACGCGATCTGCGTGCGCAGCCGATCGACGAGCTCGCGCCACGCGGTCGGCTCGAGCCGCGGCGTCGGCAGCTTCGCGAAGCGCGCGTAGCCCTGAATGAACCGCTCGAGGTGCTTCGAGCGCTCGGCGATCGTCGCGAACACGCGCTCGAGCTTGTCGTACTGGTTGCGCTTGACCAGCTCGGCTCCGGAATGCGCGAGCGACGCGATCGGCGCGAGCGAGTTGTTGAGCTCGTGGCTGATCAGACGGATGACTTTCTTCCACGTCTTGACCTCTTGGCGATGCAGCTCGACGGTGAGCTGGCGCAGCACGAACAGCTCGTGCGCGCGGCCGTTGAGGCGAAACCCGCTGCGCGCGAGGTAATAGACGTCTTCGTCGCCGGCGGGATCATCGTCATCGTGCGGCACGACGAACAAGCCATCGCCGCCGCGCATCACCGCCTCGCGCAGCGATTCGGGCGCGCCTTCGAGCAACGCGGCGAGCTTCATGCCCTCGAGCCGGCGCCCGCCGCCGAGTAGCTTGCGCGCCGCGAGGTTGCCGTAAACCACGTGGCCGCTCGAATCGACGAGCAGCATCGCGATCGGCGTGTTTTGAACCATCGTGTCGAGCAGCAACTCGCGCTGGACGAGCGACTCGCGCTGGTTGCGCAGCGTGTCGCCGAGCGCGTTGTGCGCGGTCACCAGATCGGCGAGCTCGTCGTTGCCGTCCCACGCGAGCGAGAACGCGAAGTCGCCGTCGCGGTAGCTCGTGACGGTGCCTTCGAGCGCGCGAAACATCGCGGTCGTCGGCGCGAGCGCGCGCGGGATCGTGCTCGCGAGCGACGCGATCAGCACGCCGCCGCCGATCGCCGCCGCGACGATCCGATCGCCGAGCAGCGCGTCGGCCGCGAGCGCGATGCCCATCGCGATCGCGCCGCAGCTGAAGGCGATCACGATCAGGCGTAAGGCGATGGGGCGACGGCGAGCGGTCATTCGCGGGGGATGCCGAGCTTCTCCATCCTCCGGTAGAGCGCCTGCCGACTCAAGCCGAGCTCGGACGCGACTTGCGCGATCACGCCGTTCGAGCGCACCAGCGCGTCCTCGATCGTGCGGCGATCCGGCTCGTCGGTCGCCGCTTCGGCGGCGCGCAGGCCAAGATCGGCCGCGGTGATCTCTGGGCCCGCCGCGAGCAACGTCGCGCGCGACAGCACGTTCTTGAGCTCGCGCACGTTGCCGGGCCACGTGTAGCGGCGGAGGGCGTCGCGCGCATCGGCGGCGAGTGGCTTGCCGGCGAGAAATGACTTCGCGAGCACCAGGACGTCGTCGGCACGCTCGGCGAGCGGCGGCACGCGAATCTCGATCGTGTTGAGCCGGTAATACAGATCTTCGCGGAACGTGCCCAGCTTGATCATCGCGCCGAGGTCTGCGTTGGTCGCGCTGATCACGCGCACCGAGACCTGGCGCTCCTTGTTCGAGCCGAGCCGCTCGAACCGGCCGGTCTCGAGCACGCGCAGCAGCTTCATCTGGCCGTTCGGCGACAGGTTGCCGATCTCGTCGAGGAACAGCGTGCCGCCATCGGCGGATTCGAACTTGCCCTCGCGCGCTCGGCTCGCGCCGGTGTACGCGCCGACCTCGGCGCCGAACAGCTCGGCTTCGAGGAGCTCGGAGGGCAGCGCTCCGCAGTTGAGCGTGACGAACGGGCCGGCTCGCACCGAAGAATTCGCCTGCACGATCTCGGCGATTTTTTCTTTGCCCGAGCCGTTGGGCCCGGCGATCAACACGGGCACGTCGGCGCGCGCGACCTGGCACGCGAGCGCGACGACGCGTTCCATCGCCGCCGAGACGAACACCGCGCCGCGCAGATCGTAGCGCTGCTCGAGCTCGGCACGGCGTCGCGTCTCGTCGGCTTTGCGGCGGGCGAGCTCGCGCCGCGTCTCGGCGAGCTCGAGCAAGTTGCGCACGGTCGCGAGCAGCTTGGTGTCGTCCCATGGCTTCGCGAGATAGTCGGCGGCGCCGGCTTTGACCAGCTCGACGGCGGTCGCGAGCTGCGTCCACGCCGTCATCAAGATCACCGGCATGTCGGCGTGGCGCGCGCGGATCGCGCGAAACAGCGCGGCGCCCTCCTCGCCCGAGGTCGTGTCGGCGCGAAAGTTCATGTCTTGGATCACGACGTCGATCGGCCGGCGGTCGAGCACCGCGAGCCCCGCGGCCGGCGACTCGGCGCACGCGACCGCGACGTCGTGGAGCGAGAACAACACCTCGAGCGCCGTGGCAACGGCGGGGTTGTCGTCGATGACGAGCAGCGTGGCCATCGCGCGACTACAGGCTACACCGTACGCGTCGCGATCGCGGGCGGGATCGTCGACGCGCGTAACGCCGGGCCGAGCACCGCGATCTGGCCGAGCAGCCACAGCAACACCGCACCGATCGGCAAGAACGAGCTCGGCAGCCGCTTCACCTCGTACGCGTGCATCAGCCACTGGTTGATGCCGAACGCGAGGCCCATGCCGATCACGATGCCGGCGGTCGCGAGGATGAAGTTCTCGAGCTGGAAGTAGCGCAGGATGTCGCGCTTCGTGGCGCCGAGCGCGCGCCGCACGCCGATCTGGCGGGTTCGTCGTTGCACCCAGAAGCTCGCGAGCCCGACGACCCCGAGCGCGGTGATCACGAGCAAGGCGATCGCGACGCCGGCGAGCAAGTACGCCATCGAGCGGTCTTGCTTGAAGTGATCGCGGCGCGTTTGCTCGAACGTCTCGTGCGTCAACACGAGCCGATTCGGATCGACCTTCGCCAGCGTCTGATCGACCGCGGCGAGCACGGCGTCCTTGCGACTCGAATCGACGCGCAGCACGTAGTTACCGCCCGACGTGTACGACACCGTCACAGGCAAGAGGACGGCATGCAACGCATCGCCGTACGCGCTGTTCGGCCGCGCGATGTGATCGATCACGCCGACGATCGTCTGCGGCTCCTTGCCCGAGGCGTAGAGCGGTTTGCCGAGCGGGCTCTGGTTCGGATAGAAGTGTTCGGCGAGCGCTTTCGTCACGATCACCTGTCTGGGCCACGCCTTGTCATCGTCGACGTCGATGTACTCCTCGGGCGTGAAGTCGCGCCCGGCGATCAGCGCGAGCCCCAACGTCGGGATCAGCTCGCGCCCCATGTACAAGCCGACGTTGACCTCGGTGCTCGGATCGTCGCGCGTGATCGAGACGCCGGTGTTCCACGACGAACCGCCGAACGGCACCATGTTGATCGCGGTCGCGGCTTTGACACCGGGAATGGTGCGCAGCGCCGCGAGATCCTGCTGCGTGATCACGGCCGCGTTGTCTTGCGCGCCGATGCCGGTCAGCCGCGCGCGCACGAGCTCCGATTCCGCGACGCCGCTCGGCTGATCCATGCGCGCGAGCCGCTCGCGGATCAAGAAGATCGCGTTGCACACGATCGCGCAGGTCAACGCGATCTCGAGCACGATCAACAGCGTCGCGGTGCGGTGGCGCCGAAGTGTGGAGAGGATCTGCAGCATTTTGGGCGCCTCAGTGCGACTTGAGTTGAATAGCCGGCGAGACCTGGCAGCCGCGCCATGCCGGCAACATGCCGGCGAACAGGCTGCTGACGATCGCGAGCGTGAACGTGACCGCGAGCATCGGCAGGTCGAGGTGCGCGAGGTCGGCGTACGAGGTCGGTTGATGACGCACGGCGAACAAGCCGAGCCACGCGAGCCCGAGCCCGAGCGCGCCGCCGACGAGCCCGATCGTGCCGGACTCGACGAGTAGCTGGACGAAGATCTCGCGCCGGCTCGCACCGAGCGCGCGGCGCACGCCGATCTCGCCCGAGCGGCGCAGGAACTTCGTGAGCAAGAGGCCGACGGTATTGACGAGACACACGAGCAAGAAGCCGAGCGCGATCCACGTCTGCAGCTTGACGTCGTTCGGCACGACCTTCTTGAAGTCGAGGTATTCGGAGACGTCGCGCATGCGCACGTTCGGCGGGCGTTCGAAGCGGCCGGCCTTCGCTTGGTCCTCGGAGTAGCTGACCAAGAAGTCGCTGTACGTGCTCGCTTTCGCGGCGGTATCGGCTTCGACCCAGAACTGGATCCAATCGCACGGCGCGCCGAGCGCGCGTTGATCCGGGATGGCGTCGCCGTCGCCCCAGCAGTTCATCGAGCCGTTGCTGTGGAGCTTGAGCTCCATCGCGACCGAGAACGGCGCGAACAGCTGATCGCCGAGCCCGAAGTCATCGGTGTTGAGATCGTAGAAGTGCGGGACCGGTCGGAAGTCGCCGATCACGCCGACGACGCGCATCTCGGTGCCTTCGACGCGCATCGGCCGGCCGACGACCTCGGCGGTGCCGAACACTTTCTGCGCGAGCGCCTGCGTGATCACGACGACCCGCGTCGCGCGCTGATCTTCGATTGCCGACCACGGTCCGCCGGCGACGAACGGCACGTCGAACATCGAGAAGAAATCGGCCGACGTCCACCGCGAGTCGACGTCGAACGGCAAGAACCTGCCGACGCCACCGCGATCGGGCTCGATCGCCGCGCGGCCGCCGGTCATCATCGCCTGCTTGTCGCCACGCGCCGCGTGCAGGAGTGACTCGCTATCGAGTCGGGTCATCTGGTCGGCCGGCTCTTCGCCCGGCTTGAAGCTGTTCGCGCGGCGCGGATCGAGCTGGACGTAGAACAGCTTGTCGCTCTTGCCGGGAATCGGATCGCCCGACAACACGTGCAGCACGGTGAGCGTGGTCATGCTCGCGCCGACGCCGAACGCGATCGCGACGATCATCAGCGCGGTGAGCCCGCGGTTGCGCTTCAAGCTGCGCAGCGCGAGGTCGAAGTAGTAGCCGAACATTACGCGTGTACCGCCGCCGGCACTTTGACCAGCGATGGACCGCGATCGAGATCGGTCGCGTGACCGTCGACGATGTGGACGTTGCGCTGCGCGCGTGCCGCGATCTCCGGGTCGTGCGTGACGAGCAACACGACCGTGCCCTGCGCGTTGAGATCTTCGAGCAGCTGCATGACCTCGCGCGCCATCGCCGAGTCGAGGTTGCCGGTCGGCTCGTCGGCGAGCAGCATCTTCGGATCGCCGGCGATCGCACGCGCGATCGCGACGCGCTGCTGCTGGCCGCCCGAGAGCTCGGCCGGGAAGTGCTTCACGCGCGACGCGAGGCCCACGCGCTCGAGCGCCTTCTCGATCCGCTTCTTGCGATCGGCGCGCGACAGCTTGCGGTAGCGCAGCGGCACGTCGACGTTGTCGTAGACGTCGAGATCCGGAATGAGATTGAAGCTCTGAAACACGAAACCGATCTTTTCGTTGCGCAGGTGCGAGCGCGCGCGATCGTCGAGCGACTTTACGTCGACGCCGTCGAGCGAGTACTCGCCGCGCGTCAGCTCCTCGAGCAAGCCCGCGATGTTCAAGAACGTGGTCTTGCCCGAGCCGGAGGGCCCGGTGACGGCGACGAACTCGCCTTCGCGCACCTCGAGCGTGAGGTCACGCAGCGCGTGCGTCTCGACCATCTCGGTTCGATAGACCTTCGATACGTCCTTCATGCGAAACATGCGGTCTCCTAATCTGCGATCCGTACGCGTTGCGCCTCGCCGAACGCATCCGCGCCCGACACGACGATCTGATCACCTTCGCTCGCACCCGACAGCAGCTCGACGGAGTCGAGGCTCATCGCGCCGGTCTTGATCGGCCGCTTCTCCGCGACGCCGTCGTCGACGAAGTAGGCCGAGTTGCCGCCGCCGCTATCGACGAACGCGCCGCGCTCGACCTCGAGCACGTTCGGTCGCTCGTCGATCAAAATCCGCGCGGTCAGCCGCTGGTTCTGGCGCAAGCCGGCGGGCGGTTTGTCGCCGAATTCGAGCCGCGTCGCGACGTTGCCATCGACGACCTCGGGCGAGACCGAGCGCACTTTGCCCGGGAATTGCTGCGTGCCTTCGCGGATCTCGGCGGCCATGCCGATGCCGAGATCGCGCGCGAAGCTGTCGGGGACTTTGATCTCGAGCTCGAACGCGCCGAGATCGACGACCGTGAGCACGGCCGCATTGGCGGCGATGGCGGCGCGCTGCGCGACGAGGAGCTGGCCGACCTGGCCATCGACCGGCGACGCGATCTCCAGCGCCGCGACCTGGCGCTCGAGATCTTTCACGATCTCTTGCTGGCGCTCGAGCCCCTGCTGTTTGGTGCCGAGATCGAACTCGAGCTCCTTGGTGCCGAGGCCGGCCTCGATCCGCGCGTGCTTGAGCGCGATGTTGGCTTTCTCGAGCAGATCCTCGGAGCGGCGCAGCTCGAGCTCGGCGATCACGCCCTTGCTGTACAGCGCGCGGTTGACGTCGACCTCGCGCTGCGCGGTCTGCCGATCGACGTCGCCCTGCGCGATCAGCTTGTCGGCGTTCGCGCGGCCGTGCTCGATGTCGAGTTGCGCACGACCGACGCCGGCTTCGAGGCCCGCGAGCGTCGCCTGCTCCTGCGCGAGCTTGCTGTCGAGCTCGGGGCTCGCGATCACGGCGAGCACCTGGCCCTGCTTGACCGCGTCGCCCGAGCGCACGCGAAGATCCACCGTGCCCGCCGCGATCGCGTACAAGGTCGGGCTATTCGCAGCGACCACGCGGCCATCGGCCACGACGTCGCGCACCAACGCGCCGCGATGGACTTTCGCGATGCGGATCCGCGACCGATCGATCGAGCGCTGCGAGCGCAGCCAGCCGCGGGCGACATAGACGAGCCCGAGCGCGACCACGACCCCGATCACGATCGTCTGGATCCGCCGCCGGCTTACAACGGCCGGTTTGGTCAGCACCCGATCTTGCGCGGACGTGTCGCGAATCATCCGATCGCGATGTAAGAGCAACGCCCATGCCGGTGCCAAGTCACTGGAATGCCTGGCCGCCGGGTGTCCGCGGACAGTCCACGGACAGTCGGCGGACAAGTTTCGTGCGCCGTCAACACCCACCCTTGATCGAGTCGGGGAAATGGCCGACTCGGCGATCATGGAGCTCGTCAAGCTCGGCCATCGGGATGGCCGGTGGTCGCAGGAGTTTCCCACACTCGACTCCACGGCCACGCTCGTCCTGGCGTTTTGCTCGCCGACCGCGGATCCGGCCGCGCTCGCCGAGCTCGCCGGCGCGTTTCCGACCAGTGTCGTGATCGGCTGCTCGACCTCCGGCGAGATCGATCAGACGCGCGTCATCGACGACTCGATCACGGTCGCCGTCGCGCGGTTTGCCGCGACGCGCGTGCAGCTCGCCCATGCATCGCTCGCGAACGAGACCAGCGAAGCGGCGGCGCGCGCCGGCCGCACCATCGCCGAGGCGCTGCGCGCCGACGATCTGCGTGCCGTGCTCGTGCTCTCCGACGGTACCAAGGTCGATCCGAGCGCGCTGGTCCGCGGGCTCGGCATCGAGCTGCCCGGAACGGTCGTCACCGGTGGGTTCGCCGGCGACGGCAACCGGTTCGCACGCACGTGGGTGCTCGCGAACGGCCGCGCCGAATGCAATACCGTCGTCGCCGTCGGTTTGTACGGCGACCGGCTGCGCGTCACGCACGGCTCGCGCGGCGGTTGGGATGCGTTCGGCCCGGAGCGATTGGTGACGTCGTCGTGCGGCAACGTGCTCTACGCGCTCGATGGCCGGCCGGCGCTCGCGCTGTATAAGGAGTACCTCGGCGATCGCGCCGCGGAGCTGCCGAGCGCAGGCATGTGGTTCCCGCTATCGCTGCGCGAGTCGCGCGACGCGACGAGCACGCTCGTACGCACCGTGCTCGCCGTCGACGAGGCGACGCAGTCGATCACGGTCGGCGGCGATATGCCGATCGGCGGCTACGCCAAGTTGATGTACGCGAACTTCGATCGGCTGATCCTCGGCGCACAAGCTGCCGGCAAGATGGCGGCCGGCGCGCACGATGGCCCGACGCTATCGATCGCGATCAGCTGCGTCGGACGCCGGCTCGTGCTCGGCGCGCGCGCGGAAGAAGAGATCGAAGCGACGCTCGAATCGTTGCCGAAGGGGACCGTGCAGGTCGGCTTTTACTCGTATGGCGAGATCGCGCCGCTGGCGGCCGGCCGTTGCGAGCTCCACAACCAGACGATGACCCTGACCGTGATCAGCGAAGCCGCATGAGCCATCCCCTGCTCCAGCGTCTGTTGCGCCGCGTCGGCGCGACGACCGATGCGCCGCCGACCGCCGAGGCGTGGCGCGAGTTGCAGGAGCTGGTGAGCCGCACGTTCCGCGACGCCGATCAGGACCGCTACACGATCGAGCGCGCGATGGAGATCTCGGGCCGCGAGATGCAGGGCTTGTATCAAGAGCTCGAGCGTCGCGCCGGCCAAGAGCTCGCCGCCGCGCGTGGTTCCGAGCAGCGCCAGCGCCTGCTGTTTCGCGGCAACCCGGTTCCGATCTTCGTGATCGACATGGCGACGCGCGAGTTCATCGACGTCAACGACGCGACCTGCCGCATGGTCGCGTACTCGCGCGACGAGCTGCTGGCGATGACGCTGCACGATCTCAAGCCCGCCGATCAGCCGATCAACATCCACGCGCCGATCGCGATCGACGAGATGCGCTCGCTCGGCCTGCGGCGTTACCTCCGCAAAGATGGCAAGACGATCGAGGCCGATGTCACCGCGCATCGCTTGCTCCTCGATGGCCGCGATTGCCTGCTGGCCGTCGCGCCGGATGTCACGCAGTCGCGCCGCGTCGAGGCCGAGCTGCGCCAGGCGCAAAAGATGGAGGCGATCGGCCGGCTCGCCGGCGGGATCGCACACGACTTCAACAACATCCTCGCCGTGATCTTGGCGAACGCGGAGTTCACGCTCGACGCGATCGGCGACTGCCACGCCACGAGCGCAGAGGTCAAGGAGATCGTCGCGAGCGCCGAGCGCGCCGCGGGATTGACGCGCCAGCTGCTCACGTTCAGCCGCAAGCAAAAGCGAAAGCTCGCGATCCTCGCGCTCAACTCCGTCGTCGGCTCGATCGACGGCATGCTCAAGCGAATCGTCGGCGAGGACATCGCGATCTCGACCGCGGTCGCACCTGATCTCGGTGCGATCGAGGCCGATCCCGGCGAGGTCGAGCAGGTGGTCATGAACCTCGTCGTCAACGCGCGCGACGCGATGCCCAAAGGCGGCTCGCTCGCGATCGAGACGCGCAACGCGCTCGTCGACGAAGCGCACGGCAAGCAACTCGACGTCGCACCCGGGCGCTATGTCGTGTTGTCGATCACCGATACCGGCTGCGGCATGACGCCCGCCGTGCGCGCGCGCATCTTCGAGCCGTTCTTCACGACCAAGGACGTCGATAAGGGCACCGGCTTGGGGCTGGCAACCGTGTTCGGCATCGTCAAGCAGTCGAACGGCGGCATTCACGTGTGCTCCGAGGTCGACCGCGGCACGACGTTTCACGTGTACTGGCCGCGCCGCGACGCCGCACCCGAAGCGCGCGAGCGCGCGCGAAAATTCGTCCCGGCACGCGGCAAAGGCACCGTGCTGGTCGTCGAGGACGATGGCCAGTTGCGCAAGGTGTTGCGCCGCTACCTCACGAGCTGGGGCTACACGCTGCTCGAGGCGCCGAACGCGCTCGCCGCGCTCGATCTGCTCGCCAACCACGCCGGTACGATCGAGGTGTTGCTCACCGATCTCGTCATGCCGGGTCTCGACGGCCGCTCACTCAGTCATCAGGTGCTCGCCGGCAAACCCGGCACGAAAGTCGTATTCATGTCCGGCTACACCGAGCACGCGGCGCTCAAGAACGCGCAGCTCGGGCCCGATGATCATTTCGTGCAAAAGCCGTTTTCCGCGCAGGCGCTCAGCGAAACGTTACAACGCGCGCTGGGTCACACCGTCCCAGCACGCTGATCGCCGTTGCGCCGGCGCCGCGTTTGCGTCGAATATCGCGCCATGCGGCGCAGTCTCTTGTTGGTGCTCGCGAGCGCGGCACTCGCGCACGCCAACGGCCGCCCGCCTTACACCAACGGCATCTACTTCCAGGCCAACGATCCGAGCTCGATCTACGTCCGCACCACGTTCGGCCTCGTGATCAGCCACGACGGCGGCTGCTCGTTCCGCTGGACCTGCGAAGACAGCATCGGCTACGGCGGCACCTACGATCCCGAATACGCGATCGGCAGCGACGGCTCGCTCTACGCGACCACGTACACCGGGCTGCGCGTCAGCCGCGACGGCGGCTGCACGTACGCGACGGTGATCCCGAGCCGCTACATCGGCTCGATCGATCTCGGCTCGACCGGCGACGTGTGGGCCGTGACGTCGGATTCGGCGGTCGCCAACGACGTGCTGCGCTCGACCGACGGCGGCAACACGTTCGGCTCGGCCGGTCTCGAATCATCGACGTTGCTGTTCGACAGCATCAAGGTCGCGCCGACCGATCCGATGACCGCGTACGTCGCCGGCTACGAAGTCGGCTCGGCCGCACACGTGTTCGAGACCGTCGACGCCGGCAGCAACTGGACCGAGGCATCGCTCGCCGGCGTGACGTTCGGCGAGACGCAGCTGGTGTCGATCTCCGCGATCGATCCGACGAACGCGAAGATCGTGTTCCTGATCTCGGCCGGCGCCAGCCCGCCGGGCGACGCGCTGTATCGCTCGATCGACGGCGGCTCCAACTTCACGCAAGTGCTGACCACGACGCAGCCGATCGCGGGCGTGACCGATGCCGATGGCCAGACGGTCGTCGTCGCCGGTGGCACCGGCACCAGCTTCCGCTCGAGCGACGGCGGCGCGACGTTCCAGGCGCTCACGGGCGCACCGCAGTTGTTGTGCGTCGGTAAGTCGCCCGACGGCAGAGTCGTCGGCTGCGGCGCGAACTGGGATCCCGATTTCATGGCCGTCGCGGCGACCACCGATGCCTCGTCGTGGACGAAGCTGTTCCGGTTCGCCGAGCTCGACGGCGTGCTCGATTGCCCGGCCGGCACCGTCGATCACGACGATTGCGACATCATGCAGTGGCCGACGATCAGCGCGCAGTTCGGCGTGATCGGCCCGAGTTGCCCGAGCGCCGTCGACGTGCCGATCGATGCGGCGACGAGCGGCAGCAACGCAGATACCGGCAACGGCAAGTCGGGCTGCGCCGGCTCGGGCGATGCGCCGATCGGTGCAACCGCCTTGCTCGTGATCGGATTCGCGTTGGTCTACAGGAAGCGCCGGCAGTCGAGCACCTGACCGGTCGCGTTGCCTTCGATCGACGCGACGTAGGCCTTGGCGCTGTCGGCGGCCGAGATACCGATCGACGGATCCATCTTGAACGCGATCAGCGTCTCGGTGATCCACGGCGGGCTGATCGCGTTGATGCGAATGCCGCGCGGCGCATCCAGCGCGGCGCCGCGCACGAATCCTTCGAGGCCGGCGTTGATCATCGAGATCGCCGACGTGCCCGGCATCGGGTTCTGCGCGAGCGTGCCCGACGTAACCGTGATCGAGCCGCCGTCGCTGACGTGCTTGATGGCCTCGCGGATCACGTTGACTTGCCCGAGCAGCTTGCTGCGCACGGAATACGCGAGATCGTCGTCGGTGAGATCGACGAGCTTCTTGCCGAACGCGCCGCCGCCGCAGCACACGACGACGTGGTCGGGCTTGGCAACCTTCGCGAACAGCGGCGCGATCGACGCGTGGTCGTCGATGTCGACCGCGGGGTTTGATTTGCGCGACACGCCGACCACTTCGTGCTTGCCGGCGAGCGCGCGCGCGACGGCGGCGCCGATGGTGCCGGTCGAACCGATGACGATGATCTTCATGGCCACGTTGTAATACGCAACGCACGACTATGACCATCCCGTGACCGGCGCTAGCGACGCGCGTGATACGTCCGCCGCGTGAGAACACGAGTTGGAATCGAAGCGATGGGCGTCGCGGTGCCGCGCCGCTACATCTCGATCGAGGATCTCGCCGCGGCGCGCGGCGTCGATCCGGCGAAGTACACGCAAGGCCTCGGCGCGAGAGAGATGGCGATCGCCGAGCCCGGCGAAGACACCGTCGCGCTCGCGGCGCGCGCCGGCAAACGCGCGCTCGACGCCGCAGGCAATCCGCGTCTCGGCATGCTCGTCGTCGGCACCGAGACCGGTGTCGATCACTCCAAGCCGGTCGCGTCGTTCGTGCACGGTCTGCTCGAGCTGCCGAGCGAGATGCGCGTGTTCGACGCGCAGCACGCGTGCTACGGCGGCACCGCCGGCGTGATGGCCGCGGTCGAATGGATCGCGTCGGGCGCCGCCGCCGGGCGTGCCGCGCTCGTGATCTGCTCCGACGTCGCGCGCTACGGCATGCACACCGCGGGTGAACCGACGCAAGGTGCCGGCGCGGTCGCGATGGTGATCGCCGAGAACCCGGCGATGCTCGAGCTCGATGTCGGCATCTCCGGCGCGGCGAGCACGCACGTCCACGATTTCTGGCGTCCGATCGGGCAGCGCGAAGCGCGCGTCGACGGCCACTACAGCATGCAGTGCTACACCGAGGCGCTCGCCACCGCGTATGGCGGCTGGAAGACCCGCGCGATCGCGCGAGAGCTCGTGCGCGGCGACGAGATCACCAGCGACCAGCTCGCCCGCATCTGCTACCACGTGCCGTTCTGCAAGATGGCGAAGAAGGCGCACGCGGCGCTGCGCGCCAGCGATGGCGTCGAGGGTGACGATCCGGCGAGCTATCGAGCGCAGGTCGAGCCGTCGCTGTGGGCGTGCGCGCGCGTCGGCAACATCTACACCGGCTCGCTGTATCTCGCGCTGCTCGGCGCACTCGACACCGACGCCGATGTGCTCGCGACCAAGCGCATCGGCTTGTTCTCGTACGGCAGCGGCTGCACGAGCGAGTTCTTCTCCGGCGTCGTCGGCCACCGCGCCGCCGAGATGACCGCGAAGGCAAAGCTCGGCGAAGTGCTGGCGGACCGCGAGCGCATCACGATCGACGAGTACGAGCGCATCATGACGCTCGTCACACCCATCGAGGATCTTCACGGTGCGTTCCGGTTCACGGGCGTCGACGATCATCGCCGCCAGTACACGCGCTGAGCTACCCTAGCGCGCATGAAGCGCGTGGGTGTGTTGATCGCGATCGCGTTGGCCGGGTGTGGCGACAACGACGATTCGTGTGCGTCGTGGAAGCAATGGGGGAACTCGGCGTCGCACGAAGGCGCGAGCTGCGTGGCCGGCCAATCGCTCGGCAGCGCGGCGGCCGATCTCCTGATCGATCCGTTCATCCCGCAAGAGATGTTCGACGCGGGCGGCGATCTGACGATCCACTACCAGGCGCCGCTCGTCGACGGCGACGACGTGCTCATGATGGCCAAGAGCGGCACGTACACGCCGTGCGACCTCGGCTCCGACGGTCTGCCGCAATGCTACGACGGCACGTCGTACCGCCTGAGCTCGCAGGTCTGGCAGGAAAACGCGTTCGCGTGGCAAGCCGACGGCACGCTCGCGATGACATGGTCGTTCGACAGCGACTGGAAGCCTGAGCCCGGCGTCGGTTTCGAGCCGATGTTCCAACCCGCGCTCGCCGGCGATCTCGTCGCGGTGCCGGGCGTCGGCGGCTCGATCTGGGAGCTGTCGCGCAGCGATGGCAGCGTCGTGCGTCACGTCGAGCCATTCGCGACCGACGATCCGGATGTCTACGTCGCAGGAGGCCTCGCGGTCGGGCCCGACGGTACGATCTACTACAGCACGCTCGGGCTCGATCACGACAACCCGTACGGTATGGAGCCAACCGCGAACCTCGTCGCGGTCGCGCCCGACGGCACCACGCGCGTCGCCGATTACGCCACGCTCGTGACCTCGGCGCCCGCCGCCACCGCCGCCTGCTTTTACGAATACGATCCGACGCAGACCTCGTTGCCGTGGCCGCCCGATCCGATCGAGCTGCCACCGCAATACGAGTGCGGCGCGCAACGGCCGGGCATGAACGCGGCGCCGGCGATCGCCGCCGATGGCACGATCTTCATCGTCAGCCGCGCGCACTTCGACGAGCACTACTCGTACATCTCGGCGGTCAACGCAGACCTCACGCCGAAGTGGTCGACCACGCTGCGCGGCGTGCTCGAGGACGGTTGCGGCGTCACGATCCCGAGCGACGGCACGCCGCTGCAGAACATCTACGACTGCCGGCAGAACGCGCCGAAAGGCGTCGATCCGAGCACCGGCATGGCGCCCGACGCGTTGGTCGACGACGACTCGTCGGCCTCGCCGGTCGCGCTACCCGACGGCGGCGTGCTCTACGGCTCGTTCACCGGCTACAACGGCTATCGCGGCCACCTGATCAAGCTCGACGGCAACGGTCACTTCGTCGCGTCGTTCGATTTCGGCTGGGATGACACGCCGGCGATCGTGCCCGGCGACAGCGACAGCGACTACCGCATCGTCTCGAAGGACAACCACTACGGCGAGAGCTCGACCGGCGTCGACCTCGGCCCGTACTACATCGACGAGCTCGACGCGCAGCTGCAGATCAAGTGGCAGTTTCTCAGCACGAACACGAACAGCTGCGCGCGCGCGCCGGACGGCTTCGTGTCGTGCACGTCGGATCATCCGTGGGGCTTCGAGTGGTGCATCGACGCGCCCGCCGTTGACAAGAACGGCACGGTCTACGTCAACAGCGAGGACGGCACCGCGTACGCGATCTCATCCGACGGCATCCTGACCAGCAGCGTGTTTCTCGACAAAGCCGAAGGCGCCGCGTACACGCCCGTCACGATCGATCACACCGGCCGCGTCTACGCGATCAACAACGGCCACGTGCAGGCAATCGGCGACTAGCGCGTCCTTGACGTCGAGATCGAAGTCCAGCGAGTCGGTAGTCGGGGCTGGTGAGCAAGCTCGCGAAGCACGCGCCATCGGGGTCGCGGTGCCGAGGACCATCAGGACGGTCGCGAATCGCGATCGCGGCGAACGCACCGGCGTTCTCACCGCGAGTCACGCGTGGCCCGGCTCGTCGACGGTGTAGAGCACGATCGGCTCCGCCCGGCCGCGGATCTCGGCCTTCGCGACTTCGCGCGCGTCGCCGGTGATCGCGGCTTTCGTCGTCTCGCTGATCAGCAGATCGATCTTGTGATCTTTGGTGAGACCCTCGATGCGCGACGCGACGTTCACGGCGTCGCCGATGATCGTGTACTCCGATTGCAAGCTGCCGCCGAGCATGCCGGCGGCGACCTTGCCGGTGTGAATCCCGATGCCGATCGCGATCGGCGGAAGCCCGGTGCGCGCGCGTTCGACGTTGAGCTCACCGACGACGCGCCGCATGTCGCGCGCGGCCTTGACGGCTCGCATCGCGTGATCGGCGATGCGATCGGGCGTGCCCCAGAACGCGAGCATGCCGTCGCCGAGGAGCTTGCCGACCACGCCGTCGTGCCCTTTGACCATCATGCTCATCCTGCCGAAGTAATCGTCGAGCATCGCGAGCACGTCGCGCGGCTCCATGTGCTCCGACATCGACGTGAAACCGCGGATGTCGCTGAACAGCACCGTGACTTCGCATTCGATCGGCGCGAGGGCTTGCGGCCCCTCCGCGATCACGCGCTCGGCGACCTGGCGCGGCAGAAACCGCGTGAGGTTGTCGCGCTGGCGCAGGCCCTTGAACATCTCGCCGACGGCGCGGTTGGTCAGCGCGAGGATCACGCCGAGCACCGCGTAGCCGCCCATGATGAACGTCGTCGTGCGACCGCCGAGA
>DATBAS010000056.1:0-23822 GCA_036271395.1 Kofleriaceae bacterium
CGACAAGTCTCGTGCTGTTGGCGCATGCGGAATGGACCGGAGCACTCTCAGACGTCTATACCGATATTCAAACGGAATCGGATACTGAGCTGGAGATGCTCCCAGCAGTGGCTCTGAACTTCTTCACGGGCTTCGTGTCTCTCGGCGTGCAGGGCGCCATCGCTTACGTAGCCTCGAAAGGCGTACAAGCCGCGGCGAAGTCTCTTGGTGTGAAAGTCGCGGAGGAGCTCTCCGACTCGGCCGAATCGTCCATCGAGGTACTCGTGGGTGGCAGCTTGGATCAAGGCAAGGACATGGCCAAAGGTCCCTTGAACCGTGGCACCAAGAACACCAAGGGCGAGAAAGGTGAGAAGGGTGAGTTCCTCACGGCACTCAATCACTACATGCGCACCTTCTTCACGAACATCACCACGAGAGTGGCTCCACACTCAAACAACCGACAGCTTGCCGAACTTGCCGTCGCGTTCAACAAAGACAAGTGGGTGCGTGACAACTTGAAGACCAGCATCATGACACGGCTCAAAGAGTTCTCTGGCTCGAAGACGAAGGACATCGGTCGGCGTGAAGCCAACGCCACCCTCCCGAAAGGCGAGAAGTCCGAAGCCCTCGAACACACCGAACGTGAGACCGGTGTGGCCTGGCTGTTGATGGGTGGCGACAAGAAGAAGCTCGTCTACGTCGTTCAAGACTTCGAGATCGAAGACGCGACGGCCATGAAGCTCGTGCCTGCCTATCAGAACGCTCCGATGCTGTCGTACGGTGACACGGCTGACGACACCATGGGCATCAAGCACAAGATGAAGCCCGTCGGACGTCCTGCCTACGCGGGTGACGTGGAGCCGAACCTCGTGACGATCGCTGAAGAGAAGCACAAGGAAGAGTGGCAGCAAGATCCCCAGACGTACGACGTCGGCATGATACTCAATGGAGCCTCCGCGAACAACGTCCATCAAACGGCTCCTGAGAAACCCGAATGAAGAAGCTAGTATTCTACGTCTTAATCCCGTTGGTTGGTGCGGCCGTGATCGTTTTCGGCATCATTCACGATCATTCCGTTCAACGGCGGCTCGACAGCATTGCGGTCAAAGCTAAGCACCTCGACCGTTACTGTGAACATGTCGAGAGCAAACTTAGCGCTATCTACGACTGGTCAGCTTCAAGTGTGTCAGACCTAAACACGTTGGCGGTGATCAATTGGAAATTCCTGACCGACGGTCTCTTTCTGATCAACCCCTGCCTGTCTTACGATCAGAGCTTCGACATCTGTCCTGATCATGACATGAAGTGTATCCACACTCAGTCAGGTATGGCCCTCACCCTCGTTTCAAGCAATCTTCATGACGACCCGTAACCCACCTGCTCTCGTATTCGGAATGATCACAGTCTCGCCGCCGATCTGGGCATGCGCCGATGACGACGCGCCGTGCGCGGCGCACTTCGATCGATCGCACTCGCGAATTTCCAGCCGGAGTGATGCGAAACGAGGCGCGCGCTCGTCGGAACGCGGGCGCGACGCTCAGGCAGTTAGCGACAGCGCAGTAGGCGCTACAAGCGAAGGCGGGCGAACCACGCGTGACAAACGGAGAGACGATGCAGACTCCTGCGAAATGGAAGAGCATGACCGCCTCGCGCGACCGTGGACGCGTTCCTCAAGAGCGGCGGAAAGGACGAGGAAAACTGGCCGAGCGGACGTCGGCGCGGCGATACGCGGCGCCCGGCGCCGGTTGGGAACGGGAACTAACGGGAACTAACGGGTGGAGCACCGCTAGGGTTGTACGTGGTTGACCCGACCGCCGACGAGGATGTGATCTACGTCGTGTTGGAATTCCTAGCGTTTTCGGCGAGACTCTCGCCCCGAGGGGAACTGCATGCGTAACGTAATTCTGGGCGTCTTGATCCTCGCGTCGCTATGTACGGCGTCCTGCAACAAAACTGCGGACGTGCAGTGCGGCGGCGCGGGCGATTGCGACCTCAGCAGTGGCGGTGAATGTCTCGCCGCGTCCACCGGCAACATGTGGTGCGCATATCCAGATCCGGCCTGCCCCGGCGGTTACCGTTACTCGAGCCAAGACGTCGGCGATAGCCTCGGCGGAACGTGCGTGCCCTACACACCGACCGACGGAGGTGTCGACGCCGGTCCGACGATGTACACGCTCACGATCAACGTCGGTGGAAGTGGAACCGGCGTCGTCACGTCGACGCCGGCGGGCGTCTCGTGCAGCGGCGGAACGTGCACGATGACGTTTCCGATGGGAACGCAGATCTCGTTGGCCCAAGCTGCGTCGACCGGAACGTTTCTTGGTTGGTCGGACGACTGCATCGGCGCAGGCGGATGCGCGGTGACGATGAACCAAGACCACAAAGTCACCGCACTCTTCGGTACGCCGGGCGAGGCACTTTGGTCACAACAGATCGGCGGAACGCAGAACGATGCTGCGCAAGGAATCACCATCGATAGCGATGGAAATCTGATCATCGTCGGTCGCTTCCAGGGCAGCTTCACGGTGGGAGCTACGACCCTGACGAGCAACGGCGGTAACGATTTCTTTGTCGCGAAGCTTTCGTCCACGGACGGATCGGTCGCGTGGATCGAAGGGTTTGGCGGCACGAGCGATGACACGGCATTGCGCGTAGCCGTCGACGCGTCGAACAACATCTACGTCGTCGGTAGTTTCGCCGGCTCGATGTCGTTCGGGACAAGCGCGACGCTGACGAGCGCAGGGGGCAACGACGGCTATATCCTCTCGCTCGATACGACTGGAGCCTATCGCTGGGCGAAGGCGCTCGGCGGCACCGCCGCTGACGCGCTCAACAGTGTTTCCGTCGCATCGACAACCGTCGCTGTTGGAGGCTTCTATACGAGCTCGATCACCGTCAATGGCACCACCCTAACGAACGGTGGCTACCAGCAGGCGTACGTCGCAGAGTTCGGTACCGACGGAAGCGCCGGACTCGTCAAGACGTTCACCGGCGTTGGCAACACCACACTTACCAGCGTCGTACTCGATAGCAACTCGGGAACGATTGTTGTTGCGGGCACGCTCTCGGGATCCGCCGATTTCGGTGGCGGTTCGATGACGAGCCAATCCGTCGA
The DNA here is from genome assembly GCA_036271395.1 of Kofleriaceae bacterium. Taxonomy (GTDB): domain Bacteria; phylum Myxococcota_A; class Polyangia; order Haliangiales; family Haliangiaceae; genus JABFXX01. The sequence goes on from DATBAS010000056.1 coordinate 3,095, forward strand.
CGCGTACCTGGCCGAGTACAGCAACACGGGAACGTACATCTTCGCAAAGGTACTCGGCGGCACCAGTAACGACACCGCGACCGCACTCGCCGTGTCCGCGACGGGGAGCATCGTGCTCGCGGGGAATTTCACCGGCAGCGTTTCATTCGGCGGCCCGTCGGCACTGAGCACCGGAACCGGCGGCATGGTTCTCGTGAGCTACTCGTTGGCCGGCGCGTATCAGTGGAGCGAAGCGTTCGCCACGACTGGCAGTCCCACGGTCGAGGCCGCTGCGAGCGACCTCGCGACGAACGCAACGGGTGACATCGTTATCGCCGGATACTTCTGCGGGAGCTTGTCGCTCGGCTCCAACACGGTCTCATCGGTCGGCACGTGCTCGCAGATGGACTTCGACATCCTCGCAGCTCGGTTTTCCGGCACCGACGGAAGCCCGCTGACCGCCACGCGCGCCGGTGGATCGATGCAAGACGCGGCGTACGGGGTCACGCAAACGGCCGATGGCAAGCACTACGTCGCGGGATACTTCCAAGGCTTTGCTGACTTCGGGGGAACGGCTCGCACCTCAGCTGGCGGAACCGATGCGATCATCATTGGCCTAGCGCCGTTATAGGGCTCATCCGGCTTTCAGGTCGGTTCGGCCGATTCTGACTCGTCTTTGGCGCACGCACACGTGACGCTAGCGCGCACGATAGCGAATCGGTAGCTCGCGCACACTGCGAATGAAATTGGTGCGGCTGTGCACCGAAGGCCCTGCCGGCTCGATCGCGTCGAGTTGCGCGAGCGTTTCGGCGAGCACGTGCTTACTCTCTAACCGCGCCAGCGGTGCACCGAGGCAGAAGTGGGCGCCGTGACCGAATCCGAGATGGTCATTCGGAGTACGGCCGACGGAGAATCGATCGGGATCCGCGAACACGGCCGCATCGCGATTCGCCGACGGAAAAAACACGAGGACCTTATCACCTTCGCGGATCGAGACGCCGGCGAGTTGGGTATCGGCGGTCGCGGTGCGACGAAACTGGATCACCGGTGGCTCGTAGCGCAGCACCTCTTCGATGGCAGTCGGCAACAGGGTCGGATCGTCGCGCAGCCGCGCGAGCTCGCCAGGATGATCGAGCAACAGCTCCAACGCGAAGCACAATAGGCTGCGCGTCGTGTCGGCGCCGGCGTTGAAAAGCAGCATGAAGAACGCCTGCAGCTCGCCGGCGGTTAGCCTGCGGCCGTCGATGTCCGCGGCGATCAAATCGCTGGTCACGTCTTCAGTCGGACGCGCAGTCTTCGTGCGGACGAGCTCGTCGGCGTAGCCGCGCAGCTCGTCGGCAGCGGTCATCCCGTCGGCAAACGCAGCACGCGGATCGGCGATCGTGCTGCCGAACATGCGTTCTGTTAGTGCGTAAAGGCGCCGGCGATCGATGTCGGGCACGCCGAGGATCTCGCAGATCACGTATAGTGGCATCTCTCCGGCGATCTGTTGCGCGTAGTCGCACCTGCCGTCGGCGCGCACGCGATCTACCAGGATGCGGGCGTGCTCGGCGATCCTCGTTTCGAGCTCTGCGATCCGCTTCGGTGTGAACGCCTTGTTAACGAGGCGTCGCAACAGCGTGTGGTCGGGCGGATCGCGATTGAGCATGCCTTCGCGCAGCTTCGCAAGGAACTCTGGCGGCGGATCGGCGAGTAACGCGCCGCCGCGCCACGACGAGAACACGCGCGGCGCTCGCAATACCGAAAGGACGTCCGCGTAACGCACGACAGCCCAGAACTCACCGCCCGAGCCGTCGAGTTGGCGCGATACCGGGTCTGTATCTCTGAGCTGCCGGAACACATCGTGCGGAAAACCGCACATGTACCGGTCTGGATCGACAAGCGATGGGACGACTGTCACGACGACGAGCCAGCGTACACTCGAACTCGGAGATGAACACCCGAATCGGGATCCTCGGCGCGGCCGGCTACCTTCCGCCCGAAATCCGTCGCAACGACTATTGGCCACGCGAGGTCGTCGATGCGTGGATGGCATCGCGCGCCGCGGCGCCAGCCGGCCCACAACCCGCGACGCACGGCGAGCGTCTCGTGTTCGAGGCGCTCCGCATTCAAGGTCGCGACCCGTTTCAAGGAACGGTCGAGCGGAGGGTCTTGGCGCCGGAGCTCAGCCCCCTCGACATGGAGGCCGAAGCGGCCGAATCAGCGATCGAGCGCGCGGGTGTTGCGCGTGCGGACATCGATCTCGTGCTCAGCCATACCGTGGTGCCCGATTATCTGCTCGGTAATCCCGCGTGCGACGTCCATCATCGACTGGGTCTCGCGCCGCGATGCTTTTCGATGCACGTCGATGCAGCGGCGTATTCGTTCATCATGCAATTGGCGATCGCCGAAGCGATGATCAAAACCGGCCAGGCGCGCGTCGCGCTGCTCGTACAATCGTCGGTGTCATCGCGTGTGGTCGCGATCGATACGCCGGGCGCGCCGATCCTGGGCGACGGTGCGAGCGCCGTCGTCGTCGGGCCGGTGGCCCCAGATCGCGGTGTGCTTGCGTCGGTGCACTACACGGATGGTTCGTCACCGCGTACGCTGATCGCGAGCGTGCCCGGCAAGCGTTGGTATGATGATGGTCGGGCCGTCATTCACGTCGACGACGCCGTGCAGATGCAGCGCGTGTTCTTGCAGATCGCAGACGTCTGTAAAACGAGCATCGACGCCGTGCTCGCGAAGGCGGGCGTCCACCATCGCGACGTCAAGTTCCTCGCGACCCACCAAGGCATGCCGTGGCTGCGCGACGTGGTCGCTCGTCATGCAGGCCTCGCCGATGCGAGCTCGATCGACCTATTTTCTCGAACGGGCTATATCGCATCGGCGTTCGTGCCGATGAGCCTCGTCGAGGCCGGCGCCGCCGGTATACTCGCGGACGGCGATCTCGTTGTCATCACCGGCGGTGGGACCGGCATGACGTACGGAGCGGTCGCCCTCAGGTGGTCCGCATGAAAGATGTCTCCTGCAAAACGTTCGATCTCTTTCTCAAGGACTTGAAAGGGAAGGGCGTGCCGCTCGAGAGCATCGTCGAGGGCACGAACGTGACGCTCGCGCAGCTGTCGAGCTCGAAAGAGCGACTCGATTGGCCCGATTACTGCGCGGTGATGCGCAACATGCGCCTGCACTTCACCGACGAACAGTACGTCGCGCTCGGCCATCGCTTCATGCGCATCCCAGCGCTGCAGTTTGCGATGGTGATCGCGCGTCTGACGATGTCGCCGATGGATCTCTATCGCTGGTTCTCGAAGCCGCGCGAAGGCGTCGGCAACCAGATGTTCGCATGCATCCGGCCGGCGCAGCGAGAGATCGGTCCGAACGAGCTCGAGCTCGATCTACTGCTCCCTGACGACTACGAGGTTTGCTGGGACTTCTTCGTGATCTCGAAGGGAAACATGGAGGAGCTGTCGCGGCTGCTCGGCGCACCGGCGGCAAAGGTCGAGCTCAGCAGGATTCCGCACGGCGGGCGCTATCACATCAAGGTTCCCGAGAAGATGCCGATCCTCGGTCGAATCTGGCGCGCGTTGTTGTGGCCGTTCACGGCGCGTCAAGCGGCGCGAGAGCTACGTGCCGCGCACGAGACGTTGCTCGAGCGCTACGAGGAGCTCGAGGTCGCCCGCGGCAAGCTCGCCGACTATCAAGTGAACCTAGAGAAGCTCGTCGACGAGCGGACTGCCGAGTTGCGTGAAGCGCGCGACCAACTGTCCGGCACCGTGTTGCAGCTGCGCGACGCGCAGAGCGCGCGCGAGCGATTCTTCGGCAACGTCTCGCACGAGATTCGCACGCCGCTCTCGCTGATCATGCTCGCCGCCGCCGACATCGATGCGCGCGCGGGCGCGTTGCTCGATCCTCGATCGAAGCAAAACCTCGGCTCGGTCAACGACGGTGCGCGCAAGCTCGTGCGCCTGGTCGACGAGCTGCTGCTGCTCGCCGCCGGCCAAGAAGGCAAGCTCGCGGTGCATCGCGAGCCAACGGACCTCGCCGTGCTCGTCGGCAATCTCGCCGGCGCGTGGTTGCCGGCCGCGGAAGCCGCGGGCCTGACGCTGACCGCGCGCGTGCCGCAGTCGTTGCTGGTGAGCGTCGATCCGGTCGCGATCGAGCGGATCGCGTCGAATCTCGTGTCGAACGCGGTGAAGTACACGCCGCGTGGCGGCGCGATCGAGATCGCGCTGTCGACCGACGGCGCGCAGGTTCAGCTGTCGGTGCTCGACAACGGCAAGGGCATCGAGCCCGAGCTCGCGGCGCGGTTGTTCGGGCGGTTCGAGCGTGGCGCGCGCGACATCAAGACGAAGGGGACCGGCATCGGCCTGTCGCTGGTCAAGCAGCTCGTCGAAGCGCACGAAGGCACCGTCGAAGCACTGCCGCGCCAGCCGCACGGCACCGAGCTGCGCGTCGTGCTGCCGCACAGCAGCGTGCACGAAGCGCCCGCACCGGCGCGCGGTCTCGCGCTCGACATCGCGTCGACCGGACCGAGCATTCACACCGGCGACGTGTTCGAATCCGAGCATTCGCTCGGCACGATCGTCGTCGCCGAGGACAACCCGGGCCTCGCCGACGCGGTCGCGCGGCTGCTCTCCGACAAGTACAAGGTCATCGTCGGGCTCGACGGCGACGCCGCGTTCGAGCTCGTCAAGCAGCACGAGCCGCAGCTCCTCATCACCGATATCGACATGCCGGGCCGCAACGGCATCCAGCTCGCGAAAGATTTCCGCGCTCACGCGAAGGACAAGCTCGCGCCGATCATCATCTTGTCGGCGGTGATCGATCTCGGCACGCGGGTCGCCGGGCTCGAAGCCGGCGCGATCGACTACGTGACCAAGCCGTTCGATCCGCGCGAGCTGCGCGCTCGCGTCGATGCGCAGTTCCGCATGCGCGAGCTCGCGGTCCGGCTGCGCCGCGCCGAGCAGCTGTCGACGCTCGGCATCCTGACGTCGGGGCTCGCGCACGAGCTGCGCAATCCCGCGAACGGGATCGTCAACGCCGTGCTTCCGCTGACCGAGCTGTTGCCGCCGGACCTGATCGCGCCGGGCACCGGTCCCGGCGAGCTGATCAGCGTGATCGGCGAATGTGCGACACAGATCGGCTTCTTGTCCAAGCAGCTGCTCGGCTTCCGTGGCGAAGCGCCACTCGATGTTCGCAAGGCCAAGGTCTCCGAGCTCGTCGATCGCGCCATGTCGTTGATCGCGCCCGCCGCCAAGGGCGTCGAGCTCCGCGTCGCCTTCGAAGAAGACCCCGAAATCAAGTGCTCGCCATCGCTGCTCGTGCAAGCATTGACCAACTTGCTCGAGAACGGCGCGCACGCTGCCGGACCGAAAGGGTGGGTCGAGGTGACGGCTTGGAAGGAGGACGGTCGAGTGGCGGTGGAGGTGTCCGACAGTGGGCCCGGCGTTCCGAAGAATCTGCGCGATCAGATCTTCGAGCCGTTCTTCACGACCAAAGATCCGGGCAAAGGCACCGGACTCGGCTTGCCGTTCGCGCGCGCGATCATGACCCGACACGGCGGCACCTTGGAGGTGCGCGAGCGCCGAGGTCGATCGGGATTTGTACTCGAGCTTCCGGCTGAAACGTTAGCCGAAGCTCGCAATGCTCGGTATGCTTCGGATCACGCATGAGCGATCCGGGAAAAGGCCCGCTCGTCCTTTACGTGGATGACGAGCGCGGGAACCGCGTCGTCTTCGAGACGTCGATGAAGGCCGAGTTCAATGTCCGCGTGGCGTCGGAGCCGGCCGAGGCGTTGCAAGTTCTGGAGAGCACCGACGTCGCGGTGATCGTCACCGACATGCGAATGCCGACGATGTCCGGCGAGGAATTGCTGCGCATCGCGAAGGAGCGCTGGCCGCAGACCATCCGCATGGTGGTCACCGCGTACTCCGACATCGAACCGATCTTGCGCGCGATCAACGAAGGCTTGGTCGCTCGCTACATCATCAAGCCGTGGGTGCGCACCGAGCTGATGCAGGTGCTGCGGTGGGCGACCGAGGCGTGGGCACTGAGCCGCGATTCGGCCGCGGTGCACCGCCGGTTGCTCGAAACCGAGCGGCTCGCGACGCTCGGCAGCATCTCCGGCATGCTCGTTCACGATTTGAAACAACCGCTGATGTCGCTGGCGGTGAACGCAGAGTTGCTCAAGGAGCTCGCCGATTTCGCGCCGGTCCTCCGCCAGGCGCTCGATAGCGTCTCGATACCGAACCGCGGGCATCTCATCGAGATGATCGACGAGCTCGGCCAAGTCACCGACGACATCAAGACGTCGATCGATCACCTCAACACGCTGATCTCGAGCTTGCGCGGGTTTTCGACCCAACGCCGCCCCGATCCGAGCACGCCGATCTCGACCGATCCGCTGCCGATCCTGCGCCACGCGATGTCGGTGTGCCAGGAGCTCGCGGTCAAGGTCCGGGCGCAGATCGGCTACGACGGCCCGCGCGAGCTGCCGCGCGTGCGGATCCCGCCGACCGAGCTCACGCAGGTCTTGATCAACCTCGTCGCGAACGGCGCGCAAGCCGTCGCCGCGCGCGGCTCGCCAAACGGGCGCGTCTCGATCCAGGCGAGCGAGTCCGCGGGCATGCTCGTGCTCGAGGTCAAAGACGATGGCGTCGGCATGACCGCCGATGTGCTCAAGCGCGTCGGCACGCCGTTCTTCACGACGCGCGCGCAAGGCACCGGCCTCGGCTTGGCGCAGTGTCAGCGCTTGATCGGCACCGCTGGCGGTCGCCTCGCGATCGACAGCGAGCCCGGCAAGGGCACGACCGTGACGATCACGCTGCCGATCGCGGCGTAGAACCGTCGACGTCGACGTTCGCGCGAACGCCGGCCTCGCAATCGGGATTGCTACGCGTTCTGCGAGGTACGTACGTACGTTTTCGGAGTACGGACGTACGTTTTCGGAGTACGGACGTACGTACTATCGCGCTCGCCGTCGACGTTATCCGACGACGACGACGGCGACGATCAGCTCGCCGCCGAGCTTGCCGCAGCGGAGGGCACGCTCAACCGCACCTCGGTGCCGACGCCGAGCTCGCTGGTCAGCGAGATCGAGCCGCCGTGCGCGACGGCGATCCGCCGCGACAGCGTGAGCCCGAGCCCGACGCCGCCGCGCTCGCCGCTCTGGCGCGAGCGGCTGCGATCGGCGCGAAAAAACGCCGTGAACACGTGCGGCAGATCGTCGGGCGGAATTCCGATGCCTTTGTCGGCGACCTCGAACACGACGTCGTGCCCGGATTCGCACACGCGCAGCACGATCGGCGTCGACGTATCGGGCGTGTATTTGTGCGCGTTCTCGAGCAGGTTGTCGATGATCCGGCGGAACAGCACGGGGTCGACGTCGATCGTCGGCAAGCCGGGCGCGACGTCGAGCTCGATCGCCCGCTCGGCGTGCCGCGCGCGCGATCGGTCGGCGGCGGTCGTCGCGATCTGCGCGGGCTCGATCGATTGCCGGCGCAGCGGCAGCTCGGTCGCGCGACCGCTCTCGAGCCGCATCGCGGTGAGGATGTCATCGACGATCGTCTCGAGCTCTGCGACGTCGACCGCGATGTCCTCGAGCGATGCGCGCGCGCGCTTGCCGTCGCCTTCGGCTGCGAGGTCGAGCGCGACGCCGATCCGCGACAGCGGCGTGCGCAGCTCGTGCGCGACGTTCGCGAGGAGCTCGCGCTCGGATGCCACGAGCAGCTCGAGCCGGCGCGCCATGTCGTCGAGCTGCGTGCCGAGCACGCCGATCTCGTCGTCGCGGGTGACCTTGCTGCGCGCCTGCAGATCGCCGCCGCCGATCGCGTTCGCGGTTTGCGACAGCTTCTCGACCGGGCGCAAGATCCAGCGCGCGGTGAGCAATGCGCCGATGCCGAGCACGACGAAGCCGGTCAGCAGATTTAGCATCGGCCCCATCGGCAAGCCGAAGATGTGCGGGCCGTGGTCGTGATGCTTCGGCGGCAAGATGCGGTCGAAGTGACGCGGCACCGTGAGCCACCAGATCGCGATCATCGCGCACTGCAGGATGAGCATCTGCGCGATCGCGAGCAGGACCATTCGCGTCGAGAGCCGCCGCTTCGTCTTCACGTTTCACCGCCAGCTGCGAGCATGTAGCCGACTCCGCGCACCGTCTTCAGCATACGCGGGTTCTTCGGATCGAGCTCGATCTTCGCGCGCACGCGCGACACGACGACGTCGATCGAGCGATCGAATGCTTCGTCGGGCGTGCCGTGGAGCAGCTGCAGCAGTTGCTCGCGATCGAGCACGCGGCCCGGGCGCTGCGCGAGCGCGTGCACGAGCGCGAACTCGTTCGCGGTCAGCACGACCGGCTCGCCGCGGACGGTCACCGACATCGACGACGGCTCGATCGTGAGCGAGCCGACCTGCAGCCGATCCGGCCGGGGACCGACCTCGCCGCGCGAGCGCCGCGCTTGTGCGCGGATCCTCGCGAGCAGCTCGCGCGATTGAAACGGCTTGGTGACGTAGTCGTCGGCGCCGCCTTCGAGCCCGCGCACGCGCTCGGCCTCGTCGAGTCGCGCCGTGACCATGATGATCGGCACGTCGGTGCGCGCGCGGAGCTGGCGGCAGACTTCGAAGCCGTCGGCGCCGGGCAGCATCACGTCGAGCAGGACGACGTCGGGCCGGACTCGCATCACGTCCGCGACGGCGAGATCGCCGCGCGGCACCAAGTGCACTTCCAGGCCGTGCGTCACGAGATACTCCATCGTGAGGCGAGCGAGTCGCTCGTCGTCTTCGACGTACAGGACGCGGATACCATCGGTCACGTCGGCAGTATTCCACCGGGCCGGTATCGGGGCGAAACTCCGTAATACGCCGTAATACGTCATCCGATCCGGTATCCCGAACAGGCCGCGTAGTGGCGCGCGACGTCGAGCGCCGACACCATACCGAGCAGCTCGCCATCGTGCCCGGTGACCACGACTTGGCCGACGCCTTCGTACGCCATCAGCGCCGCGGCGCGCTCGATGTGCGCGCCGGCGGGCAGCGCGAACACGACGCAGGTCATCGCGTCACCGGCGGTCGCGAGCGCTTCGTCGATCGCGCGCAACACGTCGGTGCGCGTGACGAGCCCACGCAGGTGCGACGCGTCGTCGACCACGGCGAGCGCGGGCACGCGGTGATTCAACAACAGACGGCCCACCTCTTCGATCGGCGTCGCGATGAGGATCGCGACGGCCGGCTGCGCGACGAGCGAGCCGAGCGTGTGCAGCACAGCCGTTGGCGTGTCTTCGAACGCGGTCTCGAGCGATTCGGCGATCACTCGGTCAGCTTGCTCTGCGCGCTCGCTGTTAGCGCGTCGTGAAACACTCGGACATCGCGGTGAGCTATCGTGCCTCGTCGTGCCGTCAGCTCGCCCCGCGATCGTCGTCCTCTGCCTCGCGTGCGCGCGCGGTCACGCGGATGGGATCGTGATCGAGGGCGGCTCGCCGCGATCGATCGGGCGCGCCGGGACCGGCACGGTTTCCGACGACGGCGCGGGCGCGCTGCTGCTCGATCCCGCGGCGCTCGCGCGGCGCGATGTGTATCGCGCGCAAGTCGGCATCGCGTTCTCCGACGACAACGTGCAGTGGCTCGAGAACTCCGACGCGCCGCTCGCGCGCGATCAAGCGGAGTCGCGCATCGTGCCGACGTTCGCGATCGAAGCGGGCTTCGCCGGCTGGGTGTTCGGCATCGGCGCGATGACGAGCGCGGTCTCGGAGCGATCGCTGCGCCAGCCCGACGGCCTCGATCCCGCGCACTACGGCACCGCGTTCGACTATCGCTACGACGGCTACTACGGCTTGTCGCGCCGCGACACGCTCGCGCTCGGCGCCGCGCGGCGGCTCGGCGAATCGGTCGCGGTCGGCATCTCGCTCGCCGCATCGCGCGTCACGATCGACGAGACACGCTCGCTGTGGGCCGGCTTCATCGACCGCAAGGATGTCCTCGGCGATCCGGCGCACGACGTCACCGCGGCGATCAACGCCGTGGATGATTTTTCGCCGAGCGTGGTCGCCGGCGTGCTCGTCGCGCCGCCGGATACGCGCGTCGAGCTCGCGGCATCGGTCGGCTGGGAGCGCACCGCGCACGTCGACGGACCGGTGAGCGCCGCCGGCTCGACCGACGTCTCGGTGCGCACGAACACGCCGACCGCACATATGGATATCGCCGAGCCGATCACGGTTCGCACCGGCGCGCGCTACCTCGCGCAACGATGGATCGTCGAGGTCAACGGCGACCTGTGGATCTTTCCGAGCTCGGCGGCGAACAACGCGTGGCAGCTCGGCGGCGTGACCGTCGTCGACGAGAGCAGCGCGGCGATGAACCTGACGACGTTGACGTCGCGACTGTCCGAGATCACGCACGGCGCGATCCGCGGCGCGGTCGACGTGCAGCTCATCCCGGGCTATTTGTGGGCGACCGCCGGCTACGCGTACACCACCGCGAACACCGATGCCGCGCATCGCTCGACGACGTTCGGCGATCTGTCGGGCCACATGGTCGGCCTCGGGCTCGAAGCGACCGCCGGCAACTTCACGTTCACGGTCGGCTGGTCGCGCACGTGGTCGGTGCAACGGCCCGAGCAGATCAGCGCGTGGAACCTCGACAACCCGTTCAAAGGCGCCGGCGATGGCGAAGTTCCATCCGGCACGTTCGACGAATCGATCGACGACGTCGGCATCTTGGTCGACGCCGAGTACTGAGCCGCGCTACGCTTTGCGCGCACGGCGAGAGTGCATCCGGTCCGCGGTAAGGGCAGCGCCCGTCTCGATCAGCTCAGCACGTCGATCTCATCGACCCCTTCTAGCCCGTTCGGCGGACATCGGGCGTTCAGAAGGAGGTCTCGTGTCCAAGCTCGATCTCGAACAACAACGCAAGCGAGCCAAAGACCTGCTGCGCGCACAGCGCCGTGGCGATGCCGCCGCGGCCGAGCGCATCGCGCGCCAGCTGCACCGGACGCCGGAGCCCTCCACGGCGTTTCGGCTCGCCGACGCGCAGCTGGTGATCGCGCGCGAGGCCGGCTTCGCGAGCTGGCCGCGGTTGGTGCATCACGCCCAGCGCGTCGGGCTCGAGGCACCGCCCGCGCTGCACGAAGCCGTTCGCGCCGGCGATCTCGAAGCCGTGCGCGCGGCGCTGCAACCCGCGCCGCCGTGGCAGACGCGCGAAGCGATCGAGCTCGCGATCGAGCGCGGCGCCAGGCCGATCGTCCGCGAGCTGCTCGCGCACCGCGGTTGGGTCGATGTCGCGGGCCGCTCGTTCGGCCGCTGGGGCGGCGGCCTGCACGCGGCGCTGCTGCTCGGCGGCGACATCGGGATGATCGACGAGCTGCTCGCCGGTGGTGCATCGATCGCCGCGCGAGACCGCGACGGCCGCACGCCGCTCGCGATCGCGGTGCGCACGAATCACGTCGCGGCCGCCGGCGCGTTGCGCGCGGCCGGCGCTCGCGATGCCGACGAGGTCGACGCACTCGATCTGGCGCTCGGACGGTGCATCGCGGGCGAGCAGCCGTCGCAGCCGAGCCATGCGCTGCGGCGTTCCGATCACCAGCACGTCGCATGGGCGATCCGGCGCGGCCACGCGAGCGCGCTCGCCGCGTTGCTCGCGCTCGGGCTCGATCCGAACGTCGCCGACGACGATGGCGAACCACCGCTGCACTTCGCCGTGGCCGCGCGCGATGCGATCGCGATCGCGCGCTTGCTCGAGGCCGGCGCGAACGTGAACGCGCTCGACTTTCGCGGCGACACCGCGCTCGACCGCGCGCTCGATCGCGCACGCGATCCCGCGATCGTCGCTCGACTCGTCGCCGCCGGCGCGGTGCCGCGCGAGCGCGGCGACCTCGCGGAGCTGTTCGAAGCCGCCGCCGATGCGATCGCCGATGGCCGGATCGATGCGCTGCGCGAGGTCTTGGATCGCGCGCCGGAGCTCGTCCACGCGCGCTCGCTGCGCGAGCATCGCGCGACGCTGCTGCACTACTGCGGCGCGAACGGCGTCGAGCAGGAGCGCCAGAAGTCGCTGCCGAACGCGCCGGCGATCGCGAGCCTCTTGCTCGCGCGCGGCGCCGATCCGAACGCGCTCGCGCTGACCTACGGCGGCGGCCCGGCACAAACCGCGTTGTATCTCGCGGCGACGAGCTCGTTCCCCGATGAAGCCGGCGTGATGGAGCCGCTGATCGCCGCGCTCGTCGCCGGTGGCGCGCGCGTGCGCTTCGACGATCGCGCTGCGCTGCACGCGGCGCGGCCGAGCGCATTGCCGGCACTCGTGCGGGCCGGCGCCACGATCGATCTGTGGCTCGCGACCGCGCTCGGCCGTCTCGACGACGTGCGGCGCCTGCTCGCCGGCGCGCGGCCCGACGAGCTCGATGCCGCGCTTCGCGAAGCCAGTGCGAGCGACGTCGCTGCCATGCTGGTCGACGCCGGCGCGCGCGTCGACGCCGCCGACATCGAGGGCTTCACGGCGCTGCATCGCGCCGTGTGGAACGATCGCCTCGACGTCGCGGCGCTCCTGATCTCGCGCGGCGCGAGCGTTCAGGCACGTAACGCGTACGGCGGCGACGTGCTCGGCACGTTGCGCTACGCGATCGCGCACGCGCCGGGGAAGCGTCCAAACGCGCGGCAGTTGATCGACATGTTGGTCGCCGCCGGCGCCGAAGACTGAACAGCGGCGACCTCGGATCGCGCGGTTGCGCGGCGGCGCACGCTTTGCTGTTCGCGGCGCCATGCGCTCACTGGTCGTCTTGCTGCTGATGGTTGCCACCGCTCACGCCGACGCGCCCGAGGTGGCGAAACCCGCCGAGGTCGACACCGGCTCGTATCGGCTCCAGACCGCGCTCTGCGACGCCGCCGCGCTCGCGATGTTCGCGATGCAAAGCAAGTCCGATGGCGACGCGGCGGGCACGATCGGTCTCGCGATGTACGTGGTCGGCGGCCCGATCGTGCACTTGTTCCACCATCACAACGGCCGAGCGGCCGCGAGCGTCGCGTTGCGGGTCGCGTTGCCGCTCGTGCTCGGTGTCATCGGATCCGCCGTCGGCAAATCGCAATGCGATGCGGGCTGCGACAACGATTCCGATCTGGCCGGCGTCGCGTACGGCATCATCGGCGGAGCGATCGCGGCGAGCGCGATCGACATCGGCTATCTCTCGCGCGGCGAGGATGCGCCCGCAACGCGAGCCGCTCCGATCGTGCCGCCCGCGCCGATCGGTCCCGCCGAGCCGCATCAGGTACGTGTCGGGATGACGTTCTCGTTTTGACGATCGGTCGCCGAAGATCGAACAGTTGCCACGTCGGATCGCATGGTTGCGCCGCGGCGCAGACCTTGCTGTTAGCCCGCCGCATGCGCTCGCTCGTCATCTTGATGCTGCTCGCCACCGTCGCTCATGCCGATGCGCCGGGGATGACCGCGCCGCTCCCGGCGCCGGCGCCCGTCGACCAGGGCGATACCGACTCGTACCGGCTCCAGACCGCGCTCTGCGACGTCGCGGCGATCGTGATGTTCGCGACGGCGGCGAAGTCCGATGACGCCAATGCCGCGGGCACGCTCGGGCTCGCCATGTACGTCGCCGGCGGGCCGATCGTGCACTTGATCCATCATCATAACGGCCGCGCGGCTGCGAGCCTCTTGCTCCGGGTCGGGCTGCCGCTGGTCGTCGGCGCGGTCGGCGCCGGTGTCGCGAGCGGGCATTGCAGCAACGACGACGACGATTGCGGGTTCGCCGCGCTCGGCGGCGCGGTTATCGGCGCGGTTATCGGCGCCGGTGCCGCCAGCGCGATCGACATCGGCTATCTCTCGCGCGGCGAGGATGCGCCGGCGACACGCGCTGGGCCGGCGCCGATCCTGCCGCCTGCGCCGATCGGACCCGCCGAGCCGCATCAGGTGCGCGTCGGCATGACGTTCGCGTTTTAGATCGTTTTAGATCGAGCCGATGATGGCGATCGCGACGAGCAGCATATGGCCGAGCACGAACAAGCGAACGCGCATGCCGGGTGTCCTATCACGGAACGTGCCCGCCCAAGCACGTAGAATCTCGCGTGCGCTCGCGGCTGGCCGACCAGCCTGGCTACTCGGGCTTTTTCCCAGGCGACTTGGCCGAGGCCGGAACGGTCGATTTCGGCTTCGCTTTGTCGCCGGCGGGCGGCGAGCCGATCGCGTCGTCGAGCTCGACAAACCCGCCGTAGACCGCGCCGATCGCGCCGCCGACGAACGGCGACCACATCGCCGAGTAACCCGCGATCTGGAAGTTTGGAGCCCAAACTTTCGCGATCAACGCGTACAAACCGCAGCCGACGCCGAACCCGAATGCCGCCTTGAGCACCGAGACCCAGGTGGTCGCGCCGGTATCTTTGATCAGCGACCACAGCGGACGGCCGACCAACAGACCGACCAAGACGCCGATCACTCCGTACGTTAGCCAGGCCGCGGCGCCATCGCCGAACCCGATCTGCGCCGCGCCGTAGCCGATCGCCGCGCCGATCACCGCGCCTTTCAAGAGACCGACGAGCAGCTTCACCACCTCTCAAGCATGACGAGGAAGCCGCACGCAGGCAAGGCATCAGATCGATCGTTAGGTCGACCCGGTCATCGCGCCGGTGGCATCGCGGACGGCCTGGACGTGGTGATTCTTCGACAGGTCGAGCTCGAACCGCGTGACGCGGCCATCGGCGCCGCGCTCGATCCGGTAGGTCGCGCCGGTCTTGATCGCCTTGAAATCGAGCACGCCCGAGAGCGCGCGGATCACCTCGTCGGCCTCGCTGCCGGAGAGCCCGCTGCGCTTGAGCAGCTTGCCGAGCGTGTCGGACTTCGCGACCACGCCGGTGATGGCATTCACCGGGGCCGCGGGCGCAGGAACGAGCGGCGCCGAGGGGATCGTCATCGCCGGCGCGGCACTGCCTGCGAGCGCTTGCTCTTTGATCGCGCTCACGCCCGACTTCTTGTCCCACACGAAGACATAGAGGTTGAGCAGGACCAGCCCCGCAAGCACGACGATTACCGCTGCACCGCCGCGCCTCGCCGGTGTGGCGGAATCCAGCTTGGCGTAGGCCGCCCTTTTCTTGCGCGGCGACGTGCGTCTGCGGACCATGGCCTCGAGACGCCAGCAATATCACGGCGCTTTTGGCGGCCCTACTTTTCGGCAACGTCCTGAGGTCACACCCGATGGCAACCCCTCGAAGCGATCTGCCTTCTCGCGAGCAGCTGGAACTTTTTTCCGACTCGGGGCAAGGTGCGCGACACGACATGGCCCGAAAGTCTGTGAAGTCGTCTGCAAAGCCACAGGCCAAGCCACGCCGAGGAAGCAGCGGCGATGGCGGCGGTGGCGCCGGCGGCGGCGGCGGCGGTGGCGCCGGATCCGGAACGCCCGGCACGTTCGACGCTTCGCTCGAAGCCGAAGCGCGCCGGCGCTATCTCAATTATGCGCTTTCTGTGATCACGTCGCGCGCGTTGCCCGACGTGCGCGACGGCTTGAAACCGGTGCAGCGCCGCATCCTGTACGCGATGCTGCACGACAACCACCTGCGCCCCGATGCGAAGCACCGCAAGAGCGCGACCGTGGTCGGTAACGTGATCGGCAAATACCATCCGCATGGCGACACCGCGGTGTACGCGACGATGGTGCGGCTCGCGCAAGACTGGGCGATGCGGATGCCGCTCGTCGACGGCTCGGGCAACTGGGGCTCGCTCGACGGCGATGAAGCCGCCGCGATGCGCTACACCGAGTGCCGGCTCGCGCCGCCGGCGATGGCGTTGCTCGCCGAGCTCGATTCCGAGACCGTCGACATGCGCGCGAACTACGATGGCACGACGGAAGAGCCCGTCGTGCTGCCCGCGCAGTATCCGAACTTGCTGGTCAACGGCTCGACCGGCATCGCGGTCGGCATGGCGACGAACATTCCGCCGCACAACCTGCGCGAGATCGTCGACGCGACGATCGCGCTATCGAAGAACCGCGCGATCGATCACGTGCAGCTGATGTCGCACATCAAGGGCCCGGATTTTCCGACCGGCGGTCAGCTGCTCAATAACAAAGTCGAGCTCCGCCAGATCTACAAAGACGGTGCGGGCGCGCTGCGCGTGCGCGGCGAGTACAAGCTCGAAACCCAGAAGCGCGGCGCCCCCGACATCGTGATCACGAGCGTGCCGTACACGGTGTCGACGTCGGATCTCGTCGCGCGCATCGCCGACGTGATCATCTCGCGCAAGCTGCCGTTCCTGCTCGACGTTCGCAACGAGTCGACGACCGATGCGCGCATCGTGCTCGAGATCAAGAAGGACGCCGACCCAGAGCTGGTGATGGCGTACTTGTACAAGAACACGCCGCTGCAGCAGAGCTTCCACGTCAACTTGACGTGCTTGGTCCCGCCGGAGCTGCTCGAAAACGGCGGCGTGCCGTCGACGGCATCGCCGCAGCCGAAAAAGTGCGGCATCAAGGAAATGCTCGAGCACTTCCTCGATTTCCGCATCATCACGACCGAGCGGCGGTTTCAATATCAGCTGCGCCAGCTCGAGGCTCGCATCCATATCCTCGACGGCTTCGTCACGATCTTCGATGCGCTCGACGAGCTCATCAAGATCATCCGCGCCAGCGAGGGCAAGGACGACGCGGCCGCGAAGATCATCAAGCGGTTCAAGCTCGACGACACGCAGACCGACGCGATCTTGGAGCTCAAGCTCTACCGGCTCGCGAAGCTCGAGATCAACGTGATCCGCGCCGAGCTCGATGCGAAGTCGACCGAGGCGAAGCGAATCCAGAAGATCCTGAAGAGCGATGACAAGCTGCTCGACGTCGTGCGCACCGAGCTCGAAGCGGTGGCCGAGCAGCTCGGCACGCCGCGCCGGACGAAGACCGGCAGCGTCGGCGAAGAGCAAGAGTTCGACGCCGATGCGTTCATCGTCGAAGAGGACGCGAACGTGGTCGTCACGCACGACGGCTGGATCAAGCGCGTCCGCGAGATCAAGGATCCGGCGCAAACGCGCACCCGCGACGGCGACACGGTCACGCACGTGCTGCCGGGCTCGACGAAAGAGAAGGTGATGTTCCTGACCAACCGCGGGTCGGCGTACGTCCTCAAGATCAACGACATCGCCGCGACGACCGGTTACGGCGATCCGGCGCAGAAGTACTTCAAGTTCGGCGATGGCGAGCGCATCGTCGCCGCGCTCACGCTCGATCCGCGCGCGCTCGTGCCCGAGACGATGCTCGCGGTGACGCGGCAGGGTTTCGGTTTGCGCTTCGCGATGGCGGCTCACACCGAGATCACGACGAAAGCCGGCCGGCGCTACGCGAAGCCGAAAGATGGCGACGAAGTGCTCGGCGTCGTGCCGTGCAACGACGGCGACGTGGTCGTGACGGCAACCCGCGACGGCCACGTGCTGCACTGCAAAGCCGACGAGATCGCGAAGCTCGAAGGGCCGGGCCGCGGCGTGACGGTCATCAAAGTCGCCGACGACGATGCCGTGATCGGCTTCATCGCCGGCGGCAAGGGCGACGTGCTCGTGTTGCACGCCGAGAAGAGCGGTAAGGACTACTCGCAAAAGGCCGATCCGAAACAAGCCAGCGCCCGCGGCGGCAAGGGCCACCAGGTCGTCAAGAAAACGACGCTGGTCGCGCCGCCGAAACCCGTCACGATCCAACCTTTGGCGAACGCCGAGGGCGGCCAAGGAGTGAACTGAGATGGCGCAGGCGAGTAAGTACACCGGCGAAAACATCACCGTCCTCGAAGGCCTCGAAGCGGTTCGCAAGCGGCCGGCGATGTACATCGGCGGTACCGGCAAGGACGGCTATCACCATCTGCTGTGGGAGATCGTCGACAACTCGATCGACGAAGCGATCAACAAGCACGCGACCAAGGTCGAGGTCACGCTGCACAAGAATGGCAAGTCGGCGACGGTCGAAGACAACGGCCGCGGCATTCCGATCGGCATCGTGCCGAAGATCAAGAAGCCCGCGATCGAGGTCGTGTTCTCGATCCTGCACGCCGGCGCCAAGTTCGAGCGCGGCGAGAGCTACTCCGTGTCGGGCGGGTTGCACGGCGTCGGCGCATCGGTCGTCAACGCGCTGTCGAGCGAGCTCGTGGTTCAGGTCAAGCGCGACGGCGAGCGCTACGAGATGACGTTCGCGCGCGGCGCGACCACGTCGAAGCTCAAGAAGCTCGGCGCGGCGCGCGGCACCGGCACGATCGTCACGTTCACGCCCGACGACGAGATCTACGGCAACAAGCTCAAGTTCGATCCCGCGACGATCACCGAGCGGCTCGAGGCCAAGAGCTACCTGCACGGCGGTCTCGAGCTCGTGTTCGTCGACGAGACGCAGTCGCCGGCCGTCACGCACGAGTTCGTGCATCCTCAGGGCATCGCCGAATATCTCCCGAAGCTCGTCGCCGAGCGCGGCAAGACGCCGGTGCCGCCGAACGGCCCGGTGTTCTACATGGAGAAGCAAGATGCCGATGCCAGGCTCGGCATCGAGCTCGCGCTGCAGTGGACGGAGTCGACCGACGATCTGATCAAGACGTACGTCAACTCGGTGCCGACCGGCGACGGCGGCACGCACGATGCCGGCTTGCGCTCGGGAATCGTCAAAGCGGTTCGCAACTACATCGCGACGCACAAGCTCGATCCGAAGGGCGTCACGCTCACCGCCGAGGATATTCGCGAGGGCGTCGTCGCCGTGCTGTCGACGTACGTCCACGATCCGCAGTTCCAGAGCCAGACCAAGAACCGCTTGAACAACCCCGAGGTTGCCGCGCAAGTCGAAGGCCTCGTCCGCCCCGCGCTCGAGAACTATCTCAACGAGAACGGCAACTGGGCGCAGGCCGTGGTCGCCCGATCGATCATCAGCGCGCGCGCTCGCGAGGCGTCACGCGCGGCGCAACAAGTCTCGCGCAAGACCGCGATCAGCCACCGGCTCAACCTGCCGGGCAAGCTCTCCGACTGCAAGTCGACCGATCCGGCCGAGAGCGAGCTGTTCCTCGTCGAAGGCGACTCGGCAGGCGGCTCGGCCAAGCAGGGCCGCAGCCGCGACACGCAGGCGATCCTGCCGCTGCGCGGCAAGGTGCTCAACGCCGAGCAAGCGTCGGGACAGAAGCTGCTCGCGAACAAGGAGCTGCAGGACATCGTCTCCGCGCTGGGCTGCGGGATGGGCGAAGCGCTCGACGTCAGCAAGCTGCGCTACGGCAAGATCTTCTTGCTGATGGATGCCGATGCCGACGGCCATCACATCGCGACGCTGTTGCTCACGTTCTTCTTCCGCCACATGCGCGGCCTGATCGAGCACGGCCACGTGTATCTCGCGCAGCCGCCGCTGTATCGCATCGACATCGGCAAGCAGACGTACTGGGCGCTCGACGATCTCCACAAGGAGCGGATCCTCAAGGAGCACGTGAAGGGCAACGCGAAGCCGAACATCACGCGGTTCAAGGGCCTCGGTGAGATGAACCCCGATACGCTGAAGATGACGACGCTCGATCCGAAGACGCGTCAGGCGCTGCGCGTGACGGTCAAGGACGGCGAGCAGCTCCTGACCGATCAGGTGATTAGCGATCTGATGGGCAAAGACGTCGCGGCGCGGTTCAAGCTCATCACCGAAAACGCGGGCGAAATCGGCGAGCTCGACGTGTGAGTTGTTGCCGCGGAGGCGCGCCTTGGGTATGACGCCGCCGTGGAGAGCGTGAGGATTGGTGATTACCGGCTCGAGGCGGAGCTGGCGGCGAGCACGACGGCGCGGATGTATCGCGCGACTCATCAGGTGCTCCCGCGCCAGGTGATGATCAAGATCGCGTGCGAGCCACGCGACTCGGTGGCCGTGCTTCGCGAAGCATGCATGCTCGCCGCGCTCCAGCACTGCGGCATCGTGCGCGTGCACGAGGTCGGCCGGCTCGCCGACAACCGCACGTGGTTCGCATCCGAGATCGTCGACGGGCTCACGGTCGCGGGCACGCTCGAGCTCGGCCCGCTCGATCCGTTCACCGCGGTCGCGATCGTGCGCGACGCCGCCGAGATCCTCGCGCACGCGCATCAGCGCGGAGTCGTGCACGGTGCGCTGACGCCCGACAAGCTCGTGTTGACGTCGCGGCTGCGCGGCTTTCCGCTGTGCATCACCGACTGGAGCTCCGCGCGCACGCACGACGCGCAGACGATCCATCCGGCCGAGCCCGGTCCGTACACGGCGCCCGAGCTCGTGCGCGGCGAGCTCGACGACCGCGCCGACGTGTTCGCGCTCGGCGCGATCGCGTATCGCGCCTTCACCGGCCAGGTGCCCGACGGCGCGCCGGTGTCCGCACACGCGCCGGAGCTGCCGCGCGCGCTCGCGACGCTCGTCGAGCAGATGCTCGCGTACGATCGCTGGGATCGGCCGTCGAGCGCCGAAGTCCGCGGCGAGCTCGCGACCGTCGTGCTCACGACCGGCGCAGCGCCGCCGGCCGAGCTGCGGATCCGCAAGCCGCGGTGGACGCCGCCGCTCGACTTCGGCGCGGATTCCGCCGCCGAGGCGCTGCTCGACTCCGCGCCGACGCTCGACGACATCACGAAGCCCGACTGATGCGGGCGCGCCGGATCGCGCTCGCCGTGGTCGCGCTCGCCGCGCTGTGGCTGATCGCGCTGCTCGTGCTCGATTCGGTCGTCGGAGCACGACAGGCCGCGCGGATCGCGTCGCGCGTCGGCGAGTCGCTGCACGCCTCGGCGAGCGTCGGTGACGTCGATCTCGCGCTGGTTCGCGGCCGGCTCTCGATCGTCGGGCTCGCCGTGCACCGCG
>DATBAS010000057.1:0-73882 GCA_036271395.1 Kofleriaceae bacterium
CGCAGCTGTAGAGCTTGGTGCCGAGCTTGACGTTGACGAGGTTCTGATACGGCACGAACGCGAGCACGACCTTGTTCTTGACCGCGCGCAGGTACGGCGACTCGGCGAGGCGATTGACGAGATCGCCTTGCTCTTTGATCCGCGCCGCGAGGCCGTCGAGCCGCGACTTGAGCGGCGCGCGCTTGCCGATCTCGTTCTCGCGATCGAGCCGGGTCTTCTCGACGGTGACCCATTGATCGGGCGCCTTCTTGGCATCAGGAGTGCCGAGCTCGGTGAGGATCTTTTCATCCGAGGCGACCGCGCGATCGATCTCGGAGAGCGACGCGACGATCTCGACCTTCTCGGTGTCGAGCTGGCTCGCGCGCAGCCGCGAATCCTCGAGTAGCGTCGATGCCTCGACGACCTTCTGGTGCGTCGGCGACAGCACGACGGGCCGCACCCACGAGTGATCGAAGAAGTAGAAGATGTTGACGACCAGGAAGCCGAGCAAACCGATCAGGATCGCGGTCAGCGCGAACAGACCGGCGACCTTGTAGAGCCGAACGATCGAGGGCTGAACCGCCACCCAGAACCGGGGCGTCTTCCGATGGGCCTGAGCTTCCATGCCGAGGATGTCCTACTCCAAAAATCGGGCCTACGCAGCAGGTAGTTGCTGCGCTTGACCCGTTTGCCGGCCAACTTGCCGACCGACCACGACTTGCGGCCCGGTGTAGTCGGCGACCTCGCGAACCGGCTCCTCGGCAACCGTGGGCTCGGCGGCGCGGGTTTCCCAGCTGCCGGAATCGAGCGTGAACAGCGCGAGCGGCGCGAGCAGCGCGTAAGCGACGGGCATCAAGACCGCGAGCGGCATGAACGCGATCGCGCTCACGCGCTCGTCTTTGGGCATCTTGCGAACGCGATAGCGATACACGACGCCCATCACCGCGATGATCATCATATGGATCACCATCGTGTCGAAGAACCGGTGCGTGCCGAGCGCGCGAATCAGCGCGAGCGGATACGCGAACTGCAGCGCGAACAGCGAGAAGTAATGGATCGCGATGATCGGGTTGAGCCGCCAGACGTGCGTGAACCCGCCGGCGTAGTCGATCGTGTTCGAGCGCCGCCACCGCAGCTGCTGCGAGAAGTAGCCCGACAACGTCGACGGCACCGTGGTGTAGCAGCGCGCCGTCAGCGTCATCGTGGTCAGGTAGCCGGCCTTGACGATCTGCCGGGTCAGGAAGCGATCCTCGCCGTACTTGATCGGCACGCCGCAGATCGCGCGATGCTCGAGGATGGGCTCGAGCTCGACGAGCACATCGCGGCGATACGCGGTGAGGCAGCCCGACAAGCAGAGCACGCGGCGCATGCTCCACTCGAGGTTCTTCATGAAGTGGTACGCGTACCAGTAGCGGACGACCTGCATCCGCGTGAGCCAGTTGTCGTGCTTGTTGCGGACGTCGATCCAGCCGCCGACCGCAGCGATGCGCGGGCTGACGAAGCGGCGGACGAGGTTACGAACCGCATCTTTGTCGACAACAACGTCGGAGTCGACCGACAGGATGATCTCGCTCTTCGTCTCGCGGACGGCTCGGATGATCGAGCAGCGCTTGCCGACGTTCTTCGGGTTGCGCATCACGCGCGCGCGACCGTTCGACGCGCGCGCGATCTCGCGGGCTTGCTCGTAGCTATCGTCGGTCGAGCAGTCGTCGATGCAGATGACCTTGAGCTTCGCGGCCGGGTACGCGGAGTCGAGAATGCTCTGGATCGTCTCTTTGATCGTCGCGCCCTCGTTGAACATCGGGATCACGGCCGTGACCGTGGGCTCGTAGTCGGGATCGTGCTCGTCCATCTTCTGGCCACGAACCATGCGCAAGAACACGCCGGCCACATACCGGTTGATGAACACGACCAGCGCAAGCATGTGCACCAGTACCCAGAGGACATGCGTGGTCATCCTGGGCCTCCCGGTGCGAGGCGCGCGCCAAGCGCTACATGGCGAAAACGAAGATTCACGGCGATAAGCAAAGGGCTAAGAGGAGCGATCGACGCGCCGCGAGAATCCACAGACTCGCGGCCAAAATCAAGGAGATGCAAGCAAACTAGTATGGTTCACCTGCAGACTCAAGAAGCTTGACGCAAGTTGCCACCGGCTAGTGACGCTTGCACCTGACCATCAGGATCCTGAGGGTCCCAGGTTGTGTTTGCATGATCGCGGTGCAATAGAGGGCCGTGCTCCGAGCGACGAGCGGGTTCGCGTGGTTGGAGCGTTGTGGCTGGCCCGACCGGCGACTCCGGACGCCACACCTGTGATCGAGATGGCGCGGTCGCGGCGTGATCAGAGCGATGCGTAGTTGGTGTCTGGCGATCTTCATCGCCGTGTTCGCCGGCAACATGCTCGTTTCGAGCCGCGAGCCGGCGTGGGGCGATGCGCGCCCGATGTGGGAGCTCGCCGATCGAATCGTCGAGCACGGTGCACTCGACATCAAGACGCGCTGGCCCGACGACATTCCCGCCGGACCCGACGGCAAGACGTACGGCATCGCCGCGATCGGCTGCGCGTTGGTCCACATCCCCGGCGCTGCGATCGCGGCGCTCGCGCACGAGATCTCGCCGGGCGGCGACGCGCTCGTGCGCCCGATCTGCACGCATCTCGCACCGTCGGTGTTAGGCGCGCTCGCGTGCGTGCTGTTTTTCCTGCTGCTGATCGATCTCGGCATCACGACGCGCACCGCCGGGATTTGCACGGCGATCTTGGCAACCGCGACGACGACCGCCGTCTACGCGCACTACGCGTACGGCGACATCGTGCAGCTCGCGTGCTTCATCGGCTTGTTTCGAGCGGCGCTGCGCACGTCGGCGGATCCGAGCCGGCGCGAAGCGCTGTGGCTCGGCGCGTGGGCCGGCATGCTCGTCGAGACCAAGTACGTGTTCGCGATGTCCGTCGTCGGCGCGGCCGTGGTGATCGCGTGGACGCTGCGCAATCGCTCGGGCGAGCTCAAGCGCGTCGCGGTGTGGGCGTCGATCGCGGGCGCGCCATTCGCCGTGCTCGCGCTCGCGTACAACCAGATCCGCTGGGGCTCGCCGCTCGCGACCGGCTACGGGCCGTATCTCGGCGCGTACTTCGGCGGCAGCATGCTCGACGGTGCGTGGGGCATGTTGCTGTCGCCGAACAAGAGCGCGTTCTTGTACTCGCCGCCGCTCGTGCTCGCGGTCATCGGCATGCCGGCCGCGTTTCGCGCGGTGCCGCGGCTCGCGCTCGCGATCGTCGCGATGGTGATCCCGACGCTGATCGTCTATTGCACGTATCGCTCGTGGAGCGGCGACTACGCGTGGGGGCCGCGCTACTTCGTGTGGGCGGTGCCGCCGCTCCTCGTGCCGATCGCGTGGTTTGTCGATCGAATGACGAAGCTGCGCAAGGCGGCGTTGATCGCGATCGTCGCGCTCGGCGTGGCCGTCCAGCTGCTCGGGCTCGCGCTGTACTGGGATCACTTCATCCGGCTCGCGAGCGACGCGAAGAACCAGTGGCTCGGTCAGCCGAACCGTCGAGGCGCGTACATCGCCGAACGCGGCCGCGGCCACTGCGACTCCTGCTTCGAAGACACCTACGACGTCTTGTGGCTGCCCGCGTTCCAGCCGATCCGCGGCCACATCTGGTTGCTCGAATCGCTCGCGCGCAGCGACGACGCGAAGGCGGCGCAGGCCGATGCGCCGTGGCGCACGTACACGTCGCTCGACGTCAACCTCGAAGCCGATTGGGGGCGCGCGCGCGTCGATTGGTGGGGCCTATTGTGGCTTCGCGATTTTCCGGGCACGCGCGTGCTCGGCGCGATCTTGCTGCTGATCTTCGCCGCCGGCGGCGGGCTCGGCATCGCGCGGTGGATTCGCTTGCAGCGTATGAGAGAATAACGGCGATGCTGCGACCGGTTCCGGATCCGCCGAACAACGTCGGCAGCGCACCCGACGAGGATGACGTGCTGAAGTGGGCGCTCGCGTATCTACGCCACGCGCCGCTGTCGCTGTCGCTGCGCGAGATCAACCGGCTGGTCGCGATGCAAACCGTCGCGGGCGGCAAAGGGCCGGTGCTCGACGTCGGCTGCGGCGACGGGTTCTGGTGGACCGTGCGCCACGACGATCGCGAGATCTACGGCATCGATATTTCGGCGACCGAGATCGCGCAGGCGCAGAGCCGCATCCACGCCTCGCTCACCGACGTCTCGCGCGAGACGCCGTTCGCCGGCACGAAGTTCGAAGAGATCATCGGCAACTGCTCGCTCGAGCACGTCCCCGACATCGACGCCGCACTGTCGAACCTGCGCCGCGCCGCGAGCGATCGCGCGCGGCTGTTGATGTTCGTACCGACGCCGCGATGGGCGTACTCGGGCAACTTGCAGCGGCTGTTGCTCGCGCGTGCGCCGCGCGTCGCGATGGCGTTGTCGGGCGCGCTCAACGGCTTCTTCCAGCACTGGCATCTCTACGACGCGAAGGTATGGACGCGCTTGCTCGAACAGAACGGCTGGCGCGTCGAGCAAACGCTCGGGCTCGGCTCGGCGCGCAGCGAGTTCTTGTTCCGCTTGTTCATGCCGCCGGCGTTCGCCGAGTTCGTGGTCAAGAAGCTGACCGGATTCTATCCGTCGCGGCTCGCGCGGCTCTTGCCCGATGCGGCGCTCGCGCCATTCGCCAAGCTCGTGCGTTGGGCGATCTCGGATCCGATCGTGCCTGTCGATTCACCGCACGCGTACGAGTATCTGATCATCGCGCGCGCCCACTAACGTGTCCGACTACTTCGCGAACCATCAGCGCGCGCGGCAATTTCCGTGGACGCTCTATCACGCGCCGCTCGAGCGCGACCTCGCGACGTTTCTCGCGCACGTGCGCGGCAGCCGCGTGCTCGTCGTCGGCTGCGGCTTGCTCCACGAGCTCGACTCCGCGCCCGCCGAGATGCGCTTCACGGTGGCCGACATCGACGCGCGCGCGGTCGACGCCGTGCTCGCGCGCCGCGATCCGCGAATCGAGGCCGGCTTCGTCGTGCCACCCGAAGCGCCGATCGAGCACGCGCAAAAATTCGATGCGATCTACGCCAAAGAAGTCGTCGAGCACGTGCTCGCGTGGCCGGGCTGGCTCGCAGGCTTGCGGCGCTTGCTCGTGCCGGGCGGGACGTTGTGGCTGTCGACGCCGAACTACGGCGAGCCGTGGCTACCGGCGCTCGAATCGACCGTGCTCGAAGTGATCGCGCGACGCAGCGGCTTCACGCGCCGCGACATTCACCCGACGCGATTCTCGAAGCGCTCGCTCGCGCGCGGACTTCACGCGGCCGGGTTTGCCGACGTGCGCGTGCGCGTCACGCCGACGCGGCTCGCGTTGACCGCGTGGGCGACGGCCTGACGATGACGATGCGCGTCCTCGAGCCGGGCGACGAGCCGGCGATGGGTGCGTTCCTGATGCCGCACGCGGCGAGCTCGATGTTCTTGCTGTCGAACTCGCGTGCGGCCGGGCTCGTCGACGAAGGCAAGCCGTTTCAGGCGACCTACGCCGGCGCGTTTGATGCGGGCGAGCTCGTCGGCGTCGCGGCGCATTGCTGGAACGGCATGGTGCTCGTGCAGGCGCCGCGCGAGCTCGTGCGCGAGCTCGCGAGCTTCGCGGTCGCGCGGAGCGGCCGTGCGATCGCCGGATTTTCGGGACCGGCCGAGCAGGTCGCGATCGCACGCGGTGCGTTCGAGCTTCCACAACCCGCGGTCGACGAGGTCGAATCGCTGTACGGGCTCGAGCTCGACGATCTGCGGATTCCCGCCGCGCTCGACGCGATGACCTGCCGGCGACCCAGCACGACCGAGCTGCCGCAGCTCGCGGCGTGGCGGCGTGCGTATCATGTCGAGTCGCTCGGCGCGGCCGATTCCGCCGAGGTCGTGACGCAAGCCGCGCGCGAGATCGATCAGCTGTTCGCGCTCGCGCGCGTTTGGGTGCTCGAGGTCGGCGGCGCGATCGTCGCGATGACCGGGTTCAACGCGCAGATTCCGCGCGTCGCGCAGGTCGGCGGCGTCTACACGCCGGATGCGCTGCGCGGCCGCGGCTATGCGCGCTGCGCCGTCGCGGGCTCGCTGATCGGCGCGCGCGGCGAGGTCGATCGCGCGATCCTGTTCACGCCGAATCCGGCGGCGGCACGCGCGTACGAGGCGATCGGATTTCGCCGGCTCGGCGCCTACGCGCTCGTCATGCTGTAGGCGACATGTTGCGCTCTTGGTAGATGCGCATGATGTCGGCCGCGGTCTCTTCGATCGCGCGATTCGTCACGTCGATCACCGGCCAGTTCGCGTGCTTGCGGAAGATCTCGCGGCAGTACGCGATCTCGTTGTCGATGTGCGCGCGCTGGCCGTAGCTCGAGTCGTTCGGCATGCCCAAGTGCGACAACCGCGCCTGGCGGATGCGCATCAGCATGTCGGGCTGCACGATCAGGCCGAACACTTTGCGATCGTCGACGAGCGACAGCTCTTCGGGCGGATCGACGCCGAGCACGAGCGGGACATTGGCGACCTTGAGCCCGCGCTGCGCGAGATACGTCGACAGCGGCGTCTTCGACGTGCGCGAGATCCCGACGAGCACGAGATCCGCTTTCGGCAAGTTGCGCGGCTCGGCGCCATCGTCGTTCTTGACCGCGAACTCGACCGCCTCGATGCGGCGAAAATAGTCGTCGGTGATCATGTGAAGCAAACCGGGCACGCCCGCTGGAGGGGCACCCAAGTACAGCGCGAGCTTCGAGATCAGTGCCCCCATCAGATCGACGTTCTCGATCGTGTACTTCTCGACGAGCCGCGCGACGATCTCGCGCTCCTCGGGATTGACCACCGTGAACACGACCAGCGCTTTGATCTCCGCGGCCTTCTCGAGGATCGATTCGAGCTCGCTCTCGAGCCGCACGCGCGAGAACATCCGGATCTGGACCTGCTCGCTGAACTGCAGCGTCGCCGCGCGAACCATGCGCTCGGCGGTCTCGCCGGTCGCGTCGCTGATGATCATCACGGTCTTCATGACGAGCTGTCTATAACACGCGGGCACTCGGGATCCGGTGCGCTGGCGTCGCCGCAAACGTGCGCGCTGACGACCTTGCAGCCGCCGCGACACAGTGCGTGGTACTCGCACGATGCGCATGGCTCGCGCGCGTCGCGCCACGTGCGGAATGCGCCGAAAGCTCCCGGCGCGGTCCAGTAACTCGCGAGCTCGGTGACGATCGGCCGCTTCGCGTGCAGCTCGACCAGCGGCGGCGGCGCCGCGAAGCTGCACGCGGTGATCCGCCCGTCCGGCTTCGCGCCGATCAAGAAGTCGCCGCCGGTGCAGCCGTACACGCACAGCTCGGCGAGCAGCGCGCGATCGGGCGCGTGATGGCTCAGCATCGGCGTGTACGAGCAATCGACTTTGACCCGCACGCGGTGGCGCTTTGCCGCGGCCAAGATCGTCGGCAAGAACAGCCGGTGCTGGCCGTCGGTGCAGCGGAGCTCCGCATAAGCACGCGCGCCACGCCCGCTCGGCTTGAAGCGCAACAGCTCGACCTCCGACAGCCGGCGTCGTTTCGCGTACGCGAAGATGCGGTCGAGCTCGCCGAAGTTCTTGCGCGTGACGACGACGTTGATGCCGACCTCGCGCTTGACCGCGCGCAGCTTGCGGATCGCGGCATCGGCGCGCGCGAAGCCGTCGAACCCGCGCACGGCCGCGTAGGTCGCACCGAGCCCGTCGAGCGAGACGTTGATCTGGCCAAAGCGCTCGGCGATGGCCACGAGCGCGTCGAGCCCTTCGAGGCCCGACGTCGTGAGGTTCGGCACCAGGCCCTTGTCGCGCGCGTAGCTCGCGAGCTCGCCGAGCCACGGCAGCGTCGCGC
Source organism: Kofleriaceae bacterium (assembly GCA_036271395.1). Lineage (GTDB taxonomy): Bacteria > Myxococcota_A > Polyangia > Haliangiales > Haliangiaceae > JABFXX01. The sequence continues at coordinate 7,850 of DATBAS010000057.1, forward strand.
TCTCGCCGCCGCCGAGCGCGAGATGAAACACGCCGGCATCGGCGAGTGCGTCGACGGCGCGCTTCCATTCGTCGAGTCCCCATTCGTTCGGCGCGCCGAGCGGCGATGCGCCGGTGTAGCAGCCGACGCAGCCGGCGCCGCACCGATTGGTCAGCTGGAGGTGCGCTTCGAGCGGCGCCGACAGCACGTGATCGCCGAGCTCGGCTTCGGGCTCGCGCCATGCGGCCGGGTCACGCTCGACGCGCGCGACGCGTTTGGCCATCGCACGATCGACGAACACCAATGCGCGCGGCACCGCGAGCTGGACGATCGCGCCGAAGCGCTCGAGCCGGACGCGGCGCATCGGCCAGCGCAGGCGGTCGCGGAGGGAATGGAGCGCGAGTCGCCACACGCCACGTTGATAGCACCGACCGCTAGCCGCCGGAGCTGCCGCCGTAGTTGCCGTTGTTGCCGTTGCGCGAGACCTGGACGTAGACCGGGCCGCCCGATGTCGCGCCGGAGTACGCGTACGGTGATGGCGCAGCTGCCGCCGCGGCGCCACCGCCCATACCGCCCATCATCATCATCATCATCATCATGGTCGATGGGTCCATGCCGCCGCTGTTGTTGGATGACAGCGACTGGATCGACGACTCGAGCTGCGTCATGAGCTGCATCATTTGGTCGTCGCTGCTGGTCGAAGCACCGCCCGACGCGATCGCCGTGGCGCCGCCGGTAACATCTGCGAGTGCCTGCAAATCGATCGAATGAAAGGGGTCGGGGTTCGACATGACAGTTCCTTAGAAGGGGTGGAGTGCGATCCCACCTAGAGCAGCTATCGTGCCGTGGGGCCGTCTACCCGACGACGCAGTTTCGTCGACCCTAGGGCACACTCGGCGCGATCGACGTGGCCGATCGATCCCCCAGATCGCAGCCCGCGGGCGACGATCGGTGAATACCGCGGCTGCGGTGCGCCTTATATGCACGGGATGCGCATCGCGTTCGGGCTCGTACTGGTTGCCGTCGCGTGCGACGCGGGACGCAAAGACGCGCCGGCTCCGATCGAGCCGAGTCCGACACCGCGCGTCGTGGCCGATGCCGCGGTGGTCGTCGCGGTGCCTCGCGACGCGCCGAGCGGCCCGACGTTGCTCCATCCGGTCGGCATGACCGGGCCATTCCCGACCATCGACGATGCCTGCGAGAGCGCGAAGCCGTGCGGCTTCACCGACCTGGACGAGCGCGGCAACGACACCAAGCCGGCGACGAAGACGAGCTGCAACCTCGGCGATATCGATCCGAACGCGTACCGTCCCAACTCGGGTCAGCAGACCGAGCTCGAGCACGCCGCGAACGGCATGGAGCTGCGGATCGCCAGCCAGAGCTGCGACGTGCCGAAGGGCATCCGCGGCGAAGAGGACATCTACTTCATGTTCGTCAAACGCGGCGACGGTTGGTGGCGCAGCGACGCGTTGTGGCGGTACGGCTACAACGACAAGTACGGAGCCGGCACGATGATCGTGCGCTGGAACGATCAGCCGGGCCGCACGTTCGTCGGCCTCGCCGCGGGCATCACCTCGCTGACGTGCGAGAAGCAGGGCAACGAGCTGACGACCGACGAGCTGATGCTGCGCGTCGAGTCGGGCACGGCGCGCCCGCTCGTGTGGGGGCCGCTCGTCGTCGGCCGCCGCTTCGAAGAACAGCGCAGCGACGATGGCGCACGCGACGTCGAGTGCCCGACGTTGCATACCGCGACCGAGATCGCCGAGAACTGGACGTCGGCCGACGAGCTCGAGCTGGTCGGCTCGGCGACGTGGGACGAGCTCGAGTATCGCGACGGGATCTTGGCGATCGGCTGGAGCACGGGCCAACCGGTGCGGTCGTCGGCGGGCAAGTACCGCTTCGTGCGTTAGCTCTTGAGCGCGGTCACGACCTGCTCGATCGCGCCCTTGGCATCGCCGAACAGCATCTTGGTGTTCGGTTTGTAGAACAGCGGGTTGTCGATGCCGGCGTAGCCCGCGGCGCGCGAGCGCTTGTTGACGACGACGAGCTTGCTCTTCCACACCTGCAGCACGGGCATGCCGGCGATCGGGCTGGTCGGATCGTCCTCGGCCGCCGGGTTGACGATGTCGTTCGCGCCGATCACGATCGCGACGTCGGTCTGCGGAAAGTCGTGGTTGATCTCGTCCATCTCGAGCACGATGTCGTACGGCACGTTGGCTTCGGCGAGCAGCACGTTCATGTGACCGGGCAGGCGGCCGGCGACCGGATGGATCGCGAAGCGGACGTTGACGCCCTTGCCGCGCAACACTTCGGTCAGCTCGCGAACGGCGTGCTGCGCGCGCGACACCGCCATGCCGTAGCCGGGCACGATGATCACGTTCTTCGACTCGGCGAGCGTGTGGGCGAGCGTCGTCGCGTCGATCTCTTGCACCTCGCCGGCGGGTTGCTCGGACTTCTTCGCCGACGGCGGTGGCGTCGCGCCGAACCCGCCGAAGATGACGTTCCAGATCGAACGGTTCATCGCGCGGCACATGATGTACGACAGGATCGCGCCCGACGAGCCGACGAGCGCGCCGGTGACGATCAGCAGATCGTTGTCGAGCATGAAGCCGGCCGCGGCGGCCGTCCAACCCGAGTAGCTGTTGAGCATCGACACGACGACCGGCATGTCGGCGCCGCCGATCGCGGCGACGAGGTGAAAGCCGAGCACGCCGGCGATCGCGGTCGCGGCCGCGAGCGACCACGTCTCGTGATCCTTGCCGTACATGACGCCGAGCACCACGATGCCGATCAGCATCGCGAGGTTGAGCATGTGACGCGCGGGCAATAGCAGCGGCTTGCCTGAAACGCTGCCGCGCAGCTTCAAGAACGCGAGCACCGAGCCGGTCATCGTGATCGCGCCGATGATCACGTCGATGTAGACCTCGATCCCCTCGGCGGTGGGTACGTGGCCGTGCAGCTGCAGCGAAAACCCGACGAGCACGGCGGCGACGCCGACGAAGCTGTGCAGCAACGCGATGAGCTCGGGCATCTGCGTCATGCCGACGCGCAAGGCGAGCAATGCTCCGATCACGGCGGCGACCGCGATCGCGAGATAGAGCAGCGCGTTGAAGTGGGCGAACGGGTGCGTGAACGTCGCGCCGATCGCGATCACCATGCCGATGATGCCGTACATGTTGCCGCGCCGCGCAGTCTCCTGGCTCGACAGCCCGCGCAGCGCGAGGATGAACAGCACGCCCGACACCAGATACGCGATGCTCGCGAGCAGATCGCTGCGGTGAAATACGCTTTCGATTGCGATCGGCATCGTCATTTCCTGAACATCGCGAGCATGCGTCGCGTGACGATGAAGCCGCCGGCGATGTTGATCGAGGCGAAGAACGTGGCGACCACCGCGACGATCACCGGCGTGTGCAGCTCGCCGCGTCCGCTCAACAAGCCGCCGACGACGATGATGCCGCTGATCGCGTTGGTCACGCTCATCAGCGGTGTGTGCAGCGCCGCGGTGACGTTCCACACGACCTGGAACCCGACGAACACCGCCATCACGAACACGGTGACGTGTTGGAGCAGCTTGAACGTCGCGAGATCTTCGCCGGCGTCGGCTTGGCCGTAGCGCAAACCGAGCCACACCGCCGCGGCGACGAGCCCGAGGATCGACAGCGCGACACCTTGCGCGCGCGACGGCGGCGACAGCGCCGGGCCGTGCGCCTTCACCGGCGCCGGCAAACCGGTCGTCAGCGGTTGCGGCTTCGGCGTTTCGGCCGGCTTCGGTGCGGGCGCGGGTGCGTCGGCTTTCTTCGCGACCGGCGGCGCCGGCCATTTCTTGTCGCCTTTTTCGAGCACGAGCGCCGGGCGCACCGCGTCGTTGTCATGATCGATCTTCCAGCCCTGCGCGCCGCCCATCTCCTCGAGGAAGTGCCACAGGTTCATGCCGTACAAGTCGCTCGCGACAGCCGCCATGCGACTCGGCAGATCGGTGTAGCCGATGATCGTCACGCCGTGCTCGGTGACCGCTTCGCCGGGTTTCGTGTACTCGCAGTTACCGCCTTGCTCGGCCGCGAGATCGACGACGACCGAGCCGGGCTTCATCAGCTCGACCATGTCTTTGAGCCACAGCTTCGGTGCCGGCTTGCCGGGGATCAGCGCGGTCGTGATCACGATGTCGACGTCTTTGGCCTGCGCGCGGAACAGCGCGTACTCGGCGTCGATGAACGCCTGGCTCATCTCCTTGGCGTAGCCACCTTGGCCTTCGCCGGATTCTTTGAGCGTGACCGTCAAGAACTCGCCGCCGAGCGATTTGATCTGTTCTTCGGCGGCGGCGCGCACGTCGAACGCGCGGACGATCGCGCCGAGGCCTTTCGCGGCACCGAGCGCGGAGAGCCCGGCAACGCCCGCGCCGATGATCAAGACTTTCGCGGGCGGCACTTTGCCGGCCGCGGTGAACTGGCCGGTGAAGAAGCTGCCGAAGCGATTCGCCGCTTCGATCACGGCGCGATAGCCCGAGATGTTCGCCATCGACGACAGCGCGTCCATCTTCTGAGCGCGGCTGATCCGCGGCACCTGATCCATCGCGAGCACGGTGACCTTGCGCTCGGCGAGCGCGGTCACGAGCGCTTCGTTTTGCGCCGGATACACGAACCCGATCAGGCACGCACCTTCGCGCAGCTGCGCGATCTCGGCGGTCTCGGGCGGCCGGACTTTGACCACGATGTCGGCCGACCACGCGGTCGCGCGATCGACGATCGTCGCGCCGGCGGCTTCGTACTGCGAGTCGGGAAAGTTGGCGGCCGCGCCGGCGCTGCGCTCGACGTCGACGGCCCAGCCGGCTTTCGTCCATTTCGCGACCACGTTCGGTGATGCGGCGACGCGCCGCTCGCCGGAACGAGTCTCAAGGACAACTGCTAACTTCATCGGCGGGCCGAGTCTGCCCGAACGTGCAGGCCGTGCAAAGTGTTCCCGAGCGCGAAGCGCGAGGACTAAGCTGCGGAGATGCTCGAAATCGGCCGGCTGCGGATCTCGCGCGAGCTGATTTCGCATCCGCTGCTCGGACGCGCGCACGTGATCGGTGATGACCGCGGCGAGCCGATCACCGCGATCTCGGAGCTCGATTGGGATCGACCGACGATGATTCCGGCGATCGCGGCACCGGGCAGATTGCCGCTCGGCGAAGGCGCACGCTTGCTCAATGCGATCGCGGCGCGCGCTCGCGACGCGGGAGTCACCGCGCTGCGCTACGCCGGGCCATATCCCACGCCGGCGCTGTTCCGCACGCTCGCGCGTTCGTTTCGCACGGCCGCGACTGAAAGCGAGTTCACGCGCGATCTGCTGGCGCGCGCGGCGAGCCTCTCGCGCGACGAGATCCCGATCGATTTCGCACCGGCGCCGCACGTGCGCGTCGATTTCGCGCGCGGCTGGAGCGAGCTGCGAGATGGCGAGCCAAGCCCGACGAACGTCGGGCGCGCAGCATCGCCGCAGGCGATACGCAGTACGATCGAGCGCGCCGTGATCGATGGAACCAGCTTCGAGCCGGACGGCTCGCCCGGGCGATTGATCGATCGTCGCGCGGAGATCTGGTTCGGCGATGCGCCGTACGCGCAGATCGCGACGCTCGCGCCCGGCGGTGCGCTGATCGACGGCCCGAACGCGCCGCCGGCATTGCAGTCGGCGGTGATCGGGCGCGAATTCCCCGCCGAGCTGCGCGAGGCGATCGCCGAGCTGGTCGGCGATGCCGTGCCCGCGCTCGTCGCCGCCGACGCGCGGACCGTGGTCGCGGCGACGCCGATCGAATGGGCGGATCTCGGCGTGCGCGCCGCGCGCAAGACCGAGCGTGGCTTCGCGGTCCATGCGGCGATCTGGGAGCGCGTCGCGCCGCACGGCCTGGCACGTGTCGCGCTGGCGATCGCCGAAGCGCTGGCGCCGGTCGTGACGAGCGATATCATCGCGCGGCTATGAGGCCCATCGAGTATCACGCGGTCACGCCGCGCATCGTCGTGCGAGCCAACGAGCTCGCGCGCCACGTCGCGTTTTTTCGCGATGTGTTCGCCGCGACCGGCGAGGTGCGCGACGGCGCGCCGACCGAGCTGGTGATCGGCGACTCGCGCGTGATGGTGTCGTCGGCGGGCGAGCGCGACTGCTTCGCCGCATTTCTCTACATCTATGTCGACGACGCCGACGCGACCTACATTCGCGCGGTCGAGCACGGCGCGACGTCGATCGAGCCACCACTCGATACACCGTACGGCGATCGGCGCGCGATGGTCCGCGATCCGTTCGGCAACCTCCTTCAGATCGCACATCGGCGATGAAGCTCGCCATCGTCATCGCGCTGTTCGCGGCGTGCTCGCACGACGATCCCGAGCTCGCCGCGAAGGTCACGCGCGCGCTCGACGGGCTCGGCGACCAGATCGCCGCCGATGCGCGTGCGGCGATCGCGAACCCGCCGAAGAGCCGGATCGGCGTCGTCGAGATCTTCGCCGAGGTCACGCCGGTCGCGCTACCTCGCCACGCGGCGACGCTCGCGCGATTCGGCGTCACGCCGATCCAGGTCGTCGAGCTCGTCCACGCCCATCCCGACACGATCGATCACATGCTCTCGCGCGCGCAGCCGGCGATCGACGAGCTCGCGCACGCGGTCGAGGTGTTGCCGGCGGCGGATCCGGGCGAGTGCGACGCGCTCGCGAAACGCGTCGCGGTGCTCGAGGCCGGTCCCGATCGCGCGTACGGCGAGATGCTCGCGACCGCGCTGCCGACGTGTGCTCAAGGCTCGGGTTCGCCAGCGCCGCCGCCGGCCGCCGCGAACTGATCGAGATCGAGCTCGAAGTCCCACGTGCCGCGTTTGGTCGGCTCGTCGAGCGCGACCTTTAACATCTCGAGATAGTCCAGGCGTGGCACTTCGTACGCGCCGAACCGCTCGAGGTGCTCGGTGTGGACCTGGCAATCGATGAGGCCGATGTGCCAGGCATCGAGCTGGCGCACGGTCGCGGCGAACGCGATCTTCGATGCGTCGGGCGCATTCGCGAACATCGACTCGCCGAAGAACGCCGCGCCGAGCGACACGCCGTACAAGCCGCCGACGAGCTCGTCGCCCTGCCACGCTTCGATCGAGTGGGCGAACCCGAGCACGTGCAGCTTGTTGTACGCGTCGACCATTTCCGGAATCAGCCACGTGCCGTTTTGGCCGGGCCGCGGCGTGTTCGAGCAGCCGAGCAAGACGCGCTCGAACGCGGTGTCCATCGTGAGCTCGTACGGCTTGCGCTTGATCTGCTTCTTGAGGCTGCGCTGGATCGCGAGATCGCGCGTCGTCATCACCATGCGCGGATCCGGCGAATGCCACAGGATCGGCAGATTCTCGGCGTACCAGGGAAAGATCCCCTTCGTGTAGCCGAGGATCAGCCGCTCGGGACGCAAGTCGCCGCCAAGCGCGAGCAAGCCATCTTCGGCGAGATGGACCGGCGGGAACACGAGGCGATCGTCGAGCCGGTAGACCGGCATGCGCACGGAGCATAGCGCGCGTCAGCGCTTGCGGCGGCGCAGCGCGAGCCCGAACAGCGCGAACGCGACGTAGCTGCTGCCGGCACCGCCGGCATTGCAGCCCGCGTGGCTGCTCGGCATCGTGGGCGAATCGCTGCCGGTGTCGTCGGAGCCGTCGTCGCTGCCATCGCCTTCGCCGGTGTCGCCAGAGCCCGCATCGGGCGCGACGGTGAGCGACAGATCGATCGTGCCGAACTTCGTGCCGGCATCGTCGAGCTCGAACGTCTGCGTGATCGGCGTCGACGTCGTGACGTTCGGCGTGGTCACGTCCATGTCGATCGTCGTCATGCCGTCGATCGCAACCGCCGCCGCGATCTTCGTGACCACGGTCTGCGACGTCCAGCTCGGATCGTAGAGTGGGCTGTCGCTGCCGCTGCCGAGCGCGACCTCGGTGCCCGCCGGCCACGCATAGTGCCCCGTATTCTTCACGACGATCGTGTAGTGCTCTTGCGTTTGTGGGGGCGCTTGATCGGGCCCCGCGACGCTGACGACATCGGCGTCGAGCGAGCCGGTCGCGCACGACGCGCCGATCGCGAAACCCGCGGCCGGCGACTTTTGCAAGCGCGCTTCGGTCTCGGGGCCGTATTCGCCGTCGACGCCGATCGGATCACTCGGGTTGTTCGCGTTCCACAAGACTTGGAACGCTCGGATGTCCTCGCCGCGATCGTCCGGCGATGCGGTGTGATCGAAGTGCACGACGTCGCCGGGCACGTCGTGTGCCCAGCCGTGATCGGCCATGGCCGTGACGCGATCGCTGTAGTTGCCGAGATCGACCGCGCGGCCGCCTTCGTGGTTCGAGTTGCCGACGGTCGCCGCCGCGGTGATGCCGCACTTGCCCTGCTCGAACCACTCGTAGAGCAAGTACTGCTGCGCGAGAGTCCGCAGGGCGCTTGTCACGTCGAGCGAATCAGCCTTCGCGACGGCTTCGAGATCGGTGCGCGCGTCTTTCTGGAGAAACGGCAGCACCGCACTGCTCGCGAGCGTGATGCCGGTGGCGCCTTGAAACGACACGAAGCTGTTCGGATCTGCACAGCCGGCTTCTTGCGCGATCTGCTTCGACAGGCCGATCACGACGGCGGTCGAGCAACCGTCGGTGTCGACGTAGCTCTGCACGGTCGCGCCCGCGGCGTCGGCTTGCACGGCAATCGGCGGCGCGTCGTCGACGTTCGTCGCACACGCAGCGGCCATACCGACCACAGCCAGCTGCACATTCGAGGTTGCAGCTCGCATCAACTGGCGGAAACGACGTCGGCCTGCTCGCATGACGAGCAGGCAACAGCAACTTGCGGGCCGGCCGCGGCTAGCGCTTGCGACGGCGAATCACAAACGCGAGCACGCCGAGCGCGGCGAAGCCGCTCGCGCCGCCGCGGGTGTTGCAGCCGCCGCTGATCTGCTGCGCGATGCCGCCGCCGGGCTCGTTGTCGCCGCTCGTGTTCGGATCGGCATCCGGCGCGACAGTCAGTGCGAGATCGATCGTGCCGAACACCGTGCCCGCATTCGCCAGCGCGAGCACCTGATCGATCGACGTCGACGCGCCGACGTTCGGCGTGGTCACGTCCAGCTCGATCGTCGTAGTCGTGCCGGGCGCGACGTCGGCCGCGAGCGTCGTGACTTCGGTCTGCGACAGCCAGCTCGGATCGTAGAGCGGGCTCGACGCGCCGCTCGCGAGCTGGACTTCGGTGCCCGCGGGCCAATCGAGCTGGCCGCCGTTCTTCACGACGATCGTGTAGTGCACGACGGTCGCGGGCGGCGCTTGATCCGGACCGAGCACGGAGACGACCGTCGCGTCTGCAGACACACCGCTCGAGTCGCTGCCCGAGTCGCTGCCGGAATCGAGACACGACGCGCCGATCGCGAAGCCGGTCGCCGGCGCTGCCTTCAAGCGCGCTTCGGTTTGCGGCCCATAGTCGCCATCGATGCCGATCTGATCGTTCGGGTTGTTCGCGTTCCACAGCTCCTGGAACGCACGCGTGTCTTGGCTGCGATCGTCGGTCGACGCGGTGTGATCGAAGTGCACCGGATCGCCGGGCACGTCGTGCGCCCAGCCGTGATTCGCCATGGCAGAGATGCGCTCGTCGTAGTTGCTCAGATCGACCGCGCGGCCGCCTTCGTGGTTCGAGTTGCCGACCGTCGCCGCCGCGGTGATGCCGCAGTTGCCTTGCTCGTACCATTCATAGAGCAGGAACTGCTGCGCCAACGTGCGTAGCGCGCTCGTGACGTCGAGCGAGTTGTTCGCGGCGACGGCTTCGAGATCGGCGGCGGCGTCCTGGGTCAAGTACGGCAGCACCGCGTTGCTCGCGAGCGTGATGTTGGGCGTGCCCGCGAACGACACCCAGCTGTGGTTGTCGCAGCTGGCCTGCTGCGCGATCTGCGCAGACAAGCCGATCACGACCGCGGTCGAGCACCCGGTGTCATTCGTGTAATCGCCGACGGTCGACGCCGAGCGCGCGACGCCGAGCGCCGGCCCATCGTCGACCGCACACGCTGGAGCGAGTGCTCCCACTGCAAACCCGAACGAGCACGCGAAGCGAGTGAAACCTGGTCGGCCTGCGTTCGAAGCGAGCATGAGCGTGCTCGCGAGCAACATGTGCGCCGAATCGTTCGCGAATTTGTTTGCACGACGTGTGTTTACGTCTGCGCTTTCGGATCGAAATACACCTGCACCACGTGTCCGTCGGGATCGGCGAAGAAATAGTTCGTGAACGGCGCTTCGATCAGCGGATGCACGATCGTCACGCCGGCCGTTTGCATGCGCGCATAGAGCTCGCGCACGGCTGCCGCCGACTCGACGAAGAAGCCGAAGTGAAACCACGCCGGCAACGCGTCACTCGATCCGGCTTCGAGATAGATCTGAAAGCCGGTCGGCGAACGAATGATCGTCGCGTCGATCCCTTCGCCGCGCGGGAACACGGCATCGAACCGAAACCCGAAGTACGCCTCGTAGAAGCGCTGACTCGTGGCGTGATCGCGCGAGCTGAGATGCACGTGTTTGACGTCCGGGCTCACGGCGCGACTTTAGCCCGAGAAACTCGCGCCAGACATTGAGCACCCCGCGTGGATGTGGTGGCATCCCACCCATCGTGAGCTGGTTTGGACGTTATTTCCGATCGTCGATCGGCGCGAAGCAAGCGATGGCCGTCAGCGGTCTGCTGCTCCTGCTGTTCGCGATCTTTCACATGCTTGGCCACCTGCAGATGTTCGGCGGCCAGGACATGTACAACGCGTACGCGCACTTCCTACAAGATCTTTGGGAGGTCAAGTGGCCGACGCGCATCGGCCTCTTGGTGCTCGTCGTCATTCACATCGTGCTGGGCATCCAGCTCGCGGTCGCGAATCGCGCGGCGCGTTCGAACAAGTACGCGGTGTATCGCCCGGTGATCTCGCGCGGGCCCGGCCGCACGATGGCGTACACCGGCCTGATCGTCGCCGCGTTCCTGACGTTCCACATCCTGCACTTCACGCTCGGCCAGGTTCAGCCCGGCTACTTCCACACGATGGATCCGAAGGATCGCTGGGACGCGTACTCGATGTTCGTCTACGGGTTCCAGAACCCGGGCATCTACGTCACGTATCTGATCGGCATCGGCCTGTTGTGCCTGCATCTCGGTCATGGCGCATCGTCGTGGCTGCAGTCGCTCGGCTGGCGCCATCCCAAATACGAGACCGACTCGCTCGGCACATGGGTGTCGGTGCTGCTGTTCCTCGGCTACATGATCCCGCCGACCGCCGTCCTGGCCGGCTTCATCCGGCTGCCCGGAGCGTGATGCAATGAAGTTAGATCCACGCAGCCCGACCGGTCCGATCGGCGAGCAATGGACCAAGGCGAAGTTCGACTTCAAGCTGGTCAACCCCGCCAACAAGCGCAAGTACAAGGTCATCGTCGTCGGCAGCGGCCTCGCCGGCGCGAGCGCCGCGTCGACGCTCGCCGAGCTCGGCTACGACGTCGCCTGCTTCTGCTTTCAAGATTCCCCGCGCCGCGCGCACTCGATCGCCGCGCAGGGCGGCATCAACGCCGCGAAGAATTATCAGAACGATGGCGACAGCGTGTACCGGCTGTTCTACGACACCGTCAAAGGCGGCGACTTCCGATCGCGCGAATCGAACGTGCATCGGCTGGCCGAAGAGTCGGTGAACATCATCGATCAGTGCGCGCAGATGGGCGTGCCGTTCGCGCGCGAGTACGGCGGTACGTTGGCCAACCGCAGCTTCGGCGGCGCGCAGGTCTCGCGCACGTTCTACGCGCGCGGCCAGACCGGCCAGCAGCTGTTGCTCGGCGCGTATTCGGGCCTGTCGCGCCAGATCGGCGCCGGCAAGGTCAAGATGTTCCCGCGCACCGAGCTGCTCGACGTCGTCGTGATCGACGGTCGCGCGTCCGGCATCGTCGTGCGCGATCTCGTGACCGGTGCGATCAGCTCGCACTCGGCACACGCCGTGCTCTTGTGTACCGGCGGCTACGGCAACGTGTTCTTCCTGTCGACGAACGCGAAGGGCTGCAACGTCACCGCGACGTATCGCGCGTACAAGCAGGGCGCGGGCTTCGCGAACCCTTGCTACACGCAGATCCATCCGACGTGCATTCCCGTCTCCGGCGACTACCAGTCGAAGCTCACGCTGATGTCCGAGTCGCTGCGCAACGACGGCCGCGTCTGGGTGCCGAAGAACAAAGCCGACATCGCGAAGCATCCGGACCAGATCTCCGACGGCGACCGCGACTACTACCTCGAGCGCAAATATCCGGCGTTCGGCAACCTATCGCCGCGCGACATCGCGAGCCGCGCCGCGAAAGAGCAGTGCGACGACGGCCGCGGCGTCGGGCCGGGCGGCCGCGGCGTCTATCTCGACTTCCGCGACGCGATCAAGCGCGACGGCAAGGCGAAGATCGAAGAGAAGTACGGCAACCTGTTCGAGATGTACGAGCGGATCACCGGCGAGGATCCGTATCGCGTGCCGATGCGCATCTACCCGGCGGTGCACTACACGATGGGCGGCTTGTGGGTCGATTACCACTTGCAGACGACCATCCCCGGCTTGTTCTGCCTCGGCGAAGCGAACTTCTCCGACCACGGCGCGAATCGGCTCGGCGCCTCGGCGCTGATGCAAGGTTTGGCCGACGGCTACTTCATCATCCCGTACACGCTCGGCAACTACTTGGCGGGCGTGCAGGCCGCGTCGATCGCGGATACGAAGCACGCGGCGTTCACCGACGCTGAAGCGAACGTGAAGGCCAAGCTCGACAAGCTGATGGGCATCCGCGGCAAGCGCCCGGTCGATTCGTTCCACAAGGCGCTCGGCCACATCATGTGGGAAGACTGCGGCATGGCGCGCAGCAAAGCATCGCTCGAGCACGCGCTCGCGGAGATTCCAAAGCTGCGCGAGCAATTCTGGTCCGATCTCAGCGTGCTCGGCGAGCGCGACTCGTTCAACCAGTCGCTCGAGAAAGCCGGGCGCGTCGCCGATCTGCTCGAGTTCGCGGAGCTGCTCGTCACCGACGCGCTCGTTCGCGAAGAGAGCTGCGGCGGCCACTTCCGCGTCGAGCATCAAGTCGAAGGCGAAGCCAAGCGCGACGACGAGAACTTCTGCAACGCGACCGTCTGGGAGTACAAGGGCGAAGGTCAGGCGCCGGTGCGGAACCTCGAGCCGCTCGTGTTCGACAACGTCCACCTCGCGACCCGGAGCTACAAGTGAGCGACAAAGGTCTCGATCTAACCCTCCACGTCTGGCGCCAGCCCGACCGCAAGTCGCCGGGCAAGTTCGTCGCGTATCAAGTCAAAGACGTCTCGGTGCATGCGTCGTTCCTGGAGATGCTCGACATCTTGAACGACTCGCTCGTCGAGAAGGGCGAAGAGCCCGTCGCGTTCGATCACGACTGCCGCGAGGGCATCTGCGGCATGTGCTCGCTGATGATCAACGGCCGCCCGCACGGCGGCCGCAAAGCGACGACGACCTGCCAGCTGCACATGCGGTTCTTCTCGAGCGGCGACGAGATCTGGATCGAGCCGTGGCGCGCGAACGCGTTCCCGGTGATCAAAGATCTGTGCGTCGATCGCGGCGCCTTCGACAAGATCATCCAGGCCGGCGGCTTCGTCACCGCGAATGCCGGCTCGGCACCCGACGCCAACGACGTGCCGGTGCCGAAAGAAGCCGCCGACGCTGCGATGGATGCCGCCGCGTGCATCGGCTGCGGCGCATGCGTTGCCGCGTGCCCGAACAGCTCGGCGATGTTGTTCACCGCCGCGAAGCTGTCGCACTTGCACCACTTGCCGCAGGGCCAAGGCGAGCGCGGCCGTCGCACGCTCGCGATGGTGTCGGTGATGGATGCGGCCGGCTTCGGCAACTGCACGAACCACTACGAGTGCGAAGCAGCGTGCCCGAAAGACATCTCGCGCGAGGTCATCGCAGAGATGAACCGCGACTACGCGAAGGCGAGCTTCACGCACAAAGAGCACGCGACGAAGTCCGACGCCTGACGCTACTGCCGCCGAGTCGCGTCAGGGGAACGCCTCGCGCGGTATCGCTCGCTTGAACGCTCACCGGAACACTCGCGTGAACGCTCGCCGCTCGCTCGAACGCCCGGCTGAGCTCTCGCCGCCCGATCGAACGCTCGATCGAACGCTCGCACGAACGCTCGATCGAACGCTCGCTCGAACGCTCGATCGAACGCGAGCTCCTCGCGCGGCTGCCCTGCGAGTGGCGCCTCGGACCCGCTCGGCCGACGGCGCTCCCGTCGGTGGTTCTCTGCTTTGCACGATCGTAAGGTTCGCTTCGCGAAAGGCCGCTGCGCGGCCAGCCTCCCGTTTTGACCAGTGGCTTTGCGTCTCGTCGCGCGCCTGGCCTCGCTCTCCGGGTCGCCCTCGCGGCAGCGCCGCGCTCGGTGACGTCTGATGATCGCTAGTTCGTGGAAATGCGGCGGTGTCGCAACGCTCTCGTGACTTGCCGGGCAGCATCTGTTTCGCATCGAACGTAGTGACCCGCGAGGATCGACTCGCCGCATTTCCTCGGAGCCGATCCTCAGAAGCATCGCAACAAGCTGGTCGCCTACGAGCCCGCCAACGCCGCGAGCTGCGCCTTGTAGCATTGGTCGTAGACGTCCTTCGGGCCGTCGTCGGCAGCGATCACGCTCCAGAGTGCGATCGTCCGGCGCGCGAACTCGGCCTCGCGGATCACATCCAGCGCGTACACCGACACGAGCGACACCAGCATCGTCGCCGCGATGCTGAGCTGCTCGCTCGCGTACCGGCGCTGGTTGAGCGGATCTGCCAGTAAAGTGTCAGCCGCACACCGGGATCCTCGAGGACGAATGTCGTCGAGAAGAGCGCGTCGAGGATCACGCGAGCGAGCGGCGGCACTGCGACCGCCCACTCGAGCGAGACCTGCGCCGACTTGCGGTCGATCGCGATCAGCTCGATCACGTCGTCGATGCGGCGCACGACGCGGATCGTGCCGACCAAGAACATGCGCAGCCGGACGGCACGCGACTCCAGTTCGGCACGCTTGTCGCGGTCGATACGGTGACGATCGTCGTCAGCAGTTCCTGCAGAGGCGCGTGGATGGCGGTCCAGTACTGTGGTGTTGATCGCGCGGCCATGAGATCTCCGTTCGCTACGCGTCGCTAAGCGCAAGAATCGCATCGGGAGCTTGTACGTGCGATCGTAGACGTCACCGAGCGCGGCGCTGCCGCGAGGGCGACCCGGAGAGCGAGGCCAGGCGCGCGACGAGACGCAAAGCCACTCGTCAAAACGGGAGGCTGGCCGCGCAGCGGCCTTTCGCGAAGCGAACCTTACGATCGTGCAAAGCAGAGAACCAAACGCCGGGAGCGCCGTCGGCCGAGCGGGTCCGGGGCGCCACTCGCAGGGCAGCCGCGCGAGGAGCTCGTGTTCATCCGAGCGTTCGTGCGAGCGTTCGTGCGAGCGTTCGATCGAGCGTTCGTGCGAGCGTTCGATCGAGCGTTCGATCGAGCGTTCGTGCTACCGGCGAGCGTTCGTGCGAGCGGCGAGCGTTCCGGCGAGCGGTCGAAGAGAGCGTTGTCACGCGAAGGCGACGGCGACGTCAGTGCGGCGGCGACGGCGGTGTCGCCGCCGGCTCTTCAGGCGGATGCTTCTTGCCGCCGATCTTCTCGACGAACACGAACAGCGACGGAATGAAGAAGATGCCGAGCAGTGTCGCCGCCGACATCCCGGCGATCACCGCGGTGCCGAGGACCTTGCGCGCCGACGCACCGGCCCCCGAGGCCGACCACAGCGGGAAGCAGCCGAAGATGAACGCGAATGACGTCATCAAGATCGGCCGCAAGCGCAGCTTCGCACCTTCGAGCGCGGCATCGATCAGCGGCTTGCCCTTCTCGTAGCCGTCTTTCGCAAACTCGACGATCAAGATCGCGTTCTTCGCCGACAGGCCGATCAGCACGACGAGGCCGATCTGCGCGTAGATGTTGTTGTCGAAATGACGCGACAACAGGCCGAGGAACGCGCCGAGCACGGCGACCGGCGTCGCGAGCAGCACGCTGAACGGCAGCGACCAGCTCTCGTACAGCGCCGCGAGGATCAAGAACACGAACACGAGCGAGAGCCCGAGCACCTTCGTCGTGCCGCCCGATGCGGCCTTCTCTTGATACGACAGCGCGTTCCACGCGTAGCCCATCTCGGGCGGCAGCGTGTGCTTCGCGACGTCTTCGAGCGCGTCGAGCGCCTGGCCGGAGCTGTAGCCCGGTGCCTGGCTGCCGAGGATCTCGACCGCGCGATACAGATTGAAGCGAACCGTGTACTCGGGACCGCTCGTCGGCCGGACTTTGACGAACGACGCGAGCGGCACCATCTCGCCGCGGTTGTTGCGAACGTAGAACTTGTTGATGTCCTCGGGCACTTGCCGATCGACGGCTTCGGCTTGCATGAACACGCGCCACTGCCGGCCGAACCGCGAGAAGTCGTTGATGTACGAGCCGCCGAGGTACGTCTGTAGCGCCGCGTAGATCTCCGCGACCGACACGCCTTCTTTGAGGGCCTTGTCCTTGTCGACATCGGCGAACAGCTGCGGCACGGCCGGCGAGAAGTTCGGCCGCACGTTGAGCAGCTCGGGTCGCTTTCTCGCTTCCGCGATGAACTTCATCACGTTTGCGGCGAGCACCTCGTATTTTCCGCCGGAGCGATCCTGCAGCATCATGCTGAAGCCGCCGGCGGCGCTGATGCCGGGAATCGCCGGCGGCGAGACGGCGATCACGCGGCCGTCGGCGATCGCGCCGAACTTCTTGTTGATCGAAGCGATGATCACGTCGGCGGTGAGCGCGTCGCCGCGCTCGTCCCACGGCTTGAGCTCGATGAAGCCGACGCCGGTGTACGGCGCCGCGGTGCGCGTGAAGAAGCTGTAGCCGGCGACGCCGTTGAACGCCTCGATGCCGGGTTGGTCGGCGAGGATCTTGTCGATCTGCGCGAACACCGCCTTCGTGCGCGATAGCGACGCGCCGTCGGGCAGCTGTACGGCGATGATGCCGTAGCCCTGATCTTCGTCGGGGATGAAGCCGGATGGCAGCTTCGTGCCGAGCACGCCCGAGATCAGCGCGACGCCGACCAGCAGCACGAGCGGGATGAACAGCTTGCGGACGAGTCGGCGATTGATGCTGACGTAACCGTTGGTCGCGCGGTTGAACACGCGGTTGAACCCATCGCCGAGGCGGCCGAGCACGCTGCGCTGCTTGCTGCGCGGGCGGAGCAGCAGTGCCGAGAGTGCTGGGCTCAGCGTCAGCGCGTTGAACGCGGAGATCAGCACGGAGATCGCGATCGTCAGCGCGAACTGCTGGTAGAGCCGGCCGGTGATGCCGCTGATGAACGCGACGGGGATGAACACGGCCGCGAGGATCAGCGCGATCGCGATCACCGGACCTTGGACTTGCTTCATCGCGGTCCGCGTCGCTTCGCGCGGCGCCATGCCTTCCTCGATGTGGTGCTCGACCGCTTCGACGACGACGATCGCGTCGTCGACGACCAGGCCGATCGCGAGCACGAGGCCGAACAGCGACAGCGTGTTGACCGAGAACCCGAGCATCGGGAACACGGCGAACGCGCCGACCAACGACACCGGCACGGTGAGCAGCGGGATCAGCGTCGCGCGCCAGCTCTGCAAGAACACGAACACGACGAGCACGACGAGCCCGATCGCTTCGACCAGCGTCTGGACGATCTCCTTGATGCCGGCGCTGACCGAGCGCGTGGTGTCGAGCGTGACCTTGTAGGCGACGCCCGGCGGAAATTGCTTCGCCAGCTCGTCCATCGTCGCGCGGATGTTCTTCGCGACGTCGAGCGAGTTCGAGCCCGGCGACTGGAACGCGGCGACGACCGCGCCCGGCTTGCCGTTGACCGTGCCGTATTGCTGGTAGTTGAGCGAGCCGAGCTCGACGCGCGCGATGTCGCGGACGTGAATGATCGAGCCGTCGGGATTTTCGCGCACGATGATCGCGCCGAACTCTTCGGGCTCGACCAGCCGGCCTTGGGCTCGCACCGTGTACGTGATCTGCTGCCCCGACGGCGAAGGCTCGGCGCCGATCTGCCCGGCGGGATTCACGACGCTTTGCTGGCGGACCGCGTTCTGGACGTCGCCGACGGTGAGCGAGAGCCGCGCGAGCAGCTCGGGCTTGAGCCAGACGCGCAGCGCGTAGTCCGACGAGCCGAGGTTGCGCACGTCGCCGACGCCCTTCACGCGCAACAGCGCATCGTTGACGTTGATCAGCGCGTAGTTCGCGAGGAACGCCGGATCGTAACGGCCGTCGGGCGAGTACAGCGAGATCACCATCAGCGGGAACGCGAGCGACTTCTTGATCGTCACGCCGAACGTCTTGACGTCGTCGGGCAAGAACGGCTGCGCCTGCGAGAAGCGGTTGTTGACGAGCACGTTGTCGACGTCGATGTCGGTGCCGACGTCGAACGTGACGATCTGGTTCATCGAGCCGTCGTTCGCGTTGGTCGACTGGATGTACAGCGAGCGATCGACGCCGTTCATCTGCTGCTCGATCGGCGTGGCGACCGCCTGCTCGATCGTCAGCGCGTCGGCGCCGGTGTACGTCGTCGTCAAGTTGATCTGCGGCGGCAAGATCTGCGGGAACTGCGCGATCGGCAGCCCGAGCAGCGAGACCACGCCGATCAGCACGGTCACGATCGCGATCACCATCGCGACGATCGGCCGGCGGATAAAGAATTCAGACACGTCAGTTGACCTTCGCCGAGCCGCTGCCGGAGCCAGCCGCTTCCGGGTGCGGTGCGACGGTCGCGCCGTCGGTCACGCGCTGGAGCCCGTCGATGACGATGTGCTCGCCGCCGGCGAGGCCTTTGAGCACCACGCGTTCGCCATTGCTCGACGGGCCGAGCTCGAGTCGCTTCAGCGTCACTTTGTTATCCGGCCCGACGATCGCGACCGAGTACGTGCCCTGAACCGAGAGCAACGCCTTCTCGGGGACCACCACGACGTTCTGGCCCTCGTTCGCGCGGCGCAGCCGAACCTTCGCGTACTCGCCCGGCCGAAGCGCGCCGTCCGGGTTCGACACGAGTGCCTGGATCTGCACCGTGCCGGTCGTCGCGTCGATCTGGCGGTTCGCGGCGACGATCACACCGCGATGCGGATACGCGCTGCCGTCGGCGAGCACGATCTCGACGCCCGAATCTTCGGGCTTGCCCTCGCCGGGCTTGAGCGCGTCGAGCCGGCCGAATTCTTTCTTCGCCCACGCGAGGTCGCGGGCCTCTAGGTGAGCGAACCGGTCGGGGTAGCGCACGTAGTCGAGCTCGTTCAGCGGGAAATTCACGCGCACCGGATCGAGCTGCGACACGGTCGTGAGCAACGTCGGGCCATCTTGGCCGACGAGGTTGCCGACGCGGACGAGCGCGAGCCCGGCGACGCCATCGATCGGCGACTTGATCGTCGCGTAGCTGAGGTTGAGCTGTGCGGCTTGCAGCTGCGCTTGCGCGGCGGCGACCTGTGCTTCGGCGTCGGCGACCGCGCTCGTCGCATTGTCGACGTCTTGTTGCGAGATCATGCCGGCTTTGAACAAGCCCTGGTTGCGCGACAGATCGGTCTTGTTGCGCGCCTGCGCGACCCTCGCGCGCGATAGCGCCGCCTGTGCCGTCTGCGCCGCCGCTTGATATTCCGTCGGCTCGATCGTGAACATCAGCTGGCCGGCTTTCACCGGGCCGCCGTCTTTGTAGCTCTGCGTCTGCAAGTAGCCTTTGACGCGTGCGCGAATGTCGGCGTTGACGTAGCCGTCGAGCGAGCCGACCGCTTCGATGTACAGCGAGACGTCGCGCTTCTCGACGGTCGTGATCGTGACGGGTGCAGGCGGCGGTGGGCCGGCCGGTGCACTGGTTTTCTTACTGCACGCGACGAGCGCGACGAGCGCGACGAGCGCCAGAATAGTTTGCGGCTTCAATAGACACACTCCGCGTTGACGAGCACGGCGCCGGCTCGCGCCTGCGCGACCTGAAAATCGAGGATCACGAGGTCGATCTCGGCCTGGCGCAATGCCTGCGCCGATGTCACGAGGTCGAGGCTGGTGCCGAGGCCGGCGGCGTAACCTTCGCGCGTGCGCTGATCGACGCGCGCCGCGAGATCGCGCTGCTGCTGGGCGACGTCGCGCTCCGCGGTGTCGACGGCGATCGCGCGTTGGGCGCGCGCGATCTCGATCATCGCTTGGATGCGCAGTCCCGACAGCTGCTGCATCGCTTGATCGGCGGCGGCCTTCGCGTCGCGTAGCGCACCGTAGCGCGCGCCGCCGTCGTAGAGCGGCAGCGTGAGCGTGGCTCCGACCGACCAGATCTCGGTTGGGCCGAGCGTGCTGGCGGTCGCGTCCGACACCGACGACTGCACGTTGAGGGTCGGCGCGAACTGCAGCTTCGCATCGGTGATCTGGCGTTTCGCGAGATCGACTCGCGTGCGTGCCGCGGCGACGTCGGCGCGTTGCTCGACGTCGTGGCTGAGATGGCAGGTTTGAGCGACGGCGCGCTCGAAGCCTTCGAGCTCGAGCGTGGCCGGTGCTGCGAGCGGCGTCGGCGAGCCAAGCGCTAGGCCGAGCGTCTCGCGCGCTTGGCGAAGCGATTCGTCGCCGCTGATCAGCTGCGCGCGCGCCGCGGCAACATCTTGTTGTGCGCGATCGATGTCGAGCTGCGTGCCGCGCGCGAACTTGAGCCGCGTCTGCGTGAGCACGAGGCGCTCGAGCGCCGCGCGCAGCCCGACGCGATCGAGCTCGGCGACGCGGCCGGCCGCGAGCGTCGATAGCATCGCGGAGACCACCGAAGCCGCGAGCACGCGCCGCCGATCGGCGAGCGACAGGTTCGCGACGTCGGTGTTGAGGTCGGCGGTGCCCAGGCCGTAGATCGCGCGCGGGTTGAGGATGTTCCACGACAGCGTCGCGCCGATCGACCACACGGTCGGCGGCGGCGACACGATCGCGATCGTGTCGATCACGATGCTGAGCGTGTTGAAGTTGTGGGCGTACTGGCCGGCGGCGTAGAGCGTCGGCAACACGCCGGCGAGCGCGATGCGGTGCTGCGCGAGCGTCCGCTGGACCGCATCGACGGCGACGAGAAAATCGGGCGAGCGCTGCATCATCGCGAGCGCGTCGTCCCACGAGCGAATTTCGGCGGGCGCGGCTTCCGGCGGCGCGAGCATCGGGTCGCTGATGGTCGGCTGCACGAATGTCGGCGAATTGCTGCCAGCAGCCTCTTGCGCGCGTGCAGTTCCGCACCAAGCTGCGCATGCGACCCATGCCAAAACGGAGCGGTTGAAAATCATGGACGCGTCCAGTAATTTAGTGGACGCATCCAATGATTGGCAAGCGGTTTACCGACACGTTCGCCGAGACCAAGCGGATCATGTCCCTGCTCAACTGGCGAGGGATGGCGTCGCTCGGGCTCGGCTGCGCGCAAGCAGCGCTATTGCGCGAGCTGGGGCGATCGGGGCCGACGACGCAAAGCGCGCTCGCCCGCGCGGCGGTGATCGATCCATCGGCCGCTGCGCGCGCGTTCACCCTGCTCGATCGGCGAGGTTGGACGCGTCGCCGCAAGGGCAAGGTCGATCTTCGCGAGTCCTACGTCGAGCTCACGCCGCTCGGCAAGAAGCTGCTGCGGCAGGTCGAAGCGAGGCACGCGCAGATCGCGGAGCTCGTCGAGTCGAGGGTGGATGCCCGCGACCTCGCCGATCTCGAACGGATCTGTCGCAAGCTCGAAGCGCTCGCCGACGACGATTACCAGCGCGAACGGCGCGTCGGCAAACGGAATGCGGCGAACGGATCGCGCGCGGGCTGAGTCGGCTGGCGATACGGCCGCTGAAAGAAGCGTGGATCGAGCCGCGGTAGCCCCGGGATGGGCTCGGGCTCGATGACTTCGGGCTCCGCCGGCTTCGCGTACGAGCCGACGACGACCTTGGCCGGCCGCAGCAACGCATCGCCGAAGCGATAGCCGGGCTCGATCTGATCGACGACCTTGCGATGCTGTTCCGGATCGGTGACCGGCAGCGTGGTGATCGCATCGTGCAGTTGCGGGTCGAACACTGCGCCCGCCGCGTCGAAGCGAACGGCGCCGTAGCTCGCGAGCACGGCTTCGAGCTGGCGCTTGACCAGCTGCATGCCGGCGATCGCGCTCGGCTCGGTCGACGCCGCGATCGCGCGGTCGACGTTATCGAGCACGGGCAAGAGCTCGCCGACGAGCTTCTTGCGCGTGTCGGCGAGAACTTGTTTGGCATCGCGCTCGACACGCGCCTTCGCGGCCTCGAGCTCACCGAGGGCGCGAGCCAGATCCGCGCGGTCGGGAGATTTCGGTTCCGCGTCGTTCATCATCGACGACAACGTGTGCATCGACGGGCTCCGCCGCAATCCCCGATCGGCTAGGTAAGCAACCGAGCTTTCGGCAATCGGCTGTCTTCGAGCTCGCGCAGGCCGCGGTTGGCCCGGCGCTGCTTGACCAACCCGGTGAAGAACCACAGCACGCCGAAGCAGCCGCCGACGATGGTGTAGAGCGCCGAGACCACCAGCGGCAGGAACGAGTCGAACCAGAGCCCGAGCATCAAGCCGGCGAACACCACGATCGGCACGAGCACGAGCGCGACGACGCCGCGGTTGAATTCGAGCTCGGCTTCGTGTTGCTCGTCGAGCAGTGCGCCCTTGACGACCTCGAGGTTAGTCGACACGTGCGACCGTGCCGGGGCCGGCGACCTCGTCGACGGCGTGCAACAGCAACGACAGCGAATCGGTCGGCCGCAGATTCGCGCGCAGCCCCGAGCCGTCGGCGATCCAATAAACTCGGCGGCGATAGGGATAGACCGGCTCGCGCGCGACCACCGCGACACGCTGGCAGCCGGCTCTGCGCGCGTCGACGAGGATCGCGCGCACCTGCGCGAGCGTTTGATCGGGATGAAAGTGCAGCTCGATCACGTCGCCGGTGCCGCGCAGCTCCTTGAGCACGTCGATGCGGAGCTGATTCGGCCCGTAGCCGTGGCCGTTCACCACGATGTCGCCGCGCAGCGTGAGCTCGGCTTCGGGCAGCTGCGGATCGTCGTCGGAGGCCGCGCCTGCAATCGGCCAGTTGTCCGGAGCGCCTTGCACCTCGACTTGGGTCGACCACCCGGCGGCGTCGCGATCGAGCTGCTCCCAATCCGCAACCGCGTGCTTCCAACCGGGATCCGCGCCGGCGCTCGAGCACTCGAGGCAGTCGTCGATGGCCGTGCGCGCGCGCTCGACGCCGCGGCGAAGCACGAGCGCGTCGATGATCGCGGCCTGCCACTCGGGCACGATGTGCTTGCACGTCGTCGTCAGCGGCCCGCTGCACAACCGCAGCAGATAGTCGTTCGCCGATTCGCCGGGCTTCGGTAGCATCTCGCCGGCTTTCGGATCGCGGATCGCATCGAGCTGATCGGCCTCGATCGGCCCGGCGAGCAGCGTCGGCCATACCGTCAACGCGAGCGCGTCGGCTCGGGTTGCCATCGACGGTTCTTTGGCGAGCGCCTCGATCGGATCGAGCGCGAGCACGAGCATCCGGCGCTCGGCTTCGGCGGCGACGGACGCGTCCATACCGGGCCGCAGCTGCGCGACGGTCTGCGCGAGCTTTTGATACGCCTCGGGCGTGTGCTTCGCGCCGATGAAGCCGTCGACGGCGGCGATCAGCTTGCCGTGGTTGTAGTCATCGGACGGCTGCGGCCGCACGCCGATCGTCTCGTCTTGGCAACCGACGAGCACGGTGAGCAACGCGAGCGAGACCAGCTTCATACGATCGCCGCGGCGACCGCGGCGGCGAGCTGATCTTCGCGCAGATCGCGGCCGAGCGCGACGATCACACCGCGATCGTCGGAAAATCCGTCGGGCGCGCGCGCGAGCGGCTCGCTCGACACTCGCAAGCCGACGCGGTGGAACGCGACCCACGCCGCGTGGCCGTGCTCGTCGAGGGCGCGCGCGATGCCTTTGATGCGGACGAAGCTCGCGGGCAGCTCGGCGAGCTGATCTTCGAGCTCTTCCAGATCGATCGTCCGCGGGATCGGCAGCGACAGCGAATCGACGACGTGGTGATCGTGGTCGTGGTCATCGTGCGCGTGCGCCGCCGGCACATGCTCGAGTGCGGGATCGGCGAGCGTTTGCTCGAGCCACGCCGCGTGCTCGTCCGTCGTGCCGATTCGCACGAGCGCGCGCGGCGCGAGCGCCGTTGCGGCGGCGATCGCTGCTTGTGTCGCCGCCTCGCCGGCGAGCTCCGCTTTCGTCACGAGCAACACATCCGCATAAGCGACCTGCGCATCGACGGCCGCGGACACGTCGCGCGCCGGCAGGAAGTTGGTCGCATCGACGAGCGTGACGACCGCGGCGAGCCGCACCGCAGAGCTCACCGGGTCGCGCTGCACCGCCCACGCGATCGGCAGCGGCTCGGCGACGCCGGTGGTCTCGAGCAAGATCGCGTCGGGCTCGGTGCACACCATGTCGAGCAGCGTCGTGTCGAGCTCGTCGCCGAGCACGCAGCACACGCAGCCGCCGGGAAGCTCGACCTGGCGCGCGCCACCTTGGCCGAGCAACGCGCCGTCGATGCCGACCGCGCCCAGCTCGTTGACGATCACCGCGAGCTTGCCGATCGCGTCGCTGCCGCGCTCGGCGCGCTTCGCCAGCAGCCGGTTGACCAGGGTGGTCTTGCCGGCGCCCAAGAAGCCGGTCACGACGACGAGCGGGACGCGCACGCGCGTAGCCTAGCGCGCAGGGACGGTGTCCACTCGCAAACGCGGCGACGTAGACGCGGAAGTTGACGTCCGGATCTCGCCACGACGGAATCTCGCTTAGTTACGCGCCGTAAGTTGTCTTAGTGGACACCGTCCCTATTCGACGACGACGACCTTGCGCTTGCCGGCGGGCGTCAGCGGGATCTCGGAGACGTACTCGATCGCGAACGGCGAGCCGGGCAGGTACTTGTCGGCGAACGAGCGGATCTGTTGCTCGCTCTGGCTCGGCAGCGTCGGGCCGGCCGCGGGGATCACGCGCATCACGACCTCGCCGGACTTGCGTTGCACGACCTGGAACTGCTTCGCGACCGCGTCCATCACGCCGAACAAGATGTTGAACACGAGCCCGCTGACGGCATCGCCGCGGCCGTCGCGCAGCGTCTCGGTCGTGCGGCCTTCGATCGGCCCGATCCTCGAGAGCCGGCGGCCGCACGCGCACTCGCCGTCGGCGTGCGCCACCGCGAGATCGCCGTTGACGTAGCGGATCATCGGGCACGACAGGTTGTGCAGGTCGGTGACGACGACCTCGCCGGTCTCCCCGGGCTTCGCCGCACGAACGCGACCGTCCGGTTCGCGGACGATGATCTCGAGGAACTGCGTCTCCATCGACAGATGCATGCCGCTGTGCGCGTCGCACTCGGCCGACATCAACATCACTTCGCGCGCGCCGTACGTCTCGAACGCCGGCCCGAATGCCTGCTCGATCGCGTCGCGATCGGCCGGCCACAGCCGTTCGGCACCGACGATGACAGGGATGTCGCTCCAATCGCGGAGCTTCTGATCGATCACGAACCTCGCGAGCGCCGCGCCGCCGGCCGAGTACGCGACGATGACACCCGGCTTGAATCGGCGCAGCTCGGTCACGGCGCGTGCGAGCGCCGCCTCGCCGCGCGGCGTGCTGTCGACGTAGCAATCGCGCTTGAGCGCGTGATCGATCGCGATCTTGCTGCGCTTGAACAGGCTCTTCGGCGACGGCCCGGCGCCCCAATAATGATAGGCGCGCGTGCCGATCGTATAGCCGGCCCAACCGTAGCCTCGCCACCGCGTTGCATCGCGCCAGTACCGCGATTCGGCGTTGTAGCGCACGACGATCGGCTCGCCGGTCGTGCCGCTCGTCGACTTCGTGATCGCGACGCGCGGCGGAGCGCCGGCCATGCGCGTCTCCATCGTCGCGCGCACCGTGGCTTTATCGAGCAGCGGGAGCTTCGCGAGATCCTCGACGGTCTCGATGTCCTCGGGCCGCAGGTCGGCCTCGTCCATCACCTGCCGGTAGTGCGCGGTGTGCTGGTACGCGTGGCGGAGCAAGCGGCGCAACAGGCCGACCTGCAGATCGCGCAGTGCATCGATCGACCAACGCTCCGTGGTGTGCAGATACTGGAGCAACGGCACGGTCGGTCTGCCACGCACCGCCTCGAACGCCGGAAACAACGCCTTCGCCAACAACGACCCGTACAGATCGATCACGCGGCTTCGTTCTAGCATTCCCTATTCCGTGCTGTCCCGCCTCCGTAAAAAGAACCTCCATCAGTGGCTGCCCGATTACGCGCGTCACATCGTGAGGCGTGCGCGCGCATCGCGCGGCGATGTCACACACATCTTGTTCGCACTTTGCGACCACTACGAGCCGCTGTGGGGCCACGCGGGCGACGACGTCGGCACGGCACGTGTCGACGCATGGGCAAACAACTACGGCACGCTGGCAGATGAGTTTCGCGACGTGAACGGCCGCGCACCTCGCCATAGCTTCTTCTTCCCGGGCGAGGAGTACCGCCCGTACTTTCTCGATCGCCTCGCCGACCTCGCCAAGCGCGGCTACGGCGAGGTCGAGGTGCACTTGCACCACGATGGTGACACCGCCGAGACCGTCGCGCCCAAGCTGCGCTCGGCGCTCGACGACTTCGCGAAGCACGGCCACATCTCGCGCGACAAGCGCGGCAAGTACCAATGGGCGTTCATCCACGGCAACTGGAGCCTCGCGAACGGCCGGCCCGACGGCAGATGGTGTGGCGTCGACGACGAGCTGCTCGTGCTGCATCAGCTCGGCTGCTACGCCGATCTGACGTTTCCATCTGCTCCCGATCCGTGTCAGCCCGACAAGGTGAATCAGATCTACTGGCCGACCGGCGATCTGTCGCAGCGGCGCAGCTACGCGCACGGCGAGCGCGCGCGCGTCGGCACGCACTACGACGATCGGCTGCTGATGATCACCGGGCCGCTCGCGCTCGCGCGCAAAGGTCTCGGCATGCGGCTCGAGAACGGCGCGCTCACCGGCGACGATCCGCCGACCCCGGCGCGCGTCGCGACGTGGATCGATCAGGGCATCCACATCGAGGGCCGCCCCGAGTGGGTGTTCGTCAAAGTCCACACGCACGGCGCGATCGAGAAGACGGCGGCGTCGCTGCTCGGCGATGGTGGTCGTGCGATGCACGAGGCGCTACACGCCCACATCGGCGACCACGCGAAGGTGCATTACGTCACGGCGCGCGAGCTGTTCAACGTCGCGCGCGCGGCGATGGACGGCAAGTTGGGCGACCCGAGCCAATACTTCGACTACATCGTTTCGCCACCGCCGATCGCGGTATCATGACGACGATGCGGGGATGGATGCGCGCGGTCGCGATCGGGGCAGCTGCGTTTGCGGCATGCAGCTTCCATCCGAATGGCGTCTCCGGCGGTGACGGCAACACGGGAAGCGATGGCTCGGTGCCATCCGACGGGCCGGCCCAGTACTTCGACGCGCCCGACGCCGGGCCATGCAACGCGACCGCGATGTGCGTGGGCTCGGACATGTTGCTCGCGTGCGTCGCGGGCTCCGACGTCGCGGCGACCGTGACGTGCCCGTGGGGTTGCTCGAGCACGCCGGTCGCGCACTGTGCCGAGCTCGCGCCGGCAGGCGGTGTCGCGATCGCCGCCGATGCCGTCGGCAGCGACGTCGCGGCGTTCACGATCGCCGCCGCCGGCGCGACGATCGACACGCGCACCGGCGCGATCATGATGGGCCCGATGACGCTGCGCGGAGCGGGCATGGGCGTGGTGAATGGAGTCGACTTCGAGAAGCGCGCGACCGGCGTGGTGTTTCGCTTTGGCTCGCTCGCGATTCAAGGTCCGGTGTCGTTCGCGTACGACGGCGGCAACAATCTGCCGGTCGCGTTGGTGTCGACGTCGACGATCGATCTCGAAGCCGCGATCGACGGCCAAGGCACGTGCAACGGCAACGGCGGCGTCGGTGGCCCGGGCAGTTTCCGAGGAGCCGGCGGTCACAGCAACGCCGGCGGCAGTGGTGGCGGCCAAGGCGGCGGCGGCGGCGCCGCTGACAAGGATGAAGGTGGCGGCGGCGGCGGTTACGGCATGACGGGTGGCAACGGCGGCGACACCGACGCGACGTCGCCGCCCGCCGGTGGGCCGACGTTCGGCAGCGATACGATCCCGGTCCTGATCGGCGGCGGCGGCGGTGGCGGCGGCGGCGCCGACGGCAATGCGTTCGGCGGTGGTGGCGGCGGCGCGGTGCAGCTCGTCGCGAATACGACGTTGCTGATCGGCAGCGGCGGCTCGATCAACGCCGGCGGCTGCGGCGGCACGAGCGGACAGACGGCCGCGCCGGCCGGTGGCGGTGGTGGTGCCGGTGCCGGCGGCACGATCTTGCTCGAAGCGCACGACTTGATGATCTTCGGATCGCTCGCCGTCAACGGCGGCGGCGGCGGCGCCGCGAACTCGCCGCAAGGCAACGGCGATCACGGCGGCAACGGCGGCTTGAATCGCTCGCCCGCGCCAGGGTCGACCGATACGAGCGGTGGCGCGGTCGGCGGCAACGGCGGCTATGCCGGCGCAGCACCGCAGCCGGGCGGGTCGACGAACGGCTTCGGCGGTGGCGGCGGCGGCGGCGTCGGGCGCATTCGCTTCAACACGCGCAGCGGCTCGGCGTCGATCGACGGCGGCGCCGTGCTCAGCCCCGACCTCGGCGACGCGCCGACGACGTGCAAGCAGGGCAGCGCGGCGACGCAATAGGTTGCGATTTCGTGACGCCGCGGATTGTAACGCCGCGCCTCGCGGCAACGCTGTCACCCTGCGATCGTGACCGAATTTTGTTTCGAGCACGTGTTCCGGGCGCCGTCGATGGCCGAGGTGTTTGCGGCATTCTTCGACGACAAGCACCAGCTCGAACAAGATCGCCAGCTCGCGATCGCGAAGCGCGAGTTACTCGAGCTCGACGATCGAGGCGACGAGCTGTATCGCCGGCAACGGATCACGCCCGAGCGCCAGCTGCCGGCGATCGTCAAGCCGTTCGTGTCGGGCCCGCTGCACTACATCGAGGTCCAAACCTGGCGCCGCGCAAGCGCCGAGATCGCGCTCGAAATTCGGCCCTCACTGTTCGGCGGCCGTGCGCGGGTCGATGCGACCTATTCGCTGGAGCCGGTCGGAACCGGAGCGATTCGCCGGCGTTATGCGGGGCGAGTGTCGGTAGATGTGGCGATCTTGGCGACGCGGATCGAGCGCGGCATCGTCCAAGAGCTCGTCAAGTCGTTGCCGATCGCCGCCCGATGCACTCAGGATTGGCTCGATCGGGCTTAAATCCGGGAAATCGTTCCGGCATAATAAGCTGGTGACGATTCCGGCGGGGACGTTAGTTCCTCGCGACGCCCGAGATTTTGGCTCGTATCAGCTGCTCGCGAAGCTCGCGACGGGCGGCATGGCCGAGATCTATCTCGCGCGTCCTGCACGCGGACGCAGCGCGCCGGTGAACCCCGACGACGTGATGGTGCTCAAGCGGATCTTGCCGCACCTCGCCGAGGACGATCACTTCGTCACGATGTTCCGCGACGAAGCCGATCTCGCGAGCAAGCTCGTCCACAAGAACGTCTGCCAGGTGCTCTCGTTCGGTCAGTACGGCGGCACGTGGTTCATCGCGATGGAGTATCTCCATGGCGTACCGCTGTCGCGCATGATGACGCGGCTGTCGAAGGGCGCCAAGCTGCTCGACTACCGCGTCGTCGCCGGCATCATCTGCCAGGCGTGTGAAGGCCTGCACTCGGCGCACGAGGCGCGCGACGACAAAGGCGGCTTGCTCGGCGTCGTGCACCGCGACGTGTCGCCGCCGAACATGATGGTCACCTCCGACGGCACGGTGAAGCTGCTCGACTTCGGCATCGCAAAGGCGCGCGGTGCGAACTCGCGCACGCGCACCGGCACCGTCAAAGGCAAGAACGCGTACATGAGCCCGGAGCAGATCCTGGGCAAGCCGCTCGATCGCCGCAGCGACGTGTTCGCGCTCGGCGTCGTGATGTACGAGATGCTGGCGATTCGCCGGCTGTTCCATCGCGAGTCGGACTTCCTGACGTTCAAGGCGATCACCGAGGAGCCGATTCCGGACATCCGCGATCGCCGATCCGATCTGCCGCCCGGCATGCGCGCCGCGCTCGTGCAGGCGATGGCGCGCGATCCCGGTGGGCGGTTCGATACCGCGCAGGCGTTCGGCAACGCGATCCGCAATTCGGTCTCCACGCTCGGTGGCCCGGCGTCGCCGCAAGAGCTCGCCGCGCTGCTGACGACGGATTTTGCCGACGAGATGACCGCGCGCGACGAGATCCTCAAGGCCGCCGATGATCCGAACGTGTCGCCGATCTCGGTCGGGCCGGCGCCGCGCTTGACGCCACCGCCACCGCCGCCGATCTCGGCGCTGCCGGCGCGCTCCGGCGAGATGCACGGTTCGCAGCGGTTGCGCCCGCCGACCGGCCCGCAATCCGCGCTCGCGGTGCCATCGATGATCGTCGGTCCGGGCACCGGCAGGCTCGCCCTTCCCGATCTCGATCAGGTCCTCGACCTCAGCGTCAACGTCGGCGCCGATGCGTGGATGGCCGAGGACGACACCAACTTGCTCGCGGCGCATCGCTGGAGAAGCGTGCGCAACACCGGCGTCGCCATCGCGATCTTCGTCGCGGTCGCGGTCGGCATCATCTTCGTCGTCAACTCCGGCGGCAACAACGCCGACGATCGGCCCACGCACGTCGCGGCGCCGACCACCGACGCCGCAATCCGCAAGCCGATCGTCGACGAGATTCCGATCGACGCGCCGGACGACCGCGACCGCATCATCGCGCTCTCGAAGTACGGCTTCTTCAGCATCACCGCCACGGCCACTTCGACCGTCTACGTCGACGACCAGCGAATCGGCACGACGCCGCTGACGCGATTGCCGCTCGCGCCCGGCCCGCACACCGTCAAGCTCGTGTCGCCGAAGGGCAAGTCCAAGGTCGTGAAGGTCACGATCATCGGCGGCCGCGACGATGATGAGGGCACCGTCGAATGGTGAAGCGCGCGCCGGCGGCACGGCGTTGATCCAGAACCACAGCGCGGCCTGCGAAACGAGCGATTGCAAGGCGGTCATCCGGCACGGCGACGCGCTTTGCGAGAGCCGCTCGCGCAAGGCCATCCTCCAGCGCTGGGAACAGCGCAACTAAAGCGAAGCGCTCTCGAGCGTCTGCCAGAAGTCGCAGTTCGCGGTGCGGATCCCGGTGACGACGGTCGGCGTCGCATCGTATTCGCGCGCGGGATCGGCCGACGTGTACAGCGGCCAGGCGGGCGTACCGGTCGGCGCGCCGCCGGACGCGAACGAGACCCAGTCGGCTTGAGTCGCCGCCGAGACCGCGAGATCCGTCGTCGTCGGTTGATATGGGTTGCCGTTCGCGCCGGTGATCGCGCCGAAGTTTCCGAACACGAACGGCAGCTCGATGCCGTGCACGGCGCCGACCGGCGTGGGCGCGTACGCGAACAAGTAGCGATAGGTTGCGAGCCCGCCGGCGAGCGACGCGCGCGCGAACTCGCGGCTCGGGCACACGAAGCGCGAGTCGGTCGTGACCTGCACGTACGCGGCGCGCGGCGTCGCGTAATTCGCGGCGGGATATTGCGCGAGCACTTTCGCGCCGTCGGCGGAGCCGAACTGTTCGTCGACGAGCGCTTCGTACGCCGAGCCATCGGGCACGGCGGGCACGGCCGCGCCGGTCTCGTCGGCATTCGCGCCGATGATGAACGCGCTGCCGTTGTGCGTGCCGGCCGCGATCGCGGTGACCGGCTGCGTCGGTTGCACGCTGCCGTCGATCGCGGGCTGATACAGCGTCGACACCAAGATCGACGGATCGGGCGCGTTGGTCTGGATCGCGGTCGCGAGCGGCAGCGCGCGCAAGCAACTCGCGACGTCGCTCGTCGCGGCGCAGCCGGCGGCGGTGACGTACGCGGCGCCGGTCGCCTCCGCGGCGGTCAGCGTGGGCAGCGCGCTGCAGCTGCCGCTCTCCATGATCGCGCGCGCGAACAAGCCGGCTGCCATCGGCGTCGCGACCAGCGAGCACACGTCGCGGCCGCCGGCCGATTCGCCGAACACCGTCACGTTGCTCGGATCGCCGCCGAAGCCGGCGATGTTCTGCTGCACCCATTGCAGCGCGAGGATCTGATCGAGCAACCCGAAGTCGCCGTTGCCGACGCCTTCGGATGCGAACGCGGTGCTCGCCAAGAAGCCGAGCTGGCCGAGGCGATAGTTGATCGTCACGACGAGCACGCCGTAACTCTCGGCGAGCATCCTGCCGTCGAATAACGGATCGGTCGCCGAGCCGGCTGCGTTCGCACCGCCGTGCACGTAGACCATCACCGGGCGCGCGGTCGTCGCCGACACGGGCGCCCACACGTTGAGCTGCAAGCAGTCTTCGCTGCCTTCGATCGTCGTCGCGTCGCTGCCGAGCTGCGCGCAAATGGGGCCTTCGGTCGTGCCGTCGATCTCCGCGGTCGCGCACGTCGCCGCCGCGGGCGCCGTGAACCGTGCGCTGCCGACGGGCGGCTGCGCGAATGGGATGTCGTAATAGACGTACGACATGCCGGTCGACGACACCGCGCCGTGGACGCTGCCGCCGGTCGTGACGACGTGCTCGGCCGGCGCACCCGGCGACGGCGTGCCACACGTCGCGCCGTCGATCGTCGACGACGAATCCGGCGATGCAGCATCGCTCCCCGAGCCATTCGAGTGACTACCGCACGCCGCGACGATGGCGATCAGCCAGAAATTTCTCATCGCGGCGATAGTCAGCAACGCGCGTGCCCACGCCGCGCAGCGCGCAGACGCGCTCGTCGGCACCTGCACGTTCCACTTCGCGGTGCGCGCCGGGAGATCGAGAGATCAGCTGAGCGGCGCCGGCTTGATGCTGGTGATGTGCAGGCTCGATTCGGCGCTGGTCTCGATCTGCACGCGATCACCGGCGGAGAATCGCGGCACGAGCTCGGCGGGGCCTTGGAACGTCAGATCGGCGAGGTTCTGCAGGTCGAGGTCTTCACCCTCTTCGCCTTGTGCGCGCTCGATGTCGAGCTCGATCTTGGCGACCTCGCGCGCGGTGACGTGCTCGAAGCGCGCGGTCAGCGTGTGCAACTCGATCGTGCGGATCGTTCCGACCACGCGCAGACCGGCATCGGCCCCCATGCTGCCATGGTGTCAGGACTGCGGGCGGCGGCCAAGCTGGATGCCGTTCAAAGCGCGCGCGACAAAAATGACGGGCTCGTCACCAACCGTGGCCAGATCGTGTGAGGTGTTGAGCTGTGCGATGTATTCGTCGCCGGGGCCGTACTCGCGGCCGTCGTTGTCGACCATCCGCCCCGACAAGATCAGCGAGTGCTCTTCGCCGAGGTGCGTGTGCCACGGAAACATACTTCCGGGCTCCACTCGCACGATGCCGCAGTCCGCGGCCACATAGGCCGGACCACTGTCGAAGTGGATGAGGGACACACCTGGAGCTTCTTGCGGCGGGAATCCGCGCTCGATCTTGCCGAGCAACAGGCGGATCGGATCGATCGCGAGATCGAGCAGCGACGACAGCCGCGCTGCGAACCGCTCGTAGCGACCGTGTCCTACCGACGCCATCAGCGCGACCTCGATCGCCGGCGGCGGTGCGACCGGCTCGACGGGAATCGCATAGACGGCATCGCGCAGCGAGGCGAGCTCGTCGGCAAGCGACGGGTCGGCGGCGATCGCACGCTCGATTGCATTCGCTTCATCGCCGTCGAGCATCTCGAGGGCGTGGAGCGGCAGCAGCTCCTGGATTTCCGCGGCGGTCACGACTGCCCACCCATCTTTGCACGCAACGCGCGAAGGCCCGCAGCTAATCGCGATTTCACCGTGCCGATCGGAATCGCGATCCGCGCCGCGATCTCGCTGCACGACAACCCGTCGAAGTACGCGAGCTCGACCACCCGGCGCTGCTCGTTGCCGAGGCCGCCGAGCGCGCTGCGCACGCGCTCGTGATCGGGCGAGGCCGGCTCGCGCTCGTCGGCAACGACCTCGAGGCCGGCGTCGCCGGCGTTCCGCGACACGCGCGCGGATTTCTGGTGGTCGAGGCAGCGAGAGCGCATACGAATGGCCAACCACGTACGAACCCGGCCGCGTTTCGGATCAAAATCCCGAGCAGATCGCCAGGCTTCGAGGAAAACGTCGTGTAGGAGATCCTCGGCTTCTCGGCGCTCGCGCACGATGCGTAGCGCCAGCCCCAACAGGATCCCACCGTGACGCCGGTACAGCTTTGCCAGGGCACCGCGGTCGCCCTCGGCCATCGCTGTTACCAGCGCCACGTCCTCGGCGTCGTCGCCGTCCATTCGGCCGGAAGCTATCACGGCTTTGGCAGTGGCGGGTTGCGTGGTAAATCGCCGCCCGTGTTGCGAGATGCCGTGCGCGCGGAGGCGACCGAGCGCACCTGGACTCAGGGGGTGCAGCTCGCGCGGGAGCAGCGCGTGACGAGCTTGCGCAAGTCGGGCGACGAGCTCGAGCTCGATGTCCGCGTCCCCGGCAGGCCGACGCCGTGCCACGTGGTCTTGAATCCGAAGCACGACGAGTGGGAATGCGACTGCCCGAGCAAGGAGGGTGTGTGCTCGCATGTCGTCGCGGCGGTGCTCGCAACGGAGCAGGGCGACGGTCAGCTGCCGGCATCGTCCAAGAAGCTCGCGACCGTGCGCTACTTGCTCGAGCCGGATGCGGGCGGCGTGCGCGTCGAACGGCAGTTGGTTCACGACGGCGGTACGGAGCCACTCGACGGATCGATCGTTCCGAAATTGAGTGGCATCGCGACGCAGGAGTGGGACTTGCTCGCCGATCAGGTCATCGGTACGCGCGCGCGGCCGATCAGCGGTGACAAGCTCGATCACTTGCTCGCGGCGCTCGCCGACGCGCCCGACGTTCGCTGGCGCGGCGATCCGATCAAGACGAGCGGCGAGCCGGTGTTCCCGCGTGCGGTCGTCTACGACGCACCCGGCGATAGCGGCGGCGCGCGCGTGCGCATCGAAGCCGATCCCGACGTGCGCGAGGTCGCGACGATCGGCGTGGTGCGCACCGGCGAAAATTTTCTGCGGCCGATGGGCGCGATCGATCTGTCGGGCGCGAAGCTCGAGAAATTGCCACAGCAGTTCGACGTGCCGCGCGCCGCGCTGCCCGAGCTGCTCGGCAAGACGCTGCCGACGCTCGCGCAAAAGATCCCCGTCGAGATCCGCGCGACCGGCCTGCCGCGGATGGGCGAGAAGGCCGAGCCGCGCATCGCGATGGACGTCAGCCAGGACGGCGACACGATCACCGTGTTTCCGACGCTGGTCTACGGCGATCCGCCGATCGCGCGCGTCGACGGCAGGCAACTCGTGCACATCGCGGGCTCGCTGCCGATCCGCGACGAAGACGCCGAGCGCCGGCTCGTGCATCGCCTGCGCGACTCGCTCAACCTCGTGCCGGGGCGCCGCGTCGAGCTCGTCGGACGCGAAGCGTTCGCGATGCAGCAGGGGCTCTCGCAGTGGCTGCGCACCGACGCGAAGGCGGCGGGCGCGGCGAAGCTCGCGCCGCTCGAGGTCAAGCTCGCGATCGCCGGCAACAAGCTCGAGGTCGAGCTCGTCGGCGACGGCGACAAGCATGCATCGGTCGGTGCGGCGCTGCGCGCGTGGCAAGCCGGGCTCGACGTCGTGCCGCTCGCCGGTGGTGGATGGGGCCGCGTGCCGAAAGAATGGTTCGACGCACACGGCGAACGCCTCGCGGATCTGCTCGCGGCGCGCGCCGGCGATCACAAAGTCCCGATCTACGCGCTACCCGATCTCGCGCGGCTCGCCGAAGAGCTCGACCAGCCGCCGCCGCCCGAGCTCGAGCGCTTGCGGCCGTTGCTCACCGGCTTCACCGGCATCCCGCACGTCGATGCGCCGAAAGGGTTCGTCGGCGAGTTGCGGCCGTATCAGCAAACCGGGCTCGATTGGCTATCGTTCTGCCGCGACGCCGGCCTCGGCTGCGTGCTCGCCGACGACATGGGCCTCGGCAAGACCATCCAGGCGCTCGCGGCGATCACCGGCGGCAAGACGCTCGTCGTGTGCCCGAAGAGCGTGTTGTTCAACTGGATGGCCGAGGTCGCGAAGTTCCGGCCCGATCTCAAAGTCGCGACGTACGCCGGCACGCGGCGCAACCTCGATCCGAACGCCGACCTCACGATCACGAGCTATCCGATCTTGCGCAACGACATCGACGCGCTCGTCGCGCACGCCTGGGACACCGTGATCCTCGACGAGTCGCAGACGATCAAGAACCCGGATTCGCAGGTCGCGCGCGCCGCGTACAAGCTCAAAGGCGGCTGGCGGCTGACACTGTCGGGCACGCCGGTCGAGAACCGGCTCGACGAGCTGTGGAGCCAGCTGCACTTCACGAACCCGGGCTTGCTCGGTGGCCGCACCGATTTTGCCGAGCGCTGGGCCGAGCCGATCGGCCTGGGCGACAACGACGCCGCCGCGCGGTTGCGCGAGCGCATCCGCCCGTTCGTGCTGCGCCGGCTCAAGCGCGAGGTCGCCAAGGATCTGCCGCCGCGCACCGATTCGATCATGTACGTCGAGCTCGACGAGGCCGAGCGCATCACCTACGACGCGATCCGCGCGGCGACGCAGCGCGAGATCGTCAAGCTGCTCGAGTCCGGCGGCGGCGTGATCGCCGCGCTCGAGGCGCTGTTGCGCTTGCGCCAAGCATCGTGTCATCAAGCCCTGTTGCCAGGCGGCATGCGCCACGGCGAGGTGCCGCAGACCAGCTCGAAGCTCGAGCGCTTGATGGAAGCACTCGAGGACGCGGTCGCCGACGGCCACCGAGCACTCGTGTTCTCGCAATGGACCTCGCTGCTCGATCTGATCGAGCCGCACTTGAACGCCGGCGGGATCCCGTTCGTTCGGCTCGATGGCTCGACGGTCGATCGCGCGAGCGTCGTGAACCAGTTCCAGGCCGACACCGGCCCGCCGGTGATGCTGCTGTCGCTCAAAGCCGGCGGCACCGGCTTGAACCTCACGGCGGCGGATCACGTGTTCCTCGTCGATCCGTGGTGGAACCCGGCGGTCGAAGATCAGGCGGCGGATCGCGCGCACCGCATCGGCCAGGACAAGCCGGTGATGGTCTATCGCATGGTCGCGCGCGACACCGTCGAGGAGCGCATCCTCGAATTGCAGGCGAAGAAGCGCAGGCTCGCCGATGCGGCGCTGTCGGAAGCGGGCGCGGCCGCGTCGATCACGCGCGACGATCTACTCGCGCTGCTCGCCTAGCGGACGATCCTACCGGCGAAATCGATCTTTTCGTCGATCACCGGCGTGCCGCCGACCGAGCCGACCAGCGGCTTCGGATCGATCGCGAGCGCGCGCCAGAACGCGTCGTTTCGCGCACCGGTCGAGTGCAGCCAGATCGTGCGATCGCCGGGTACCCACGACAGCGCCGGGATGCCGGCGACGTTGGGCTCGAGCTTCCACGAATAGCCGTCGAACTCGAGCCGAACCGTCGCGCTGCCCATCGCCGCGACGAGCGCGCGCACCGGCTTGCTCGCGACGAAGCCGAGCGCCGGCTTGTAGGTGTCGAGCGAGTGCGGCAGCGCGGTCGCAACGCCGTTCGTGCATGCGAGCTCGAGATGCACCTCGATCGCGCCGAACGCGATCATCCCGGCGGCTTGCGGCTTGCCGCACGCGGAGCCCTTCGAGAGCCGGCAAGACACGCCGAGCTGCTCGACGCGGATCGGCGCGCCGAAGAACCGCCGCAGCTGCACGTTCGCTTCGAGGCTGAGCGCGCACGTCTCGGCATCGCCGGTCGATGCGCCGTCGGCGGGCGAATAGAGGGCGAGCAGGACCTCGCCGCCGCCGTCGGCATCGAACGGCGCGACGTCCCAGCTGGCGTCCACCGCGGCGAAGATCGGCGCGAGCCCCTGCCATGCGGCGCCGCTGAACTGCACGTACAGCTTGCCGCCACGCTCGATGTTCCACGGCGCATACGCACCGCAGTTCGACGACGAGCTCAGCTCGACGGGATCGTCGCCGTCGATCGCGATCACGAACGCCGGATAGTCGTCGGTGTGTGACGTGCAATCGAGCGGCTCGGGCGTCTCGCGCGCCGGTGTGAGCGCCGCGTAGAGCGCGTCGATCAGCGCGGCATCGACGCGATTGCCGTTGTCGGCGCGGTATTCGGTGCCGTTCCACGCGAGCGCGTAGTGGCGCTTGTCGCGGCCGCGCAACGTGCCGCGCGAAAAGTCGATCGCGATGCGGTTCGCGCCGTGCGGCGGCTTTGGCGTCGGGCCGGCCTGCGCGGCCGCCGCAACCACGAGCGCTGCGATCGCCGCACGGAGCTTCATCGCCAGCCAGAGCTACGTACGGCGGCGCCGGTTTATTCTAATGTCGGCAGATGCGCGCCTTGCTCCTGGTCGTCGCGATGTCGACCACCGCCGCCGCCGGTGTCACCGTTCACGTCGATCGCCGCGTCGAGCTGGTCTCGGCGGTGGAGCGCCTCGCCGGCGCCAGCGAATTTACGGAGAGCGAGCACACCGCGTACCTCGACGAGCTCGACAAGCAACTCGCGCCGTTCGCGCATCATCCGGCGGTCGAGATGGCGCGCAAGCTCCACGACGCCGGCATCGCATTCGACGCGCCGATGGCATTCGCGACCTTGTTCGACGATCCGCATCGCGCCGCCGATCTGCGCGCCGAAGATGCGCGGTGGAACAACGGCGATCCCGACGCGTGGGCGAAGCTGCTGGTCGACCTCGAGCGCGACGCCAAGCTCGCTGCGTTCTGGGACGCGCACGCCGGCTACATCCGCGCCGTCGAGCAGCGCTACGCCGACGCCGTCGATCGCGACAAGCCCGACGCGTGGTACGCCGACGTGTTCGGTCCGTCGAAGCAAGCGTTTCGGATCGTGCCATCGCTGGTCAACGGTCCGTCGAACTACGGGCCGCATACCGCGACCGAGCGGATCCAGATCATGGGGCTCGGCAACGTCGACGCGAAGGGGCTGCCGATCCTCGACGACGATGCGGTCGGCGTGATCGTTCACGAGATGGGGCACTCGTTCTGCAATCCGGTGATCGATCGTCATCGCGCCGCGCTCGAAGCCGCCGCGAGACCGCTCTACGGCGAAGTCGCGGCCGAGATGAAGGCGCACGCCTACGGCGCGGTGAACATCATGCTCTACGAGTCGTGCGTGCGCGCGCTGACCACGCTGTACGCGCGCGAGAAGCACGGCGGCGATGCCGGTGCGGATGCGGCGCGCGCCGAGATCGGCAACGGCTTCGCGTGGACGCCGGGCCTGACCGACTTGTTCGCGTCGTTTCACGCCAAGCGCACGCACGACTTCGAGGCGTTCGTGCCGCAGCTCGTCGCGTTCTTCGCGGCCACGCCGAAGCCGCCGCCGCACGCGTTCGTCGGGCCGATCGACGGCATCGGCACCGCCGACAACGCGTTCGTCACGTCGGCCGACGTCACGGCGTACGCGATGAAGGTCCGCGACAAGTTCATGCCGACCGCGGCGATGCGCGCGGCAGCGCCGAGCGATCGCTTCGAAGCGGCGCCGGCCGGTCAGCTCCGGCTGTACGGCTCGCCGGCGACGAATCCGCTCGTCGCCGAGCTCGCGAAGCGCGCCGGCTGGGCGATCGCCGACGGCGCGATCGCACTCGGCCACAAGCGCTTCACCGGCCCGAACCTCGTGCTGATCGCGTGCTGGCCGCGGCCCGGCGATCCGAAACACGGCGTCGTGGTCTACACCGCCGCGCACGACGCCGACGTCGTCGGCATCAACAGCCTCATGGCAGGCGGCACCGATTGGGTGATCGGCCGCAAGGTCGGCAACGACTTCCAGGCAGTCGATCACGGCAACTTTCACGTCGCGGCCGACGGCACGTGGAAGCTGCCGTAGCTCACTGCATCGGCGCGAGCCGCAGGATCTGGCCGTGCACGTCGCCGCTCGCGGGATCGATCGCCGGATCGATGAAGAGCCGCGTGACCGCCGTGTTGCGCAGACCATCGAGCATCTCGTTCGAGATCAGCGCGCCGGCATCGAGCCCGACCGCGAACAGTCGCTCGCCGGTGCCCATCGCCTCGGCGAACGCTTCGGCCGCGGCGCCGGTCGAGAACAAGAAGCCGTACGGCCTGCGGCACCACATATCCGTGCCGTTCGACGTCAAATACCAGATCCGGGGCGGCAACAGCTCGACGAGCTTTTCCATCGTCACGTCGACTTCGGGCATGCGCGCACCCTAGGATACGGCGTGCCCTCACGTCCAGATGGAGTTCCACCCGACGCCGTAGGTACGCTGCAGCAAGGCGGCTACAGTATTTGGGTTCACGGCGCGCAGCGCACGCTGCTGCGCGACGCCTATCACACGTTCTTGCGGCTGCGCTGGTCGGCGTCGATCGGCCTGATCGCCGCCGCGTTCATGGTCGTGAACCTCGTGTTCGCGGTGATCTACTACTTCGTCGGCGGCGTCGAAGGCCTGCGCGACAAGTCGTTCTTCGACGCGCTCGTGTTCAGCGTACAGACGATCGGCACGATCGGCTACGGCGTGATGCACCCGGCGTCGGTGAACGCCAACATCGTCATGATCATCGAGTCGATCGTCGGCATCATCTTCACCGCGTTGGTCACCGGCCTGGTGTTCGCGAAGTTCTCGCGCGCGACGGTGCGCATCGGGTTCTCGAGCAACGCGGTGATCTGCCAGCACGACGGCAAGCGCACGCTGATGTTTCGCGTCGGCAACCAGCGCTCGAACACGATCGTCGAGGCAACTCTCCACGTCGTCGCGTCGCTGACGATGACGACCGCCGAGGGCCGGCCGTTCTACAAGCTCCACGACCTCAAGATGGTGCGCAACCGGATGGGCGGGCTGCGCCGCGGCTGGCTCGTGATGCACGTCATCGACGACTCGAGCCCGCTGTACGGCCTCGACTCCGAAGGCCTCAAGCAGCGCGAGTGCGAGCTCGAGATCTCGCTGCTCGGCTTCGACGACGTCACGCTGCAGACCGTCTACGCGATCAAGCAATACTCCGACGGCGACATCAAGGATGGGTATCACTTTGCCGATCAGCTCAAGCTGCTCGGCAACGGCGACATGTTGCTCGACGTCACGAAGTTTCACGACCTGGTTCCCGACAACAGCTGACGTGCTAGCGTCGCCACCATGCTTCGCGTTGCGGTCATTGCCTTCGTTGCCGCGTGCTCGGGCTCGCCGGGTGGCCCGGCGCAGCTAACCAAGATCGATCAGCCGACGACCGAGACGCTCGAGCACGATCCCGTCGAATCGGCCGACATCTTGAATCGCGAGCCGGTCGCGAACACCGCGCAGATCAAGCACATCCTGATCGGCTGGAATCAGAGCGGCAACGACGGCCGCACCGATCCGCGCGCGCAGAAGCGCACGCAAAAAGATGCGCAGGATCTGATCCGCGCGGTGATGGAGCAGATCAAGCAAGGCGCCGACTTCGACGCGCTGATGAAGAAGTACTCCGAAGATCCGGGCAGCGCGTCGAGCGCGCGCGCGTACACGGTTTCACCCGAGGCCCAGCTCGTGATCGAGTTCAAGCAGCTCGGCCTGCGGCTGAAGATGAACGAAGTGGGCGTGGTGAAGTCCGAGTACGGCTACCACATCATGAAGCGCGTCGAGTAGTCAGTCGCTGCCGCTGCCGCAACCGCCCGGCGGATCGTTGCCGTCGCTGCCGAAGCAATGCGTCCGCAGGCGCTCGCACGCGATCCACAGCGATAGGTTCGTGCGCTCGTCGCCGGTCGGGTCGGGACAATCTTCGTCGAGCGGGCCGCCGAGCATGCTCGGGCACTTTCCGTTCGTACCGGCGCCCGGCATGAAGTTGTTCTGCGCCTTCGGCCCCCAGCCGGCTTGCTCGTCGATGTGATCGGGCACCTCGAGCACGCCTTCGAGCGAATCGAAGTCGTGAAACAGCGGTGCGCCGTTGCGCTCGTTGAGCGTGAGCTGGCTGTCGTGGCAGTTGATGCAGTAATTCGCCATGAACGCCTGACCGAAGTTTTCCCAGGTCAGCGTCGTGGTGCCGCCGGTCGGGTCGGGATTCGCGCACGTGGTGCCCGTCGGTGTCGGGTCACTGCCGCACGCGACTAGCAAAACGCAAATAGCTATGCGCATGGGTCTCCTTAAAAGTGTAGTCCGGTCTCGACGAGACCACGGACCTTGAATGGATCGCCGACGAAGCCGACTTGCAGCTCCGCCGACGTGTCGATACGACCTTTGCCCCAGCCGAGACGAACGGCCCCGATGACGCGATCGATGCCCGACTCGCCGACGGGAATTCCGCCCGAGCCGCCGACGCCGCCGTGAACACCAGAAGCGATCGCGACGTCGGCCGCGGCGCTCCACTCGAGCTCGGATTGGTTCATCGGGTTGATGATCGACATCATCATCATCTTGCCGGTGTCGTCGCTCATGCCGCCTGCGAGCATGCCGCCCCAACCGCCGCTGCCGGAGAGCGTGACGCGCTGAACCTTCCAGCTCGCCCACGCGCTCGGCATCAGCATCGGGCCTCCCATGCCGAAGCCTTCGTACATGTTTCCGGTCGGCGCGGATGCCATCACCGCGACTCCGGCGCGCACGGATTCGGTTTCGATCAGCTCCACCGAGCCGTGAACCATGAGGTCACCGGGCCCGTACGTCTGCACGCCGTTCTCGAAGATCCGATACAGGCCGATGCTCGCGCCGGCCATCCAGCGGCCGTGCATCCACATCAGCTGCGGTACCGCGCCTTCGTAGTCGCCGCCGAAGTTGAGCTGCGAGTACGACGCCGCGACGAGCGCCAACGACGCCGAGATATCCGACGAGCTCGAGCTCGAGCTCGCCGACATGTTCATGTCGGCCATCGTGTCGTCCGCCGCCGCGACGACCGGCCACGCGACGATCGCGACGATCGCGAGGATCAGCCGCTGCACTTGCCCCCGGTCCCCGAGCCGCGTCCCGAGTCGACGAAGTAGAACCCGCACGCCGTGGTGATGTCCGAGCCCAGCGTCGGATCGTTCGCGTCGGTGAGGTTCGAGCCGACGTACGCGTCGCACGTCGCCGCGTCCGAGCCGCACACGACGTTCATCGGCTGGCTGCCGATCGGGTGATCGATACAGCAGATCTCGATCGCGCACTGCGTATCGAAACCTTCGGTCATGTGGTGCTCGTTGTAGCAATCTTGATAGGTGTCGAACGGATCGTTATCCGGCGCGTCGTCGCCGCTGTGGCACGCGAACGGAGCGAGAAGAAAAACGACCGGGATCAGAGTACGAACGAAACGCATCAGCGGATGTCCTGACGTGAAAAGCCATAGAGATCGCGTGCACGGCGGCACGCAGACGAATCGATTGGGAACGATTCGCGATCGCTACGATGGCGCGTCGGGACGGACCGGAGCGGGAGCTGCGTGAGGTTCGGCGATCATCCAGGCCACGCGAGGCATCGCGCGCTGGGGCTCGGTCGCGAGCGCGAGCTCGGGCACCGCGGCCGCCGGAGCTTCTGGCGAGACGACCTCGTGCGAGGTCTTGTGGCACGCGCGCATCGATGGCTCGCCGCCGCGACCGGCATCGTGATCCGGGCAGTGGCAGTGCGACGGATCGGGGCAGCAACACGACGCCACGATCGAGAACGTGCGCAGCTGCGAGACCGGCACCGCGAGCGCGACGACGATCGCCACCACGATGGTGGAAGCGGCGGTCGCGATCCTGCGGAGGGTCACGCCCTCATTTGCGCACCACACGTGCGAGCTGTCAACGCTAGGGTGCTTCGACGACCAGGCCACGACGTGCGCAAGATCGTCGCAGCGAGCGCAAGCGCGCGTGATCGATCGTGACGATGATCGCGGTGACCACGCCACCGGCGACCAGCCCCGCGAACATCACGTGTTCGAGGCCGAGCGCCACGAATCCGACGGCCGCCCACGACAAGAAGTCGCGGCGCACGGCGTACGGCAGATACGTCGCGAGCCACGCGATCGGCGCGGGCAGCTCGCGCGTCGTCGCGATCGCCTTGGGCTCGACGGGCACGAGCCGCACCGAGCTCGGCTGCGTGCCGGGCGCGACGTCGAAGCGGCCGACGTAGTCTTGGCTGTTCGCGGAGCCGACGGCGACGATGATGTTGTAATAGATGCAGTACATCGCCCAGACGTACGTGACGGTGCCGACGGCGATGCCGAGCTTCCACGGATCGAGTGGCGGCGCGCCGAAATAGCCGGGCCCGAGCGTGCGCTCGCAGTAGATGCCGAGCGCGATCATGTAGCCGACCGATGCCGCTTCGTCGACGATCGTGTCGATCCACGCGCCGAAGCGCGACGACAACAACTTCACGCGCGCGACCTCGCCGTCGCAGCAATCGAGATAGCTCGCGGCGAGCACGACGATCGTGCCGGCGAGCGGCGAGCGCATCGCGGTCAGCCAGCAGCCGATCGCGACGAGCACGGCGACGAGATACGAGATCTGATTCGGCGTGATCGGCGTCCACACCAAGAAGCGCGTCAGCGGAAACGAGACCGGCCGGTACAAGTAGCGCGTGATCGCGTTGTCCTGCGGCTTGACGAGGATGCGATAGAGCAGGCGATGCGCGGCGCGGCGCTCGGCCGGCGTCGCGATCGGCGCGCACGCGATCTCGCCGTGCGTGATCGGCGTCGCATCGCGCGCGATCGCCGCGTCGGATTCACCGTTCGCGAGCGCGGCGAGTGACGATTTCGTCGCAGCGCCGTTTGTGGCGAACGCGCCGGCATACCCCGTCAGATCTCCGACAGCCGCGACGATGCCGTCGCTCGGCAA
Organism: Kofleriaceae bacterium; assembly: GCA_036271395.1. Taxonomy (GTDB): domain Bacteria; phylum Myxococcota_A; class Polyangia; order Haliangiales; family Haliangiaceae; genus JABFXX01. The sequence goes on from DATBAS010000057.1 coordinate 52,656, forward strand.
CGCGGCGACGAGCGGTTGCACGAGCGGCGTGTGCACCAGCTGGTTCGCGCGGATCACGAGCAGCGGGCACGTGCGGTCGTCGCGCCACGCGACCAGCTCGCGTCGATCGTCCGGTTTGCGGACGAGATTTACGCGCGTCGCGCCGACGCGACGAGCGACTCGTATCGCGCGCTCCATCGCCGTGAGCCCCGCGATGCGCACCTGCGCCAACGGATCATCGGCAAGGACGATGGCGTCGAGCTCCACCCGCGAATACCTGTACAACCACGCAATACCGAGTGCCAGTGGCAAGGTCTGCGCGCGGCAGTGACAGGAATTCGTCGGATCTGCGGCGCTCCCGTGTGCAGGTGTTGAAAGTTAAACAGAGATTCACGCTAAGTGTCCGAAATCACGTTTTGCACATCAATTGCACAGTTGGGCGCCCTCATGAAGGCTGTGATTCTCGCTGCAGGTTGTGCGACCCGGCTGCGTCCTCACTCCGACGACACGCCGAAAACCCTCCTGTCGGTCGGCGGCGTGCCGATCCTGCGCCGGACAATCACGAGCCTGCTCCGCTGCGGGTTCGATCAGTTCGTGATCGGCACCGGCTACCTCGAGCACATGGTTCGCGACGCCGTCGGCTCGTGGTTTCCCGGCCTCGACGTCACGTACGTCTCGAACCCGGACTTCCGCACGACCAACAACGCGTACTCGCTCCTGCTCGCGCGCGATCACGTCGAGCGCGACGGCTTCATCTTGCTCGACGGCGACGTCGTGTTCGACCTCGAAGTCATCGAAGAGCTCGTCGAGCGCGGCCCCGATTGCCTGGCGGTCCGATCGGTCGGAGAAATCGGCCTCGAAGAGGTCAAGGTCACCGCCGACAACGAAGATCGCGTGCTCGCGATCGGCAAGCACGTGCCGGTGCGCTCGGCGATGGGTGAGTCGGTCGGCATCGAGCTGTTCTCGGCCGCGTCGTCGAAGCGCTTGTTCGCGGCGCTCCACGACCGCGTGCGCGGCCAAGGCCTCATCAACGAATACTACGAAGCGGCGTTCCAGCAGATCATCGACGATGGCAGCACGCTCTACGGCATCGACATCGGCTCGATGTACGCCGCCGAGATCGACACCGTCGAGGATTGGGCCGCAGCGAACGCACGTCTCGCACAGCGCCCCACGTTCGACACGCGCGTCGACGCGATCCGGCTCGCGGTCTAGCTCACTGACAAGGCCTCACCGATCTGAGGCCCGAAAAACAGTGGTTTAGGGGACAAGTCTCCCATTGTGGGGTCGTTGTCGTTTGGGGCACGATCCGGCAATGCGTTGGTTACTTCTCGCCACGCTCGTGGGCTGCGCGCAGGCGACGGCGTTGACTCTCAGCGGCAACCAACGGGTCGATGCCGGAAACAACTCGGGTGACGACGCGAACAACTCGCCGGATGCGTTCGTGCGTCCCGACGCGCCGGACGGCTCAGGCTCAGGCTCGGGCTCGGGATCGGGTTCGGGTTCTGGCTCCAACATGGGCGGCACGAAGACGCTGAACGAGAACACGGACACGACCGACGACAACGGCACCGGCTACGCGTGCGGCGCCGGGACCGGCGCGAGCTCGTACACGATCCACAACAATTATTATCGAGTGTTCAAGCTCTCGGACTACAGCATCACGACCGCGTTCAGCGTGACTGGCGTGGATTTTCTCGTCGCTGAAGCCGCGAAGAGTCCCGAGATGACCATCACGATCGCGACGTACAGCGGCACCGAGGGCGGAAACACGCTCACGACTTCAGATATCGGCGCGACCCTTGGGACAGCGAGCGTCACGCTTGCGGCGATCTCGACCGCGCAGAACCAACACGTTCCGGTGACGGCCACGGTTCCAGCAGGAAGCACGCTCCTACTCGAGATCGCACAGTCCAACGAAGGCTCGACCGGAGACAAGATCATCTATTACCCGGGCGCGAACGCGGCGGGCGAGACCGAGCCGGGGTACTGGATGTCGCCCGACAACAGCGACGGCGCATGCCCGTCGACGCCGACCAGCATGACCGAGTACGCCGGTACCGAAACCGATCTCGTCATGACGGTCACGGGGACGTATTGACCTTGCGTTGGTTATTGCTCGCGACGTTGGTGGGATGTGCGCAAGCGACGTCGCCGTTTAGCAACGGCGACCACAGCGATAGTGGCGTCGGCCAGGACGACGCCGCGACGTTCATGGACGCGCCCGGCGCTCGTCCACCCGACGCGCCCGGCTCGGGCTCCGGCTCGGGTTCCGGCTCGGGTTCCGGATCCGGAACGCAGCCGACGACCGTCACGCTGAAACAGAACACGGCCGATACGCCGGTCAGCTTGGGCATCGGTTGCAACGACAGCTCGGAGACGGTCAAGAACGAGTTCTATCGCGTGTTCGATCTGACCGCGCTCGGCATCACGTCCGCGTTCACCGTCACGAACGTGGCGTTCGCCGTCTACTCCAACGATGGCCAGGGCGACATCGACGTGTCTGCAGCCGTCGGCACGTACACCGGCACGATCAGCAGCAGCACGTTGGCCGGCACGTTCACGGAGGTCGGCAACCCGACGCCCGCGACGGTTGCAAACACCAACAACCCGACGACGATCAACGTACCGATGACGGAAGTGATTCCGGCGGGTAGCCAGCTCTACATCGAGATCATCGCCACCGCCGGCGTCGACGACGAGTTCTTCTTGGGCGCGAACACGGCCGGTGAGACCGCGACCGGTTACGTCGAGAACAAGGCGAACCAGTGCGGGCAAGGATCGCCGACCAATGCGACGACGGCGGACGGCAGCACGACGAACTTGATCATGAACGTCACCGGGACCTACTGATCCCGACCCGCGCATAGCTCGCGTCGCGATCGGCGAAGATCTCGACGAGCTTCGCTTCGATCGCCGCGCCGTCTGCGGCGACGCGCGCGTGGTTCGTCGCCGCGATGCGATCGCCGATGTCTTGCTTCGGCGCCGCCGCGAGATCATTGAGCGCTTTGAGCTGATCGAGCGTCGCGTAGCGCGGCTGCGGCGTGCGCACGGACGCCAGGATCGCGTGCGGCACGAGCTGCAGCATCGGGTCGGGCGAGCGGCGCAGGTACGGCACGAGCCGCGCGGGCGTGGTCGCGTCGAGCGGCGCGTCGGGATGAAACTCGGCGACGCCGGCGATCGTCACGAGCTTTGCGACCTCGCCGCGCAGCTCGCGGAGCTCGGTGGGCGTGACCGCGAGCTCCGGGGCGACGACCATCGCGACACGCGTTTCGGGACGCGAGAGCAGCTCGTTCGCCGCCGCTGCGAACGGTTCGCTCGAGGGAGTCCCCCAGAGGGTGGCGACGGCCAGCTCACCGCCGGTTCGCGCGGCCCGCGCCCACGGGCACAGATCGTAAGCTTCGACGATCTCTTCGATGTAGCGATCGAGCAAGCGGCGGACTTCGAGCTCGCGCGGATCCACGCAACTACTATAGGGCGCGCGTGTCATCTTTGTACGTGATGCGCTGGCTCGTTGTCGCCGTGGTGATCGCGAGCGCGACCGCGCGCGCCGAGACCAAGTGCGAGCGCGGCGCCGCCTTTGCGAAATCGAACGACCTGCCGCGGGCCGCGCTGTATCTCGACGGCTGCGGCGACGCGGAAGAAGCGCGCGTCGATCGCGTGCTCGAGGCGAGCAAGCTGTCGAAGCTCACGATCGCGAGCGATCCGCCGGGCCTCGTGCTGACGATCGATGCGTTGCCGGGCGAGACGATCACGACGCCCGCGATCGTCTGGGCGAAAGCCGGCACGTACACGATTACAGCGAACGGCGCGAAGACACAGATTCACGTCGTCGCGAATTCGAGCATGCCGATCCTGCTCGACAACCACGCGCCGAAGCCGCGCGCGCCGCGCTCCGGCGTCGTCGATATTGCCGCCGAGCCGACCGAGACCACGACGCAGCCGCCGGATCAGCCGCATCCGAGCCTGCTGCCGTGCAAGTTCACGGGCTGCGACACGCACGACGGCGAGCACCTCGATGATCCGTTCGCGGCCCGAGCCGAGCGCTTGCCGATCGCGCCGCCGGCGTTCTCGATCGGGGCGCGCATCGGTGCGAGCGAAGCATTTCACGCGGGCGGCAGCCGGATCGCGCCGGCGGCGGCGCTCGACGCGCGCGTGCACGCCGGGTTCGGCTTCGTCGACGCGCGACTCGACTGGGCACGACGCGGCGGCGACGACGGCGCGTTCGACGCGTTCGGCGCGAGCGCGCAATACGGCGCGGTGATCTTCGCGCCGGCCGCGGCGTGGCTCTCCGCGATCGCCGGCGTGCGCGGCGCGCTGCGCACCGACGAGATGATGGATGGCAAGCCGATCGAGCGCGCCGGAATTGGCTACACGGCCGCGCTCGAGCTCGCGCTGCGCGGCCTGCCGATCACCGTCGGCGCGCGCTACGAGGAAGATCTGACCGATGTCATCCCCGGCGTGCGCGAGCGAGCCGTGATCGTCGAGCTCGGCGGCGAATTCAGAGCAGGCCTTCGATACTGACGTCGTCGCTGCGCACACGCGCCCAATCGAAGCTCGCGATGCGCGAGTCGGCCAACCCCGCGATGTGTGCGAGCCGATCGCGCAGCTCGGCGCCGGTGTAGCGCGTGATGAGCTCGCGCCACGGCAGCGAGCCATGCAGCTTGGCGAGCTTGTCACCGCGCGCGCGTTCGAGCAGCAAGAAGTGATGGCGATAGCGCGGCGTCGGCAGGTCGAGCAGGCGCTGGAGCATGACTTGCGTGGCGGTCGAAGGCGCGATGTCGCGGCCGCGCACGATGTCGGTGATGGCTTCGTCGGCATCGTCGACGACGACCGCGAGCTGATACGCGATCGCGCCGTCGCGGCGGCGGACGATCGGATCGCCCACCTCGAGCGCAGGCGTTTGTGACAGGTCCAAGCCGCCGGCGTCGACGAGCTCGACGCGCTCGTCGGGCAGGCGCGCGCGCAGCGCCGTCGCGGTCAGCTCGCGCCAGCCGCCGAACGGCAGCGGCGCGTCGCGGCACGTGTTGTCGTAGGCTCGGCCGCCGTCGGGCGCGAGGCGCGTGCGCGAGGCGCGGCTGCACGTGCACGGATACAGCCGGCCGGCTGCGGCGAGCCGATCGAGCGCGGCGTCGTGTGCGGCGGCGCGCTCGCTCTGGACGATCGTCTGATCGAAGTGCAGGCCGAGCCAATCGAGCGCTTCGATCAGCACGGCGCCGCCGACGTCGCGCGTGCGGTCGAGATCCTCGAGCCGCACGATGGCGGTTCCGCCTCTCGAGCGCGCGTCGAGCCAGACGAGCAGCGCCGACAACAACGTGCCGGGATGTGCCTCGCCCGTCGTCGACGGAGCGAATCGCGAGATCACGCGCGCGATGTTACCATCGCCGCATTCGGACGCAGGCTGCAGACGAAGCGTGGCTGGCGACATTGGGCGTCGGCACGACCGATACGATTCGCTCGCTACCGAGCCAGACGATCGTGCCGCCGGATGCGGCCGAGACCGCGGCGCGCGCGCTCGAGCTGTTGCGCCAGCTCGCGGGGACCGCGCCGACGGCGTCGCTGCAGCTCCAGCCCGGCCCGGTGATCGGCCAGGGCGGCATGGGCATCGTGCGCACCGCCGAGCAAGTCGCGCTCGGCCGCACGGTCGCCGTCAAGACGCTGCGGCCCGAGCGGCGCAACGATCCGGCGGCCGCGCTCGATCTGCTGCGCGAGGCGTGGGTGACCGGCACGATCGAGCACCCGAACGTCGTGCCGATTCACTACCTCGGCGTCGAGCCCGACGGCTCGCCCGTGATCGTGCTGAAACGCATCGCGGGCGTCGAGTGGAGCAAGCTCGTGCACGATGCCGCCGCGGTCGAGGCGAAGTTCGGCGCGACCGATTTGCTCGCGTGGAACCTCGGCATCCTGATGCAGGTGCTCAACGCGCTGCGCTTCGCGCATCACCGCGGCGTGATCCATCGCGATCTCAAGCCGAGCAACGTGATGATCGGCGATTTCGGCGAGGTCTACCTGCTCGATTGGGGCATCGCCGTGAGCATGCGCGACGATGGCAGCGGCCGGCTGCCGCTCGCGACGGCGGCGACGCAGCTCGCCGGCACACCGAGCTACATGGCGCCCGAGATGCTCGGCCGCGATCACGGTCCGGGCATCACCGAGCACACCGACGTGTACCTGGCCGGCGCGGTGCTCTACGAGATCGTCGTCGGCGAGCCGCCGCATCGCGGCGCGTCTGCGATCGAAGTGCTCGCGAGCGTGATCGAGAGCAAGCCGACCGTGCCGGCGCACGTGCCCGCCGAGCTCGCGCGCGTCATCACGGTCGCGATGGCCGAGGATCCCACGGCGCGCTTCGATTCGGCGCTCGAGCTGCGGCTCGAGCTGCAGCGCTACCTCGAGCATCGCGGCTCGGCCGAGCTCGGCGCCCGCGCACACGAGCGCACCGATCAGCTGCTCGCCGCGATCGCGATGCACGCCTCGTCGCGCGACGATATCTACCGCCTGTTCGGCGCGTGCCGGTTCGGCTTTCACGAGGCGCTCGCGGTCTGGCGAGACAACGCCGAGGCGCAGACCGGGCTCGTGCGTGCGACGGTCGCGATGGCCGAGTACGAGCTCGCCGGTCACAGCCCGGAGACCGCGCTGACGCTGCTCGCCGACATCGACGCGCCTGCCGAGCTGGTCGCACGCGCCAGAGACGCCGCACTCGCGAAGGCCAAGCGCGCCGAAGAGCTCGAAGTGATCGGCGAGAAATACGACGACGCGGTCGGCCGCCGGACGCGCACGTTCATGGTCGTGTCGCTCGGCGGGCTCTATACGCTCGTCCCGCCGGTGATCGCGCTCTTGCACATCCAGCTCACGCCGTATCGGTTCGAGCTGTTCGCGCTGATCGGCGTCGCGCTCGTGCTCGGCCTGGTCGGCTGGGCGCGCGACACGCTGACCGCGACGAGCTTCAACCGGCGCGTCGCGATCGCGGCGATTTTCTCGTTCATCGCGCAGCTGGTCGTCGCGAGCGGCGCGTGGCTCGTCGGCGCCGGAGTCGCGGGCCAAGAGATCGGCTCGCTGTTCTCGTGGTTCATGTTCACCGCGATGGTCGCGATCTCGATCGCGACGCCGTTCGTGCTCGCGACGATCGGCTACGGCATCGCATTCTTCGTGACCGCGAAGTGGCCCGACGCGTTCTTGTGGGCGATCGCGTTCGGCAACGCGATGTTCTCGCTCGGCGGTTACCTGAGCTGGCGGCCCGGCACGTTCGAGCCGACGACCGAGGAGAAGCAGCGCCTCGAAACGGCTAAGCGCCGGCGCGATGCGCGGACAACGCGACCGCGGGCTGCGGTCGTCGCGCCAACTCCGCCCAATACGGATGGTAGCGGTTGACGCCCTTGTAGAACGTCCATGCGGTGTCGTGGATGTTCGGCCGCGTGTCGATGTGGACGAACTGCTCGCTCGGATACCAGCCGACGCCGACGTCGGTGTACGTCTTCCACACGTAGTCGCGGATCGGAGCGAGCGCGACGCCGCGAATTCGGAAATCGATCGCGCGGCCGTCGCGATGCGGTGACGTCGGCGATTCGCTCCTGCCGACTCGCACCGCTGAAACGTACTCGAGCGTCTTGCCCGGGTAGTGCTGCGCGACATCGGCGAGCATCGCGAGCGTGTTCTTCGCGATCATTTTCTGGCGATGTGTCGTGCGGCAGCGGAACAGCTGCTTGACCTCGACCTTGGTGGCCGCATCGGTCGAGCCGTCACGCCACACGGCGATCGTGCCCTGCTGGTGCTCGTTTTCGTCGAACAGGGACACGGCGATCGGCGACGCGGCATCGACTGCCACCACGCTCGCGACCGCCTGTGCCGGCATCGGCGCCGGCGAAGCGGCTGCGGTCCAGCCGGCCATCGCCGTCGTCATCAGTTTCAGCTTGATGAAGATTGGAACCATCGGGAGCGATCAGTTTGTCGCACGAGATAGTTTGAGATCAAACCAAAAGTGCTCCCGTAATTCCGGCGCAATTGCGAGGAGATGACAGGGCATGCACACAAAGGGTACCGTCTTGCCCACATGCGCCTCACGGAAGAACATTCACAGCTGCGCCGCACGGTACGCGAGTTCGTTGACAAGGCGATCAATCCGCATATGGACACGTGGGAGCGCGACGGGGCATTTCCGGCGCACGAGGTGTTCAAGCAAGCCGGCAAGCTCGGCCTGCTCGGCATCAACAAGGCCGAAGCGTTCGGCGGCATGGGCCTCGACTACTCGTATCAGATGGCCGCGACCGAGGAGCTCGGCAACTGCAACGGCGGCTCGATCCCGATGGCGCTCGGCGTGCAGACCGACATGGCAACGCCCGCGCTCGCGCGCTGGGGCAGCGACGAGCTCAGGCGCGAATTCTTAACCCCCGCGATCGCCGGCGACGTTGTCTGCTGCATCGCGGTCAGCGAAGCGTCGGGCGGATCCGATGTCGCCGCGATCAAGACGACCGCGCGCAAGGATGGCAGCGACTACGTGATCGACGGCTCGAAGATGTGGATCACGAACGCATCGCAAGCGGATTGGCTATGCCTGCTCGTCAACACGAGCGAAGGCAAAGTCCACGCGAACAAGTCGCTCGTGATCGTGCCGACCAAGACGAAAGGCGTCACGGTCGGCCCGAAGATCGACAAGCTCGGCATGCGCGCGAGCGACACGTGCCCGATCTTCTTCGACGGCGTGCGCGTGCCGCAGCGCCACCGCATCGGCGAAGAAGGCATGGGCTTCATGATGCAGATGGTGCAGTTTCAAGAAGAGCGGCTGTGCGGCAGCGTCGGCACGTTGCGCGGCATGGAGCGGCTGATCGACGCGACGATCGCGTACTGCAAGGAGCGCCAGTCGTTCGGCCAGCCGCTGATCGACAACCAGGTGATCCACTTCCGCATGGCGGAGCTGCGCACCGAAGTCGAGCTGTTGCGCTCGCTGATCTATCGCGCGGTCGAAGACTACGTCGGCGGCAGCGACGTCACGATGCTCGCGTCGATGGCGAAGCTCAAAGCGGGCCGGCTCGCACGTGAAGTCTCCGACAGCTGTTTGCAATATTGGGGTGGCATGGGGTTCACGTGGGACAACGTCGCGTCGCGCGCGTATCGCGACACGCGCTTGCTCTCGATCGGCGGTGGCGCCGACGAGGTGATGCTCGGTATCATCGCGAAGCTGATGGGCATCCTGCCGGGCAAGAAGCGGCCGAAACCGTAGCGTGCGTATCGGTTGCGTGATCGTCGCAGTCGCGCTGATCGCGCAGGCACGGTTCGCGCGCGCCGATGGCGACGACGTGCACTCCGTCACGTCGCCGATGCCGCCGCCGGATGTCGTGCCGTCGCCGCCGGAGCCACCACCGCCGGTGCCGGTGCGCGTGATCGGCTTCCGCGCGAAGGGCCACACGAAGCTGCGCGCGCGCACGCTGACGTATCTGTCGCACGTCGATGTCGGCGACTACATCATGCAAGGCGACGAGCCCACGCTCGAAGCGGCGCTGATGTCGAGCGAGCTGTTCACGAGCGCGACCGTCGCGTTCGTGCCGGTCGACGATAACGGCGTGATCGTCGAGTGCACGCTCGAGGACAAGATGTCGTGGATCGCCGCGCCGACCGCGTACGTGCTGCCGAGCCACTGGTCGATCGGCGCCGGCTACGCCGAATCCGATCTCGGCGGCACGAACCGCAAGCTGCTGCTCTACGGCCAGCTCGGCAACCGCACGTCGCTGTTCTTGGGCACGTACCTCGATCCGTCGATCCACGGCACCAAGTGGCAGACGCGCTTCGACGTCTACGTGCTGCACGAGATCGAGGACGAATACATCAACCCGCCGAACGATCCGACGTCGCAAGCGGTCGGCCGCGAGACGACCTACAACTTCCTCGATGCCGGCGCGCTGCTCGGCTACGCGTTTCGGTGGTGGCTCGTCGTCGATGGCCGCGTCCGCGGCGCCTACGTCTACTACCGCGATCCGCACGACGCGAACGGCAACCCGATGCCGGCGCCCGACGTCGACGGCTGGGACTGGGCCGTGCAAGAGCGCGTCACGATCGATCATCGCTTTCACTACCGCGGCGTGACCTGGGGGCCGTATCTGCAGCTGATCGGCGAAGAAGCGATCCCGGGCGCATCGACGTTTCAGTATCAAGACACGACGCTGCGCGCGTACTACAGCTGGAAGCTGCTCGGCATGCACGAGCTCGAGCTGCGCACGAACTTCAACGTCGGGCGCCACGAGCCGTACAACGAAGAGCAAACCGTCGGCGGCGTCGGCGATCTGCGCGGCTACGACGTCGATCAGTTTCGCGGCGACACGCGCGCGATGTTCCGCGCCGAATATTCGGTGCCGGTCGTCAACTGGCGGATGTTCTACTGGCGCGCGATCGGCTTCTTCGACTCGGCATACGCCGCGTTCAACTTCGAAGATCCGAGCGGCCAGCGCAATTACCTGCCGTCGCAGGCGCCGGGTGATTCGTGGCTGCGCACCGACGTCGGTGCGGGCGTGCGGCTCTACGTCAGCTCGATCGTGCTGCCGCTGCTCGGCTTCGACGTCGCATACGGCATCGAGGCGCGCGCGATCGAGTATTACTTCGAGCTCGGCTTGACCGACTTCTAGGTGGTCGGGCAGCGCGACGCCGTGGCGCCGGCCGCCGGACGAAACAAGATGCCGTCGAGATCCCCGTGGGCGTCGAAATAGATCGACAGCATGGTCGGGTCGCCCTTCGTGCACACGAGGTCGAGGTCCCAGCCGGTGCCGTCTTGCGTGAACGTGCCGGCCTTGCATGTGCCGAGCTGGTTGTGGAGGTTCACCGCGACCGCGCGAGCCTGCGCCTCGGGAATCTGCTGCTTCGGGAACACGAGCTTGTACATCGCGTCGCTCCACGTCGGGCCGGTTTGCAGCGCGATCGCCGCCTGGAAGATCTTGCGGATGGTCTCCGGCGGAGACGTCCCGGGCGAGCGTCCGGTGAAGCCACCGAGCTTGTCGCCGGCCATGTTGACGTCGAGCTCGAACGGGCCGTGCTCGCACGTCATCGCGAACTGCAGCGCATTGTTGACCACACTGGTCAGCTTGAATGCGCTGCACGCGCCGTGCATGGCCTTGTAGCCGGCGAGCTCGGCGGGCTCGCCCGGATCGGGTGGGCGGGCGAGCGCGGCGGCCAGCTTGGCCTTGTCCTGCGTGTTGTACGCGTCGAGGAACGCAGTCATCGCCGCCGTGTACGTGCTCGGATCCGGCAGCGACGGTACGCGTGGCTTCATCGCGCCGGTCGCGACGAGCGCGTCGACCGCGCGGTCGGCGAACGCGAGCGGATCGACCGCGCCGAAATTCGTCAGCACGACGACGCCGATGCCGCGGTCGACTCGCAACACGAGCGCGGCGCGATAACTGTCGATCGCGCCGTTGTGCCAGATCCGATCGGTCTCCTTGCACGTCTGCTCTTGCACCCAACCGAAACCGTACGCGGAGCTGTGGAGCGCGACGCTGGGCTCGCCCGGCTTCGCGTCGGGCTTGCTCGCTACGGACACGTGTTCGACGAAGCCGCCGTGCTGCGCTTCGCGGATCGTCGCGCGACGGATCGGTCCGCGGTCGTTGTCGTCGCGCGGCGGATACGCGGCGAGCAAGAACGCGGCGTAGCGCGCCATGTCGCGCACGCTCGAGTAGATGCCGCCATCGCCGGCGCTCGCGCCGAGCTTCGCCGGCTGCTTCGGCTTGTCGTCGGGCCCGAACGCGGGCGCGAGCTTGCCGCCGGCGCCGTCCCAGCTCGTCGAGGTCATGCCGATCGGCTTCCAGATCCGCGACGCGATCACGTCTTGGAACGGCAGCTTCGCGGCGTGGCTGACCACGATGCCGAGCAAGCTGAAGCCGAGGTTCGAGTACACCGACTCGAGCCCGGGTGCGCGCTCGAGTGAGACCTTCGCGAGCGATCCAACCACCGCCGCCTCGTCGACACCGCCTTCTTGATCGTACGAGCCGTCGCGCGGCAAGCCCGCGGTGTGCTGCGCGAGCTGACGCAGCGTGATCGGCCGCTCGTCGCGTGTCGGATACGTGATGCCGCGTGCTTCGGGGATCCACTTCGCCAGCGGGTCGTCGAGGTTCAATAGGCCGTCGTCGCGCAACGACAGCAGCGCGAGCCCGGTGAACGACTTCGAGATCGAGCCGATGCGATAGATCGTATCGGCATCCGGCACGGCCTTCGTCGCCGGATCGACGACGCCGAAGCCTTTCGAGTACGCGAGCTCGCCGTCGATGACCACCCCGATCGCGAAGCCGGGTGCGCCTTGCTTCACCCGCTCTTGCTCGAGCGCCTTGTCGAGCTTGGGAAATGCCGCCTCGAGCTTCGCGCGGCGATCCGGATCGGCGAACGCGGCGGGCGCCGTCGCGGGCGCGAACCGCTGCTCGGCCATGGGCGGCGTTGCCGCGACCACCGGCGGTGGCGCCGGATCCGGCGCTGGATTCGGCGTCTTCGGCACGACCGGCCGAGCCGGCTGCGAGCACGCGACGATGAATAGACCGAGCCCGACCCACGCGCTTCGCATGCGCGGACGATAGCTCAGCTCTTCTGCAGCTCGAATTTCAGATCGATGACTTTCTTCTTGGTGTCGATGTTCGTGATCGGCACGAACGCGCGGTCTTCAGCCTTGAGCGAGGCATTGAGCTTCTCGATCCCCGCCGAGACCGCGCTGCGATTGAAGATGTCACCGGGCTTGATGCCGAGCATGCCGAGATACTTCTTGGACTCGGCCGGCTTGTCGGTGAACTCGAGCTTGCCGACGCGGAACTGATCGCCTTCGATGATCGTGTAGATCAGCGGCGCGGTCGTGCCGGCCGGCTTGGGTTGCTCGACCGCGACGTTCACGAAGCCGTGGTCGTAGTAGTACGACGTGACGAGGAACTGGCCGCGCATCACGCGATCGATCGTCCACGGCGCATTCGCCGGAAACGTGTCGGTCAACAGCTTGGCCAGGTCGGCCTTCTTCGCGTGCGAGTTGCCTTGGAAGTCGATGCTCGAGATGATCGACGCCTTGCCGGGCGTGACTTCGACGGCGACGTCGACGCCCGCGCTGCCGGCTTGCGTTTGCTTCCATGCGACCGACGCGTCGGCGTAGCCGTTCGACAAATACGTTTCGACCAGCTGGTTGCCGAGTGCGTCGAGCAAGCTCGGGTCGACGGGCAGCCCGATCGCCGATGACAGCTGCCCCGGCAACGGTAGATCCTTGCCGCCGACCTCGCGTGCGGCGAGCGCGTGCAGCGGCGGCTGCGGCGTCACGTCGAGCGTCACCGCGATGCCGTCGGCGAGCTGGGTCGCGCGCGCGCTGATGTCGGCGACCCCGGCGAGCGTGGTCGCGATCGTCAGCGAATCGCGCAGCGTGCTGCGGTCGAGCGGCTTGCCGATCACCGGCGCGAACGTCTCTTTGACCTTCGCGACGAGCGTCGCGTCGGGCGTGGCGACGTCGACGGTCTTGATCGGACCGACGAGCTTGCTCCATTCGATCACCGGCGGTGGCTCGGGCTTCTTTTGCACCGGGATGGTCGGCTCGACCGGTTGCGAGCCGCCGCACGCGGCGACCACCCCGGCGAACACGAGCGCGAGCCGGCTCATGGCTTGACCTCGATGTGCGCGGTGGCACGGCGCTGCGCCAGCCACTCCTGCGACGCCTGCGCCATCTTGCCGCCCCAGATCGCCTGGCGGAGCTGCTCGCGCTGCTCGGGCGTCGCCTTGTCCTTCGAGCGCTTCGCCCACTCGGTATCGACCTCGGCGTCGGTGACCGTGACCTTCGGCGCGATGAGCTGCGAGTACACGCGCTGCGCGCGGATCTGGCGCGCGAGCTCGCTGCGATATTGCTCGCGCGTGTAGTGCTGGTCGGTCAGCGCCTTCTCGAGCCCGGCGTCGTCGAGGTGATTTTCCTGCTCGACCTCTTTGATCGCGGCGTCGATCTCGGGGTCGCTGGTCTCGATCTGGCGCTCCTTCGCGGTGTGCTCGATCAGCACGCCGTCGATCAGCGAGTCGAGTGCCTGCTTCTTCTGATCGGGGCTGAACCCTTGCGCCGGCACGCGAGCGAGCAGCTCGTCGATCTCGCTCTGCCAGATCGGCGTGCGTTCGACGATCGCGACCTCGCGATCGAGCGTCGCAGTCGCTCCGATGATGGGTTGGTTGTCAGCAGCCGCGGTGGCGGCGAGCGCGAGGAGTACGAATGCGATGGTCTTCATTGTTCGGGAACGACGTTGGTCACGGGCACCCAGATCGTCTCGCCGGTGCCGCCGACTTCGAGCTCGTAGTAGCCCTGCAAGAGCTGGCGAACAGTCGCCGACTGCATCAAGCCGTCGGGACCCGGCACGAGCACACGCGCGCCCGGCGAGACTTTCTGTGGAATCTCGCCCGACGCGACCTCGGACGACCCGATGTGCGCCATCCCGATGCCGAGGATCGAGCCGCGCGGCTCCGGTTTCGGCTCGGGTGGGATCGGCGTCGCGGCGCCCAAACGCAGCGTGCCCGGCGCCGGCGTGTGATGCGGCTGCGTCGTGTCATCGGTCGACTGCGGCACTTCGACGGTGCGCGCGCGGCGCGCTTCTGGAATCGGTGGCAGCGTGGCCGGCATCATGCGCGGTGTCGGTGCCGCGGATGGCGGCGTGACGGTCTTCGAGCCGTTTGTCGGCGGCGGCTTGGTGGCGACCACGCCGAGCGACGGCGTCTTCGATCTCGCGACGCCGGCGGGCGGTGTCGGCGGCGGACGCGATGGTGAATTCGCACGCGGTGGCGCCACCGGCGGCGTGCTGTCCGAGTTCGCGCGCGGCGGCTTCGCCGAGATCTCGCCGGACGCCTCGCTCTGGCTGCCGGCGCGAGGCTGGCTCTCGGCGCGCACCGCGGGCACGGCGGCCATCGGCTGGATCGTCGGTTGCGACGGGCCGCGCGGCGCGCGGATCGTCTCGGCGGCGGAATCGGCGGGCTGGCCGCGCTCGGTATCGATGGTGCCGCCGGCCTGGCGTTGTCGCGGGCCCGACCAATCCGGGTTCGCGAACATCTCGTCGAGCGGCTTGGTGCCGTCATCGGCGCCGATCGACACGTGACCCATGCGCACGAGCTCGACGCCGAACACCGCGCCGGCGGCCGGGTTGTACGCGACGAGCTCTTCGAGGATCGAGCCGAGCATTTGCGGATCGGTGACGGCGTTGGCCGTCGCGGCCATGACGACGCGGCGCGTGAGCAAGCGCGCGAGCATGCGCTCGACGCTGCGCGACACGCTGCGCAGGATGTCGTCGTTCACGGCGTCGAACGGCAAGCCGACGAACTGCGCGATCAGCAAGCTCGGATCGCTGCAGCGCACTTGCAGCGAGCCCGCCGAGCGCACGCGAACGGCCTCGCCCGAGATCGGCAGCGCGAACGTCGTCGCGAAGTCGAACGACACTTCGACCGGCGCGTTCAGCACGAAGTACGCCGCCGTCGGCTGCATCGGATTCGGCGAGCGATAGCGATGCCGCCCCGGTCCGAACAAGCCGCCGACGACCCACGACGGGCACATCACGACTTGCTCGTCTTCCGCGCACGCGACCTCGTACTCGTCGGGCCCGATCGGAAACGGCCACGCGTAGACGAGGTGATCCGCCGCGACGGTATCGCGAGCGATGACCGACATCACCGCAGATACTACAGGATCTCGACGAGGGAAGGCGATGCGCGCGGCCTTCGTAGAACGAGCAAGGGTCAGGGACTTTCTTCCGCCAGCTCGGCCTGTGCGGGATGGATTCGCACGCGCCGAACGCGCCTCGGCGACGCTTCGATCACTTCGAGGACCGTGCCGTTGTCGGTGACGAGCTTCTCGCCGGCCTGCGGGATCGCCTGCGCGAGCGACATGCACAATCCGGCAATGGTGGTCCGATCGGCGCCGACCGGCAGATCGAGATGGAGATCGCGGTTCACCTTGCGGACGGCGGCCCAGCCCTGAACGAGAATCGTGCCGGCCGGCTCGCGCACGAAGTACTGCTCGGCGACATCGTCCTCGCTCATGATGTCGCCGACCAGCTCTTCGATCAGGTCTTCGATCGTGACGAGGCCCGACAAGCCACCGTTGTCGTCGATCACGATCGCCATCTGCGTGTGGCGGCGCTGGAGCTCGCGCAGTAGATCCAGCGCGCGCGTGCCTTCGGGCACCTTGTGCGCGGGCCGCAAGATGTCCTCGAGCACGACGAGCCCCTGCTGCCACGACAGCGCGAGCACGTCGCGCGCGACGACGTAGCCGACGATGTTGTCGATGTTGTGGTCGTAGACCGGCATGCGGCTGTGGCCCTCTTCGAGGATCACGCGCTGGACTTCATCGGGCGGCGCGGATCGGCGCAGCGCGACCACGCGGTTGCGCGGCACCATCACCTCGGCGACCGTGACCTCGCCGAAGCCGAGCGCGCGCGATGCGATCTCGGACGCGCGCGGATCGACCGAGCCGGTCTTCGCCGCTTCTTCGACCAGCTGCTGCAGCTCGTCGCGCGACAGCCGCGCCTCGGTGAACGTCGTCTTGTCGCCGAAGAAGCGCAGCACCAGATTCGACAGCGTCGTCAAGAACCACACGATGGGCCGCACGAACTGCGACAGCGCGCGCAGCGGCCGCGCGACGAAGAACGAGTAGCGATCGGAGTAGCGGAGCGCGAGCGACTTCGGCACCAGCTCGCCGATCACGAGCTCGGTGATCGCGACGATCAAGACGACCGTCGCGAGCGAAGCGGCCGGCGACCAGGTGCCGAAGCCCAGGCTGCGATAGCTCGGCTCGAGCCCGGCTTCGATGCGCGCGCCGCCGAACGCCGCCGCGGCCGTGCCCGCGATCGTCATGCCGATCTGCACGGTCGCCAAGAATCGCTCGGGCGTCGCGCGCAATGCCGTCACCGCGATCGCGCGGCGATCTTTGCGGCGCACGAGCTCCTTGACGCGCGTCTTGCGCACCGTGAGCACCGCGATCTCCGATCCCGCAAACAACCCGTGGACCAACAGCAGCCCCACCACGATCAGCAACTCGGAGCCCATGCGTGCCGGCGGGCAGCATACGCTATATGCTCACGTCGCATGGCTCGCCCGCCCGTGCCGACGAGCAAGAAGTCGTACATCACGCCGCAAGGCGCGAAGGCACTTCGCGACGAGCTCGATCACCTGTGGAAGGTCGAGCGTCGCAAGGTCACGCAGCAAGTCTCGGATGCCGCCGCGCTCGGCGATCGATCCGAGAACGCCGATTACATCTACGGCAAGCGCCGGCTGCGCGAGATCGATCGACGCGTGCGCTTCTTGTCGAAGCGACTCGACGCGGTCACGGTCGTGACCGACGTGCCCAGCGATAACTCGCGCGTATTTTTCGGCGCGTGGGTGACGTTGGAAGACGACGACGGCGACGAGGTCGAATACCGGATCGTCGGCCCCGACGAATCGAGCGTCGAAAAAGGTTGGATCAGCATGGAAGCGCCGGTCGCGCTCGCGGTGATGGGCAAGCGCGATGGCGACGACGTGCTCGTGCGCCGGCCCAAAGGCAACATCACGTATACGATCACGGCGATTCGATACAAGTGAGCCCAGCCGCCGAACGCAAACGCATCCCGCGCGCGGTCACCGACGTACCGTCGCGGTCGATCGCGGTCCAGCTGCCGCCGCTGCTGCAGCCGTACGCGCGATCGCTGGTGCGCTGGCGCGCGGGCTGCGAGCTCGAGGTGCTGCGCGAAGGCGAACAGACGTATCCGGCAATGCTCGCCGCGATCGCGTCGGCGCGGCGCGAGATCCTGTTCGAGGTCTACATCCTCGTCGCCGATCACACCGGCGAGCAGTTCAAGCAAGCGCTGCTCGAACGCGCGCGCGCCGGCGTCACCGTGCGGATGATCTACGACGCGGTCGGCTCGTTCGGCCTCGCCGAGAGCTGGCTCGCCGAGCTGCGCACGGCCGGGGTCGAGATCATCGACTTCAACCCGATCGCGCCGTGGCGCCGGCGCTGGAACTTGTCGCATCGCGATCATCGCAAGACCTTGGTCGTCGACGACGTGGTCGCGTTCACCGGCGGGCTCAACATCTCCGACGACTACGCGTCGGTCGGCGAGCACGGCCGCGGCTGGCACGACATGCATTGCCGCGTGCGCGGCGGTGCCGTGCTCGATCTGTCGCGGCTGTTTCGCCGCACGTGGCTGCGCTCCGGCGGCGCGTACTATCCGGCGCCGGCGAAGGCGGCCGATGCGCCCGGCGTCGGCGGCACGAGCTACATCCGCTTGATCGAGAACTCCAAGCGCCGCACGAAGGGCGCGTTCCGGCGCGCGTACCTGCACGTGATCAAGCAAGCGCGCGAGTACGTGCTGATCCAGAACGCGTATTTTCTGCCGGATCTCGGCGTGCGGCGAACGCTCGCGCGTGCCGTACGCCGGGGCGTCAAGGTCAGCGTGATGGTGCCGGGCCACTCCGACGTCAAGATGATCGAGTACGCGAGCGACTACGTGCTGCGCCGGCTCGCGCGGCGCGGCGTCGAGGTCTTGCACTGGCGCGGGCCGATGATGCACGCCAAGACCGCGGTCGTCGACGGCGTGTGGTCGACCATCGGCAGCTACAACTTCGACGCGCAGAGCCGCTGGCACAACCTCGAAGCGACGCTCGAGATCTTGGATCGGAACGTCGGCGCGGCGCTGGTCGCCGAGTACGACGGCGATCGCGCGAGCTGTCTTCCGTACAACGAAGCCGCGTGGAAGCGCTTGCCCTGGTGGCGCAAGGCATTGGCCTGGCTCGGCTATCGGCTGCGCCGTTTTTTGTAGCAGCTGCTTCGTTTCGAAGCAGCGCTTCGACGTGTCATCGGACACTTGGCCTGGCATCGAAGCTGCTCTTTGCCAGGGACATGACTCACGACCTGACCGTTCGCTTTCTCGGTGTGCGTGGCTCCATCGCGACGCCCGGCATGGCCGCCGGCGGCAACACGTCGTGCGTCGAGGTCGTCGCCGGTGACACGCGCATCATCCTCGACGCGGGCACCGGCTTGCGCACGCTCGGCAACGAGCGCATGCAGCACGGCCCGCGCCACTCCACGATCCTGTTGTCGCACCTGCACTGGGATCATGTCGCGGGCCTGCAGTTCTTCACGCCGATCTACGTGCCCGGTCATCGCGTCGAGATCGCGAGCGGCCCGAACGGCGTGATGCCGCACGACGCGGCGATCCGCGCGCTGTTCAAGGCGCCGTTCTTCCCGGTCGACTTCGACGACCTCGCCGGCACGGTGACGACGCGCGAGCTCCGGCCGAACGATCGCTTCGAGATCGGCGACATCACCGTGACGATGGCGCGCCTCAACCACCCCGATCCGGTCTACGGCTATCGGCTCGATCACGCCGGCCAGTCGATCGTCTACGCGACCGATACGGAGCACTTCTCGTGCGTCGATCCGACGCTCGAGAAGCTCGCGGCCGGCGCCGACATCCTGATCTACGACTCGCAGTACTCGCCCGACGAGTATCCGGCGAAAGTCGGCTGGGGCCACTCGACGTGGGCCGCCGGCGCCGAGCTCGCGCGGGCGGCGGGCGTGCCGCAGCTCGTGATGTTTCACCACGACCCGGGCCGCACCGACGAGCAGCTCGGCGCGCTCGAGGCGGATGCCGCGCGTGCGCTACCGGGCACCGTCGCGGCCCGCGAGGGCATGGTGCTCAACGCGCGCGATGCCGAGAAGGCTGCCGCGGCGTGACGTCAGCAGCCGATGCGCTGCCTCGCGATCGCGACGTCGTCGATGTAGACCTCGAAGCCGCCGGCGTTCGCGCGCGTGACGCCGACCGCGGTGTGATCGTAGCTCTGACCGGCGTTGGACAGCGCGCCTTGCGTGCTGACGTTGCCATCGATGTAGAGCGTCGCGGTCGCGGCGTCGATGTTGCCATCGAGATCGTGCAAGCCGGCGCCGCCGAGCTCGGACAGCGACCACGCGCCGACGTCGTCGGCATTGACCTCGACGTACTGCGATGTCGTGGCCGGCGCGCCGAGCGTGACCTCGAGCGTGCCGACATAGTTGATGAGCTGCGCGGGCGAGTACACCCACTCGCGAACCGCGAACATGCCGGCCGAGAACGCGGCGTTCGAGACGGCGTAGACGTCGCCTTCGGCGCCGGCGCCCTGATCGGTCGGTACGCTCGAATCGAGGCCGTACGTGCCGGTGTCGCGCGCGCCGGTGGTGACGAGCTGCGACGCGGGCAGATCCTCGCCGCTCCACTTCGCGAGGTCGCCCGACTCGAAGTCGTCGCAGAACACCGCGAAGCTCGGGCAACCGCCACCGGCGTCGCCGTCCGGGATCGGGTTCGCAGCGTCTCGCGAGTGCACGTCGCCGAGTGGCATCGCGTCGCGCGGACGGCCGCCGAAATCGACGCGACCACACGCGGCAGCACACAGACCGAGAGCCAACAGCCGCATCGCCGACCGATCGTAGCGCGCCTGAGGCTTCCGTGAAGCATGCGATGATGTCGCTCGACATGAGCGAGCACGAGCAGCGCTTCGAGCTGCTGGCCGATCTCGGCGCGATGATCGCCGGCGAGGTCGAGCTCGACGACTTGCTCGGCACGTTCGCATCGCGCGTCGCGCGCGCGCTCGCGGCCGATCGCGCCACGCTGTGGCTGATCGACGGCGCGACCGGCGACATTCGCTCGCGCGTCGCAACGCTACCCGAAGCGAACGAGCTGCGCGTGCCCGCGAGCCACGGCATCGTCGGCCACGTCGCCGCGAGCGGCGAGGCCGTCAACGCCCGCGATGCGTCGGCCGATCCGCGCTGGCGCGGCGAGCTGATCGACCATTACACGACCACGTCGATGCTCGCCGTGCCGATCGTGCGGCGCGGCGAGATCCGCGGCGTCTTGCAGGTGCTCAACAAGCGCGACGGCGTGTTCGATCCGCGCGACGAAGACTTCGCGAAGGTGCTCGCCGAGCAGATCGGCCGTGCGCTCGACTACACGACGCTGCGCGGCGACGACGCGCAACGCGGCATGCGCGTCTCCGGCCGCTTCAACCACGTGATCGGCCGCTCGCCCGCGATGGCGGCGGTCTACGAGGTGATCGTGCGCGCCGCGCAGACCGATGCCACCGTGTTGCTGCACGGCGAGACCGGCACCGGCAAGGGCCTGCTCGCGCGCGCGATCCACGTCAACAGCGCGCGTCGCGAGGCGCCGTTCGTCCACGTCGATTGCACGACGCTCCCGGCGGCGCTCGTCGAGAGCGAGCTGTTCGGCCACGAGCGCGGCGCGTACACCGGCGCCGATCAGCGCGTGCTCGGCAAGGTCGAAGCC
>DATBAS010000058.1:0-47879 GCA_036271395.1 Kofleriaceae bacterium
GTTGCCGCACGCCTGTCCACGTTGCGCCGCTCAGAGCGAGACCTCGAGGCCCTTCTGCCCCGAGTGCGGGACGGCGTTCGTCGACGTGGTCGCGGCGACGATCGTGGTGCCGATCGCGAGCACGAGCCTCGGCGGATCGAACCTGGTCGGCGCGACGATCGACGACGCGTTCGCGGTCGACTCGGTGCTCGGCGGCGGCGCGTTCGGCACGGTCTACAAAGGTCGCCAGCTCGGGCTCGATCGACCGGTCGCGATCAAGGTGCCGACCAGCGCGATCGCCTCCGACCCGGTGATGGCGAAGCGATTCGCGCGCGAGGCGCGCTCGGCGGCGCGGATCACGCATCCCGGCGTGGTCGCGATCTACGCGGTCGGCGAGCTCGCCGATGGCCGGCCGTACTTGGCGATGCAGTTTGTCGATGGTCAATCGCTCGACAAGATCCTGGCCGATGGCCCGTTGCCGCCGGCGCGCGCGCTCGCGATCATCCGCGCGATCGGCAGCGCGCTCGCCGAGACGCACGCCGCCGACGTGGTCCACCGCGATCTCAAGCCGTCGAACATCGTGTGGCGCCGCGATCGTCACGGCGACGATCTGATCACGATCGTCGATTTCGGCATTGCCGCGAGCAAGCCCGGCGCGACCGCCGACTCGACGCGGCTCACGCACGACGGCGTCGTCGGCACGCCGAGCTACATGTCGCCCGAGCAAGCGCACGGCGACACGGTCGACGCGCGCTCGGATCTCTACGCCGTCGGCTGCCTGCTCTACGAGCTCGTCACCGGCGCGCCGCCGTTCGACGGCAACGGGCTCGACGTGCTGATGGCGCATATGGCGCAGATTCCTCCGGCGCCGAGCACGAAGCACGCGGGAATTCCGCCGGCGATCGATGCGCTCTGCGCCAAGCTCTTGGCGAAGAAGCAAGACAATCGGCTGCAGACCGCCGACGCGCTCGTCGCTGCGGTCGATGCCGCGCTCGCCGACGCGCGCACGCGGCGATCATCGAAGATCACGAAGATCACGGCGCCTCCCGCGGCGCGATCGCCGCGCCGGCTCGTGATCGCCGCGAGCATCGGCGCGATCGTGCTCGCGGTCGCCACGGGCATCGGCACCCACATGATCGTCCACCACGACGAAGACACGCGCGACGAAGCGAAGGACACGCCGAACACGCCGATCACGGCGAGTGGCGCCGATCGGCGCGCGTTCGATCTCGACGACGGCGAGCTCGTCATGCACGTGCTCGTGCCCGACCCGATCCACGCCGGCGCGCTGATCCGCCCGCACCTCGAGATCCGCAACAAGCTCGGCCAGCCGGTGCGCGCGGCCGAGCTGGTCGTCACGATCGAGGACGATCGGGGCCAGACCAAGGGCCTGTCGGCGAAGCCGCATAAAGGCGACGGCCACTACGACTTCAGCTACGCGTTTCCGCGCGCCGGGCACTACACGCTGCGCGTATTTCCCCCGTCGGTCGATTCGAGCTTCGAGATCCCGCTCGATGTCGGCGGCTAGCTAGTCCGCGGCGGAGCCGTTGCCGCCGGCGTCGTCCTCGGAGAAGTTGACCTTGCCGGTGAACTTCTCGCCCTCGCCGAGGATCTTGATCCGCGTCGTCGCGTAGACCTTGCCCTTGTTCTCGAGCGTCACGAGCAGCTCTTTATTGACGCCGAGGATGTTCTTGTCGAGCGTCATCTTCGACGCGATCGTGGTCTGGCCGCGCTCGTCGTTGAACTCTTCCATCGTGCCGAGCAGCTGCTGGCCGCCGCGCGTCACGTCGTAGAACTTGATGACGTACTCGACGTCGTTGAGCGGCGACTTGAGGAACGCGAGAAAGTAGACGGTCCACGTGTGGTCCGTCTTGTTCTCCATGAAGTTCGTCTGCTGCAGCTTGCGCACGTTCGAGATGAACTGCGACTGCGACTTCGACGACATCGGGAAGCGCTTCGTCGAGGTCATGATGCGGCCGCTGAACACGCGGCCGGGATCTTCGGCGGCGGCGGGTCGAGCGACGAACATGAACGCGAGCGCGATGGAGACGAGCACACTGCGGGCGGTCATCGACGCGATGGTACACGAACCGTCGCCACGCGCAGCTACGATTCGAGCAGGCTGCGGATCGCGTCGAGGCTGGTTCGGTCCGGCGCATCGGGCCCGTCGATCCGCGTCGCGATCTCGAGGGCGCGGCGGGCAAGCGCGCGATAGATTTCGGCTACGTCTGGCATGCTACGCAGCGCGTCCATGTGGCGCTGGATCGTCGGTGCATCACCGCGCCGGACCGGTCCGGTGAGCCCGGCGGTCGTGCCGCGCGCCGCGACGTTGCGCAGCGCGCCTTCGGCGAGCGGGACCAGCGCGCGTGCCGCCGCATCGGGCGCGACGCCGGCGCTCGCGAGCACCTGTGCCGCGGCGTCGATCGTCGCGACGACATAGTTCGAGGCGAGCGCGGCGGCCGTGTGATACGCGGCCATCTGCGAGCTGTCGAGCTCGAGCACGATGCCGCCGATCGCGGTGACCAGCTTCGCGGCGGTCGCGCGGCCGTGTGGATCGCCTTCGACGCCGAACACGGTGCCCTTGAGCGCGCGCATCGCCAGCTTCGGATCGGCGATCGCCGACAACGGATGCAGCGTGCCGACGCCGCCGACCTTGGCGATCACGTTGCCGAGCAGCTCTTCGGCCGAAGCGGCGCCCGCGCAATGCAGCAGCACGTGGCGCTTGTTGACAAGGCCGGTGCCGACGAGCATCTCGGCGACCTCGCCGATCACGCCGTCGCGCACGGCCAGGATGACGACTTCGGCTTCGAGCAAGACATCGGGCGGCGCCGACGAAAACGCCGCGACGCCCGCGACCGATCCGGCGTGCCGAGCCGGCGCTGCACGTCGCGCCCACAAACCGAGCACGGGCACGCCGCCGAGCCGCAGCGCGCCGGCGAGCGCGGTCGCGACCGGCCCGGCGCCGATCACGATCGTAGTGGGGTTAGGCGCGGTCACTTGTAGAGTCCGTGGCTCGCGATATACCGCAGAACCGCGTGCGGCACGAGCGAGCCGACGCTCGCGTCACCCGCGGCGATCAATTCTCGGATGCGGGTCGCCGAGATGTCGGGCATCGTCAAGCCGGTCGCGCGATCGCTCGCGTAGTGCGGCCGGCCGATGACGATCGGCGGCGCGAGCGCGCACAGATCGTCCCAGCGATGCCACTGCGCCGTCTCCTGAAGGATGTCGGCGCCGATCGCGAGATAAAATTGCCGCGCCGGCTCGCGCGCGCGCAGCATCTCGACGAGCTCGACCGTGCGGCTCGACACGAACCCGGGCTGCGCCGCGAGCTCGGCTTCGGCGCGGCTGACTCGAACGCGCGGGCCAAGCGGCGCCACCGCGAGCTCGCACATCGCGACGCGATGCTCGAAGTCGACGAGCGGTTTGTGGAACGGATGCGCGAATGTCGGCACGAACCACAGCTCGTCGATCGCGCACGTCTCGAGCACGTACAGCGCGACGAGCTGGTGCGCCGCGTGCGGCGGATTGAAGCTGCCGCCGAACAGCGCCGTGCGACGGAGCGAAGCGACGCTCTCGGTCATGCGTATAACAAGTATGCGCTGCGCTCGTCGGTAAACATACCCTCGTCGCGTGGCCACCGCGCGGTCAGGTCGTCGAGGCTCGCGCCCGCTTCGATGCCGGCGCGCAGCTTCGCCGTGCCGGCGAGCAAATCGATCGCCGCGATCTTGTCGACGAACTCGTAGGCTTTCTCGCGCCAGCGAAATTGCTCCGGCGCTTGATCGCGCGCGCACTTGAGCACCGCGACGCCGGTGCGATACGAGCGAAACGCGAGCGCATCGGTGATGTGGAGCTGTACGCCGCCGCATGCGGTCTTCGCGTGTTTTTGAAACTGCGGCGTGAACACGACCGGCCGAAATTGCACGCCGGGTAGATCGAGCTTGCCGAGATCGGCGGCGAGCCGGTGACCATCCAGATGCGGCGCGCCGAACAGCTCGAACGGCCGCGTCGTGCCGCGTCCTTCCGAGCACTCGGTGCCCTCGACCAGGCACATGCCGGGATACACCAGCGCGGTGTCGACGGTCGGCATGTTCGGCGACGGCATCACCCACGGCAGCCCGGTGTGCTCGAACCACATGTCGCGCTGCCAGCCGCGCATCGTGATCACCGCGAGCTCGACGTCGAGGTTCTCGACGCCGTGGCGCCAGCGCGCGATCTCGCCGGCGGTCATACCGTGGCGAATCGCGCATGACACCAGCCCGACGAACGACTCGAAGCCGGGCTCGATCAACGGGCCTTCGACGGCGACGCCGCCGATCGGGTTCGGCCGATCGAGCACGACGAACTGCTTCTTCGCTTTGGCACACGCGCGCATCGCGAGCACCATCGTCCACACGAACGTGTAGTAGCGACTGCCGACGTCTTGCACGTCGTAGATCACGACGTCGACGTCCTCGAGCATCGCGGTGGTCGGCGTCAGCGACGCTTCGGTGTGGCCATACAGGCTGTGCACCGGCAGCTTGCTCACGGGATCGCGCGCGTCGTCGACGCTGATCATGTCTTGCGCGTCGCCGCGCACGCCGTGCTCGGGGCCGAACAACGCGGTCAAGTTCAGCGTGCCGCCGAGCAGCTCGACGGCGTGAACGAGCTCTTCGTTCACCGACGTCGGATTGCAGATCAGCCCGACGCGCTTTCCGGCGAGCGCGGGCAATCCATCGTCGGCGAGCCGTGCGAGTCCGGTCTGAACCGCCATTACGCAAAAATCGGAACGGGCTTGAGCGAAACCTTGTTGTCCTTGGTCACGACGCGGAAGCGCACCGCGCGGCACTGATACTGCGCCTTGAGCTTGCCTTCGTTGACCTTGAGCTTCGCGATGAAGTTCTCGAACGAGACGTCGTCGGGCGAGCCGA
Source organism: Kofleriaceae bacterium (assembly GCA_036271395.1). Lineage (GTDB taxonomy): Bacteria > Myxococcota_A > Polyangia > Haliangiales > Haliangiaceae > JABFXX01. The sequence continues at coordinate 4,887 of DATBAS010000058.1, forward strand.
CCGCCTTGCGCGCCGCGACGTACTCGGTGAACACGCGCTTGTAGTAGTCGGGCTCGGATTCCTGCGCGAGCGCGGCGAGCTGCGGATCGGTCTCCGGTGCTCGACCTTCGGTCTCCTCGAACTCGACGCGGCCCGGGATGATCGGGTTGCCGTCGTCGTCGAATTCCTCGTCGCCCGGCTCGGGCCGGCCGAGCAGGCGCGCGAGCATGACGTTGAGGCCGTTCGCGAGGCCGTCGAGCTCGAGCCCGACCGGCCGGAACGTGCGGTCGACGTTGCCGTTGATGATGTCGGTGACGCCGAGCTCGATCTGATCGACCTGCGCGATGATCCGGCGATGCGACAGATACAAGCCGACGAGCGAGATGCCGAGCGCGCCCAAGCCGAGCAGGAGGATGAACAGCTTGATCGTGCCCGCGGTGTCCGCGACGGTGTCCGTGACCGGCGACAGCACCATCGCCTCGGATGCGACCGCCGGATAATCGGCCGGCATGCGGCGCGGATTCGAGGTCGATCGCGGCATCGTGACGGCCGCGGCGAGATACGTCACGCCGTCGATCGCCACCGTCTGCTGGCCGCTGGTCGGCGTGAGCTTGCCACCCTTCGCGATGTCGGTGAGCTGCTTGCCTTTGCTCGTATCTTCTTCGCTCGAGCCCGGCTTGGTGAAGCTGGTCGCCGCGACGCGCGTCCCGTCGTAGTACGCGATCTCGGTGCCGAGCAGCTGCTTGTCGTGCTGCGCCTGCTGCGCGGTCTGCGCATACGCGACGACGATCGCGCCGATGATCACGACGCCGTCCGGATCGTTCGCGGGCACCGGCGCGTCGGGATCGATCACCGGCGCGACGCCGATCTTCAACATGCGATTGTCGGGCGAGATCCAGATGTCGCTGATGATCGCGCGGTTGCCGAGCACGACGTTGAGCGCCGGGATGATCGTGTTGCCCGACTTGTCCTCGTCTTTTTTCCACTGGTTCGGGACGACGCCGTTGACCTCGTTCATCGCGAGCAAATTGCCCTGCGCGTCGACGAGCGCGATGATGTCGGGTTTGACATCGCCCTCTTTCTCGTTCGACGTGAAGCGCGTGAAGCCGAGGCGCGCTTGGTTGTCGCGCTCGACCGTGCTCGACGCCTTGAGCGACGCCACGAACGCGTGATCGGCGGCGAGCCGCTCGGCCTTGTTCGCGACGTCGATCGCCTCGAGCTGGGCGAGCTGCTGCACGACCTGATACGCGCGCTGGAGCTGGCCCTTCGCGTCGTGGTGAACCTTGTCGTTGTAGCTGTGCGTCGTGACGAAGAAAGCGATCGCCGTGAGCGCTGCGATAACAGCAGCGACGACGGCGGCGATAACCGTGCGGGACATGATCCCTCCAGCTCGCGATTATTCGTGTGCCTACGCGGGGATGTCAATGCGGCGCGAACTGCTTGACGACGTCGCAGATCTTGTCGACCTCGGCGCTACCGAGGTTCTCGGGCTGAAACACGCAGACCGCCTCGACCACGCCGGCCCGAACGCTGTCCGTGAGAGTGCTGGCGTCGTCGGAGATCAGGACCACGCGTGCGTTGCCGTGGGAGAACGTCGCCGCTGCGAGCGCCGTGCCGCAGTCGTTGGGCGTGCGCCCCGTCGGGTAAAGCTTGCTATCGCACAGCTTCTGGTGCGGCAGCGCGACCACCTGATCGATGACGTCGAGGTCGGCCGAGGCCTGTTTCGCCGCGCCGCGCATCGCGTCGAGCGCCTTGACCAGCTCGTCGTCGATCTGGCGCGGGGTCAGCTTGCCGTCGGTCTCGATCAGCACGCGGCCGAATCGCGCGCCGGCGACGATCGGCACGCCGTCGACGTGCGCGACCGATTCGTAGCCATGCCCGCGATGCGTGGCGACGTAACCCACGGTGCCGGCCGAGACGATCGCGACCGCGCCGAGCACGAGCCACGGCCACCGCGCCCGCCGCCGCGCGACGACGACCGGCGTGCTCGACGTGCCCGGCTCGAGCTCGTCGGCGATGCTGGTCGCGCGCACCGGATCCTGTGACGAGATCGGCGCGGAGCGCAGCTCTTCGACCGCGTCGCGACCGAGCCGCTGGGTCTCGACCAACCCGACATCACCCTCGCGCAACGACGCCTCCAAGATGATCTTCATCTCGCGCGCGCTCGTGAATCGATCGTCGGCGCGCTTGGCGAGCGAGCGCATCAGGGCATCTTCGACCTGTCCCGGCAGCTCGACGCCCAGCGACGACGGCCGCTTCGGCGCCTCCGACAGGTGCTTCGTCATGATCTCGAAGTGCGTGCTGCCATCGAACGGCGTGTCGCCGACGAGTGATTCGTAGAGCGTCGCGCCGAGCGAATAGATGTCGGTGCGCAGATCGACCTCGTGGCCGCGCACCTGCTCGGGCGACATGTAGCGCACCGTGCCCATCGTCTGCCCGGTCGCGGTGAGCCGCGTCGACGTCGTCATCTTCGCGATGCCGAAGTCCATCACCGTCGCGGTCGCGTCTTGCGCGCGCACGAGCACGTTCGACGGCTTCATGTCGCGGTGCACGACGCCGCGGCCATGCGCGTACTCCAGCGCCTTGAGCACGTCGACCGCGATCCGCGCCGACGCGCGCCAATCGAGCCGGCGGTGCTCGAGGATCTGGCGCTCCCACGTCTTGCCCTGCACGAACTGCATGGCGAGCACGAAGCTGCCGTTCTCCTGCCCGAAGTTATAGAGGTGGACGATGTGCGGATGATCGAGTGCCGCGAGCGCCTTGGCCTCGTCGAGAAACCGCGACTTGACCTGGCTGTTCGCCGCGAGCTCGGGCGGCAAGATCTTGAGCGCGACCTCTTGATCGGTCAGCTTGTGGCGCGCCTTGAACACGACGGACATGCCGCCCTGCCCGAGCACGTCGACGAGCTCGTACGTGCCGAGCACGAGCTGGCCGATCATGCGATGCGCGCCCGTCGAGCCGAGCGCGGCGCCGCAGCTCGCGCACTTGACGTCGATGTCGAGCACGTCGGCCTGGCAGTGCGGGCACTTCACGCGGCGGCTCCCCGGCGTTCCCAGCCCGGAATTCGATCGAGCAAGCGGCCGAGCTCGTCGACCAGCACCGCCGGATACTCGACCGGCGTGTAGTGCGTGCCGCCGTCGATCACGACGAGCCGGGAGCCGCGCACCGCGCGATGGATGTGCTCGGCGGTCGCGGGCGGCGTCATCAGATCTTTGACGCCGGTCACGATCGTCAGCGGCACGCGGATCTGCGGCAGCACGACCTCGGCATCGTGCTCGTCGAGCCGCGCGAGCAGATCGGAGTAGATCGCCCAATCGATCGTCTGGAACCCGGCGGCGACCGTGCGAAAGATCTCCATGTCGATCGTCGGCGACACCAGGCCCACGCGCTTCATCGCCGAAATCAGCGCGTCGCTGCCGGCGACGAGCTTGGTCGCGCGGCCGACGAGGCCGGCCTGCGCCTTCACCAGCGGCAGCAGCATCGGGATGATGCGGCCGACGAGCCGGCTGCCCATCACGGTGCGAAACGTCTTGCCGTAGGTGCCGTTGATCGCGAGCATGCCTTTGACGCGATCGGGATGGCGCAGGATCGTCTCGAAGCCGACCTGCACGCCCATCGACCAGCCCGCGAGCACGAAGTCGCCGACATGCTCGGCCGCGAGAATCTCGATCAGATCGGCGACCTGATGCGCGATCGTGTTGGCGCCCGGATCCTTCGGCGCGCTCGACGTGTACAGCCCGCGATAGTCCCAGCAGATGACCTTGTAGCCATCGAGCGCGGCGTAGAGGTAGCGAAACGCGACGTAGGTGCCGCCGAGCCCGTTCGCGAGCACGACGCACGGACCGTCACCGCGCACCTGGTAGCCGATGCGCGTGCCGTCGCTCGCGACGACGTAGCGCTGCTCGACCTCGATCATCTACGCACGAGCGTACCCGAAAACGAAACGGGCCGAGACTAGCTCGGCCCGCCGCGATCGCTTGCGCGCGAATCAGAAGTACAGAATCGCCGCGAGCCGGCCGCGCGTGTAGTCCTCGTGGTCGCCGCTGTCCGAAGCCGGCGGCGCGACGCCGGTCGAGCGAGCCGTCGTGCCCGCGTCGTCGTCCGAGATCGTCGAGCGGCTGCCGACGCGAAGGTCGAACGTGACGTGGAAGTGCGGCGTGAACGCGTAGCGCAAACCGGCGCCGACTTCGCCGTAGTCCATCGTCGTGTTGTACGAACCATCGGTGTTCGCCTGCTCGACGCCGAGGCCGGCGAGCACGTACGGCGCGAGATGATTCTGCGCGCCGAATTCGTAGAGCAGCGAGCCGCCGAGCCGGCGATCGACGCGAATGTCGGCCTGACCGTTGACCGACGTCGAGTCTTTGCCGAGCTCACCCTCGACGATCAAGCCGTGCGTCAACCGGAACCGAGCGAGCAAACCGTAGTCGGTCTCCGAGATGTTGTTCTGCGTGTTGTAGTCGGTCGAGGTCAGACCGCCGAAGATGCCGATGCCGAAGCGCGGCAGCTCGGGCGCCGCGACCACGACGGTTTGCGGGCCCGCGTACGTCGACGTCTCGACCGGGTAGTAGCTGTTGCCGTAGTAATACGACGGCACGTAACCCGGCCAGTACCAATACGGGCGATACCAGTACGGATTGCCGCCGCCGCCGACCCAGACGTGGCCGCCGCGATAGCCGCCGTAGCCGCCGTAGCCGCCGTAGCGCGAGTGACCGAAGTGGCCGCCGCGCGCGACGTAGCCGCCGCCGACATGGATGCTGCCGCCGACGTGGATCCCGCCGTGGAAGCCACCACCGCTGAAGTGAGCGCCACCGCTGAAGTGGCCGCCACCGCCGCCGTGACCGCCGCCACCGAAGTGGCCGGCTTCGGCCACGAGCGGTGAGAAGGCCAGAGCTGCGAGCGTTGCACCGAGAATAAGAGGGAGGCGAGTCACGATGGGTTCACCTTGGTAGGGTTCGAGGCAGAGACGCTCGAGGGAGGCGAGAGGTTTACTTTGCACCCGTCGGGCCATCACGTCGAGGAACTACACACGAGCGAAACACACCCGGATTCCGTCTGCTTACGTCGATTCTGGAGATCTCGTTAAGGATCGAGTGTGACCGCATTTTCACGACTTGCGCAGGGTGTGGTGGTGACGCGACATCGCCTGCAACAACCGCCAAGCCTCGGGCTTCCTTGACAGTTACGAGGGCCGGTTCATAAAGTCCCCCTCCCGGAGGAACCATTGAGCGACGCAAAAAAGAGTGGTAGCCGCGACATCAGCGAGCTCAAGCAGCGCCTCGGCCTGAAGAAAGGCGCAGCTCCCGCGGCTGCGTCAGCTCGTGCGAACGGCGCGCCTTCGGGCGGCGTAGTTCCACCGCCTGGATTGAATTTGCCACCGCCGCCCGGCCTCGCGCCGCCGCCGCAGCCGGCAGCGCCGGCAATCCCGAACGCGCACGACGATCCATTCGGCGCGATGAACGCGATGGCGGCGCACGCGACCGTGCAGCGCCAACCCGAGATGGTGTTCGTGAACGACGGCGTGCCCGTCGAGCACGTCGGTCAATCGTCGACGGCATCGACGCTCTTGCGCATCGCCGTGCCCGCCGCGATCGCGCTGATCATCGGCGTCGCGGTCGGCAAGGTCGGCAGCAGCGCGAGCAGCTACAACGACGGCCTCAAGGGCGTGAAGGCGATCCTCGGCGACAAGCAGACGGCGTCGACCGTCGCGTACTTGAAGAAGACGCTGTCGGATCTCGACACCGCACTCGACGAGGCCAAGACGAAAAAGAATTTTCGGCCCGATCTCGACGTCGACAAGCAGCTCAAAGAAATCGCGGTCAAGCTCGACGTGAAGAGCGAGCTGGTGTTCCGCGCGAAAGAGAACTCGCTCGACGCCGAGACCGCCGGTCAGATCCTCAACTTCTACGCCGGCATCGCTGAAGTCAAAGACATGATCGACCAGCACAACAAGGCCGCGCTCGGCGACGACATGTCGCTCAAGAAGGGCAAGGAAGCCGCCGATGCCGCCGATGCCGCGGCGGTGCAAGGCGCCGGCTTCAAGTACGGCGTGCTCGTGCAGTCGCCGACCGATACCGACAAGGTCGACTTCGGCGCGAAGGTCGTGATCCTCGCCGGCGTGTACTGCGGCGGCGGCTCGCCGCAAGCCAAGTGCGCCGATGGCGAGGCGCCCACGGCGTTCGCATACCAGAACGATCCCGGCTCGACGCCGATCAAGGGTGACTACGTCACGCAGGGCGGCGACAACGTGCCGACCAAGAAGATCATCCCGCTCCTGCCGAACGGCGTGCGCGATTCGCTGATCAAAGGCGGCGAACCGACGGTGTCGGAGGTCTATTACACGCGCCGGATTCGGGCGATTTACGATCGCGTCCACGGCAAAGTGGGTAACGATGGCAAGTCTTCCGGCGGACTGCTAGACGACGGTAACAAGCTCGAGACCCGTCTGCAGACCGAAGCCAATAAGGGCTCGCGGTTCTCGTTCTTCATGTGAGGGGGAAAACCATGCGTCGCATTCGAGGAGCATTGTTCGTCGTTGTCGCCGGAGTTTGCACCGGCCAGGTCGCGGCGCTCGCCGCGCCCGCGCCCGCGAAGAAGCCCGCAGCGGCGAAGGCACCGGCGAAGGCGACACCGCCGCCGATGGTCACCGCCGAGCACAAGAAAGCGCTCGCCGAGAAGTTCGGCGGGTTCAAGTTCGGCATGACGAAGGACGAAGTCCTCGGCGTGATGCAGAAGCAGATCGACGAGCAGTACGAGGACAAGATCAAAGCGACGACCGACATCGCGATGCAGGATCGGCTGCGCAAAGACAAGAAGGCCGAGCTCGGCCGCGTCGCGAGCACGTACATCGCGTTCGATTCGAAGACGTCGCCGTGGGACGTGTCGATCGTCGACGGCGAGTTCGCGCACAACACGAACGAGTCGATGATGGAGCACTGGGAGAACGAAGGCGGCAAGAACCAGCGCCGCTTCTTCTTCTTCTACGACAACAAGCTCTGGAAGATGTACCTGTCGCTCGACGTCTCGCTGATTCCCGAGGACAAGCGCAACTTCGAGACGTTCCGCGGCGTGATGGAAGGTCAGTACGGCAAGGGCGGCGTCGACGGCGGCACCATCATGTGGCGCGCCGGCGACTTCGACGTGCGCGCGGTCGACCGGCTCAAAGACTACGGCGCGCTCGGCCTCGTCGTCGAAGATCCCAAGGTTCGCAGCGACGTCCTCGCGCTGCGCGACCAGCACAAGGTGGCGCCGCACCAGACCAGCGCCGTCATCAAGTCGGTGATCGATACCGACAACAAAGACCACCCGGACATCCACGCCAACGGCGGGGCTGTCGACGCGGTGATTCAGGCGCAGGGCGGCAAGTAGAGCTAGCGAACCGGGCGGTCAGCCGCCGCTGCGCGCGTGGAGTTAGCCCGCACCATCGCGAGACGCACGAGGACCAAGCGTCGGAATCGGCGTCGGCGTCGGATCAGTTCCCGACGCTAACGGGTGTCATCGTCAGCGACGCCGACGACGACGCCCCGGTCAGCGCATCCGCGCTCACCGCATTGTCGAGCTCGCTGCCGCTCACCGAGCCGTGGCACCCGCCACACACGGCGTCGAACAGCTGCACGGTCGAGCCGTCGGTCGCAGTGATCGTCTGGGCGACGCCCATCGCGATGTTCTCACCCGGGCCGAGCTGATGCTCCTCGCGCATCAGCGACACCGAGTTGCCACCCGAGTCTTGAAGCTCGAACACGAGGCCGGTTTGTGCCGGAAGTGTGACCTTGACCGAGCCGTCGGATTGCAGCGGCGTCTTGCCCAGCAACGTGCGGTTCTGAAAGATGCCGTCGGTCGTGCGCGAGCACGGCCCCGACGGGCACATGCCTTCGCTGTAGACGGCCAGCTGCGTCGCCGCGCGGAACGCGTCGACCGGGCGGCCGCGGCGCAGGTTGCCGGTCAGCACCGTGAACACCATCGGCGCATCGGGCATGTAGAGCACGGCGTGCGTCGGATCGGCGAGGTTCACGCCGCCGCCGAACACGAGCTGCCGGCGGTTTTCGAAGGTCGTGCGGGCCGGCCATTTGTACGCGAGCACCGCGTCGCAGACCGCGCCGTTCTGGTTCGGGATGCCGAGCGAGGTCTGCGCGTTCGTCGTCGGATCGATGACCACGAGGTCCCACGCGAGCGTCTGCAGCGACGACGCGTACGACACCATGATCTGACCGTCGGGCATCACGGCGGGCGCGCGATAGCCATCGACCGCGACCGCGACGTTGCGATCGTTCGGGGTCGAGGCGTAGCCGGTCGCCGTCGGGCTGCCGATGATCGTCACGGATTGCAAGAACCCGGCTTGCGTGCGATCGGCTTCGAACGGCCCGACGCTGCGGTTGAAGACCGCGAGCGCACCCGCGCCACCGGGCAGATCCGGCACGCCGTTCGTGCTGTTCGACAAGATCAGATCGTAGTTGCCATCGGCCTCTTCGCGAATATCGGTCGCCTGCGAGTAGCCGATCGACGGATACGTGTCCATCAGGTCGCTATCGCTGCCGGTGATGTACGGCGACTCGGCGCGCTGCGCGAGCAGCGGGTGATAGTCGGTGAGGTCCCAGTTCAGGCGACGGCCCGAGACTTGGTAGAAGTTGTCGCTCGCCTTCTCGGTCGACATCACCATGCGACCTTCGCGGATGAAGTGCGGGTTGATCTCCGAGTTCGACAGCACGGTCATGATCTCGGGCGCGCCGCTCGGCAACTGCATGCGCCAGATGTCGGACTGCGGCCGATCGGCGACGCGCGTGAACACGATGCCGGCGGTGCCGTTACCGCGGGTCGACGCGAACGCGAGATAGGTGCCGTCGGGCGACCACGCCGGATCGAAGTCATCGACCATCGCCGACGGCGGCGCCGTGTTCACCATCGAGCAGGCCTTGGTCGCGATGCTGACCGTGTAGATGCGCCAGCCCGCGCTCGCGCTCGCGCGGCCTGCAAACGCGACGGTGTCGCCGTCGTTCTTGACGTCGGGACGGCCGATGTCGGGCGACGCGCCGAGGTTGCAGTTGTCGAGCAGCGATGACGACGCGCCGTCGATCGCGTAGTTGCGGCCGTAGTCGGTGCCGAACTTGATGTTGATCGTGCGCAGGTCGGCGCCGCCTTGGAACGTGTCGAACTCGAGCCGGCCGGCTTTCTGGTTCGCCGGGCGATCGACGTAGACGATCGGCACGTCGTCGCCGGCATCCATCGGCGTGATGTCGGCCGGATCGGCGGCGCGCTCCATCGCGAACCATTGCTGGATGATGCAAAACGGCGTGGTCGCCGCGGTCGGGTCGGTGCACGGCGGCGCCGGCGTTGCCGGCATCGTGCTGCCGAGCGGATCGGCGACGAACCCCGGCGTCTCGATCACCGGACCGCCGCGGTGGGCGATGCCGCCGACCGACGTGATGCGGAAGTCGTCGGCGAGGATCGTCTTCATCAGCGCGCGGCTACGGCGCGCGTCGGGAAACTCCATCGCCGTGAAGTCGCTCTTCAACAAATCGTAGTTCTTCTCGAGCGCGATCGCCGAGTAGAAGCCCTGCGTGCCGGAGCGCAGCTTGAGATCGTTCGTCGCCATCGGCGAGTGACACGCCTCGAACGAGCAGCCGCGCGCGATCAAGATCGGCTGGACGTTGTCCTTGAAGTACTGCTTGACCGGATCGCCGTTCGCGAAGTCGAGCACGCCGATGCTCGACGCCCAGCTCTGGATCGCGAGGTAGTCCTGGTCGGTCGTGCTGCTGAACTGATCGCCGCCGGTGTGACCGCGCCCGCCGGCCGCGACGGCGAGCGGCACTTCCAGGATCTGCGAATCGGCGACCGGCGTGTTCACGAATGACCACGCCTGCGTGAAGTTGAACGCGATCTCGTCCGACGTCGTGCCGCACGTGATGTAGAAATCCGATTGCGGCGCGCCGTGGCAGTTGCCCGAGGTGCAGCCGTGCGCGGTGAGCACGGGCTGTACGTTCGACGTGAACGCGGCGAGGCCCGACGCGTAGTTCGCGTTGGTCATGAACGTCGCCGGGTTGAAGTCGGTCGGGATCGTGTCGGAGCACACGCCGTTACCTTTTTGCGCCGGCGTCGCGGGCGCGAGCCCGTCCTGGGTCGCGCCGTTCTGCATCCACGTCTGCAGCTCGAGATACGCGTCGGAGTTGATCTGCAGGATCGCGCCGCCGGAGTGCAGGACCTCGATGTCGCGAAACGCCGGCGTGTTGCCGGTCGGATCGGTCGGATCGATGCCGTACTGAAATTGCAGCCGCGTATGCGACGCGTCGATCGTCTCGGGCGCGATCGCCTTGATCAACAGCAGGGGCACCGGATACGGGCCGAACGTCTCGAGCACGTCGCGGCGCTTCTGCACGCCGTCGAACGAGCTCAGATCCAAGTTGCCGGCCGCGAACTGGAACGGATCGCCGATGTTCGGCGAGTGACAGCCCGACGTATTGCCGACGCACTTCTGCGAGAGAATCGGCTCGATGTTGCGCTCGAAGTACGTTTGGCCGGGTGGAGCGTTGCAGTCGCTACACCCGCCGAGCGCGCATACGAGCACGACGAGCACCCCCCTGCGTAGGTCCGTCATAGATACATCCTATCGCGAAAACGAAAACCGCCGCGCCCTCTGCGGACGCGGCGGCGATGCGGATCACGCAAACGAGAATTCAGTGCAGCGCCGCGAGCGAAGCCTTCGCAACACTCGCGACGATCGGCGAGGCGTCCTGCGACGCGAGGACGAGCGCCTCGCGCGATGCCGAGCTACCGAGCTTTCCGAGGGCCCATGCCGCATCGCGACGCACGTTGGTGTCGGTGTCGGTCTTGACCATCGATTCGAGCTGCATCCGCACCGAGACGTCGCGATACGCGCCGACGACCGTGATCGCCGCCGCACGGACCCGCGGGCTGGTGTCGCCGAGCAGTTGCTCGACCGGGGCTGCGCTGGTCTGGCTCAACACGTCGCGCCAGGCGTACACCGCGGCGGCGCGCACACTCGCGTCGCCGTCCGCCATGCCCGCGACGAGGATCGGGTTTGCACTGACGTGCGCCATCGCGCCAGCGGCGCGCACGAGCGCGAGCCGCGCGTCGACCGTCAGCCCGGCGTGCTGCATCGCTGCGAGCAGCTGCGGGATCGCCTTGTACACTTTCGTCGTGCCGAGGAAGTCAGCCGCGTTACGGACGCTGATCGAGTCGCCGCTTTGCAGCTGCGTCACCATCTGCGCCGCGATGCGCTGCTGCATGCCGGGCCGCTTCGCGAACCACCATGCGGCGACTTGGCGCACCGGATAGCGATTGTCGGTCAGCAGGTTCTGGACGAGCGGAACGCACTGGCTGCACTCGAGCGCTTCCGTGCGCTCGACCTCGGCGATGATCGCGTCCTGGCCGTTCGAGTTGATCGCGGAGCCGATGGCTTGGTAACTACCGCCCTTGCCGGCTTGCGCCGTCGAGGCGGCGCCGATCAGGAGGGCAACCGCGAGTAGCTTCTTCATGGTCTTCATGGGAGTTCTCCTCGGGGTTGGCTTAGTAGCTCGCGCTGTGCGGGTTGTTTTCGCGGGCGTAGTAGTTGACGCCCATGTCGGCCGCCAAGATCAGCTTGTAGAACTCGGTCGCCGAGAGCTCGGTGTAACCCTGCTCCGTCGAGTGCGGCGTGGTCGCGAACGCGCGGACACCGGCGTTCGGGGTCGGGAACAGCTGCGTCGGGTTGACCTTCTGGATGAGCAGCGAGCCGGCCGAGTCCTCGGGGTTCATGTAGACCTTGAAGTTGCCGGTGATCATGAGGTTGTTCATCTCGATGGCTTCCATGTCGGGGCCGGCGACCGAGAAGTACGACGCGCTGAAGGTCTGCATCGCCGGGCCGTCGTCGGTGGCCGGGCCGTAGTTGACGGTGATCGGGTCGCTCGACAGGTTGAACGTCCAGTTGAGGACGACGTTGCCCATCGCGTCGGTGATCGTGTAGCCCGGGATGCCGGCCTTGTTGTCGGCGCCGTGGCAGCTGACGCAGTGGTCGTCGTAGACCTGCTGGACCGCGCCGGTGGTGCCCGATTGGGTCGGATCCGCACCGCCCCACGACATGCCGACAAGCTTCTCGATGCCGGTGCCGTCCGCTTGGATGAGGTTCGGGTTCACGATGTCGGCGGTGGCCATCTGGCGGTTCGCGCGCGGCACTTCACCCATCGCGTCGAACGGGCCGATCGCGGCGGCTTGCGTGATGCCGGGGTTGATGACGGTCGTGACCGCGCGGTTCTCGTGGCAACCGCCACACACGCGCGATTCACCGGCGCGCGAGCTGACCCACACGGGCTCGTTGAACAGCGACATACCGAACGTGTCGACCGCTTGGACGTGGATCGGGACGTTCGCCGGCACGTGCGCGAGCCAGCTGCCGTCCGAGGCGACCCGCGCGACGCCGAGCGCCGCGTGGCCCTCGAACTCGGTGGTGCCGAACATCATCGGGAAGCCTTCTTCCGACGAGAAGCCTTCCATCATGCGCACGCCGTAGACCGAGCCCGGCGCGAACTGGTGGAGCGTCGAGGTGTAGACGTTCATCGAGCCGATGAGCGCTTCTTGGCCGAGCGTGTTGTCGAGCTCCGACGCGGTGATCGCCGGCGCCGTGTGCGCCTCGAGCGGACGCGCGAAGATGTCCCACATGCCGGGGTCCTGCATGATCGGGTGCCGCTCGTACGTCGTGGTGTCGTACTGATAGATGCCGAACTCGGCGTTGAGGCCGGCGGCCGAGAGGACCTCGGTCTCGACCGGGCCATCGGCCCACGACACGAGGAGCTGCGGGTGCTCGCTCTGATCGAGCGCGTAGGCGTCGTAGTAGCGGCCGATCGTGTCGGCCGACGGCGAGTTGTCGACCGGGACATCGGGCGTCACGTTGACGAACGTCGCGTTCGCTTCCGACATCGATTGATCGGCGGCGAGCACGCCGTTGGTCTCGTACGGGATGCCGAGGCGAACGTCGATGATCGCGCCGGCTTGGATCGTCCGGTCACGTGCGGTCGCGATCGCGATCATGCGGCCCGGGGAAATCTCGCGCGCCTTGAGCGTCGAGTTCGATGCCGAGTCGCCTTCTTTACCGAATGCTTCGCGCAAGTCCGTCATGTCCGTATTCATGAACATGAGGTCGCCTTGGTTCTCGGGTCCGAGGTGATCCCACTGCGTGAAGATCACGCGGCCGTCGGACGCCAGGTCCGGCATCACGCGGTGCGACAGGTTACGCGGTCCGAGCTCTTCGCCCGTGCCGTCGATGTTGATCGTGCCGACCTGCGCGGTCGTCGCACGCTCGTATTCATCGACGTGCTGCGCGGGCATCGGGTCGGTGACCGGGTTCGACACGACCGAGTTGGTCTCGAACAGGATCTTGTTGCCCGGAAGAAAAATCGGATAGACGTAGTCGCGGCCGGGATCGGTCGCGAGCTCCGTCACCACACTCGACGTGAGGTCGAGCAGGTAGATGCCGTAGTTCGAATCCGCCGCCGAGTGGCCGGAGAACACGATCTGCGTCGCGTCGAACGAGATGTCGTACGACTGGATGTCCATGCCGGCGAGCTCGGGCTGCTGGTCACAGCAGATCGGCGTCTTCGTGCCGGCCGCAGTCGGGGGGGACAGCTTTACAAGATGTGCCCCCGGAATGTAGCTGGTGTACGAGAAGACGTTGCCGTCGTCGTTACGTGCGACGCGCTGCAAGACGATCAGCGAATCGACGTTGCCCAGTGGGCCCGTATCGCTGTCTGAATTGCAGCCCAGCGGGCCCATGCTGAACAGCGCGGCCCCGATCGCGATGCTCTTGATGTGTTGCTTCACGGCGCTCCTCCTCATTCGAGTGAGCGAGACAATTACAAGCACCGGGCCAAGCCGAACCGGAATCATTCTGGCCGGTTGCGATCCGGGACCGTCGGGGCGGCAGCCCCCTATCGAACCGGCTTGGGGGCGGCCAGCGACAGTGGATATGTAGTTAGGTAAGCGACTTTAGGTCGGCGAGAAGCTGCAGTGCTTCGAGCGGCGTGATGCGATTTGGATCGATCGCAGCGAGCGCGGCGCGCAGCGACGTTTCAACCGATGTCGGTGCAACGTTGGCGAGTAACGACAGCTGCGGCGACGCGGAGCGCAGCGACGTTTCAGCAGCAAAGCAGCCGGTCTCGAGCGTTGCCATGATCTCGCGCGAGCGATCGACGACGCGCTTGGGCAGGCCGGCGAGCCGTGCGACGTCGATGCCGTAGCTCTTGCTCGCGCCGCCGGGAATCACGCGGCGCAGGAACACGATCTCGTTCTTGTGCTCGCGCACCGCGACCGACACGTTGCGGACGCGCGGACGCGATTCGGCGAGCGCGACGAGCTCGTGGTAGTGCGTCGCGAACAGCGTGCGCGCGCCGATCGCGTCGTGGATGTGCTCGGCGACCGCCCACGCGATCGACACGCCGTCGAACGTCGACGTGCCGCGGCCGACTTCATCGAGCACGATCAGCGAGCGCGCGGTGGCATTCGCGAGGATCGTCGCGGTCTCGCGCATCTCGACCATGAACGTCGAGTCGCCGCGCGACAGGTTGTCGGACGCGCCGACGCGCGTGAACACGCGATCGCACACGCCGATCGTCGCGGCTTTCGCCGGCACGAACGCGCCGATCTGCGCGAGCAGCACGATCTGCGCGACCTGCCGCATGTACGTCGACTTGCCGGCCATGTTCGGCCCGGTGATCAACACGAGCTGGTCGGAGTCGAGATCCAACCGGCAGTCGTTGGGCACGAACGCGCCGGCCGGCAGCATCGCCTCGATCACCGGGTGGCGGCCGTCGGTGATGTCGAGCGCGCGACCGTCGTCGACGATCGGCCGGCAATAGCCGCGCGACGCGGCGACGTCGGCGAGCGCGGCGCACGCGTCGCAGATCGCGAGCGCGGCACCGGCGGCTGCGATCGGACCGGCGAGCTCGGCGACGGCGCAGACCTCGGCGCGAAACAGCTCGGCCTCGCGGATCGCGAGCGTGTCCTCCGCGGCGACGACTTTCTTTTCGAGCTCGGCGAGCTCGGGCGTGACGTAGCGCTCGCCGGTCGCGATCGTCTGCTTGCGCGCGTAATGCGCCGGCACTTTCGCGAGGTGGGACTTCGTGATCTCGATGTAGTAGCCGAACACGCGGTTGTAGCGGACCTTGAGGCTCGGGATGCCCGAGCCCTTTTGCTCGCGCTCTTCGATCGCGGCGATCTGCTCTTTGCCGCCATCGGCGAGGCTACGACATTCGTCGACGGTCGCGTCGTAGCCGGCGCGGATCGCGCGGTCTTTGAGCAGGAACGACGGCGCATCGACGAGCGCCCTGGCCAGCCGCGCCGCGAGCGTGGCGAGCGCCGGATCGCGCGCCGGCTCGAGCGCGAGTAGCGCGGGTGCCGGATCGAGCTTCGTCGTGCCGCTCGCGACCAGCGCGATCAACTCGGGCAATGCGGCGAGCGCATCGCGCAGCCGGCCCAAGTCGCGCGGCATCGCCACGCCGAGCATCGCCTTGCCGGCGAGCCGCTCGAGATCGGCGATGCGCGACAGTGCGCGGCGCAGCTGCTCGGTCAGCGCGGGCCGTTCGACGAGCCACGCGACCGCGTCTTGGCGGCGCCGGATCTGCGCGACATCGACGAGCGGATACAACAGCCAACGCCGCAGCAAGCGTCCGCCCGGCGCGGTGACGGTCTGATCGATCACGTCGAGCAGCGAGCCCTGCGCGCGCCGGCCGATCAGCGTCTCGACCAGCTCGAGGTTCGCGATCGCGGCCTCGTCGAGCACGACCGCATCGCCGGGCCGATACATCGCGAGCGCGCGGATCGGCAATGCGCCCGTCGGCTGCGTCGCCCGCGCGTAGCTCACCACCGCGGCGGCCGCGCGCACCGCGAGCGCGGCCTCGCGGTCGACGCCCGACAGCTTCGCGAGCTCGGTCACGGCGGCGTCGACGGTCGCGGGGATCGCCGTCGCGTGCCACGCGACCTTGTAGCGCGCGCGCAACGCCGCGAGCGCACCGCCGTCGGCGAGCTGCTTGGCGTCGGCGAGCACCTCGCGCGGCGCGACGCGCACGAGCTCGCCTTCGAGCTCGGCCGGCGCCAGCTCGGTCGCACGCAGCTCGCCCGTCGTCGCGTCCAAGTAGGCGAGCCCGACGCTCTGCTTCGTGGCCACGATCGCGGCGACGTAGCGCGGCTGTTTCGGATCGAGCACCTCGTCGTCGAGCACGACGCCGGGCGTGACGATGCGTGCGACCTCGCGCTTGACCAGGCCCTTCGCGAGCCGCGGATCCTCGACCTGCTCGACGATCACGACGCGGTGACCGAGCTCGGTGAGCTTCGCGATGTAGCCGCGCGCCGCGTGGTGCGGCACGCCGCACATCGGCACCGCGTCGTCTTTGCCCTTGTCGCGCGTGGTCAGCGTGAGGTCGAGCAGGCGCGAGCCGAGCACCGCGTCTTCGAAGAACAGCTCGTAGAAATCGCCGAGCCGGAACAGCACCAACGCGTCCGGATGCTGATCCTTGACGTCGAGGTACTGCCGCATGAGCGGCGTCTCCGCGGGGCTCCGACCTGACACGCGACGGGCGTATCACGGTGGGCTGACACTGCTCAGAGCTTCGGCGCCGCCGGTCCGCCCTGGATCTTGGCCGCGTCGCCGGCCGCCTGTTTGATCGAGCGCTCCGCGTCGAGCAGCGGGCCGTCATGCGCTTGCATGAGGCAATGCGCATCCGGTCCGGCCGACCCGCCGCATTCGGCGAGCAAGAACAGATCGTCGAAGCTCGGCACGTTCCAGCGCATCTGCATCGGCGGATTCTTGTAGTCAGGCGCGCCGTATTTCGCGAGCAATGCCTTGCCGATGTTGGAGTCGTCGGTGAGCTGGTCGAGCGCGAACGTGAACCGGATCTCGTACGCGCGCGGCACCGGCGTATCGGTGCCCGTGACCGCCACCGCGAACAGCGGAATCGTCGTCGGGGTGCGATCGAGATAGGTCCCGCCGCTGCTGGAGTTGTACGTGCAGCCCTGGCCCGGCGGCACCTCGGCGCTGTAGCTGATGAACTTCACGTACGTCTTGCGGCCCTTGCACTTGGGGTCGAGGAACTTCACGCACGTGTGTTGGTACTCGCCGACCCGGTCGTCGCAGGTGAAGCCCGAGAGTTTCGACAGCGGCGTCCCGAGCTCGATCCCTTGCACCGCGAGCTTCTTCCAGGCGGTCGCGCGCTCGGGATACGTCCCGGGCGCGAAGCCACCGGCGAATGCGAACGCGGAGATCGAGAGCGTGACGGCGATGACGGTGGTGCGCATTACCTGTAGGTGGCGCGCCGCCGGTCGACTTTGCAGCAAATCGCACGCGCTGCTTACGCCATCTTGCGTAGGTTCGGCTGCGTCACGCCGGCGCCGAGATCGTCTCTCGGATCGAACGGCAGGCTCGCGCCGTCGCGCCACTGCCGCAGCTCGACCTTCGGCGCACCGCCGGGGCGCGGCTCGACGAGCACGTGCGTGAAGCTGCGCCGCAAGCCGGGGCGCAGCGCCGGGAGCCACGTGCCGGCGTTGACGTAGACGCCGCCGCCGCGCAGCTCCTGCCAGCGCGGATCGTGGGTGTGGCCGAACACCACGACGGGCACGTCGACGTGATCGCGCAGCCGGCGCGGCACGAATCGCATCGGCAGCTGCGACGTCACCATGTGATCGCCGGCGGTCGCCATATAGATGACGACCGCCACCACGATCGCGAGCGACGCGATGCCCGCCCACGGGTGCGGCAGCACGAGCGCGGCCAGCGACATCACGACGAGCGCGCCGACGATCGCGCCCCACTTGTCGAGCACGAGCAGGCGCGCGAGCCGGCGCCAGCTGACGGTCAGCGGCGCGCGGGCGAGTCGATCGATGGCGCGCGCCTTCTCGACGTCGAGCCCGCCGGCGGCCGCGGCTTGTTCGAGCCGCTCGCGATGCAAGCGCCGCCTGGCGTGGCGCCGGCGCATCGACTTGTGCATGAAGTTCGCGCCGAGCAGCGCGCCGATGAAGCGCAGGTACGCGACGATCAGCTTGATGAACGTCGCGAAGCCTTTGCCCCACGCGTAGCGCAAGAAGCCGCCGAAGCTCCACGCCTCGATGCCGTGCGGATCGAGCTCGGGCGATGCCATCGCCAGGTAGCGGATCGCGGCGTAGTCGGCGTTGAACACGAGCCGATCCTCTTTCGGATCGCACGGCGCGAGGTTGAACTCGAACGAGCAGCCTTCGTCGTAGACGTGGCCGTGCTCGATCCACGCGACGCCGGGCACGTAGACGAACCACGGTACGACGTGAATGCGCGCGAGCGCGGCGGGGTCGGCGCCGGTCGCTTCGAGCTGGCGCCGCCACTCGGCGATGACCTCGGGCTCGAGTAGCTCGACATCGTGGTTGCCGACGATGATGTCGATGCGATGGCCGGCCGCGGCGAACTTGACCAGCTCGTCGAGCAGCGGCTGATGATTCGCGCAGATCGCGGCGAGCCGCGCGACGCCGGCTCTCGCGCCGCGGCCGACGCCGAGCCGGCGCTCGTCGGCAGACTTCGCCGGCAGATCGGCCGAGCCCGGGATCACCACCGACATGAAGTCGAACAAGTCGCCGGCGATCACGAGGCGCCAGGTGCGGCCGCCGACTTTGCGCACGCGCTGGTGGCGCACGAAGTCGCGAAACGCCTGCGCGCCGAGCTCGACCGCCTCGCGCCGCTCGGTCGACGCGCCCGGCAACAGCTCCTCGCCGAAGTGCAGGTCACTGACGATCAGAATGTTTGCGTGTTCGGCCAAGGCGTCGTCTCTCCACCATGCACGAATCCCGGGAGCGGCGAAACCATGGGTTGACGCGGTGTGGTAAAGCCACTCTCGCTGTGACCCAGGTCTTGTTCATTCTCCTGCTCGCGGCCTCACTGGCGTTCTTCGCGCGGACATCGTGGTTGTTCGGGCGCGCGCTGTTCGCCGGCCGGCCGGACCCGCGGCCGCGGCTCGATCAGATCGGCGGCCGCATCGCCGACATCGCGATCTACTTCTTCGGCCAGAAAAAAGTCGCCGAAGAAGGGCCGCAGCACCGCACGAGCAAGCACCACCTGCTCATCTTCTGGGGCTTTCTCATCATCACGATCGCGACGGCAGACACCGTCGTGTCGAGCGCGATCCACGGGGTCTCGCTCGCGCTGCTGCCGGACGTCGTCTACCACCCGCTCTACCTCATCATCGATGTGTTCAACGCCGTCGTGCTCGCGACGGTGACCTGGGCGGTGATCCGGCGCGTGCTGGTGCGGCCGCCGCTGATCCCGATGAGCCTCGACGCCGGCCTCATCCTCGGCGGCATCGGCGCGCTGATGGTCTCGCACTTCTTGATGCACGGCTACGAGATCGCGGGCGACCTCGCGATCGGCGGCACCGCGCCGAGCTTCATGCCGGTGTCGAGCGCGATCGCGCACTGGCTGTCGCCGCTGTCGCCCGAGGTCGCCGCGCGCGGCCACGTGATCGCGTACTGGCTCCATGTCTTGATCCTGCTGACGTTCCTCAACTACCTGCCCTACTCCAAGCACATCCACTTGCTCGGCGCGCTGCCGAACATCGCGTTCCGGAACCGCAGCGAACGCCGGATGGATCTGCCGAAGCTCGATCTCGAGGACGAGACCCAGTGGGGCGTCGGCAAGTTCGAGCAGTTCTCGTGGAAGAGCTTGATGGACACCTACGCGTGCACCGAGTGCGCGCGTTGCTCGAACTACTGTCCGGCGTACGGCACCGGCAAGAACCTGTCGCCGATGCAGCTCGTGCACGACATTCGCTACGAGATGCTCGACCGCGTCGAGCTGCGCGACGAGATCGCCGAGCTCGAGGCGCAAGTCGCATCGCTCGACGACTTCAATCACGGCCACGAATCTCCGGACGGCACGTTCGCGAAGCAGCGCCTCGGCGAGGCCAAGCACGAGCTCGAGACGATGCCCAAGCTGACCGGCGGGCGCATCGCCGAGGACACGCTGTGGGCGTGCACGACGTGCGGCGCGTGCCAGGAAGTGTGCCCGGTATTCATCGAGCACCCGCTGAAGATCTTGCAGATGCGCCAGAACCTGGTGCTCGAACAGGAAAAGACGCCCGGCGAGCTGCAGCGCACGTATCGCAACATCGAGCGCCAGTCGAACCCGTGGGGCATCGGCAACGATCAGCGCATGGATTGGGCGAAAGACCTCGACGTGCCGCTGATCGCGGACCATCCCGATCCCGAGTACATCTTGTGGGTCGGCTGCGCCGGCGCGTTCGACAGCCGCATCATCAAGCAGACACGCGCGATGGTGAAAGTGCTCAACACCGCCGGCGTCGACTACGCCGTGCTCGGCCACAGCGAGGCGTGCACCGGCGATCCGGCGCGCCGCACCGGCAACGAGATGCTGTTTCAGCAGCTCGCCGAGCAGAACGTCGAGACGCTCAAGACCGCGCACGCGAAGAAAGTCGTCACGAGCTGCCCGCACTGCCTGCACACGCTCAAGCACGATTACCCGCAATTCGGCGGCGACTTCGAAGTGGTCCACCACACGCAGCTGATCGACCAGCTGTATCGCACCGGCAAGCTCAAGAGCGATCCGAAGAACGCGCCGGTCGGCTCGGTCACCTACCACGACAGCTGCTACCTGGGCCGGTGGAACCGCGAGTTCGATGCGCCGCGCGACGTGATCGCGGCGGTCGGCGTGCCGAATGTCGTCGAGATGAAGCGCAGCAAGCAATACGGCTTCTGCTGCGGCGCCGGCGGCGGCCGCATGTTCATGGAAGAGCACGAGGGCCAGCGCGTCAACGAGAACCGCACCGACGAGGTGATTGCAGCCGGCGTCGACGCGGTCGCGGTCGCCTGCCCGTTCTGCAACATCATGCTCACCGACGGCATGAAGGCCAAGAATGTCGAGGATAAGATCGAGGTGATCGACATCGCCGAGCTCGTCGCGCGATCGATCCCAGACGTGCCCGTCGGCAACTTGTTGCGCAAGCGCGATCGCGAATAGAATTCGCGGCGATGAAGTCGCTTGGCTTGCTGCTGCTTTGTGCTTCGTTCGTTGGTGCTGCGTGCGGTGGAACGGGAGAGTCTGCGGGTGCGCGCGGGGATTGCGCGGAAGGCGGCCAGCTCAATGCCGGCACGTGTCCCGTCGATCCGACGCCGGATGGCGCGTGCATGTACCTGGTCGATTGCGGCGTCATCCCGATCGAATCGGATGCGGGCAACAAGCATCACTACGACTGGGCCGACTGCGTGAATACGATCGATGGCTTCTTGCCGACCGGCCAGCAGCTCGCGATCGCGTGCATCGAGTCGGCGACGTGCGACTCGCTCGTGGTCGACGGCTCGCCCGACGCGCCCGATCAGGGCGAGCTCGCATGCCTGCATCTCGGAGGCGACTAATGCGCCGCCTCGCAGTTGCGCTGGCGCTGAGCCTGGCCGCGCCGCACGTCGTGCACGCCGACACCGTCGACGTTCCCGCGCTGATCAAGCTCGTCGACACCGAGCCGGCCGACATGGATCGCTCGACGTGGAAAGAGAAACGGCGCGAAGCCGTCAAGAAGCTCGCCGAGAGCAAGGACCGCCGCGCGGTGCCGGTGTTGATCAAGCTCGCGGAGAACGAGACGTTCGACATCATCGGCGAGATCGCGATCGAAGGCTTGGGCACGCTCGGCGATCCGAGCGCGATCCCGACGCTGCAGAAGATCGTCGGCGATCCGTCACGCGACAAAGGTCAGCGCGATCTCGCCAGGAAATCGCTGCAGCGGCTCGGCGGATCATCGCAGCCGCCGCCTGCGCCGGCACCCACGCCCGCGCCAGCACCGCCCACGCCGACGCCGACGCCCACGCCCGCGACGACCGATACCGGGCTTGAAAACAACGCCGCACCGCCCGACACGACCGGCAGCAAGCTGATCGATGCTGGGGCGCCGGCGCCGCAGACACCCACCGACCTCCCGCAGCTCGACGACGACACCCTCGCCGCCTACGATCGCGTGACGTTCGCGGCCGGCACCGCGAGCCTGTCGTACGACACGGTGAGCAAGGAGCTGCAAGCCGAGGGCAACGTCAACGGGCTGTGGCAGAAGCGCGTCGAGCACGAGCAGTACGCGTGGGGTGTCGATGCGGGCGGCAGCTTCGTCGGCGGTTTGATCAACCCGGAAGGCCGCGCACAGACGCGCGGCATCGAGCTGAACGCGAACGCCGACGGCGAAGGCCGGTTCTACTCGCACGGCTTCTACGGCATCGGCCGTGTCGCCGCCGACGTCGACATCGCCTACGTCGCCGACATCGATGCGATGAACGCGGCCAACGACTTCAAGCAGACGCTGACCGATGCCGATCTGCAGGTCGCGCTCGGCGCCGGCTACGGCCGCGAGCTCGACATCGGCGGTGCGATTCGCGTGCGCCGGCTGTCGCGCGCGCTCGATGCGAACCGGGCGCTCGGCAAGCCGATCGACGCGGCCACCGCGAAGAAGCTGCAGCTGACCTGGTGGTCGCTGCGCGCCGAGCGCAGTACGTATCGCGCGCTGCTCGCGACCATCGCGCTCCTGCGCGAAGCCGGCGTCCTGCTCGGCGAGCCCGACGCCGGCGTGACGTACGAGATCTTGAACGTGCTGCGCGATACGTACCTCTATCAGCGGCTCAGCGGCTTCGACGCCAACATCGAGTTCGGCGAAGGCTATCTGCGCCGGCCGGCCGGCGTCGTGGCCGACAACTTCGAGAACGGCCGCGTCGAGCAGTTGCTCGTCAACGCGGGTTACGGCATCCAGCTCGACGATGACAAGGTGCAGCTCGTCGCGACCGGCTACGCGCGCGATCGCTTGCTCGCGCCGATGGGCCAGCCGTCGCCGTGGGCGGTCGGCGCGGGCGCGACGGCCACGCGCTTCACGTACGGCGATCACGGCGATCAGTTCGGCGCGGTCGATCTCACCGCGACCGTGCAGTACGGCGGCGACGACGTGCCGATGAACGCCGACAACGGCTTCTCGATCGCGGCACAGCTCGGCTTCACGTACCTGATCAATCAGGCATCGGGCTTGCGCCTCGCCGGGCAGGTCGCCGAAGACGACGGCGAGCTCTTGTTCGGCGCGACGCTCACCGCGACCTACGGCTTGCTCGACGGAACCTTCGCGCGCTGAGTAACAGCGCGAGCAGCCAGCCGCTGCCGCTCGTCGCCGCGCAGCCGCCGGCTTGCGTGCCCGATTCGGCTTCGATCGGTGCATCCGGTGCGATGCCGGCGTCGACCGGCGGCGTGGTCACGCCGCTGCCGCTGCCACCGTCAATCGCGGAGCCGTTGTCGAACGTCGGCGGCGCATCCCACGCGCTGACCGTCGACACGATCCAGTCTTCGACGACGTCGACGCGATCGTCCCAGCCATCTTCCGACAGGTCGCAGTTCGGTCCGTCGGAGACCACGCCGACCAGGGCTTCGGTCTGACCATCGAGCGTCATGAAGCCGGGTCCGCCCGAGTCGCCGGTGCACGTCTGTTCGCCCGGCGCGCCCGAATAGATCAGCACGGCGTCGATCGTGTTCAGCGAGTAGCTCACGGTGCGCCGCGTACCGCCGCCGTCGCCGGTCGAATCGTCGGTGACGCCGAAGCCGACGTGGCGGATCGTCTGGCCGACGTTCGCCGCCGCGAGCGGCGCGCCGTTGAGGATCACGGGCGTGATGCCGATCGGATCTTGCGCGAGCTTCATCAGCGCGAAGTCGTACGGCTGGCCTTCGCTCGTGTACATCGGATGCGCGACGACCTTGCTGACGTCGATGCTCTGGCTCGGCGAGTCGGCGTTCGTGCCGAACTCGGCTTCGGCGCCGTCGATGTTGCAGTGCCCGGCGGTCAGCAGCGTGTGCGGCGCGATCAGCGTCGCCGAGCAGTACGAGTACAAGCCGAGCACGCTGAGCGCGACGACCGCCGGATCGCCGTTGTCGGTGGCGCCGCCGCGAATCGCCGACTCGGTCGTGCCGAGCGCCGGCGAGATCGAGCAGCCGGCCGCGAAGATCAGCGCGATTCGCATCGCGTGCTCGGATTGCAACGGATGCGCCGTGGTACGGCCGCGAGATTGCGCTGAATCGCGGCCTCGTGATGGTTCGTGATGGCTCTGGCCCTCGGCAGCACACGCCTGTTTGCGGGTGACCACCACCACTTGTCATAATGGTCGGACCAGTGTACCTATAGCTCGTGGAGCGCCGAGAAACGCTGATCGCGATCGCCGAAGCGGCGCTTCCAGCGGGCCGGTTCATCCCGGCCGCCGGAGCCAAGACCGTCGCGAAGGTCGAGTCGTTCGTCGACCACCTGCCATCCCCGCTGCAAACGGGAATGTCCGGGTTGTTGCGCGCCGTCGAGGCCGCGGCGTGGCTCGGCCATCGGCGCTCGTTCGTGCGGCTGTCGCCTGAAAAGCGACTCGCCGTGCTCGAGAGCTTTCGCACCGGCGACGTCCTGCGCCGGCTGATGCTGCGCGCGATCATCACGCCGCTCAAGCTCGCGCACTTCGACGATCCCGAGCTCTACAAGCAACTGGGCTGCGTCTATTCAACGCACGCGAAGGCCGAAGCCAAGCCGGCGTACATGCGCGATCGCGTCCACACGCTCGACGGCGATCTCGCGGTCGAGTGCGACGTCGTCGTGATCGGTACGGGCGCGGGCGGCGCGGTCGTCGCGCGCGAGCTCGCGGAGGCCGGCGTCGCGGTCGTGATGATCGAAGAAGGCGCGTACTTCGATCGCAGCGACTTCACCGGCCGCGCGTTCGAGCAGCAACAGAAGCTGTATCGCCGCGGCGGCGCGACGTTCTCCGTCGGCAACATCGGCATCCCGATCCCGCTCGGCCAGACGGTCGGCGGCACGACCACGGTCAACTCGGGCACTTGCTATCGCACGCCCGACCGCGTGCTCGCGCACTGGCAGCGCGAGCTCGGCCTCGGCGAGCTCGGTCCCGATGGCATGGCGCCGTATTTCGATCGCGTCGAGGCCGTGCTCGGTGTCGCCGAAGCGCGCGCGGATCTGCTCGGCGGCAACGGCCGCGTGATCGCGCGCGGCTGCGATGCGCTCGGCCTCACGCAGCACCACGCGCTCAAGCGCAACGCGCCCGACTGCGATGGCCAAGGCGTGTGCTGCTTCGGCTGCCCGACCGATGCGAAGCGCTCGACCAACGTGTCGTATGTCCCGCTCGCCCTGCGCGCCGGCGCCGAGCTGTTCACGCGCGCGCGGATGAGCCGCGTGATCGTCGAAGGCGGCCGGGCCCGCGGCGTGGTCGCGACGTCGCCGGACGGCCACAGGCTGACCGTGCGCGCGAAGTCGGTCGTGATCGCGTGCGGCTCGATCATGACGCCGCTCGTGCTCGCGCGCGAGCACCTCGCCTCGCGCTCCGGTCAGCTCGGCAAGAATCTCTCGATCCACCCGGCGTGCGGCGCCCTCGCCGAGTTCGACGAGCAGATCTTGCCGTGGAAGGGCATCCCACAGGGCTACGCGATCGAGGATCTGCACGACGAAGGGATCCTGTTCGAGGGCGCCCTGGTCCCGCTCGAGATGACGATGAGCGTGTCGCAGCTGATCGGGCCCGAGCTCGTGCGGCTCGCCGAGAGCTTCGATCACGTCGCGAGCTTCGGCTTTCTCGTCGAGGACAGCTCGCGCGGCACGGTCAGCGAGGTCATGGGCCAGCCGATGATTCGCTACTGGCTCGGCGCCGAAGACGTCGCGCACATCAAGCGCGGGCTCGACGTGCTCGCGCAGATCTACTTCGCGGCGGGCGCGCGCCGCGTGCACCTGCCGGTCGCGGGCTTCGACGTGATCGAATCGCTCGACGATCTCGCGAAGCTACGCCGCGCGAACCTGCGCGCACGCGACTTGGACCTGTCGGCGTATCACCCGCTCGGCACCGCGCGCATGGGGCTCGATCCCGCGAGCTCGGTGGTCGGGCCGGATCATCAGTGCCACGACACGCCGGGGCTCTACGTCGTCGACGGCGCGTCGGTGCCGACGGCGCTGGGTGTCAACCCGCAGATCACGATCATGGCGATGGCGACGCGGGCCGCCGAGAAGCTCGCGTCGACGCTCAACTGAGCCTCAGTTTTTCGAGGCGCGGTCGTGATCTTTCTCGTAGTTGGCCGCCGGCATACGGCGTGCTGTACGCGCGTACATGCGCCGCGTGCTCCTCGCCGTCGTCGTCACGCTGCCCGCCGTCGCCTCGGCGACCCCGAACGCGCTCGCAGTCGGCATCGGCTTCAACTCCGAAGTCGACTCGACCAACAACGACTCCGGCTACGTGCTCGACGCGATCGCGCGCGCGGGCGTGAGCGATCGCGTCGGCATTCAGATCGATCTCGATCGGTCGAGCTCGACCAACGCCGACATCACGGCCGCGACCGTGTCGGCGACGTTCGATCTCGTCGATCGCGGCAGCTGGGTGCCGATGCTCCTCGCGGGCGCGGGCCTGGACTGGACGTCGGGCGCGCAGAGCGGCGAGCACGTCGAAGGCGGCGCCGCGCTCGAGTACCGCGCACCGGGCGGCTTCTTGATCGGGCTCGACGTGCGCCTCGGCATGCGCCGCATCGACGGCGACAACGAGCCGCTCCCCGAGCCCGGCTTCGGCGGGACCAACGGCACCGCGCCGGCGTTCATTCCGTCGGATCCGGATCCGACCAACTCGCTGCCGAGCGGCGGCTACGGCATCGCGCGGCTCTACGCCGGCGCGCACTTCTAACCGGCTGGCTCGCAGCTCGCTAACGGCGGCGCGGCGGCTGGCGCGTCGCCGCGGCAACGACGCTGCGAAACCACCGCGCGCCCGGATCGGCATCGGTGCGCTCGTGCCACATCATCGACACGCCGAGCGTCGGCAACGCGAACGTCGTCGCCACGATCTTCGTGCCGAACGCTCGGCACAGCACCGCCGCCGCACGGCTCGGCAATCCGGCGACGAGATCGGTGCGCGACGCGATCATCGTCGCGGTCGCGAAGAACGGCACCACGACCGCGACGCGGCGCTCGAGGCGCATCGCCTTCCAGTGCTCGCTCGCCGCGCGATGCCCGACGCCGGTCCTACCGAGCGCGACTTCGACGTCGATGTGACCGAGCTCGGCGAACACGTGCGGCGACATCTTGCGGCCGCCTTTGAACCGCGGATGATCGCGACGCACGACCAAGCACGCGTGCTCGTCGAACACGTGCTCGCCGAGGTACGGCGCGCGCACGAGCATCGCCGGCACGAACGCGACGTCGATCTCGCCGGATGCGAGGCCGTCACTCGAGGCCAGATAATCTGCGCTGACCACGCGCAGCACCGCGCGCGGCAGTCGAGTCGCGAACGCGGCCGCGATCTGCGCGCCGTCGCTCGCCTGATGGTTGTCGGCGAGCGCGATCGTGAACCGCCGCGTGCACTCGGCCGGCGCGAAGCCATCGCCGCGCGCGACCGCGGCTTCCAGGCTCGCGACCGCCGATGCGATGATCGGCGCGAGCTCGAGCCCGCGCGGCGTCGCCACCAGGCCGCGGCCGCGCCGCACGACCAGCGGATCGCCGAGCTGCGCGCGCAGCCGGCCGAGCGCGTTGCTGACCGCCGACTGCGTGACCCCGAGCCGCTTCGCCGCGCGCGTCGCGCTGGCTTCGTCGAGCACCGCGTGCAGGACGAGGAACAGGTTGAGGTCGATCGCTGCGAGATTCATCGTGGTGATGGATAGCATCACGAATCATGAATTGTGAACATGCTCGCTCGGCCGCATGTTCTCGCCATGACGACACCACGACGCGCTCTCGTAATCGGCGGCGGCATCGCCGGCCCCGCCGTCGCCTTGTTTCTCGCCCGCTCCAACGTCGAGCCGGTCGTGTTCGAAGCCTATCCGCGCCGCGACGAGGTCGGCGGCGGCTTCCAGATCGCGCCGAACGGCATGCGCGTGATGGCGGCGCTCGGGCTCGCCGATCGCCTGCTCGCCGCCGGCACGCGCTCTGCCGACATGGTGTTTCGCAACCACCGCGGTCGCCAGATCGGGGTCGTGCACACCCACGCGAGCGCCTCCGCCGTGAACCTGACGCGCGCCACCGTGATCACCGCGCTGCGCGACGAATGCGAGCGGCTCGGCATCCCGATCCACTACGAGCGCCGGCTTGCCGACCTGTCGATGGTGGGCACCGACACCATCGCGCGGTTCGACGACGGCACCACGGCCGCGGGCGATTTCGCGATCGGCGCCGACGGCGTGCACTCGCGCGTGCGGCGCTGGATGCTGCCGGATGCGAGCTCGAAGCTCCCGCGCGACACCGAGATGATCTCGATCGGCGGGTTTTGCGATCGCGCGATGAAGCCACCCGCGGACCCGCGCGATGCCGACCGGCTCGTGTTCGTCGTCGGGCCGCGCCATCAGCTCGGGTTCTCGCGGTTCGGCGGCGGCCGCTGGGGCTGGTGGTGTCACTCGCACGCGGCGACGCCCGACGAGCGCGCCGCGCTGCTCGAGATGCCGCTCGAGCAGCTCCGCGAGACGATGCTCGCGCGCTACGCCGGTTGGGCCGAGCCGGCCGAGCGCCTGATCCGCGCGACGCGAGAATGGTCGCGCGTACCGGTCTACGACGTCCCGCCGCTCCCGAGCTGGCGCAAGGACCACGTGTTGCTCGTCGGCGACGCGGCGCACGCGATGAGCCCGGCGGGCGGCCAAGGCGCATCGATGGCGCTCGAGGATGCGATGATGCTCGGCAAGCTACTCGCGGAGCCCGACCTGCCGGTCGCTCGCGCGATGATCGTGTTCGAGCAACTCCGCCGCCGGCGCGTCGAGCCGATGGTCGCGCAGGCGTACGAGACCGATCGCCGGACGCTGGCAACCCTCGGGCCGATCGCGCGGTGGGCGCGCGACCATCTCATCATGCCGCGGATGGCCCGCTACATCGCGAAGGCGCTCGACGGGGTCTACGCGTACGACGCGTCCGCCCTGCGCGAAGCGGTGTAACCACGAACCGGAATGAACATTCATTCCGCGTGTCGATGTCACGCGTTTTCCGAAGCTCGGACAACGCGGTCGCCGGACGTCCGAAACTCGGACAAGGCGCACGTGTCGCCTCCCGAAATTCCGGACCGGACAGCGCAGCGTCCGGGATCCGGACGCCGACGAATCGGAATCGGCGGCGGTGGCGGAATCGGAATCGGCGGCGGTGGCGGAATCGGCCGTGCTATACGCCGCCACATGCGAACCGGTGCGTGCCTGTGCGGCGCAGTCCGTTACGAAGTGACCGGCGAGCCCACGCGCGTCACCTACTGCCACTGCGCGCGGTGCCGCCGCTGGCACGGTCACATTGGTGCGTGGATCGCCGTCGACCGACCCGGATTTCGCTTCGTCGAAGATCGCGGTCTGAAGTGGTACGCGCATGCAGCCGTGAAGCGCGGGTTCTGCACCGAATGCGGATCGAGCATGCTGTGGGACGAAGCCGGCGATCCGAAGCTCGGCGTGTGCGCCGGCACGTTCGACGCGCCGACCGGGTTGACGTCGAAGGCACACATCTTCGTCGCGAGCAAAGGCGACTACTACGAGCTGCCCGACGACGGCCTCGTGCGCCGCGACGAATACAAATAATCAGAGCCCGATGCGCTCGTGCCAGGTCGCAGCCTGGCCGCTGCCGAAGCGCACGGCGGCGAACGCATCGCGAACGCAGCTCGCGGTTGCTTCGGAGACGTCGGTGTCGACGATGTTCAAGAAGCTGACCGCGCCGGTGGCGTCGACGCCGATCTCGATCTGGACGTACGCGCCGGTCACGCCCTGCTTCGCGATCGCGCGCGTGCACTGCGCGAGGCGTGCGCGATCGACGCCGGCGTGGAGCTGATTGCCGCGCACGCGGGCCGCATCGGCGGGTGGCGCATCGCCGGCAAGATTCGCGGCGAAGTGCGCGGGCGCCGTGCCGGCGGCGACATCGACCCAACCGGCGCGCTTGTAGTGGCCGGCCGCGTCGGCGGCCTCGATCGTGTGACGGCCCGGCGCGACGCGCAGCGCGAACGGCGCGGTGCCGAGCTCGACGCCGTCGACGCGAACATCGCGACCGCCCGCAATGTCGAGCGGCGCGGTGCGCGCCGAGAGATCTGCGGTCCAGCCGGGCGTCGCCCACGGCGTCGTGCGCGCCAGCTCCGCGAGCTCGTCGGCGGTGAGCGGCACCGCATGCGCGTCGCCGACCGCGTGACCGGTGGGCACGATCACTTTGCGCGCGGCGCCGACGTCGAGCTCGCCGGTCGCGTTGACGTCACGCACCGCGACCAGGCCGTGCTGGCACGCGACGGTCGTGCCGGTTGCAGCGCTGACGACCTGGAACCGCGTGCCGCGGACCTCGACGACGCGATCGCCGGCATCGACGACAAAGCGCTGGTTCTTGCCGCGCGCCGACACGAGCACGTCGACGGTGCCGTCGACCGCGAGCTCGATGACGTCGGCGTCGAAGCGACGGACCTCGAGCGTCGAGCGCGGGCCGACCGCGAACGCACTCGCCTCGCCGAACTGCGCGTCGACGCGGCCGTTGCGTCCGGTCGCGATCACGCTGCCCGCGTGGAGATCGTGGGCGAACGGATGATCGGGCGCGAGCCCGTCGACGAGCACGTCGCCGGCAAGCCGGCTGACGACGGCGGCGAGCGGCGCCGGCTTGTTCACTTCGCTCGGCACGACCCGCGTCGCGTCGGCGACGAGCGACTTGGCGTGTGCGACGCGATCGCGTTGTTCGTGGAGCACGAGCGCGAGCGCGCCGACGGCGCCGAGCGCGACCACGCCGCCGATCCACGCGCGCGTGTGCGAGCGCCGCGGAGCGATTTTCTCGTGGCGCTCGGTCGAAACCGACCAGTGCACTTTCGCGCGAATCGCGTCCCACGACAGCTCGGGCGCCTGGCGTGTGCGCAGCGCCGGGAACGACGACGACGCGCGCTGCACGCGATCGCGCGCGACGCGGCAACGCTCGCACGCGCCGGCGTGGCGATCGAGCTCGGCAACCGCGGCGTCGTCGAGCTTGCCGGCGAACGCGTCGGCCCAAAGATGCGGCGCGACGTGGCTCACGAGTCGCCGCCTTTGTCGGCATCGTCGCCGACGGCCTCGCCGGCGAGGATCTTGTAAAACTCGCGGCGCGCGTAGAACAGCCGAGTCCGCACGGTCACCGGGTTCGAGTCGACCAGATACGCGATCTCCTTGAGGTCGAGCCCTTCGATCTCGTGGAGGTACAGCACGACGCGCTTTTTCGGCGCGAGTTTTTCGAGCACTTCGTAGACCCGCTGCTGATCGCGCCGGCGCTCGAGGCTGCGCTCGGGAGTCTCGGGCCGCTCGACCAAGCTCGGATCGAGCCCCGTCGTTTGATCCAGGTCGGCGACGCCGATCGCCGCCGGCCGGCGCTTGCGCGTGCGAATCCGCCCGAGCGCGACGTTGACGCAGATCCGATACAGCCACGTCGACAGCCGCGCGTCGCCGCGGAACCGATCGAGCCCGCGAAACGCGATCACGAAGACCTCTTGCACGAGGTCGTCGAGGTCGCTGCGATCGCCGAGGACGCGATAGAGGTTGCCGGCGACCTGGCGGCGAAACCGGTGATACAGCTCGTCCTGCGCGGCGCGCTCGGCCGCACGGCAACGCCTGATCAGATCAGCCTCGTCTTCCGGCGCCAATGGCGTCGTGGAGAACGTGCCGGACTCGTGCTTCACCCGAAGCAGCATAACGTGTCAGCGAGTTAGTGGCCGAGGCATCTCGGATGTTCAAAATTTGCGCAAACGTCAGCGCCGAACTGGCAGCACGACGAAATCGAGATCTTTCGCGAGGGCACAACGCAACGCGTCTTCCTGCCCGGCTTTTTCGAACGTACAAACCGCGACATCGTCGGCCGCGGCGGCCTTGCCCTTGGTCGGTAGGGTCAGCCGGAGGCCGTCGCCCGACAGCTCCCAGGTGCCCTTGAATGCCTGCTCGGTCACGCCACCGCCGCACGCGCTGCGAAATACGATCGAGAACGTGCGGTTCTGCTTGACCGTGAAGTGGACCTCGCCGGCGTCGCACTGGGTGCCGTTTTGCAGCCACTGGCCGCCGAGCCCCATCAGCTTCTCGTAGGCCCCGGCCGCGGGCCGGTCGAGCCCGACCGCGGTGCGGTAGCTCGCGTCGGCGCGCAGGGATGCGAACGCGGGATCGAAGCGCGCTTCGACCAGCCACTCGATCGCATCGGCGCGCGGCGACTTCGCGAGCGATTGTAACAACGCGAGCGCGTCGGCTTGCTTCGCGGCCGCGTGCGCCGCGGCGACGCGATAGCGCGCCTCGCTGTGATCGGCGTCGAGCGCGAGCACGCGCTGCCACGCGGCGAGCCCCTTCGCGCCGGAGAGCTTGCGGGCATCGGCGACGGCCTTCGTCAGCTTCGGATCGTCGGGCGTGGGTTGGCCCGCCGTCGCGACCGGCGGTGGCGTCGTCGGTTTGATCGCGTTCGGATCGCGCCCGCTCGTCTTGATCAACACGAACGCGACGACCTGCGTGGTCTCGTGACCGAACGCGCGCGTCGTGTAGCTCACCGCGACGCGATCGCCGGTCGGCGATGCGAACACGTCGATCACCTTGCCGATCGGATCGGCGGCGGTCCACGTGACGATCGTGCCCGTCGAGTTGGCAACCGCGAGCGTGCGGCCCGACGCGGTCGCGGTGAAATCGGCGTTCGCGCCGTGCTGCGCGGCCGGCGGTTTGATCGAGAGCTGCGCGATCTCGTCGGGCTTGCCGGCCTGGCACTGCGGCGCGCCGGTCGCCGTGCCGGCGTTGACATCGAGCGGCGTGCACACGCGATCCTGGTTGACCAGGTAGGGCGTCGAGAACCCGGAGAATCCACCGAACGTGTCGGCAAACGCCGAGCTGGATAACAGGATCAAAGCGAGCACCGCGCCGCGCATGCCTATGTGATAGCGCGATTTGGCGCTATGGTCGGGCTCGTGCGTTCGATGCTCACGCGCGCGAGTGCCGCGCTCGACCGCGGCGTCGTCCGTTGGATGGAGCGCCGGATGGCGCCCACCGCGCCGCGCATCGACCCGAGCTCGCATGCGCGCGAGAATTTGCTCGAGATCGCGGCCGGCTACAACGCCGCCGGCGAGCGGTTTTTCCCGGCGCCGGAGCTGCCCGACGTCACGCTCTCGCCGCTCGGCGACGGCCCGCTCGGCACGCAGGTCGTCGATCTCGCGTTCGCATCGGAGTATCAGCCGTTCTTGCCCGCCGCACGCGACGCCTACCTCGCGGTGCGCGAGAACTTCACGGCGCACGCGCGGTGGTGGACCAGCGACCGTGGACGGCCCTGCATCGTCATGCTGCACGGCTGGGGCGGCGGCAATCACTGGGTGACCGAGCGGACGTTCGCGGTGCCGTACTGGCTGCGCCACGGCTACGACGTCATCAGTTTTCAGCTGCCGTATCACGGCGCCCGCGCGCCTCGCGTGAAAGGCGTCGGTAACCTGGTCCAGAGCGGCGCGCTGTTTCCATCGCCGAACCCGCTGCGCACGAACGAAGCATTCGGCCACGCGATCTACGATCTACGCGCGCTCGCGATGGTCGTGCGCGCACGCGGCTCCTCGGCGGTGGGTGCGATCGGCATGAGCCTCGGCGGCTACACGACGGCGCTATGGGCGACGATCGGGCCAGGTCCCGCGGCGCTGGCCATGCCCGGCGGCGCCGGCAACCTCGACTTCGCGGTCGCGATGATCCCCGCGGTGTCGATGGCCCGCCTGATGTGGCGGCACGGCGAGACCTCGCCGGCACGCAAGCGCGCGATGAACGCCGGCATCGACGAAGACCTGCTCGCGGACGCGTTCGCGATCCACTCGCCGGCGCGGCGACCGGTGGCGCTGCCGCGCGAGCGGTTGTTCGTGATCGCGGGCCGCGGCGATCAGATCACGCCGAGCGATCACGCCGAAGAGCTCGCGAAGCATTGGAACGTGGACATCAAGTGGTTCGAAGGCGGCCATCTGGCGCAGGTCGGGAGCCGCGAAGCATTGCGCGATGTGCGCCGCGAGCTCGGCGCGCTCGATTTCCCGGGACGGGTGTTCCGATCATGACGCGCGCGCCGACGTTATCGGCGGCGCTCGCGGAAGGCCCGCTGCTGTTCGACGGCGCGATGGGCTCGTTGCTGTACGAGCGCGGCGTGCTGCACACGCGCAGCTACGACGAGCTCAACCTGTCGCAGCCGGAGCTGGTGCGGCGCATCCACGCCGACTACGTCGCGGCCGGCGCCGACGTGATCGAGACCAACACGTTCGGCGCGAATCGCATCGCGCTCGCGCGGCATGGCTTGGCCGAGCAGACGCAGGCGATCAATCGCGCCGCCGTCGAGCTCGCGCGCGGTGCCGCGGGCGATCGGGCATTCGTCGCCGGCGCGGTCGGGCCGACCGGCATCAAGCTCGGAGTCGCGACGGCGGCCGAGCGACGCACCGCGCGATTCGCGCTCGCCGATCAGATCGACACGCTCGTGCTCGCCGGCGTCGACGCGGTGATCTTGGAGACGTTCACGTCGATCTTGGAGATCGAAGATGCGATCGCCGTCGCGCGCGAACGCGGCCCGAAAGTGCCGATCGTCGCGATGATGGTGTTCGACGCCGAGGCGCGCGGCGATGGCGGCTTGTCGCCGGGTGAGATCGCCGACCGCATGATCGCGGCCGGCGCCGACGTCGTCGGCGGCAACTGCGGCATCGGTCCCGCCGAGCTCTATCAAGTCGTGACGAGCATGGTCGGCCGCGGCGCGCCGGTGATCGCGCAGCCGAACGCCGGCATGCCGGCATCGGTCGAGGGCCGCACGCTCTACGTCGCGAACCCCGAGCACTTCGGCGTGTTCGCGCGCCGCATGCTCAAGAGCGGCGTGCGCGGCGTCGGCGGCTGTTGCGGAACGACGCCCGAGCACGTGCGCGCGATGTTGGGCGCGGTCCGCATGTTGCGCGGCGAAGCGACCGAAGCGATCGGCAAGCCGTCGCGGATCGAGACGGTGAAACCCTACGAGCTGCAGCCCGCGAAATCGCCGCTCGCATCGCGCAGCAGGCTCGGCGCGCGGATCGCCGCCGGGGAGTTCGCGGTATCGGTCGAGCTCACCGCGCCGACCGGCTTGGACATGGCGAAGACGACCGCGGCCGTCAAGCAGCTGCTCGCCGGCGGCGTCGACGTGGTCAACATCGCCGATGGTCCACGCGCATCGGCGCGGATGGCGAACCTCGCCGTGTGCGCGCGGCTCGCCGCCGAGACCGCGGTCGAGCCGATCCTGCACGTGTGCTCGCGCGACCGCAGCTTCCTCGGGCTCGTCGCGCATTTGCTCGGCGCGGCCGGCTTGGGGCTGCGCAACCTCGTCATCATCACCGGCGATCCGCCGAAGATGGGCGACTATCCGTTCTCGACGCCGGTCTACGACGTCGACTCGGTCGGTCTGTTGCGCATCGCCGCCGGGCTCAACGCCGGCGTCGATCCCGCCGGCAAAGACTGCGAGCCGACGCAGTTCGTGCTCGCGACCGGCGCCGAGCCTGCCGCGCACGACCGCGATCGCGAGCTCCGCCGGCTCGAAGAGAAGAGGCACGCGGGCGCCGAGCTCGTGATGACACAGCCGGTCTACGATCCGCGCACGCTCGAGCGGTTCATCGAAGATGCGCGACCGCTCGGCTTGCCGATCATGGTCGGCATTCTCCCGCTCGCGTCGCACCGCAACGCCGAGTTCTTGAACGCCGAAGTTCCCGGCATGACGATCCCCGCCGAATATCGCGAGCGCATGGCCAAGGCGGGAAATGCCGGCGCCGGGCCCGCGGCGCGCGCCGAAGGGATCAAGATCGCGCAAGAGGCGCTCGGCGCCGTCAAGGATCGCGTCGCGGGCGCGTACGTGATGCCGCCGTTCAACCGCGTCGAGTCCGCGCTGGCGGTGCTCGAAG
This sequence comes from Kofleriaceae bacterium, assembly GCA_036271395.1. Taxonomy (GTDB): domain Bacteria; phylum Myxococcota_A; class Polyangia; order Haliangiales; family Haliangiaceae; genus JABFXX01. The sequence goes on from DATBAS010000058.1 coordinate 40,677, forward strand.
TGGCGCGCGGTCGTTGGAAGCCCGCCGCGCGCGGCTGACTCGCGAGCGGGATCGCCCGAGCATCTGCAAGCGCCCGGAAAGCTGGACTTGCCAGGCATGTCGACGTGCCGCCGGCATGTCGGCCAGCCAGCTGATGGCACCAACAATCGTGCGGTTGGGGCGGCATGGAAGCTGCTCTGGTTCGGAACATGCGCGCGATCGTCGTCCTGATGCTGGCGCTCGCGGGCGCCGCGCATGCCGATCCGTGCGTGACCGTCACGGCCGCCGACGCCGCCGACGCCGCGATCGTCAAGCGCGCCGTGCTCGCCGCGATCCCGGCAACGCCGCGGTCGTGCCTCGACATCGCGGTCACCACCACGGTGAAAGCCGCCGACGACATCGCGCTGACGACGAGCGTGCGCGTCGTGATCTCGGACGAGCACGGCCGGATGACGTCGGTGGTTTCCGGCGGCGCGACCGCGCACGTGGCCAAGACCTCGCCGAAGCTGCCGCTGTATCGCCGCGACGCGCTCGAGCAGGCGGTCACCGGCATCGCGCCGACGATTCGTGCGCATTTGATCACGCCGGTGCGCCGGCCGACGAGCTAGCGCTTAACACCGCAACGCGACACGGGTCTTAGTGTCATGTCGCCCCGCGATGTGAGCACACACGTCGCGCATGCACGCTACGATAGGCCCCCGGTGACGACGGAGCACTCGGTCGAGCCGGACCTAGACCTCGCCCCCGACACCAACGTCGGCGAGTACCGCATCGATCGCAAGATCGGGCGCGGCGCGTTCGGCAGCGTGTATCAAGCGTCGCATCCGGTCATCGGCAAGCTCGTCGCGATCAAGCTCCTCGCGCGCAAGTACTCGGTCGAGCCCGAGATGGTGAATCGCTTCGTCACCGAAGCGCGCTCGGTCAATCAGATCCGCCACCGGAACATCATCGACATTTTCTCGTTCGGCACGCTGCCCGACGGCCGCGCGTTCTACGTGATGGAGCTGCTCGAAGGCGAGACGCTGCACGCGCGGCTCGCGCGCGTTGGCCGGCTGTCGCTCGGCGAGGCGCTGCCGATCTTTCGCGCGGTCGCGCGCGCACTCGACGCCGCGCACGCACACGGTATCGCGCATCGCGATCTCAAGCCCGACAACATCTACCTCGCGGCCGACGCCGACGGCACGCAGCCGAAGCTGCTCGATTTCGGCATCGCGAAGCTGCTGCACGAGCGCGACTCGCCGCACAAGACCGAGAGCGGCATCGCCGTCGGCACGGCCTATTACATGTCGCCCGAGCAGTGCCGCGGCAAGGACGTCGACCACAGGACCGATTTCTACGCGTTCGGCGCGGTCGCGTATCAAGTGCTCACCGGCGAGATGCCGATCGACGCGCCCGATTATCTGTCGCTGCTGATGCGGCAGATCAGCGTCGAGCCTGCGCCGCCGTCGTCGCGCGTGCCGGAGCTGCCGCCCGCCGTCGACGATGCGATCGCGTGGCTGATGCGCAAGGATCCCGCGCAACGCCCGCCCGATCTCGCGACGGCGGTGCGCGCGCTCGAGGTTGGCGCGGTGACCGGGCCGCCGAATCCGCGCGCGACGAAGATCGCGCCGCCGGCAAAGCGCCCGCCGCGGTTGGCGACCAAGCTCGCGGTCGGCATCGCGTCGACGGCGATCGCGGGGTTGGCGACCTTCGTCGTGCTCGATCACCACGACACCGCGCCGGCGACGCCGGCATCCGCGCCCGTCGCCGCCGCGATCCCGGCCACGACCACGCATCGACCGGCACCGCTCACACCTGCGCTCACGTCCACGATCCAGCTCCGCGTCGAGGGCGTGCCTGCCGACACGCGCGCCATTGCCTTCGGTCACGCGATCGGCACCGCGCCGGGCGCGATTCAGCTGCCGCGAGGGAGCACCGCGATCGACGTGCGGTTCGAGCACGCCGGCTATTCGGCGACCACCGCGACCGTGGTCCCTGACCACGACGCGACGATCCACGTGACGATGCCGCGGCGGCCCAACGCGACATCGTCGCCGACACCGGCGCAAACCGATCCGAACAGCATCGAGAACCCGTTCAACAAGGCCCGGTGATGCGCATCACGCTCGGCTTCATCGCGCTCGTGGCCTGCACGCAGGCCGAAACGATTCCCGACAACGTGTGTGGCAACGGTGTCGTCGAGCCCGGCGAGGACTGCGACGCGCCCGGCGATCCGGCCTGCACCGCGACGTGCCGGATCGTGTGCTCGGTCGCGACGCGCACGACCTGCACCGGCGATCCCGACGGCACGTGTTGCCCCGGCGACTCGAGCTGCGGCGTCGATGGCGTATGTCACACGCCGTCGGGCGAGATCGCGGCCGAGCTCGTCGAGCCGTACGACGTCACGAGCGAGGTGTTCACCGACATCGACGGCGATCACATCGCCGATGCGATCGGCGTCAACAACGTGGAGATCGCGGTGCGCTACGGCGATCCGCAAACGCCGCTGTCGCGCGAGCTCGTCGAGCCGTCGCCGATCGTCACCGGCGGCGTGTCGTTCGGCGACATGACCGGCGATCAGCGCGCCGACGTGCTCCTACCGACGACCGCGGGCATGTTCGCGTGGGAGACGTCGACCGGCGAGCCCGAGCCGATCCCGTTCCCGGCGAGCGTCGACACCGGCGTGACGCACTTGCACGTCGCCGCGACCGACTCGACGATCATCACGCTCGATCTGGTCGCCGGCTCCGACGTGCAGCTCGCGCAGATCAGCCGCGATTTCGCGATGCCCGGCGCATCGATGCGGCCGTGCAACATCAACCAGACGTCGGCGACCGGCATCCGCGGCCACGCGTTGCATCCGTATATCGACGGTGCGCGAACGCTGGTGCCGATCCAGAACGGCTCGTCGGTGTGCATCGCGACGCTCGGCGCGACGACCGGCCAAGATCTCGGCTCCGCCAACACCGCCGCGTTCGCGGCGAATCCGAAAGTCGACGCGATCGGCGAGACGTTCCTGTCGGACCTCGGCAGCGGCGGGTGCCCGAGCCTCATCACGGCGATGACCGCCGGGACCAACACCACGCTCGTCATTCCCGGCACCGGCACCACGGGCGCGTGCGCGATCTCCGAGACCGGGTCCGGCGCGGTGGTATCGGGCAGCCCGTTCGCGGCGATCCAGCTCGCGACGCCGGGCCAGCCGTGGGCGGTCGTGACCTCGTCGGGCATCGTCGATCCGACCACGAACACCGTGCTCGCTCCGGCGACGCGAACGTGGACGTACGCGACCGTCGCCGATCTGAACGGCGATGGGCTCGACGACGTGATCGTCGCCGACAGCGGCACCGACATCGAGGTGCTCTATCAACGCGCGTCGACCACGTCGGCGCCCGAGCTGCTCGACGTCGCGATTCCGACGATCGATCCGGCGCAATATCTCGCGACCGGCGACTTCGACGGCGACGGCAACGGCGACGTCGCGTTCGGCACGATCGACGCGACGGTCACCGGCGGCCCGGCCGATCTGCAGATCGCGTGGGGCGGCGACGGCTTCGTGGTGACCGACGTCGGCAACATCGCCCTGCCGCACGATCTGGTCTCGACCAATCTCGTCGACGTCTCGCTGCCGCCCGGCTACGACCAGTTCGACGATCTGATCGTCGCCAAGGGCGGCGATACCGGCGATCCGGCGCTGCTCGTCGCCGAGTACGGCGGCAGCTCGCGCGATCTCACCGCGCCGTTCGTGTTCACGTCGCGATTCGGCGCGGCATCGAACACGCAGCCGCTGCGCGCGACCGGCACGGCCGCGCTGATCGGCAACTTCGGCGCGAGCGACGGGCCGGGCGCGTACGCGATCTTCGGCACGACGAGCAACGCGGTGCCGAGCAACTTCACCGCGGTCGCGCTGACCGAGACGAGCTTCGGCGACTTCACCGCATCCGCCGACGAGCCGTTCTCGTCATGCCAGCCGGCGCCGACCGGCTCCGCCGATGTCGACGTGCCGTTCTGCGTGTCGAATTCCCGGCTCGTTCGCTGGGCGCAAGCGTCCGCACCCGACACGGTGCTCGCCGTGCGCAGCGACGGCGATGGCGGCGCGCAGAGCCAGTGCATCGCGTATGCGACCGCGGCGAGCCTGGCACTCACACCGGTCAGCTGCGCCGATCTGGCGACGGTTGCACCCGACGATCCGAACGCCGCCGAGGAGCTCGCGAGCCTCGTCGCGGTCGCGACCGATCGGATCTTCGCCGGTCCGCTGACCACGCGGCTGTTCTTGTCGAAGCAGACGACCGACGCCGAGTACGCGGTCTCGTGGAAGCTGACCGCGGCCGCGAGCGGCGCGCCGCAGCTATCGAATCCGGTCGACTTCAACGGCGAGCTGACGCCGGTCGTCGCGGCGCAGACGATCGGCGCCACCGCGCACTGCATGGACGCGGTCGCCGTCGAGCTCGGCACGCGCGAGGTCGGCGGCGCCGTCTACGGCAGCGGCGTCGACGAGCTGGTGCTCGCGTGCGTCGTCGGCGTGATCGGCACCAAAGCCGGTAGTGCCGGCGCGCCGACCACGCAGCTGTGGGCGCGCTACGAGAATTCGGATCCGACGCAGCCGCCGAGCTACACCCAGCTCGTCGATCTCGGCAGCGACGAGGTCATCCACTTGCGCGACGGCGATGTCAACGGCGACGGCCTGACCGACATCATCTACACGCTCGGCACCGCCGGCGCCGGCAAGGTCGAAGTCCACGTGTTCTTGCAATGCGACATGCACCAGACCGGCTGCATGGGAGGCGCGTGATGCGCACCCTGATCGTGCTAGTCGTGCTGGCGTCGGTGGCCAGCGCCGATCGCGCAAAATCCGAGGCGTACTTCGCCGCCGGCGCCGCCGCGTACAAGCTACAGAGCTTCGCCGCTGCCGCCGAGCAGTTCGAGCTCGCGTACAAAGAGCTCGCGCTGCCCGAGATCGCGTTCTCGGCGGCGCAGGCGTATCGCCGCCAGTACTTCGTCGATCCGAAGCCGGAGTACGTCAAGCGCGCCGTCGAGCTGTATCGGATCTATCTCGATCAGGTGAAGTCGGGCGGCCGCGTCGGCGATGCCTCGGACGGCGTCGCCGAGATGCAGCGCGAGCTCGATCGGTTGACCGCGAGCGGCGCGCACATCGTGGAGCTCGGCGAGCTCAAGCGCGATCAGACGCGCCTCGCGGTCAGCGTCGAGGCGCCGGGCGCGAAGGCGACGCTCGACGGCAACGCGATCGAGCTGTTCGCGCCGATCGTGTGCGCGGCCGGCCCGCACGTCGTCGAGGTCACCGCCGATGGCTTCGCGAGCGCGAAGCTCACGCGCCAGGTCGTCGACGGCGCGACCGAGCTCGTCGACGTCACGCTCGAGCCGTTGCCCGCGAAGCTCGCGATCCGGACCGAAGCCGGCGCGGCGATCGCGATCGACGGCCACACGCTCGGCGTCGCGCCGGTGGAAACGCAATCGATCGCGGCCGGCCCGCACGTCGTCGCGATCACGCGGCGCGGTCGCATCCCGGTCGAGCGCTCGATCGCGCTTAGCCGCGGCGGCAGCCAGTCGCTCGACGTGCCGCTCACGATGACCGGCCGGCGCAAGGTCGTGCCGTGGCTCGCGCTGACCGCCGGCGCGGTCGCGGCCGGCGCGGTCGCGACGACGATCGTCGCGGTGCACTACGATCACGGTATGCAAGCGCTCGATGCCGAGCGGCTGTCGGCGGGCATCTCCGTCGATCAGCTCGCCGAGTATCGCCGCGACGTGCGGCTGCGTGACGATCTGCGCGACGCGTCGTACGCGCTCGGCGGCGTCGCGGTCGCGGCCGGTGTGACCGCGCTCGCGCTCTATTACTTCGACCTGCCGACGCTCGGCGAGCACGCGGCCACGATCGTGCCGGTGACGACGCCGACCAGCGCGGGCGTCGTGCTCGGCGGCCGCTTCTGAATCGCCAGCGGCTCGCTGCAGCTCTCGCCGAGCCGGCCGAAAAACGCCGCGCGGTTGCCGGCGATCGAGATCTGATAGCTCGTGCAGCCGGCGACCGCGGCGCGCTCGCGGAACTCGTCGTAGCCGATCCGGCGGCGGAACAACGCGCGGGTCGCGACCTCGATGCCGATCGGCGAGAGCGTCGGTGCGGGCGGCGCGCGAACCAGTGGCGCCGGCACGACGAACGATCCGTTCGCGACGTAACACACATTCTCGCAGCGCACGAGATCGGCCTGATAGCGGTCGACGCCGAGCCGCGCGAGCTTGGCGAGCAGCTCGCGAAACCCGAGCTGGCCGCGCGCGCAGGCCTCGAACGCGATCGTGATGACGCTGGCGGCGATCATGCGTGCGTGCCGAGCGAAGCGCGTGCCAGCGCGCGGCCGCGCCGTATGCGTGAACGCGCACGACCGTGTGACGGCGCGTGCACACGAGCGTGCACGTCGCGTACGCCCCGCCGGCTGCAACGCAATGTTCGTGCGACAAATACCAGCGACGCGCCTCGGATAAGATGCGGGCATGGCGCTCACGCTCGACGAAGCCCGCGCGCTCCACGACGAGATCTGCGTGCTCGATCTGCACGCCGACACGGCGAAGCTGATGGACAAGCTCGGCTACGATCTCGCGGCGCGCCACGAGCGGCCGCTGCCGACGATCGCGAACGTGTTCGGCCACGTCGACCTGCCGCGGATGCGCGACGGCGGCGTCGCCGGCCAGTTCTTCAGCTTCTGGACCGCGCCGACGCCGGAGCGCGGCTGCACGCGCGCGGTCGTCACGCAGCTCGACGCGCTCGATCGCGCGATGGCCAAGCACCCCGACGAGCTGGTGTGGACGCGGACCGGCGCCGACGTGCGCGCGGCCAAAGCCGCGGGACGGATCTCGGCGCTCGGCGGCATCGAAGGCGGCCAAGCGCTCGAGGGCACGCTCGAGGCGATCGAACCCTTCTCGCGGCGCGGCGTGCGCTATCTGGGGCTGCTGCATTTCTCGAAGAACGCGATCGGCCGGCCGGCGAAAGGCCGCGGCGCCGACGCGAACGAGGGGCTCACCGGGTTCGGCCGCGACGTGATCCGCGAGTGCGAGCGCTGCGGCGTGATCGTCGATCTCGCGCACATCAATCGCCGCGGATTCATGGAGGTGCTCGAGCTCGCGAAGCTGCCGCTGATCGTCTCGCACACCGGCGTGCTCGGCGTGCACGAGCACTGGCGCAACATCGACGACGATCAGATCCGAGCCGTCGCGAACAACGGCGGCTGCATCGGGATCATC
>DATBAS010000059.1:0-8475 GCA_036271395.1 Kofleriaceae bacterium
TTCTGTCGCCGGATCCGCGCGCGCGGCGCGGTCCTCGGCGCAAGCGCGAGCGAGGCGAAGGACCGCGCACCATGGCGAGATGGAGGTGCGAGCGTGTCGGCGTCGCGGTGACGCGACGGCGACAGAGCCGGTCGCGAGAGACCGGCGAAATCAAAGCCAGCAGGGGTCGGCACGGGCGTGGGCGTGGGGTCGCGAAATCGGCCGGCGCGTTTGAATTCGCCGAGGTTCCGCGTCGGCATCGGCGTCGGGCGTCGGCGTCGGAATCGGAATCGGAATCGGCATCGGCATCGGCATCGGCATCGGCATCGGCATCGGCGTCGGCGTCGGCGTCGGCATCGGCATCGGCGTCGGCATCGGCGTCGGCAAGCTACTGGCAGGTTGCAACCGCGAGCAGGTCATAGCTCTGCCCGGCCGGGCTCGTCGCCGGCGTGGACGTCACGCACCTCGCATCCGTCCCGGTGACGCCGTAGCTCGCCGGTGCCGTCGCGATCGCGAGCGTGCCGTGAACGACCTCGAGCGATCCATCGCCGGCCGTGCCGTGAATCGCGGCGTCGAGCGCGACGTCGGTGACATCGTAGACCGGCGGCGCGTCGCCGAGCACGGCGTGGTCGATCGACTGCTCGATCTCGAGGGACGGCGCGACCGCAACGGTCTCGACGCCGTCGGCATCGCTGCTGAGCACGGCGTCGAAGGTGCGGTTCGCGTTCGGATTGAGATCGATCGCGATCGCAGGCTGGCCGGCCTTCGCGAGCGTCGCGCTGGCGGCGCCGAGCGAGACCTGATCGAGCGTGAGCACGTGGCCATCGAAGCCGAGCTCGGTGGTCGCGCCGGCGAGCGAGAGCGCCGTATCGCCGAGCGTCAGCGACGTCGAGCCGAGCGCGAGCGTCGCTTCGATCTGCGGCCGCGAGCCGTCGAGATCGATCGTCAGGGGCGTGCCGGCGGCCGATTGCAAATGGGCGCCGCCCCACGTCGCGGTGATCGCGCTGGCAAACGCGATCGTGGCTTGGACGTGCGACGGGCCGAGCACGTCGAGCGCGAGGCTCGCGTTGCCGCTGAACGCGCCGCCGAGATCCTTGCCGGCCGTATCGAGATCGAGGGTCGCCGACAGCGTCGTGCTGGTCAGCGCGATCGCGATCGGTTCGTCGTGTGCGGCGCCGAGCTGGACGAACAGCTGCACGCCGCCGGCGATCGCCGCGACGCGCACGCGCGGATCGACCGCCGCGACCTCGGCCGCGCAATCACTCGCGGCCGGCTGACCGCACACGAGCGACGCCGGGAGCGCGAAGGTGCCGTCGGCGACGAGATTGGCATCGGCGAACACGTTGAGGTCGAGCCACGCGGCGAGCTGCGCCGACGAGCTCGCCGGCAGCACGAGCCGGCTCGTCATCGGCGATGCGATCGCGTGGAGCGCGGTCGCCGACGTGTCGAAGAGCTGCGCGAGCGCCGCCGCCGACATCGCGCCGGGCAAGGTTTGCGTCGTCGCGGCGACCGCCGCGCTGGTTTGCGCGAGCACGTTCCCGAGGTCGGCGTCGATCGCGGCGCGCACGTCGGCGGGAGCAAGCGTGACGGCCGTGTTCGGCGCGGCAGCCGCCGGAGCGGTCGCGCAGCCGGTCCCCAATGCCGCCGCGACGGCGAGCGCGAATTTCATGCGCTAGGTGAATTACAAACGCGGTGCCAATCGCGCCGCCCGAATTCACGGAACGGTGATGCCGAACATCGGCAAGAGATCGCCCGTCAGCATCAGCATCATCGTCTCGGCTTTGTGCCAGTCGATCTGCGCTTGGACCTTGCGCAGCTCGGCCTGGCGCTGCTCGTCGAGCCGCAACATCACGTCGAAATTCGTCGACCTGCCCACGTTGAAGCGATCGGTCTCGATGCGCACGTTCTCCTTGGCGAGCGCGACCGCGCGATCGTCGAGCACGACGCGCCGCTTCGCCAACTGGATGGCCGCGACCGAGTGAGACATCGCTTGCGCCAGCTGTGCTCGCACGTCGATCGCGTTCACCCGAATTTTCTCACGTGCGTTGCGCAGCTCGGTCGAGCGGTAGCGCACATCGTATTGGCGCAGCGAACGCGAAAACGTCAGCGATCCGCTGATCGCGTATGCGTCGACGCTGACGAGATCTTTCGCGGTCGAGCCGAACGTGTTGTCGGTGACGTTCTGGCCGACGGTCAGCGCGAGGTCGAGCTGCGGCAAGAGGCCGTTGTCGTTGACGGCCACGTCGATCGTCGCCGACGCGTCTTGCTTCGACAGCTGCGCGAGCTCCGGGCTCGCGTCGTACGTGCGCTGGATCAGCGCGGCGAGATCGAGCGGCGTGTCGCGCGCGTCGAGATCGGTCGACACGCGTAGGCCGAGGTCGCCGGCGCCCATCGCCATGCCGACCGCGCGGCGCAGCGCGAGCGATGCATCGAGCACCGCGAGCTCTCCGGTCAGCACTTGCTCCTCGGTCGTCGCGATCGTTTGCTCGACAGCCGGGACCTCCGACTGCGCGCTGCGGCCGCTGTTGACCTCGAGCTGCGTGACGCGCAGGCGCTCTTTCGCGACCGCGAGGCTCGCTTCGGTGATCGCGACCTGTTGCTCCGCCAGCACGAGGTCCCAGTAGTCGCTGATCACGGCCTGCACGGTCTGTAGCGCGGCGAGGCGGCGCGCGAGCACGGCGGCGTCGCGGCTGAGATCGGCTTTGCGCTCCAACGCGTTGTAGAAGTCGGCGCCGCGATTCTTGAGCAGCGGCTGATTGATCGACGCGCTCGCGACGTCGTTCCAGTACGCGCTCGTCGGAACGCCCGGGATCGCGATGCCGGTGTCGCTGTATTGCGAGCCGACGTGAAAATCGACCGTGCCGCCGGTCGGCAGGACGCGCGTGATGTCGGCGGTGAGGCCGTAGCCGGTCGTCGACGAGATCGGAATGCCGGAGAAGATCGCCGCGCCGCTGTGCGAGCCGTTGACCACCGCTTGCACGGTCCAGTCGTGGCGCGCCCACGTCTCGGCGACCTGCGCTTCGGCGACCGCGATGTCGAGCTTCGCGCTCTTGAGCGCGGGTGCTTGCTGGATCGCGACGTTCAACAGCTCGGGCAGCGTGATCGATTTCGGCTCGCCCGCCCACGAGATCAGATCGTTCGGATCGGCGCTCGCAGAGCTGGGTGTGCTCGCCGGCGGAGCGCTCGCCGGCGGATTGCCGTCGAGGGTTAACGACAACACGTCCGCACGCGCGACGCTCGCCACGAGCAACAACGAACAGCCAGCGATGACACCGCGCATCGATTCGCACGCATCATTCCACACCGATTTTGCGCCCGCACCGTGCGACACGCTGCGACTCGGCGACTGACACAGTGCGACCCCGTGCGACGCTTTCGCGGCCGCTCGCTTTATCTCACCACGCGGCGGTGTTAGCGTGCCCCTCCTAGTGGCCACGGTACTTCGTACGTACTGCTTCCTCGACGCACTGCAGCCGCAGCAGGCGACGTTCATCGGCAAGACCGCGCGCGGTTTCTTGCCGGTGCCGTATCAGGCGTCGCTGTGGGTCGAGATCGCTCCGGGCATCGCGATCAACCAGGTCACCGACGCGGCGCTCAAGGCAACGAAAGTTCAACCTGCGGTGCAGGTTGTCGAGCGCGCGTACGGCTTGCTCGAGATCCACGACCACGACAAAGGCGAAGTGCAGTCGGCGGGCGCGACGATCTTGAAATATCTCAACGTCGACGAGCATCAGCGGCTCAAGCCGCGCGTGCTGACCAATCAGATCATCCGCGGCGTCGAGGCGTACCAGACCCAGATCATCAATCGCAGCTCGTCGGGCATGATGGTGTTGCCCGGCCAGTCGCTGTTCATCTTCGAGTGCGAGCCGGCGGGGTACGTCGTGCTCGCCGCGAACGAAGCTGAAAAAGCCGCGCACGTGAACTTGGTGAACGTGACGCCGTACGGCGCGTTCGGCCGGCTTTACATGGCCGGCCCCGAAGCCGAGATCGATGCCGCCGCCGCTGCAGCGACCGCGGCGCTCAACGCAGTTACTGGTAAAGAGCCCGAGAAGTTTGTGGATCGCTAGTCGATTCCCGAGGAGTGAACGATGGCTGACGCGCTTGGAATGATCGAAGTCAAAGGATTCGTCGGCATGGTCGAGGCCGCCGACGCGATGGTCAAGGCCGCGAAGGTCGAGCTCGTCGGCTACGAGAAGACCGGCGGCGGTTACGTCACCGCGATCGTCCGCGGCGACGTCGCTGCGGTGAAAGCCGCGACCGAAGCCGGCCAGCGCGCTGCAGAGCGCGTCGGCGAGGTCGTCGCGATCCACGTGATCCCGCGCCCGCACGCGAACGTCGATGCGGTGCTGCCGCTCGGCCGCGCCGGTAACGGCGGCGCGAAGTAAGGGCGCTTCGCCGTGGTGCTCGGCAAGGTCATCGGCACGCTCGTCGCGAGTCGCAAGGAGCCGACGCTCGAGGGGCTCAAGCTCCTCGTCGTGCGCGCCTGCGACGTCGATGGATCGATCAAGTCTTCGGCGAGCGGCGCGATCGTCGTCTGCGTCGACGCGGTCGGCGCCGGCCTCGGCGAGGTCGTGCTGTATTGCTCGGGCAGCTCGGCACGCCAGACCCAGGTCACGCAAAACCGGCCGGTCGACGCGACGATCATGGCGATCGTCGATCAAGTCGCGGTCGACGGCGATCTTCGCTACGTCAAAGACTAACGGTCGTGATCGACGAAAAGAAGATCGAAGAGATCGTCGCACGCGTGCTCGACCGGCTCGGCGGTCATGCAACGCCGACCGCGGCGCCGCATCGCGTGCCGGTCGCGCCCGACGCGCCGAAAACGACGCGGATTCCGCGCGGCACCAACGGCGTCTACGCCGATGCCGATCAAGCCGCGAAAGCCGCTCGCAAAGCATTCGAGGCCAACGAGCGCACGCCGGTGCAGACGCGCGCGAAGATGGTCGCGGCGATGCGCCAGTGCGTGCTCGCCAACAACGAGGCACTTTCTCGCTATGCAGTCGACGAGTCCGGGCTCGGTCGCTACGAGGACAAGCTGGCGAAGAATCGGCTCGTCGCCGAAAAAACGCCGGGCTTGGAGATTCTCCGCCCGGTCGCGTACACAGGCGACGACGGGCTCATGCTCACCGAGCGCGCGCCCTACGGCGTGATGCTCGCGATCACGCCGACCACGAACCCGACCGAGACGATCCTGTGCAACGCGATCGGCATGGTCGCGGGTGGCAACTCGGTCGTGTTCAACGTGCACCCCGGCGCCGCGCAGACGTGCAACTGGCTCGTCCATCTGCTCAACGACGCGATCCAGCACGTCGGCGGTCCGAAAGACGTGCTGGTCTCGGTCGAGAAGCCGACCGTCGAATCGGCGCAGACGTTGATGAAGCACCCGCTGGTGCGCATCGTCGTCGTGACCGGTGGCCCGGCGGTCGTCGCGCAGGCGATGAACTCCGGCAAGAAGTCGATCAGCGCCGGTCCGGGCAATCCGCCGGCGGTCGTCGACGAGACCGCGAATTTCGCGAAGGCCGCGGATGCGATCGTGCGCGGCGCCTCGCTCGACAACAACATCGTCTGCATCGCCGAGAAAGAAGTCATCGCGGTCGATCGCATCGCGAACGATCTGATCGGCGAGCTCAAGCGCCAGCCGGTGCTGTGGCTCGATCACCGCCAGGTCAAAGAGCTCGAGAAGGTCGTGCTCGAAGGCGATCACGTCAACAAGGCGTGGGTCGGCAAAGATGCGGCGGTGATCGCGAAGGCGATCGGCATCAGCGGCCACGGCCACGATCTTCGCCTCGTCATGTGCGAGGTCGACGAGCAGCATCCGTTCGTCCAGCACGAGCTGTTGATGCCCGTGATCCCGCTGTTCCGTGTGCGCGATCCAGCCGACGGCATCGCCGCCGCGCTCCGCGTCGAGCACGGCTTCCATCACACCGCGACGATGCACTCGACGAACATCGACAACATGGCGGCGATGGCGCGCGTGTGCAATTGCAGCATCTTCGTCAAGAACGACGCGTCGTACGCGGGCTTGGGGCTCGGTGGCGAGGGCTACACGTCGTTCACGATCGCGAGCCCGACCGGCGAGGGCCTGACGACCGCCGTGCACTTCACGCGCGAGCGCAGGTGCACGCTCAAAGAAGCGTTCCGGTTTGTGTAAGCGCGCGCGTCCGGACCGGCACGCGGAGGACGCGTGCGCGATTTGAGCGATCGAGGCCCGGCGTTGGGCGTGCTCGAGATCGGCACGATCGCGCGAGGCATCGTCGCCGCCGATGTCGGCTTGAAACGATCGCCGGCGATCTTGCTGCATTCGCGCGCGGTCAGCGGCGGCAAGCACCTCGTGATGTTCGAGGGCGGCGTCGCCGAGGTTCAAGAAGCATTCGACGCCGGCGTTCGCATCGCCGGCGATTTGCTGCTCGACCGCGTGCAGCTGGCCGCCGCCGACGCGCAGATCTGGCCGATGCTCGAGGCGCCGATCGCTCCGATCGACTGGGCCGGCGATCACGCGGCCGAAGCCGTCGCGATCGTCGAGACCAAGACCGTGTGCGCCGCGATCGCCGCGGCCGATGCCGCGTGCAAGATCGCCGACGTGGTCGTGCGCGACGCGCGGTTTGCCGTCGATCTCGCCGGCAAGGCCTACTTCACGTTGACCGGCACGCTCGACGCGATCGAAGCCGCGGCGCGCGCCGCGAGCGACGCCGCCGACCAGCGCATCGTCGGCTTGGACGTGATCGCGCAGCCGTCGCCGGATCTGCGCGGCCGCCTGTTCCGCTAGCCCTTCGTGATCGTGACCTTCGTGATGGTCACGGGCTGATCGGGCTTGTCATTGCCATCGGTCTTCACGCTCGTGATCTTCTTGACCACGTCGGGATCGCTGCACTGGCCGAAGATCGTATAGCCGCCGAGCAAGCCGGGCTTGCTGCCTTCCATGATGAAGAACTGGCTGCCGTTCGAGTTCGGATGGCCGGTGTTGGCCATCGCGAGCGCGCCCGGATCCATCTTGAGCGAGCGATCGATCTCGTTGTCGAAGTTGTAGCCGGGACCACCGGTTCCCGCGCCGAGCGGGTCGCCGCCTTGGATCATGAAGCCGGCGATCACGCGGTGAAACGTGAGGCCGTCGAAGTACGGCTTCTTCTGCTCGACGCCGCCGGAGCTCGGGTTGAGCCACGGCTTCTGGCCGGTGGCGAGCCCCACGAAGTTTGCGACCGCGATCGGCGCTTTGTCGCCGAACAGCTCGCAGTGGATCGCGCCCATGCTGGTGTCGACTTGCGCGAGTAGCTTGCTGCCGGTGCCGGGCACGTTCTTGACGTAGCCGGCGAGATCGGCGGCGACCGGCGGGCGCACTTGCGTTTCGGCCGACTCCGGTGCGGGCATCGCCGGTGCGGGCATCGCCGCCGCGGAGCCCGATCCGCCTTCGCCATCGGCTTTCGCGCGCGCGGCGGGCGAGGGATCCGGGCTCGGTTGTTTCGCGACCGGCTCCGGCGTCATGTCGGCGCCGCCCTTGTCGGCTTGTTTCTGGCAACCGAACAGCAGCGCGGGCGCGACGAGCAAAACGAGCGTCTTCATCGCGCCGGAACATGGCGCAGAAGACTCGCTAATGCCAGAGGCCGATCGAGATACCGAGGTTCGAGTAATCGCGCGCGAGGTCGCCGGTGAGCGTGATGCGGCCGCGGCGAAGGCCCCAGACATCGACCTCGAACACGCGGAGCTCGAGGCCGAACGTGCCGTGGATGCGGCCTTCGACGCCGTCGAATCGGCTCGGCTCCCAGTAGCTGCCGCCGCGCAAGCGGAAGCGACCCGGCACCATCTCCCATTCGAAGCCGCCGCGCGGCGACACGCCGTAGTGCTCGTCGGAGCGCTCGAGGTAGCCGATCGCGAACGCGTCGAGGCCGTACGCGTCACCGACCGGCGCGTTCGTCACGACATCGAATGCGAGCGTGAGCGATTGCTCGTCGCGGAACGAGCCGGATGTTTGTTGGTTCCAGTCCGTCGGCGCGAAGCGGTACGCGATGCCGGCCGTGATGGTCGCCGGCACCGCGACGCGGTCCGGTAACATGAAGCCCTGGCAGTTCGTCGGGTCCATGCACGAGCCGCCGACGTTGTCGCCGGTGATGCCGGTCGACAACACGCCGGCGAGCCGAAAGCTCTGCAGGTGCGGGATCCACGTGACGCCGACCTGCGCGCCCCAGCCGCTGACGGTGAACAAATCGCCGCACTGCGGGCCGGTGCAATCGAGCTGCATGTTGAACACGGCGAGCTGCGCGCCGATGCCGATCGCGATGTCGGGGCCGGGAATGAAGACCGCGGTCGAGCCTTTCAACGTGAGCGATTCGGCGAACACGTTGCCGGTCTCTTCAGCGTTTTGTCCGAGGTTCATCGACCGCGCGGTCGCGCTGATCGCGGCGCCCCAGTTGTAGATGCGTAACGCGCCGCCGAGCGTGAGCTCCTGGCTCGTCTGATCGGGTTGCTTGACGCCGAGCGAGCCGTAGTTGATGCCGGCGTTGC
>DATBAS010000060.1:0-25681 GCA_036271395.1 Kofleriaceae bacterium
CGATGTCGAGGACGCGCGGGTCCGAAAGGAACTCGCGCAGATATCGCCGAACCGCAGGCGTCGTCGGCGCGTCCGGAGTTCCGAGGTTGATGAGCAAGAAGCCGTTGGGCACGTGAGGCAGGGTTGAGATTAGCCGACCGCGAAAGTCAAGAAATCGGCCGTACCGCTGAAAGACATTTCACAAGCCCCGAGAACCGCGGCGGACTCGGCTCGCATTCGTAGCTGCTCTCACAAAAATCCGGGAGTGTGGAGATCGGAACAATATCGAGCCAGTGCGCGGACTTAAAAGAAGATCCGGCCATCCTGTTTGACCTCCCGCGCCACGGCTGCATTATCCGTGGGTCATGGCCGGAATGCAGGGCAAGCCACTGCCGAAGAAGCTCGGGATCAAGCCCGGGCACCGGGTGTGTTTGCTCGGTGCTCCGCGCACGATCGTGCGCCGGCTGACCTGCGATGAAGTTCGCATCGCCGAGGATCTCCGTCATCCGCTGATCGATGTCGCCGTGCTGTTCGTCGACCGCGTCGCCGATCTCGAGCGCCGCTTTGCCGACATCGCGGGTCGCTTGCATCCGTCGGGCGGCTTCTGGGTCGCGTGGCCGAAGAAGAAGCGCGGCGCCGACATCACCGAAGAGGTCGTTCGTCGGATCGCGCTCGCGGCCGGCATGATCGACAACAAGGTGTGCACGATGGGCGACTCGATGGCGATTCGCCTCGTGCTACGCGGCCAGAACCGCGACGCGATGGCCTATCGCGCCGAGCCGCCCCCGGTGTCGCGCCGCGTGCGTCGCACGCCGGCTGCCGCGCGCGTCGTGCGCTCGAGCGGCTCGGGCTCGACACTGCACCGCGCTCGCGCTCGCTCGACCAAGTAGCGCAAGAGTCGCGCAGCGCTGTGTTGCGCGCGCGAGCAGGCGCCGATCCCGCGGCCTGTTGTAGTGTGCGCGCCATGTCTAGATTGGTCTGGCCGGCGCTGCTCGCGCTCGCCGCATGCGGGTCGTCGACCGACGATCGGCCGCGCGACGCGCAGTACATCACCGACACGATCCTGGATCCGCAGTGCGGCGGCGCCGAGTGCCACTCGACGTTCGTCCAGAGCAACGACGTCGTCCTCGATACCTACGAGGGCATGCGCACGACGATGGTCCACTTCCCGCTGCTCAGCTTCGACAGCGACGACTACGACCCCGCCGATCCGAAGGACTCCGCGCTGATCACGTGGGTCACGAAGATCGACCCGTTCAACTTGGGGATCGGCCGGATGCCGCTCGATGAATCGATGCCGAACGCCGACATCGATCTGCTCGAGGCGTGGATCACCGGCCCGGTCAGCAAAGCCGACGACGATGCGACCTGCGAGCCCGGCGTCACCGCGTGCCCGCAGCTCTCCGATACGTGCGACGTGCCCGACGGTCAAAGCACGGGCGAGTGCTTCCAGATCACCTTCGCCGATCCGGCCCACGGCGCCGCGTGCGATCCGAGTCAGTTCTCCGGGCTCGCCTGCAACGGCCTCCAGCTCGTCAAGTGCACCTCCGAGTGGAGCTTCGGCGCGGTGGTCCAGACCTGTGACAGCAACTGCGAAGAGGGGATGTGCCAGTGATGCGCGCCCTCGTGTTCGCGATCGCGATCGTGTGCGCGCTGGCCGGCGTCGCCGCGGCGTATCCGCAATTCCAGCTCAGCAAAGATCAGACGTGCAGCTCGTGTCACATCGCGCCGGAAGGCGGCGATCTGCTCAACGAGAACGGGCTCAACGTCGCGGAGCAGATCTCGCAATACGGCACCGACCCGGCGTTCATCAACGGCGTGTTCAAGCTGCCGGCGTGGCTGATGCTCGGCGGCGATTTCCGCGCCGCGACCGGTTACGTCGAGGCGCCGCAGAAGTATCTCGAGACGTTTCCGATGCAGGCCGACATCTACGCGAGCGCGAAGTTCGCCGGGCACTTTCACGTCAACCTGACCGTCGGCTATCGCCCGCCCGAGTACGGCAACGAGGCCGCGACGCAGGTGTGGTCGCGCGAGCACTACATCATGTGGCAGCAACATGCCGACGACGGCTTCGGCTTGTTCGCGCGCGTCGGCCGCTTCATGCCGATCTTCGGTTTGCGCTTCGCCGAGCACCCCGAGTACACGCGCGAATACGGCGGCACGCCGCTGTACAGCGAGACCTACGGCGCGGCGATCGAGTACATCGAGCCGAACTGGGAAGCGCACCTGACCGGGTTCATCGAGGACCCGATCATCGACCCGGTCGCGCACGACAACGGCGTCGCGGCGTACGCCGAGATGCGGCCGATCGAGCACGCATCGGTCGGACTCGAAGCCATGGTCACGGTCGGCGACGACTGCAGCGATTGCGCGTATCCACACGACGAAAAATATCGCGGCGGCGTCACCGGCAAGTACTACGCGGCCGGCCCGGGGCTCGAGCTCGAGGGCGAGGTCCAGTTCGTCAACGTGCACGTCGAGACGTACGGCACGAACCAAGGCGTCGGCACGATCATGCTGAGCAAGTTTCTGCCGTTCGGCGTGATGGCCGATCTCGCGCTCGACTACTACAACGAGGATCTGCGGATCAAAGGCGTCGACCGCGAGGCCGTCGATCTGAACGTGCACTGGTTCACGACGTCACACGTCGAGCTGCTGCTGACGACGCGGTTCGAGGCGATTCATGGCACCGCCGGCGAGAACACACCGACCGGCGGCCCGAGCGGGTCGTACGTGCTGTTGCAGGCGCACTATCGCCTGTAGAACTCTCTCCAGAGAATTCGGAATCAGTGGCCGAGCTTGATCGTCACGCGGTCGTGCGGTGACTTGCTGTAGATCCGCTGCGTCGTCGACTTGAAGCCGAACTTGTCGATCCGCAGCGACAGCGCCGTGAAGCCCATGATCTTGACCAACGTCGGCGTCGTGCCGGCGCGATGGCCGTCGATCGACACGGCCGCGCCGGCCGGCGACGTCTCGACGTAGAGATCGTGCGTCGGCCGCGCCAGCGCGACGTCGATATTCGCGGCCGCGTCGGGAGTCGCGGCGACGATCCGCGTCGCCGGCGCGTAGCGCGGGTGCGCGATGTCGAGCTTGCGCTTGGCGCACGGGCCGCCGATCGTGATCGGCGACGGCCCCGCGACTTCGCCATCGACCGAGATGATCGAGCCCGCCGGCGTGGTCGACACCGCGATCTTGCACGGGCCGCTGCCGAACATCGGCGCGCCGCCGCTCGCGTCGCCCGGATCGTCGCCGGCAAGCGGCGCGACGTCGGCGACCGGCACCGGATGCGGGACACTTGGCGTCGCCGCGCGGCGCTCGGGCGGCGGCAGGTTCGCGGCGACGAGGTCTGCATCGTCGGTCGTCGCGGTCGCGTGCGACGCGTGGCCCGACTTGCTCGCGATCACGATCGCGAGGGCGATCGTGATGACCGCGACGCCGCCGGCGACCGCGATGCGCTGCCGCGGCCATGCGGCAATGCCGGTGATGCGGCCGCGCCGGATCGGCCGCACGGTCATCGGCGGCGCGCTCGGCACGGGCACGAACGGTTCGCTGGCTGCTCGCTCGAGCGCGCGCTTCACGACCGGCCGCGCCATCGGCATCGCCAACGGCATCGGCGGCGGCATCGGCGGCGGCATCGCGATCGCGATCGGCGTCATCGGGCCGGTCAGCGTTCGCGGCAACGACATCATTGGACCGGTCATGGTGCGCGGCTCCGCGATCGGCGGAATCGTCACGCGCCGCGGCGGCTCGACGAGCGGATCGACGTTCGCAGCGTCGATCTCGGGCTCCGGCGCCGGAAAAAAGTTTCCGGTCTCCTCGTACAGCGTGCAATCGACGAAGCCTTCGAGCGAATGATCGCTGATGTTCATCAATGGGTTTGCGGGCAGCACGAGCTCCGAGCCGGGCGTACGCGTGTCGTCGGGCAGGACGTTCGGCAACGCGATCGGCTGTGCGAGCTGCGATGGCGCCGGCGGCGGAAGCTGCTGCAGAAACGGCGGCGGCGTCGCCGCGACGTGCGCCGCGAGCAGGCGCTCGAACACGCCCTCGCTGTCGGCGGTGAGCTTGCGAATGCCGAGCAACAAGCCGGGGCGACCGAAGCGATTGCCCGGCGTCGTCCACGCTTCGAGCACGATGCCCATGCCACGCAGTGCGGGCTGCGCGTTCGCGAGGTCGATCGAAAACGCGGTCTCGAGCCCGACGGGTCGCGCGGTGAGCGTCGAGATGAAGCACGTCTGCGCATCGCAGAAGCGATGGAACGCCGCGACGAATTGATCGATCGACGTGCACCGCGTCGCGATGCGCAACCCTCTCGTCGTCCGCGCAGTCACCCCTTCGGATTGTAAGAAACTCGTCGCGCGATCGCGATGAACGCAAGCGGCGCTGCGAACCGCACATGTGATACCAAGGAAGCCATGCATCCACGCCTGTGCGGCGCGGCTGTGCTGGTTGCGCTGCTGACTCCCGGGGTGGGATCGGCGCAACCGGCCGCAGCCGATCCCGGCTCCGGATCCGCGGTGAACGACACCGCCACGACGCCTTCGCAGAACGCACCGACGCAGCCGCCACAGCCGCCGCCGTCGCCGACTCCGCCGCCGCCGGTCGATGTCGTCCACAAGCTGACTTACGAGGGCTTCGGCTTCCTGCGGATGGAGTACATCGCGGTGCAAGCCGATCCGAACGTGCAGTTCGTCGGCCGCGACGACGGCTTCGAGCTCCAGAACGCGCGGCTCGGCGTCCACGGCCGCTACGGCGATCGGATCGCCGCGACGCTCGCGTTCGACGGCGCCGTCGACGAGCGCGCGCAGGTCAACTCGCCGCAGGGCACGCTCGGCTTCAACCTCCGGGATGCGTACGCCGACGCGTCGGTCGCCGGCCAGATGGTAGTGCGCGCGGGCTACTTCTTGCCGTTGGTCGATCCAGAAGCGCTGGTCGCCGACACGTCGCTCGAGTTCGTCGACTATCCGATCGAGAGTCGCGGTGTGCGTGCCACCGAGGGCTGGCAGACGCCGGGGCTGCCGCCGGGTCGGTCGCTCGGCGTCGCACTGCACTTGGACCCGCGATCGATGCTCGGATCGCCCGTCGCGGTGAATGGACCGCAATTCGGCTTCGAGGTCGCGGTGCAGAACGGCGCGGACGAGTATTCGTCGAACAACGACAACAACGATCCGGCGGTGAGCATCACGGCGCTGGTGCGCTGGCCGCACGACAGCTGGCTGATGGTCGCGGGGCGCTACAACCCGCGCACGATCGGCACGCTGCCGTTTCGCCAGGACGAGACCGATTATCAAGGCACCGCGGGGGCGCGCATCGAGGTCGGTCCGCTCGCGTTCGGCGGTGGGCTCGTGCTCGAGCATACG
The DNA here is from genome assembly GCA_036271395.1 of Kofleriaceae bacterium. Lineage (GTDB taxonomy): Bacteria > Myxococcota_A > Polyangia > Haliangiales > Haliangiaceae > JABFXX01. The sequence goes on from DATBAS010000060.1 coordinate 5,337, forward strand.
ACGTTCGATACGACCGGCGGTCCCGCGCAAGACGCGTACGGCGGTCACGCGCAGCTACTCGTGAGAATTCCGATCGCGCTGCCGCTGCAGGTCGGCTACCGCTTCGGCATCCTCGACCCATCGAGCCTCGTCACGACCGATCGCGTGATCGAGCACACGATCGGCGCCGTGCTCGCCGTGCCATCGTACCGCGTGCGGTTCCTGATGCAGGTCGTCGTGCCCGTCGAGCAAGCCGCGCGCGAGCTCGCGAACGATCGCTTCCAGGTCGCGGGTGAGCTGACGTTATGAAGCTCGCTGTGCTCGCCGCGTTGGCGTGCACGACGTGCGTCGGCAGCGATCCGCCGCACTCGAGCGCGCAGCGCATCGGCAAGCTCGAGCAGGCGATCGGCGGCCCGCACGCGATCGGCCAGGTCGGCGACTGGCTGCTGCAGAACGATCAGGTGCGATTCATCGTCGAGGACAAAGGGGTCGGCCGCGTCAATACGTCGTTCGGCGGCTCGCTGATCGACGCCGATCTGCAGCGCATCGCGAACACCAACACCGGCAACGACGAGCTCGCCGAGCTGTTACCCGGCTTCGTATTCAGCGTGATCGATCCGGTCGACGTCTGCATCCCGAACGCGCAGGGCGCGTGCCCGACCGATCCGAGCGAGCCCGTGATGGACGGCACCGATGGTGGGCCCGCCGAGATCTTGGTGACCGGCGTGTGCGGTGACTTGTTCGAGATGGTCGCGCTGCTCAACACCGGCTTGGTGTTCCCGTCCGACTTGTCGATGTCGCAGCTCTACAAGCTCGTGCCCGGCGATCGCTACGTCACGATCGAGACGACGATCAAGAACAACGCGACCGGCGCGCACCCGTTTCCGTACTTGAACCCCACCGACCTCGACAACCTGCTCGGCATGAACATCCCCGGCATCTCGAGCATTCAGCTCTCGGTGCCGCTCGGCCAGTTCCCGCTGCTCGGCGGCGAGCAGAGCCTGTTCGTGCCCGGCGTCGCCGGCTTCAACGTGCGCTTCGCGATCGAAGACACCTACGGCACCGGGCCGGGCTTTCCGGCGTTTCCCGGCATGGTCGCCGACTTCATCGCGAGCCGCGGCCCCGGCGTGTCGTACGGCATCTCGATCCCGTCGACGCCCGACAACTACGTCAACTCGTACGCGAGCGGCTATCCCGGCCAGGACATCACGCCGTTCTCGATGCTGTTGCCGTTCACCTACGCCGGCGTGACCGGCGCGTACATGTACAAGCCGCCCGATCAGTTGAACGCCGGCGAGCAGCGCACGTACGAATCGTACTTCTACGTCGGCAAGGGCGACGTCGGATCGATCTACGACGCGGTCTTGCAGCAACGCGGCCAACCGAACGGCACGTTCGGCGGCCGCGTCGTCGACGAGCTCACGCAGGCCGCGATCTCGACCGCGACGGTGCTCGTGTTCGACTCGACCGGCGCGAAGATCCTCGACGAGCTCGACACCGACGCCGGCGGCAACTTTCTCGGCCACCTGCCGCCCGGCATGTACACGTACCTCGTGCTCGAGGATACGCGGCCCGACGCCGCGACGGACTCGGGAGGCAACATCGCGGCGACGCCGCAGCCGTTCGTCGTCGTGGCGGGCGGCCAGACCGGGGCGTTCGTGCAGATGCACGCGCCGGCGACGATCGACGTCGAAGCGGTCGACGAGCTCGGCCGCCACGCGCCGGCGAAGATCCAGCTGATCGGCCACAACGCCGCGATCCAGGGCACGAACGGCAACTTCGTCGACGGTCGGAACATCTTGTACTCGCTCGCGCGCGGCGAGCGCGTGCGGCCGACCGCGTTCGACGGCAGCGATCGCTACGTCGAGAACGCGTGGTGGACCGTCGACGGCCGACTCGACGCGCCGGTGCGGCCCGGCACGTACGATCTCGTGGTCAGCCGCGGTCCCGAGTACGAGCTGTTCACCAAGACGATCACGATCGCGGCCGGCAGCTACAGCGCGCAGCTCGTGCAATTGCAGCGCAGCTTCGACACGCCGGGCTGGATCGCCGGCGATTTTCACGTGCACTCGCAGCCATCGACCGACTCCGGCCTGCCGATCAGCGATCGCGTGACGAGCTGCGCGGCCGAGGGCCTGGAAGTCGCGGTCGCGACCGATCACAACTACATCACCGACTACTCGCCGGTGATCGCGAACCTCCAGCTCGATCAGTGGTTGCTCGGCGTGCCGGGCATGGAGCTGACGACGTTCGAGATGGGCCACTTCATCGGCTATCCGTTGAAGGTCGATCCGGGCTCGACGCGCGGCGGCGAGTTCGTGTGGGCGAAGCAGGCGCCCGAGAGTTTGTTCACGCAGCTGCGCGGGCTCGCGATCGATCCGAACAACTCCGTCGTCACGGTCGCGCACCCGCGCCAGCCGGTGCTCGGTTACTGGTCGCAGTTCTACGTCGACGCGGCGACCGCCGAGCCATACACGCCGACCGGCATCATGGGCGTGTTCGCGCCGTACGGCGACGAGTTCTCGGCGGCGAACTTCAGCTTCGACTACGACGCGGTCGAGCTGATCACCGGGCGCCGGCTCGAAGACGTTCACACGTTCATCGCGCCCGATCCGCTGCCACCTGGACCGTTTCCGGATCCGCAGCCGGTGCCCGGCCAACCGGTCGTCGGCGCCGACGGCCGGCCGCAATTTCCCGGCGTCGTCGAGACGTGGATGACGATGCTCGACCGCGGCAAGATGATCACCGGCATGGGCGCGAGCGACTCGCACCACATGCTCACCGACGAGCCCGGCTACGCGCGCACGTACGTCTTCGTCGGCGACGGCAACGACGTGCCGGGTGGCTACACGCGCGATGAAGTGATCGCCGGCATTCGCGCGCATCACGCGATCGCGACGACCGCGCCGTTCATCGCGATGACGGTCGGTACGCACATGATCGGCGACGAATTCTCGATGAGCGGCCCGGTGCCGGTCGCGATCGAGGTCAAGTCGCCGAGCTGGGCGCCGGTCAACGAGCTCAAGCTGTATTCGAACGGCGGCGCGATCGTCGCCGACGTGCAGATTCCGGCGCCGGGCACCGACTTCACGACGACGATCAACGTCGCGCCGCCGAGCGACGGCACGGACATGTGGATCGTCGCCGAGGCGCTCGGCAGCTCGAACGAGTTTCCGGTCAACAGCGCGACCGAGTTCCCGCCGCTCGACGTCAGCGTGATCATCGGCGCGCTCGCGACCGGCATCGATCTGTCGTCGCTGCCGATCGCCGCGAAGCTCAAGCCACCGCCGCTGCACTATTCGCGGCCGTACGCGATCACGAACCCGATGTGGATCGACACCAACGGCGATGGCAAATGGACCCCGCCGAAGCCGCCGCTGCCCGCGACATTGGAAGGCAGCGGCGCGAGCGCCGACGTGCGCCAGCAGTTCGATGCGTTGCCAGAGGTCTCCCGATGAGGCTACTGGCTAGTCTCGTTGCCATCGCACTGGCTGCCGGCGCAGCCTGGGCACACACGTTCCCGCCGCAGCGGTCCGTCGTGGTGCAGGTCGAGGATTGCGAGCTTGCGGTGTTGATCGGCTATCGACCGGGCACGGGCGAGCAGACGCAAGCCATGCTCGGTCGCATCGCCAACCAGCCGAAATCGCGCGCGCTCGCGGCGCTCGAAGACGTGATGGGTGCAACCGCCGTCGCGCCCATTACCATCGCGCTCGACGGCAAGCCGCTGGTGCCCACGAGTGTCCGCGCCAAGTTGGGCGTCGAGGACGGCGGTGCGCGGCCGATCGTCGTCGTGCTCGTCACCTACGCGCTGCCGGCCGGCCACGCGCTGGTCGTGAGCTCGAAAGATCCAAAGGCAACGCGGATTTCCTGGCAGGACAAGAGCCACGGCCGCGCCGACCTCGCGGCGGATCCCCAACAAGATCGCTGGCACGATGGCGTGGCATCGCTCTTGCTGAACGTCGGCGCGGGAGGCTCGACATGCGCACGTTCACCCTCGGACTGATCGGACTCGCGGCGTTCGCGGCGTGCTCGGACCACCCGTACGATCCGAACGCTCCCGCGGTCGATCCGAACGCGCCGGTCGTGCACATCACCTCGCCCGACCGCGGACACTTCGCGGGCGACGTCGCGATGGTGACCGTCACCGGCACCGCGACCGACGACACCGCGGTCGCGAGCGTGACCGTCAACGACGTGCCCGCGACCCTCAACGCGGACGGCACGTGGACCGCGCAGGTCCCGGTCACCGCCGGCACGAACTTGCTCCACGCGATCGCGCTCGATCCCTCGAGCAACGCCGGCAAGGAATCGCGCTCGGTCGTCGTCGGCCCGACCCAGCCGATCGCGACCGTCGTGCAGAACGCGATCACCGCGACGCTGTCGGCGCAGACGTTCGCCGCGGTCGGCGCCGGCGCCGGCACGTACATCAAGACCGCCGATCTGGAATCGATCATCGCGCCGTCGAACCCGGTGCTCAGCGACGGCGCGCCGAACGGCCCCGACTGCCTCTACGTCCAGGGCTCGGTCACGAGCATGACGGTCGGCGACGCGCAGATCGCGCTCGTGCCGCAGGCCGGCGGCCTCGCGCTCGACGCCGAGCTGTCGAACGTCAACGTCGGCATGCACCTCGACTACGCCGCCGCGTGCATCAACGGCAGCCGCGACATCACGATCGCCGCGACCCAGATCTCGGTGAAGGGCAACCTCGCGATCGGCGTCGCGAGCGGCCAGTTCGCGATCAGCCTCGACTCGCCCGACGTCACCGTCACCGGCTTCGACGCCGAGCTCGGCGGCCTCACCGGCGACATCGTCGACCTGCTCGATCTCAACGATGCGTTCGGCCCGCTGATCGGCTGGGCGACCGAGAAGTTCGTCGTGCCGATGATCAACACCGAGCTCGACGGGCTCAACCAGACCAAGACGATCAGCGTGCTGAGCTCGCAGGTCGACATCAGCGTCACGCCGGCGTCGATCAACTTCACGAGCGCAGGCGGCATCGTCGAGCTGAACACGTCGATCCGCGCGCACGGCGACTCCGGCGCGTTCGTCGACGTGACCAACACGCAGCCGTCGATGGACCTGTCCCACGGCTTCCAGCTCGCGGTCGCGGCGAACGCGGCGAACCAGGCGCTCACCAGCATGTGGTCGGCGGGCGGGCTCAGCGACACGCTGCAGCTCGACAACGGCTCGTACGGCGACATCGGCACGCTGTTCGACTCGGTCACGATCGCGGCCGACGCGCCGCCGTACATCGACGCCAGCGGCAGCGGCCTCGTGATGACGATCGGCGACCTGATGGGCACGTTCAAGAACGGCGACACCACGACGACCGAGATCGCGATCAACGCGCAGGTCGACGTCCAGGTCCAGACCAACACCGACGGCTCGATCTCGCTCGACGTCGGCCAGCCGACCACATACGTCGACGTGCTCGACCAGGGCGTCTCGGGCGCCAACGAGCTGTCGAACTCGCAGTTCGAGGCGCTGACCTCGTTCGCGCTGGCCCGCGTGATCGCGATCGGCTCCGGCGAGCTCGGCGCGATCCCGATGCCGTCGATCGGCGGCGTGTCGGTGCAGAACGTTTCGATCGCGCCACAGACCGGCTACCTCGTCGTCGACGGTACGGTGCAGTAGGACCCCGGTTAGGGGCCTGTGACGTACGCCGCGCAACAGCGGGCTTGATTCCAATCGCGCCGCGGGCGACGTTCGGACGGGGGCCCATGTCGCACTATCACCGTCGCCGTTATCGCTCCGCGTTCAGCGCGTTTGTCATCGCATTTGCGATCATCACCGCGTTTTCCTGCAGCGGCAGCAGTGGATGCAGCGGCTGCGGCGTCACGCCGATTCCCGGCGGCTTCGCACCGACCAAGCGCAACGCGAACGCGGGCCAGGTCCGGCTGACGTCGTCGGCGCTCGCGACGATCGAGTCGAACCCGGCGCAGCTGCTCGGCGGCTTGCTCGGCTCCGGCGCGGCCGGCTCGAACGGCGTGATCGCGTATCCGATCGTGAGCTGCGGCAGCACGGCGGTGTGCTGCAGCGGCAACACGGCGATCCCGAACTGCGGCCCGATCGATATCGACTTGACCACGCACACCGGAGACCTGCCGCGGCTCCAGCTCGTGCCAAACGCGGGCATCGCGTCGCCGAACGGCGAGCTCGACGTCACCGTGCGCGCGCGCGTGAAAACCGCGGATCCGCTGATCGTCACGCTCGATGGCGCGAACTGCGTGCTCACGCTCGACACGACCCAGGGCACCAGCCAGGACCTCACGATCACCGCGCCGGTCGCGTTCGACCAGGACGCGACGGCGGGCACGACGAAGATCGGGATCGGCACTGCCGGCATCGCAGTCACCGGTCTCGAGAGCGCCGACTACTCGATCACACCGAAAACGATCAGTGACGTGCTGTGCTACGCCGCCGACATCTTGCCCGCGTCGACGATCGAGGGCTTCCTCGGCACGCCGCTGTCGAGCGCGATCGGCGGTGCGCTCGGCGCGACCTGCAAGAGCTGCACGGCGCTCGGCGATTGCGCGCCGTTCGGCACCGCGTGCACCGGCGGCGTGTGCATGGAGGGCAGCGCGTGCGAGCAAGAGGTCGGCCTCGACGGCATGCTGCCGGCATCGAGCCTGTTCGCGAGCTTCTCGCCGGGCACGACCGGCGCGCTCGAGCTGTATGAAGTGGCCGGCGGTTACTCGTTGACCTCGGAGGCGAGCGGCGTGTCGCTCGGCCTGCTCGGCGGCATGGAGCCGGGCGGCTCGGCGCGCGACATGTGCGGTCCGCCGGCGACCGAGCCGGCTGCGGTGAGCGTGCCGCGCTCGACGTACTTCGAAGGCAACACGCGGCCCGACAACGGCTCGGCGTTCGACATCGGCATCGGCCTGCACAAGTCGCAGCTCGCGCAGCTCGCGTACGCCGGCTACGAAGGCGGCATCTTCTGTCTGACCATCGGCCACAACACGGTGTCCGAGCTCGACACCGACACGATCGGCCTGCTCTCGCGCTCGCTGACCAAGCTGGTCGAGAGCAACTCGCCGATGGCGATCGGCCTGCGCCCGCAAAGCCCGCCGGTGATCACGCTTGGCCCGAACACGTTCACGACCGATGGCAGCGGCAACACCGTGCTGTCGGCGCCGCTGCTCGACGTCAAGTTCACCGCGCTCGAGCTCGATTTCTTCGCCGAGGTCGACTACCAGTACGTCCGCGTCTTCACGGTGGTCTCCGATGTCGACTTGCCGGTCGGCATCGACATCACGTCGGGCGCGCTCGAGCCGGTGCTCGGCGACACCACGAACGCGTTCACCAACATCTCGGTCAAAAACTCGCAGGCGGTGACCGAAACGCCCGCGTCGCTCGCGGCGCTGTTCCCGACGCTGCTCGGGCTCGTGCTGCCGCAGCTGTCGGCGGCGCTGCCGAAGATCACGCTGCCTTCGATCGAAGGCTTGAACCTCGCGGTGACCGCGGTGACCGCGGTCGACGATCAAGACAAAGACGGCGTCGGTGACTTCCTGGCGATCTTCGCCAATGTCTCGCTGGCGGCGCCGGGCTCGGTGCACCCGACGCAAACCACGGTCGACATCATGAACGTCGACGAGCCCGACCGCGCGATCGCGCGTGATGCGAGCAAGTGGCGCGCGAACGTGCCGCCTCGCGTGACGCTCGCGCTCGGCGCGATCGATCAAGATCCCAGCCGGCTCGAGTTCTCGCTGCGCTTGGATCACGGCACGTGGACGCCGTGGGGGCACAACGCGAACCCGACGGTGTCGCCGCAGACGTTCTGGCTGCCCGGCATTCACTCGATCGAGGTGCGCTCGCGGCTGCGCGGCGTACCCGACAGCCAAGATCTCGCGCCGGTGAAGATCAACGTGCCGATCGGCATGGGCATCCTGCCGCCGCGCAACTCCGACGGCTCGATCAAGCTCGACGATCCGTTCCACGGCACCGAAGGCGCGCAGGGCTGTCAGTGCGACGCGAGCGGCGGCAATAGCTTCGGCGCGGCCGCACCGTTCGCGCTGATCTTCGCGTTGCTCGCACTGCCGCGCCGGCTCCGTCGCTCCATGAAGCGATTGGGCGCGATCGTGTGGCTCACCGCGCTCGCGTGCCTACCGGGCTGCAGCTGTGGCTCGAAGAACCCGTGTGGCAGCACCGCGTGCATGACCGGATCGCTGACCGGCGCGGTCGGTCGCTGGGCCAGCATTGCCGGCGATGACCAGCGCGTGATGGTCGCGACCTACGACAACGTGTTCGGCGATCTCGTGATCGGCGATGCGACCAGCGGATCGGCGGCGTACATGACGATCGACGGCGTGCCCGACGAGACGCCGACCTACGATCCGAGCACGTGGCGCGGCGGCATCAGCGATCCGGGCCCGAACGTCGGCGCGTGGACATCGATCGTGCTGTCGAACCACACCGCGCGCGTCGCGTATCAGGACCGCGACAACAACGTGCTCAAGTACGCCTATGAGACCAAAGCCGGCGGCAGCTGGAACAACTTCGTCGTCGATCCGGGCAACGGCGAAAAAATCGGCCAGTTCACGCGCATGATCCTCGATGGCAGCGGCTACCCGACGATCGCGTATCTCGCGGTCGGCGTCGACGACGGCATGGGCCACATGCTGACCGAGCTGCGGCTCGCGCGCGCGTCGACGATGGATCCGGCTTCGGCGAGCGACTTCAACCTGACCACGGTCGTCTCCGCGGTCGGCAGCTGCGCCGGGCTGTGCGCCGCGGGCGACTCGTGCATCGCCGGCTCGGCGGGCGACACGTGCGTCACGCCGACGACCGATTGCTCGGCGGGCTGCGGTAGCGGCGACGTGTGCTCGAGCGGCGCGTGCGTCGCCGCGCTCGCCGATCCGATGATCTACGACGTGCCGACCGGCACCGGCATGTTCGACAGCCCGGTGCTGCTCACCGACGGCCGGATCGCGATCACGTACTACGATCAGACCGCGCGGACGCTGGTGATCGGCGTCGAGACCGCGCTGAGCTCGTCGATGTTCATGCCGACCGTGCTCGACGGCGGCACGACGACCACCGATCGCGGCATGTGGAGCTCGGCCGCGGTCGCGAGCGATGGCACCGTGAACATCGCGTATCAAGACGCGATCGGCGATCAGGTCATGTACACGACGTGGAAAGGCGGCACGCCGGGCACGCCCGAGGTCGTCGACGACGGCGAGCGCGCCGGCGATCGGCCGCACAACGTCGGCGCCGCCGCGACGCTGTACCTCGTCAACGACTCGCCGTTCGTCGCGTACCAAGACGGCCTCGCATCCGACGTCGACGTGTCGACGCGCGCCGCGCCGGGCATGTGGACGATGCAAGACGTCGCCGCGACCGACGTGCTCGACGGCTTCTTCATCGCGGCGACGACCGGCCATGGCTCGCCCGTGCTCGCGTGGGACTCGCGGGATCCGACCGCGCCCGATATTCACTCGCTCGTGATCCAGGCGCCGTAGCGATGCTCGACTATCAGCTGCAAGACAACGTCGCGGTCGTGACGATGGACGACGGCAAGGCCAACGCGCTGTCGTACGAGATGATCGACGCGGTGATGCAGGCGCTGCATCGCGCCGAGCGCGAGGCATCGGCGATGGTGCTGGCGGGCCGCCCCGAGCGATTCTGCGCCGGCTTCGACCTGCGCGTGATGATGAGCGGGATGGAGAACGCGATCGCGATGGTGACGCGCGGTGGCCAGCTGCTCCTCGCGCTCTACGACGCGCAGCTGCCGCTCGTGATCGCGTGTACCGGCCACGCGCTCGCCGGCGGCGCGCTGACGGTCCTCACCGGCGATTGGCGGATCGGCGCGGCCGGCAACTTCAAGCTCGGGCTCAACGAGGTCGCGATCGGCATGCCCGTGCCGGCGCTCGCGATGGAGCTCGCCCGCGATCGGCTGACCGCGCGCGAGCTGCCGCGCGCCACGCTGATGGCGCATATCTACGCGCCCGAGCACGCGGTCGAATCGGGCTGGCTCGACGAGGTCGTGCCGCCCGATCAAGTGCTTCCGCGTTCGATCGCCGAGGCCGTGCGGCTCGGCAAGCTGGCTGCGACCGCATACCGCGAGACCAAGCGCCGGCTGCGCGGCAAGACGATCGACTACATCAAGGCGACGAGCGCCGAAGATCTTCGTGCGTTGACGATCCCGAGCGGCTGACATACGCATAGCGGGTGAAGCTCGCGCACTGTTCCGATTTGCATCTGCTCTCGCACGACGGGGCGGGGCTGATGAAGCTCGCGAACAAGCGCTGGATCGGCGCGGCGAACTTGCTGTCCAATCGCTCGCGCCACTATCACGTCGCCGCGTTCGATCAGATGATCGACGATCTCAACGCGCAGGGCGTCGACCACGTGCTGTGCACCGGCGACATCACGAACTTGGCGCTCGAACAGGAGTTCGCGTTCGCGCGCGGCAAGTTCGACAAGCTCGCCGGCGGGCCCGAGCACGTCACGGTGATCCCGGGCAACCACGACGCGTACGTCGCCGAGGGCCTCGGGTTTTTCGGCACGTACTTCGACGAGTTTCATCGCAGCGATCCGGGCTGGGAGTGGCCGGACGGCGAGCGCTGGCCGATCGTGCGCGTGCGCGGGCCGGTCGCGCTGATCGGCGTGACGACGTCGCGCGAGACCCCGTGGTTCACCGCCTACGGCCGCGTCGGCGATGCGCAGCTCGCCCGGCTCGAGCAAGTCCTCGCCGATCCGCGGCTCGCGGGCAAAGTCCGTATCGTCGCGATTCATCACCCGCCGGCGGGTAGGGCGGCGAAGAGCGTGATCCGGGGGCTGCGCGACCACGCGGCGTTTGCCGATGTGATCGGCAAGCTCGGCGCGGACCTGATCGTCCACGGCCACGAGCACCGCGACATGCGCGAAAGCCTCGCAGGCCCGGCCGGGAGCGTGCCCGTTCGCGGCGTCGCGTCGGGCACCTACCACCACAACAAGCCGCATCGTACGGCGCGTTACCGGATCTACGAGATCGAAGACGGGAAGATCTCGGGAGATCACGTCAGAGTTTGGCGCCCCGGTGACAAGCGTTTCGAGGCCGAAACCGTTAGCTTGACAGCGGTTTGAGGCGTGAGATACCTCCCGGCACTGCGATGACCGACGAGCTTTCCGACGCGGCCGCCCTCGAGGCGGCGGATCTCAAGTACGTCATGCGCCCGTGGGCACATCCCGCGGGCGAACCCGTGATCGTCGCGAAGGCTCGCGGCTGCACGATCACCGACGTTCACGGCAAAGAGTTCCTCGACCTCACGGCCGGCTACTTCGTCAACAACGCCGGCCATTGCCACCCGCGCATCATCGAAGCGGCGACCAAGCAGATGCACGACGTGCTTCAAGTCTCCGGCAAGCACGGCTCGGTGCCGATGGTGAAGCTGGCGAAGAAGCTGGTCGAGATGACGCCGAAGACGCTCGACAAGGTCTTCTTCGCGACCGGCGGCTCCGAAGCGAACGAGTTCGCGTTGAAGCTCGCGCGTCAGTTCGAGAAAAAAGCCGACATCGCGTACCTCGAGAACGGCTACCACGGCCTCACGCTCGGCTCGCTCGAAGTGACCGCGAGCGAGAAATATCGCGACAGCGCCGGCAAGCCGATGGGCACCGACAATTACGCGATCCCGAACGCGTACTGCTATCGCTGCAAGTACGGGCCGGCTTCCACGTGCAAGACCGAGTGCCTCGACGGCCTCGAAGCGCAGCTCGACGCGCGACCGAAGACGGCCGCGATCATCGGTGAGGTGATCCAAGCGGTCGGCGGGCTCGCGCCGCCGCAGAAGTGGTGGGACCGCGTCGATCGCACGCGCAAGGCGCGCGGCATCTTGCTGATCGCCGACGAGGTCCAGACCGGCCTCGGCCGCACCGGCAAGATGTTCGCGCTCGATCACTACGGGCTCGAGCCCGAGATCATGACCGGCGGAAAAGGTCTGTCGGGCGGCGTCGGCTCGCTCGCGTGCGCGATCGCCGGCGACAAGATCTGCAAGGCGTTCTTCGGCGGCACGACGCCGACCTCGGGCGGCAACGCGGTGTCCGCCGCGGCCGGCATCGCGATGATCGAAGCGATCGAAGCCGAGAAGCTCGTCCAAAATGCCGCGACCATGGGCCGGCATTTCACCGAGAGCGCGTGGGCGCTGCGCGATCCGTGGATCGGCGACGTGCGCTTCACGGGTCTGCTCGGCGGCATCGAGCTCGTGCGCAACCGCGACAGCAAAGAGATCCTCGGCAAGGCCGAGATGGCCAAAGTCAAAGACGAGCTGCATGCGCGCGGCATGCTGATCACGGTCTCGGGTCTCTACGGCAACGTGCTGCGCTTGCAGCCGCCGCTGTCGGTGACGCCGGGTCAGATCGACACGTTCGTCGCGGCGCTCGGCAAGACTCTCGAGGCCGTCCGAAAGGGTCTGTAGCTCGTACCTGATTGGGGTACGTTTCGCCCGCCCATGAACCTGTTCGCGTTTCGCAAGCACATCGATCGGTTGATCCATCCGATCGTGGCGGCGCTCGCCAAGCTGCCGATTCATGCGAACGCGTGGACGGCGTTCGGCGCGGTGCTCGGGCTCGTCGGCGGCTGGATGTTCTTCAAGGCGATGTGGTGGCCGGGCTTCGTCGTGCTGGTCGCGCGCGGCCTCGTCGATCACATCGATGGCTACAAGGCGCGCAACTTCAACCAGCGCAGCACGTTCGGCGCCGTGATGGACGACGTCTGCGACCGCTGGGTGCTCGGCATCATGTACGCCGGCGGCTGCTTGAACTTGTCCTACGATTATCCGCACGTGCTGATCGTGCTCGGCTTCGGCATCACCGGCGCGCTCACGAACGTCATCATCAAGCTGTCGATCTACGCCGAGAGCCAGCAAGACATCTGGCGCGAGAAGGGCAAGATCGGTCACCCGGTCGACGTCGTCGGGCTGTTCGGCTCGGCCGAGTTCTTGATCTATTACGGCCTGGGCGTGTTCTTCACCGCGCTGCTCCACGATCCGCGACCGCTGCTGGCCGGCTGCTGGGCGGTCGCGATCATGAGCCACGTGTCGCTGCTCCAGCGCGTGCGGTTCGCGTGGAAGCGCTATCGGTTCGTCGATCCGGGCCTCGCGGTCGTCAGCGACGAACAAGCCGACGGCCAGGTCGAAGCAGGCTGAGCATGGCGGCGGTCGCAGAAGTAACAGGGCCGGTCGCGGCGAAGCGTCAGGTCTCGCCGTGGAATCCGGCGAACGCGGTGACCGCGTCGCGGTTTCTGACCCTGCCGCCGTTCGTGTGGGCGGTGGTGCACGGCTACCACCAGTGGGCGACGATCTTCATGCTCGTGTGCGGCCTGCTCGACAAGGCCGATGGTCTCGTCGCGCGCGTGTTCGATTGCCGGAGCGCGTTCGGCGAGCTGTTCGACGCGATCGCCGACGCGCTGTGCTACGGCTTCGGGCTCGTCATCGTCGCCGCGTACGGTTGGGCGCCGGTGATCCCCGTGATGCTCGTGATCGGGCTGGGCATCGCGAACATCGTGATGCGCGTCGCGTACGGCATCCGCGCCGGTCGCGCGACCAACTACAAGTCGTACGCGATGGAGCGGCTCGTCGCGTACACCGGCTATCTCATCGGCTTCGCGACCAGCGGGTTCGAGGTCACGTTCTTCTTCTGGATCTTTCCGTTCGTGATGGTGACGATCCTCGCGTACGACGCCAAGCGCATGCTCGTCGATCCCATTCCGGGCCCCATCCCAGGTGCGCCATGACCGAGCCGATGTCTGCGAGCACGTTCATGTGGTTCATCACGTTCGCGGTCGGCGGTGTGAGCGCGCTGTGGTTCATCTACGATTCGGTCAATCTCTCGCGCGCGCTCAAGCTCGATCGCAGCGACCCGACCGTGCGCGACCGCCGCTTCGGCTACGCGATGGGCGTCCTCATGGGCACGATCGGCGTGATCGGGGCGCTCAAGTTCCACGGCGTCGTGTAGCCGCGTCGTGTAGGTTTGGGGCATGCGCCTCGCGAGCTTTGTCTGGATCTGCATCGTGCTCGGTTGGACCGGCGCGTACGCCAATCCAAAGCCACCAAAGACTCCCGACCAGCTCGAGCTCGCCAAAGACGAGAAGATCCTCCGCGATCTGCAGGCCAAGCAAGCGCACATTCCGGCCGCAAAGCTCGCGAAGAAGATCTGGGAGCTGCAGCGCAAGATCTCCGGCGACGATTCGCAGATCACGCACATGCGCGAGACGCAATACGCCGCCGAGCTGCAGCAGAGCGGCGACGACCTCGGCTCGCACAAGCTCTATCTCGACATGCTCGCCGACGCCGAGAAGGCGCACGGCGCCGAGTCGCGCGAGGTGCTCTATGCGATCGCGCCGGTGCTCGGCTATTTCTACATCCAAGGCCGCTACGAAGAGGTCGAGCCGTATCTCCAGCGCGAGCTCGCGATCGCGAAGAAGCTCAGCGGCGACAAGAGCTCCGACTACGGCAACTACCTCACGCAGTACGCGACGCTGCTCAACATCCGCAGCGAGTACGCGGCGGCGTTGCGCATGGCAGAGCAGGCGTTCGCGATCGCGGAGGCGAACGCGAAGTCCAAAGACGACTACATGTTGCTCGGCCACGTCGAGACGCTGGCGTGGATGTACTGGCAGGCCGATCAGAAGCCGAAGGCGATCGCGATGTACGACCGCGCGATCGCGATCGTGTCGAACGGTTCGTCGCCGTACACGACGCCGCAGAGCAAGGCCGGCATCCTGTGGGCGATCGCGTCGGTGTACCGGATGGGCAAGCGCGAGGACCTCGCGAAGCCGCTGAGCGATCAGGTCATCGACATCTACACCAAGGAGATCGCGCGGCTCGAGGCGGCGAACCCGAACGACCCGAAGCTGCCGGGCATGTACGGCCAGCTCGGCATGAGCTACCGCGCACTCGACGATCTCGCGAACGCCGACAAGTACATCCGCAAGGCCTACGACATCGACATGCGCGCGAGCAAGACGTACGGCTGGTCGGCGATCCTCGCCGATCTCGACCGAGTCGAAGGGCATCCCGCCGACGCGCTGACGCTGCTCGAAGCCGCGAACGTGCACATGGCGGCGAACGGCCCGCGGTTCGCGCACGCGTTCGACTTCTCGATCGCCGACACGCTGCGCCAGATGGGCCGCTACGACAAGGCGATCGCGGTGCTCGACGGCTATCGCGCTGCGACCGCGAAGACCTACGGCAAGCGCCACCCGACGTACGGCATGGTCGAGCAGCAGATGGCGAACATCGAGATGCAGAGCGGCAACATCGCGGCGGCCGGTGCCGCGTTCGCCGACAGCCTCGAGATCTCCGAGCGCGAGCTGTCGAACGTGCTCAACACCGGCACCGAGGCCGATCACGAGCAATATTTCCAGACCTACGGCTACGTGCTCGACTTGGCCGTCAACTTCTCCGCGACGTTCGCGCCGAAGAGCCCGATCGCCGCCAAGCTCGGGCTCGAGACGCTGTTGCGGCGCAAGGGCCGCGTGCTCGACGCGGCGGCTTCGAGCATGGCGACGATTCGCTCCAAGCTCTCGCCCGACGACAAGCAGCTGTTGGATGCGCTCGCGGCGGCGCGCGGCCAGCTCGCGAAGCTCACGGTCGCCGGCCCGTCGGCGACCGGCGACGACGACTATACGAAAGAGGTCGCCGCGCTCGAGGATCAGATCGCGAAGCTCGAGATCCAGGTCGGCCAGAAGAGCGCCGCATATCGCGCGGCGACGCAGTCGATCGCGCTCGCGGCGATCCAGAAGTTGGTGCCGAAACCGGCGCGGCTCGTCGAGATCGTCAATTTTCAGCCGTACGATCCGAAAGCGAAATACGGCGCGAAGGTCGCCGCGCCAGCGCGCCGCTACGCCGCGTACGTGCTCGCGCAGACCGGCGACCCGGTGTTCGTCGATCTCGGTCCGGCACAGCCGATCGACGACGCGATCACCGCGTTTCGCAAAGCGGTGTCGAACCCGAACAACAAGCACGTCACCGATCTCGGTCACGCGCTGTACACGCTCACGATCGCCAAGCTCGCCGGCGCGCTCGGCGGCTCGACCGAGATCCTGATCGCGCCCGACGGCTCGCTCAACCTGGTGCCGTTCTCGGCGCTCGTCGACGACAAGGGCAAGCTGCTCCTCGAGTCCGACAACTTCACGTACCTCACGTCGGGCCGTGACTTGCTCCGGCTCGCGGTGCACACCAAGGCCCAAGGCGGCGGCGTGATGTTCGCGAACCCGGCGTTCGATGCGACCGGCGGCGGCGCGAACAACCCGGGCACGGGCTCGCGCGGCGCGCGCGCGGTCGAGCTCTCGCAGCTGATGTGGCCGCAGCTGCCCGGCACCGGCGAAGAGGCCGATCTCGTCGAGCACACGTGGGACGGCCTCACCGATTTCCGCGGCGATCGCGCGACCGAAGGCGCGCTCAAGCAGCTCCACGGCCCGAAGATCTTGCACCTCGCGACGCACGGCTTCTTCCTGCCCGACGAGCCGCCGAAACCGAGCGCGGCGCCGGGCCAGCCGATTCCGTCGAGCGGCGCGGGCATCGGCGGACCCGCGCTCGTGAAGCCCGAAGGCTCCGAGAATCCGCTGCTGCGATCGGGCCTCGCGCTCGCCGGCGCGAACAAGCTCAAGAGCGGCGACGACGACGGCATCTTGACCGCGCTCGAAGCCGCCGGCTTGGATCTATGGGGGACCAAGCTCGTCGTGCTATCGGCGTGCGATACCGGAAACGGCAAGGTCACCAACGGCGACGGCGTGTACGGCCTGCGCCGCGCGCTCGTGATCGCGGGCGCCGAAGGGCTCGTGATGTCGCTGTGGCAAGTCGACGACGCGGCGACGCGAGATCTGATGGCCGGCTACTACGCGCGGCTCAAAGCCGGCAAGCCACGCAGCTCGGCGTTGCGCGACATCCAGCTCGAGATTCACGCCAATCCCAAATACGCGCACCCGTATTACTGGGCCGCGTTCTTGGCGGCCGGCGACAACTCGCCGCTCAACTGAGCTTCGATCCGCGCGCGATGTCGCAGCGACTCGCGATCGCCACGTGCGTCGTCGCGCGCGAGCTCGCCGATCATGCCGCGCAGCTCGTCTACGTGAGCGCCGCCGAACGCGATGTCGAGCTTGATCGCCTCTTGCGTTGCGTGGAACCGATCCTCGAGTCGCGCGTGCACGCTCGTCGCCACCGCATAGCTACGAGCGAGCTGGCGCAAGAGCTCTTGCGTGTCTCGACACGCGCCAACGGCGTTCGCGACCGCGTCGAATTCGTGGTCGCGGAACATCGCGCCGAGGTTCGGCGGCAGCGGACCGCTGCAATCGAGCTTGGCCGGCGGCGACCCGAGCTCGACATGGACGACGCGCAACAGCTCGCGATGCGCGGGCGCATGCGCGGGCGCGGGCCGCGGCGGTGACAGCGCGACGAGCGCCATCGCGATGCCGGCGATCAGGAGCTCGGCGACGACCGGCGCACGCGATGCGAGCATGTCTCGATCATGCGCGATCCGCGGGCGTTTTCAACGCCCCGTTGCTTAGCGATAAACCCTCGCCGTGCGCCAGGATGTGCACGCCGCCTGCGTTGCGCGCCGCGGCGATCTTCGCGAGCCGGCGGCGCGGCATCGACGGCAGGCCGAGCCGCAAGTGCAGCGTTCCCCAATGCACGGGCACGAGCGCGCGGGCGCCGAGCCGCTCGTAGATGTCGAGCGCGCAGTCGGGATCGATGTGGATGCCGCGGTCGAACGCCGCGCGGCGCCAGCGGTAGTACCAGACCGGCATCATGCCGCCGATCGGTAGGAGCGTCGCGTCGATCGTGAAGCGCTTGCCGATGTCGTCGAACACCGCGTGGTCGGAGAAGTCGACGTCGCCGGCGTGGTGCAGCGTCGCGCCGCCGCCCGCGACCACGTAGCCGACGCACTCCGGCGCGTCGCCTTTGCGCCACCGGCCGTTGTCGTGACGCGTCGCGACCGTTTCGATATCGACCCCGGCGATCGTCAGCTGATCGCCCGCGGTGACCTCCGTGACTCTCGCAAATCCCAAGTCGGCGACGATCTGCATGCAGCCGCGCGGCACGACGAGGTGCGTATCGCGATCGAGCGCGCGCAGGCTCCAGCGGTTCAAGTGATCGACGTGCGAGTGCGTGATCAGCACGGCATCGACGCGGCCGGCGCGACGCGTGCGCCACGGCAACAGCGGATCGAACACGACGCGCGCAGCGCCGAGCTCGGCGACCGCAGTGGCGTGCCCGAGCCAGGTAACGGCCGGACCACGTTCGGATCCCGCTTTCGCCGTAGCAGGCGCGACCACGCTGCTGTATAGCACGGGGGGCAACGTGCTGTTGTTCTTCCTGATCGGCGTGGCAGCCGGCGCGCTCACCGGCGTCCCGATCGGCCCGGTGAACGTCGCGGTGATCGACGCCGCTTACCGGCACACGTTCATTCGCGCGATCGGCGTCGGCATGGGCGGCGCGTGCGGCGATGGCTTGTGGTCCGGGCTCGGTGTGCTCGGCGTGACGCCGATCGTGCGCGCGTATCCGTCGGTGCCGCCGATCTTGTATGCCGTGAGCGGCGCGGTCCTGCTCGTCTACGGCTTTCTCACCGCGCGTAGCCAGCCGGTTTCGCCCGCAACGCCGACGCTCAGCGGCGATGATCCCGCGCCATCGGATTCGGTCGTCACGCGGCTCGCGCGCCGGCATTTGTGGTCGGGCTTCACCGTCGGGCTCGCGCTCGTCGTGCTCAATCCGGCCGCGATCGTGACGTGGGTCGTGATCCTGTCGAATCAAATCCCCGTCGCGACGCCGCCCGAAGGCGTCGCCTTCACGATCGGCGTCATGCTCGGCAGCGTCGGCTGGTTCTCTCTCGTCGCGTTCCTCACGCATCGCGGCAAGAACGTGCTCGGCGACAAGGCGGCGTGGATCCCGCGCATCGTCGGCATCGGGCTGATTTTTTACGCCACGTATTTGCTCGCGAAGGCCGTGAAGTACTTCGTCGCTTGAGCCGACGCCGACGCCGACGCCGACGCCGACGCCGACGCCGACGCCGACGCCGACGCCGACGCCGACGCCGACGCCGAATCTTGGTTGGTTAACCAACCAAGATTCTGGACGCGGGTGGAGCGCGCGATGACTCCGATGGCTTCGGCGACCGACCAACCCGACCGACCAACCAGTTGGTCGGTCGGGTCCGCCATGCGCAAACGAGCGCGAACGCGACGACGTGCTCGTCGGGAGCGCGGCGACCGACCAACCAGTTGGTCGGTCGGCTAGCCGAATCGAAACTGGCCGAAGCGCGGCGCGATCGCGACATCCATGTCGAGCCCGCCGGCCACGTTGCCGCTGTTCGGAAGCCAGCCGACTTGGTCGCGCATGATGTCGTACTGATAGATCTGCACACGCGGGTCGAGCGTCTTGCCCTTCGTGCCAAACGTCTGCTGCCAGCCCCACGAGATCAGCGCCGGCTCGGCGTCGAACAGCATCGCGAGCGTCTCGTACGTGCCGTACGCGCCGACCATCGCATTGCCGCCGAACGCGTGGTTCACGCCTTGAAAGTAGCCTTTCACCAGCGCGCCGGCACCGCTGTAGCGCATGTGCTTCGTCATCGTGAAGTCGGCGGTGAAGTAGACGACCTGCTTGCCGCAGCCGATGGTGCTCATCGCGTCGAGCGCGCGTTGCGCGTCGACCTTGCCGTGGTGGATCGAGGAGTCGACGCTGGCCGCGGTTTCGGTGCGCGTGTTGAACCGCTCCCACAGCAGCACGAGGTCGAGCCCGGCGGCGCCGTAGCGCGGCGCTTCGGCCTTCACGAGCGGCGGATCGCCGGTCGCGTCGTGGCCGAGGTAGCGGCCGACCCACTTGCACGGCCGCGCGTCGTGCTTCGCGGTCTCGACGATGAGGTTCGCCTGGTTCGTATCGCAGCCCCAGATCGCGTGCGCGGTCGGGAATGCGAGCAGCTCGAGCGATGTGGTCGGCGCGCTCGGCGCGCTGCTGATGCGGTCGGGGACGAACGCGTAGCCGGCGTAACTGGCGAGCGCGTCGTAGCGACCGGGGCGGACGCTCGTGAACTCGACGACGCCATGCTTGTTCGTGGTCTTCGTCGACGTGAACGTCGCCGACGTGATGCCGCCGAACGCGGCCTGCTCGGTCAGCCGGACCGCGATGCGCGGCAACGGCGGATCGCTCGCCGCCTTCTTCTTGATCGTGACCGTGATCGTGGCGCCGCCGTGCTGATAGCACTGGCCGTCCGCGCTGCTCACCGACGTGTGACCGAACGACTTAGTCACGAACGAGCGCCTCGATCGCGTCGAGCTTGGCGGTCTCGCTCAGCGTGCCGTCGTCGATCACCGCGAACAGCTCGGGGCCGTCGCGATCGCACAGCTCGCCGTGATCGAGCCAGAGCTCGGCATAACGGCAGATGCCGGCTTCGCT
>DATBAS010000061.1:0-32693 GCA_036271395.1 Kofleriaceae bacterium
CGTGGCGGATCGACGACAGACAGATCGCGACGTCGACCGATGCGTCGGCAAGCGGCAGGGCCTCGCCGCGCGCACGGGCCACCTGGACGCCCGCACGCGCGCATGCGAGCTCGCGGCTCGGCTCGATCGCGATCACGCGCAGCTGCGGGAATCGCGCGGCGGCGCGCATCGCGAAGGTGCCGGGGCCCGCGCCGACGTCGAGCAACGTCACGTCACTAAGAGGTACCGACGTGGGGCGAGTCGCAGGGCGGTCGAGCCGTGGCGCGAGCATGTCGAGCAACCGATCGTCGAAGTCCCCGAACGCGGGGCGTTCTGCGGTGGCGTAGCGCCGCGCGCTCGCACCCTCGAACGGGTGGCGGTACAGCACGCGGTCCAACCACGCGGTGAAGGCCACGCGACCAGCATAGCCCCGTGCGGTTCGTTACATACATACGACTTGGCGGTGATAGGTTGCCGCCGATGAGGAAACTTTGTCTCGCGCTCCTCGGCGCGGCCGCCGCCGCATGCGGTCAGAACGGCAACTCGTCGGGCATTCCGGACGACTGCAATCCGCTCGGTGGCGCGGGCTGCATGCTGCCGTGGCCGTCGATGGGCTACATCTCGACAGATTCGTCGACGGCAACCGGCTTCAAGCTCGATCTGCAGCTCGACGCGATGCCGAAGAACGTCGACGGCACCGCGATCGATCCCTCGCACTTCGGGCCGTGGGACGGCTATTCGCCGACGGGCCCGATGCTCGTGCAGTTCGACACGGGAGTCGGCTCGGCAAACTTGCCGGGTTGGATGGATCCCGACGCGTCGCTCGCCGCGGACTCGCCGATCGTGATCATCAACGTCGATACCGGCGAGCGCCTGCCGTTCTTCGCCGAGGTCGACGCGAACATTCCGGATCCGTCGAAGGCGAACCTGATCATGCGCCCGCTCGCGCGCGAGCAGCCGAGCAGTCACTACGCGATCGCGCTGCGCAACACGCTCGTCGGCGCCGATGGCTCGACGCCGCTGCCGATTCCGCCCGCGTTCGCCGCGATGCGCGACGGCAAGAGCTTCGATCACCCGCTGTTCGACAAGATCTCGAAGAACGCCGATCAGATGTTCACGGCGTTCGCGAATGCCGGCGTCGACAAGAGCGACATGGTGCTCGCGTGGGATTGGGTGACCGCGTCGGATTCGTTCCTGCAGTCGGATCTCACGACGATGCGCAACGCGGCGATCCCGGCGATGGGCACGAACGGCGCGAACCTGACGTTCGTCGCGACGCCGCAGACGCCGATCCCCGGCATCTATCAGACGTACTTGGGGACGTTCAAATCGCCGAACTTCCTCACCGACAACGAGAACAACGACTCGATCATCTCGCGCGACACGACCGGCGCGCCGATGATGAACGGCATGCGCGACGCGAACTTCGCGGCGCTCGTGCCCGACTGCGTGATGAATCAACCGCTGCCGCGGCCGACGATCATCTTCGGTCACGGCCTGTTCGGCTCGGCGGCCGAGTACTTGACGAACGGCACGGTGCAGGCGCTCGCGCAGCAGTTCTGCTTCGTGATCATTGCCGGCGACTTCATCGGCTTGACGTCGCGCCAGGTGCAGCTCGCGCCGCTCGCCGTCAACGATCTCAACCTCGGCCCCGAGATCACCGAGAAGCTCGCGCAGTCGCTGATCGACTTCATGTCGCTCGAGACGATCGCGCGCGGCCCGATGTCGACGGATCCCGCGTTCATGTACAACGGCATGCCCGTCATCGACCCGAACCAGACCTATTACATCGGCGGCTCGCTCGGCGGGATCATGGGCAACGCGTTCATGGCGTACGACCCGAACATCACGCGCGGCGTGCTCGCGGTGCCGGGCGGCGATTGGTCGCTGCTGTTCGAGCGCTCGAACGCGTGGAGCCTCCTGCAGGGCGCGGCGATGGGCAGCTATCCCGATCCCGAGCTCTACCAGCTCGACATCGCGCTGCTCGGCATGTACTTCGAGCCGTACGATCCGATCACCACGGCCGCGCACGTGATCAAAGACCCGTTGCCGGGCGTGCCGGTGAAGACGATCTTGATGTGGTACGCGATGGGCGATTGCCTCGTGACCAACCTCTCGACGGAGGTGATCGCGCGCGAGATGGGCATCACGCTGCTCTCGCCCGCCGAGAAAGTTGGCTGGGGACTCACGCCGACGCCGGGACCGCTGACGAACGGCATCAACGTGCTCAACGATCACCCGACGCCGCTGCCGCCGAACAACAACGTGCCGCCGGCCACCGATAACGGCACGCACTCGGGCATCAACGAGAAGCCGGCGGTGTTGCGCGAAGCCGACGTCTTCTTGCTCGCGCCGCAGCAGGCGATCCAGACGTGCGGCATGGGCAGCGACGGTAGTGGCACGCCGGCGATGTGTGATTGCGCGACCGGCGCCTGTAACTAATCACGTGCGTCGACTTTCTTCGGAAGAGATTGCTCGTTATCGCGCGATGAGCCTCGTGGGTTGTAGCGTCGAAGAGCACGCGATGTGCAGCACCGCGTTCGGCTGGCGCGACGGCAAGAGGATCTGGTCGATCGAGCACGCATCGGAAGAAGGACGCGATCATTTAGAAACGAGCGGCACGTTGCCGCCGCCGTTCGCCGAGATTGCGACGGCGTTCTGCAGGATCAAGAACAAGGCAGCGACGATGTCGACTACATCTTCGACGTCGCGGTCGAAGTCGCAAAGTCGCTGACTGGCTTTCGCCACGACGAAGATCTCGTCGACGGCGGATCGTTCGAGGTGCTCGGTTAGCCGAGCTGCTGCGCGGCGAGCTCGAGCGCCGCGGCCATCTCGAGCGCACCGGCGTAGCGCTCGGAGGGCTGCTTGTGCAGCGCGCGCGAGATCACGTCGCCGAGCCCGGCGGGCAGCGCCGGATCGATCGCGTGCAAGTGCGGCGGCTCGATGTCGAGGTGCTGCGCGATCAGATCGAAGTCGTCATCGGCGGTGAACGGCGGCCGGCCGGCGAGCAGCTCGAACAAGATCACGCCGATCGCGTAGAGATCCGCGCGCTGATCGGTCGGCTCGCCGCGCAAGCGTTCGGGCGCGATGTACGTCAGGCTGCCGACGACGGTGCCCTGCAACGTGAGCTTCGCGCTGCCCTCGAACGTGGCGAAGCCGAAGTCGATCAGCACGACGCGCTCGACCGGGCCCGGCGACGGCTCGAGCATGATGTTCGCGGGCTTGAGATCGCGATGCAGCACGCCGGCGCCGTGCACGGCGGCGAGTCCGTGCAGCGCTTGAAACGCGTAGCTCGCGGCGCGCCGTGGCGGGATCCGGCCCTCAGCTTTGAGCACGCTGCGCAGCGACTTGCCGCGTAACAGCTCGAGCGCGAGATACGGCTCGTGCTTGTCGGTGACGCCGGTCGCGAGCAGCGCGGCGACGTTGCGATGGCGCAGCATCGACTGGACTTCGGCTTCGCGCGCGAACCGCGCGAGCGACACCGCGTCCTCGATCGCGGTGTGGCGCAAGATCTTGAGCGCGACGTACGCGGACGTCTGCAGATCGAGCGCGCGATAAACCTCGGCCATCGCGCCGCGACCGATCGCCGCGTCGATGCGAAAGCGATCTCCGATCACCTGGCCCACCCGGGTCACGCGATCTTCAGCCACGACGTCACCATAACATCTCTGCTATACCGGCGCCGTGCCGCGCCACCTCGTCAGCATCGCAGACCTCGATGCCGCCGAGATCGTGGAGATCCTCGACCACGCCGATCGCTACTGGGCGCTCGCCGACGAGCCGATCAAGAAGCTGACGTCGCTGCGCGGCCGCACGGTGATGATCGTGATGTTCGAGAATTCGACGCGCACGCGCACCTCGTTCGAGCTCGCAGCGAAGCGGCTGTCGGCCGAGGCGATCAACATCTCCGGTACGTCGTCGTCGACGACGAAAGGCGAGACGCTGCTCGATACCGGCCGCAACTTGGGAGCGATGCACCCGGATTGCGTCGTCGTGCGCCACGCGTTCGCCGGCGCCGCCGCGATGCTCGCGCGCGGATCGAATTTCGCGGTCGTCAACGCGGGCGACGGCCAGCACGAGCACCCGACGCAGGCATTGCTCGACGCCGCGACGATCCGGCGCCACAAGGGCGACGTCGCCGGGCTCGAAGTCGCGATCGTCGGCGACATCGCGCATTCGCGCGTCGCGCGATCGAACATCTTGTGTCTCGCAAAGCTCGGCGCACGCGTTCGCGTGGTGGGGCCGTGGACGTTGATCCCGCGAGGCATCGAAGAGATCGGCGGCGATCTCACTCGCGAGCGCGTGCGCGTGTGCACGCGGCTCGAAGATGGGCTCGAAGGCACCGATGTCGTGATGATGTTGCGCGTGCAGCACGAGCGCGCGAGCGGCGAAGCGTCGCGGTTCCCGAACACGCGCGAGCTGTCGCGCACGTTCGGCCTGTCCGAACGCACGCTCGCGTACGCGAAGCCCGACGCGATCGTGATGCATCCGGGGCCGATCAACCGCGGCGTCGAAGTGTCGCCGCAAGTCGCCGATGGACCGCGTGCGGTGATCTTGCAGCAGGTGAGCTGGGGCGTCGCCGTTCGCATGGCGGTGCTCGAGCGCGCCGTGCTCGACGCCGCATAATTCTCGTCGCTGCGACGCGTGCGACGCCTGCGACAACGCATTGCGCGCTGATACGTTCGTGTATACGTGTAGCTGTCCATGACCAGCGCGCTCGAGGTTCGCGGCATCGTCAAGCGGTTTGGCAACCACACGGCCGTCGACGACATCTCGTTTGAAGTGCCGCGCGGAGTCGTGTTCGGAATTCTCGGGCCGAACGGCGCCGGCAAATCGACGATGCTGCGAATGATCAACGACATCATCGCAGCGGATGCGGGCGAGATCCGGATCCTCGGCGATCATGCGCCGGGCTCGTCGTCGTCGCGTCACATCGGCTATCTGCCCGAGGAGCGCGGTCTGTATCCGAAGATGCGCGTGCACGACATGGTGAGCTTCATGGGCGAGCTGCGCGGGCTCTCGGGAACCGAGGCGAGCGCGCGTGCCGACAAGTGGCTCGTGCGGCTCGGGCTCGGCGACTGGCTCAAGAACAAGGTGCAGGACCTGTCGAAGGGCATGCAGCAGAAGGTGCAGTTCGCGACCGCGCTGATCCACGAGCCGGAGCTGCTCATTCTCGACGAGCCGTGGAGCGGGCTCGATCCGATCAACTCGGAGGTGCTGCGCGAGACCGTCGAAGAAGTCCGCGCCGCGGGCCGCACGGTGCTGTTCTCGACTCATCAAATGGAACAAGCCGAGAAGGTCTGCGATCAGGTCTGCATCATCGCGCGCGGCAAGAAAGTGCTCGATGGCAACCTGCGCGACATCAAGCGCGCATCCGCCGCCGAAGGCCTGGTCGCGCTCGCGTTTGCCGACGAAGCCGCCAAGCACGGCGCGGAGGCGATCTTGGCCGATCGCGCGCTCGTCGCGGACACGCGGCCGCCGCGCCCAGGCGACATCGCCGATTGCGAGGTCAAGCTCGTCGACGGCGTCGCGCCGGGCAAGCTACTCGCGGCGCTGGTCGGCGCGCAGATCGACATGCGGCGGTTCGAGGTCGTGGTGCCGACGCTCCACCAGATCTTCGTCTCGAAGGTCGGCGCCACGGCGGCAGTCGCCGCGCGAAAGGACGACAACTGATGCGCGAAATGCTGGTCATCGCCAAGCGCGAGCTGCTCGAGCGCGTGCGCACGAAGTGGTTCGCGATCGTCACGCTGCTCGGCCCGCTGCTCATGGTCGGCCTGATCGTGATCCCGGTGCTGCTCGCGTCGAACGGCTCGAACGGCGCGAAGGTCGCGATCGCCGACGAGACCGGCCAGCTCGGTGACAAGCTCGCCGCAGCCTTCGCCGCGAGTGATCAGCACTGGGATGCGCACGTGGTGCCGGCCACCACGACCGATGCCGACTTGATGTCGCAGCTGCGCCACAAGCAGGTGTCGGGCTTCTTGCGGATTCCCAAAGACGCGTTCGACGGCGGCGAATCGATCTATCGCGGCGACAACGCGACGAACCAGATGGTGCAATTCGAGCTCAGCCTCGCGCTGCGCTCGACCATGCTCGAGACGCGCGGCCGGCAGTTCCACTTGAGCGAGCCGCAGCTCGCGCAGCTGCTCATGCCGCCGCACCTCAAGACGCTGCACACCAACGGCGAGACCGAGGGCGAAAACGGCGCGGCCACGTTCTTACTCGGCTACATCATCGCGTTCATCCTCTACATGGTGATCACGCTGTACGGCGTCAACGTGATGCGCAGCGTGGTCACCGAGAAGTCGAGCCGAGTCGTCGAGCTGATGGTCGCGGCGACCAAGCCGAACGCGATGATGACCGGCAAGATCTTGGGTGTCGGCGGCGCCGGCCTGATCCAGATCGTGGTGTGGCTCGGGGTCGGCGGGATCGCGCTCGCCAATCGCGATGCGCTGCTCGGCCTGTTCGGCGCGTCGGCATCCGCCGCGGCATCGCTCCCCACGTTGACCGCGCTCGACATCGCCGTCGTGATCGCGTTCTTCGTGCTCGGCTTCTTGTTCTACTCGACGATCTACGCGGCGGTCGGCGCGATGGTGCCGTCCGAGCAAGACTCGCAGCAGGCCGCGGTGCCGGTGACGATGCTGCTCGTGATCGGCATGGTGTCGATGACGGCGGTGACCGGCGATCCGCGCGGCCACACCGCGGCGGTGCTGACGCAGATCCCGTTCTGGTCGCCGATGCTCATGCCGCTGCGCTACCTGCTCGGGGGCGCTTCGCTCGGCGAGGTCGGAATTTCGATGGGCATCGTGCTCGCGTCGATGGCGCTGGTTTCGCGCGCCGCCGCGAAGATCTATCGCGTCGGAATCTTGATGTATGGCAAGCGCCCAGGTCTCGCCGAGATCATCCGCTGGCTGCGTTACTGAGCTTATCGAAGTAGAGATTGTGGTCGTTCACTGGCAATTACCCGAGGTGCGCCCGTAAACTTTTGGGTGATGCGCCGGGGGCCCGTTGCGTTGCTCTGTACGATCGTCGCCGCATCCGCCTACGCGGACCCGGAACCGGTCGAACCACCGCCGCTCGTGATCGGCTACGGTGCGTTGCCGGGCGGCATCGCGGTCGCGACCGCCGACACGCTGCCGAAAGGCTCGTTCGTCCTCGGTACGATCGACAGTTTCGGCGAGCGCACGGGCCTGCTAGGCGCCGACGAATCGTTCTTGCGGCTCTCGGGCGATCTCGCCGCCGCGTACGGCATCATCGACGGGCTGTCGGTCGCGCTGTCGCTCGACGGCCGCTACGATCGCCACACCGGCGGCAATCCGTCGCCCGACGATGGCTACGTCGGCGATCCGCACCTGTTGATCCGCGGTGCGCTGCCGGCCGGCTCGGCCCGCGTCGGCGCGCAGCTCGGCATCTGGGTTCCCGGCCGCAACGCGCCGTCGATCGCAGGGTCGGCGATCTCGGTCGACGTACGCTTGCTCGCGTCGCTACCCGTCGGGCCCGCATCGCTGTCGTTTCAGGTCGGCTTCCAGCTCGACAACAGCGCGAGCAGCATCTCCGATCCGACGCAACTCTCGCTCGCCGATCGCAGCTCGCTCGGCGTTTCGGATTTCGACGAGCTCTACGGCGGCGCGAACATCAACGTGCCGTTCGGCCGCAGCGCGTGGCTCGGCGGCGAAGTCGCGGTCGACGGTTACGTCGGCAGCGCACCGACCGGGCACGCGTCGCTCGACGACGGCTCGTATTCGCTGCGCGGCGACATCAGCGCCGGCTATCACTTCACCGACGCGTGGTCGGGGTTGCTCTTCGTCGGGCTCGCGAAGTCGCCGTACATCACGGCCGCGCAGGTCACCGCCGAGTCGATCCCGCTCGTGCCCTACGAGCCCGCGTGGACGATCGGCATCGCCGTCAACGGCCGCTTCGGCGGTCCGGAGCGCGCGAGCTCGCAGGTCAAAGACTGCGCGTACACGTCCGAAGGCTGCCCGGCGCTCGACGTGCCGATCCTGGCCGACATCACCGGCACCGTCAGCGACGACGCCGGCAAGCCGGTCGTCGGTGCCAAGGTCTCGATCAAGCTCAAGGATGTCACGGTGCCGGTCGCCGCGACCGACGAGACCGGCAAGTACACGTTCAAGGGCGTGCGCATCGGCACGAAGGCCGACGCGTCGGGCAATCGGCCGGCGCGTCACGACGTGACCGAGACCAGCGCCGAGATCCGCGTCGACGTCGACGGCAAGAAGCCGGGGACGACCACGCTCGCGCCGATCGCAGAAGGCGCGAACCAAGCGGCGGCGATCAAGCTCGAACCCCAGCTGCCGCCGGGTCAGCTGCGCGGCGTCGTGCACGCGTTGCCGAACGGCAAGCCGGTCACGGGCGCGACGATCGTCGTCACGCCGGGAGACAAGAAGGTCGAATCCGCCGCCGACGGCACGTTCCAGCTCGACCTCGCGCCGGGCACGTATCAGATGACCGTCAAGGCGGCTGGGTTTGCCGAGCAGCAGCTGTCTGTCACGATCGATCCCAACGGTGTCGCGATCAAGAACATCGATCTCCACAAGTGACACGCGACGCGCGGTGCTCGCGCTCGTCGTCGCGTGCTGCGCTATGGCGTGCGGTGGCAAGAAGCAGCCGGGCATCGCGGAGCTGACGAAAGCGGATGGCCCGGTCGAGCGCCAGGATCAAGGTGCAGCGTGGGCGGGCGCGGCGATCGGCACGCAGTTCTATCTCGGTGATTCCGCGCGCACCGCCGACGGTGGCGCCGAGCTCAAGCTCGTCGGCACGCAGCTGATCACGATGAACCCGCACACGGTGCTGCGATTCGGCGGCGCCGGCAGCGCGGCGACCATCGTCGTCGACCTCGGCCAGATCGACGTCGCCAACAACGCCGCGGTCGGGATCGAGATCGGCAACGTGCAGATCCAGCCGGGCGCGAAAGTGCGGTTGACCGCGAACCAGGTCGAGCTGCTGATCGGCAAAGCCGAGCTGCAAGGTGCCGAGCTGGCGCCGAACACGCCGACCTCGATCGAGATCGGCAAGGTGACGATCGTCGATGCCGGCGTTGCCGATGCGGCCGTGCCGCCCGATGCCGCGATCGTCAGCGGCGACGTCGCGTTCTCGATCACCGGCAAAGGCGCCGAGGTGCAGCGGCCCGGCGATAAAGCGTGGAAGCCGATCGACGGCACCGGCACGGTCCCGCTCGGCGCGAAGCTGCGTCTGAAGCGCGGCGGTGTAAAAGCGCTGCTCACCTCGGGCGCGACCTCGCTCGAGCTCTCGGGTGCGTCGACGCAGCTGACGGTGCGCGAGAATTTGCTGATGGGGCTCGAGCTCGGCGCCGGCACCGCAACGGTTCCCGCGGCCGGCAGCGGCGCGGTCGGCGTGCCGGGCGGCGAAGTCGAGATCGCGGCGCCGGCCGGCCAAGCCGGCGAGGCGCACATCGACGTCGATTCACGCGGCGAAGCCAAGGTCGCGATGGCGCATGGCACCGCGAAGCTCGTCGCGGGCGCGGCGTCGCTCGAGCTCGCCGGTGGCGAGAGCGCGACGATGCTCAAAGCGGGAGAGATCAACCCCGGCGTCGTGATCCCGCGCTATTTCGATTTTCGCATCGACGTCGAGACCGCGCCGAAGTCGTTCTGGATCCACGATCCGAAAGGCGCGACCGCCGTGCAGTTCGCGTTCGGCGGCAAGTGCCCGACCGGTGGCACGCTCGAGCTCGATCGCGACGGCCGGTTCCGCACGCCGCGCGTCTCGGAGGGCAAGGAGGCGGCGAACATGCTGGTCGGAAGCGGCGCGTGGGCGTGGCGGCTCAAGTGCAGCAACGGCAGCATCGCGAACGGCGGCCAGGTGCTCGTCGTCCGCGACTCCGGCCGGCGCCCGCTGCCGCCGAAGCCGGCGAAGAATCCGATCGATGCCGACGGCCGCGTGTGGTCGATCTCCTATCAGTCGCTGATCCCGAACCTCGAAGTCACGTTTCCCGGTGGCGGCGCGGGCAGCTACAAGCTGCACCTGGCAACCGGCGGCAGCGAGCAGACGTTCGATTCCTCGAAGAACGTCGTCGAGGTGCCGGGCAGCAAGCTCAAAGAAGCGACGTACACGTTCCGGTTCGAGAAAGACGGCGTCATCCAGGACACGGTCTCGACGCTGAAGATCAACTTCGATCAGACGGCCGCGCAGGTCTACATCGAGTCGCCGATCGACGGCCAGCCGTTCGCCAGCGACATCGAGGTCGGCGGCGCCGCGTTACCGGGCTGGACGGCAAACATCGACGGTACGGATCTGCCGATCGTCGATCCGGCGACGCGGCGCTTTCACGCGAAGGTCGGCGCACCCGGCGGCGGCGCGCAGGCGCTCGCGATCCGGCTGTCGCATCCGCAGCGCGGCGTGCACTACTACTTGCGGCGCGGGAAGTGACATAGACTCGGCGTAGGTGCGCTGGATCTCGCGCGTTGTCTCGGTGGTCGTCGTCGGCGTCGTCGTGGTGCTGGCGTGGGTGGTGTTGCGCGCGAATATGCCGAAGACGCACGTCGGCCAGCACTTCCGCGCGTTCGCGCAGTTTCGCGACGGCTCGCGGATCGCGACCGGGTCGCCGGTGATGATCGCCGGCGTTCGCATCGGCGAGGTTTCAAAGCTGGCGATCGAAGGCGACTACGCGCGCGTCGATCTCGCGCTCGTCGACGACACGAACGTGCCGCTCGACTCGTGGATCACCAAGCGCGCCGAATCGGCCTTCGGCGACGACTATCTGGAGCTCATCCCGAGCGGTGGCGACGCCGGTGCGCCGCGGCTCAAGTCGGGCGATCAGATCGTCCACGTGATCGAGGGCGGCTCGACCGACACCGTGCTGCGCTCGATCGCGCGCACGATGCCGCGCGTCGACGAGGGCCTCGATACGCTGCATTCGTTCGCGCTCGACGGCCGCAAGTGGACCGAAGGCACGATGGAAGACGCGCTGATCCGCGCCGATAGCTGGGTCGCCGCCGGCCACATCCAATCGCCGATCGATGCGGCCGATCGGGCGATGACGCAGCTCGAGCAGGGCACGACGCGCGCCGCGAGTGCGGTCGCCGACGCGAAGCCGAAGGTGGCGCACACGCTCGATCGGATCGACGACGCGATCGCGAGCGCGCGCGGCCGCATGAAAGACGTCAAGCAGGGCATCCAAGACGGCCTCGCCGACGCGCGCACCGGCATCGATCGCATCGATCCGACGCTGCAGCAGATGGCCGACATCGTCACCGCGGTCAACGAAGGTCACGGCGACGACTTCAAAGGTCAGCTCGGGCGCCTGGTCAACATCGGCGAGCTCGCCGACGAGCTCGAAGACGGCACCGATGCGATCGGCGGCGCGGCGCACACGTTCAATCAGTTCCGCTCGTGGGTCGGGTTTCGCGCCGAGTGGGACTTCTTCACGGGCCAGCCGAACTACTACGTGACCGCCGAAGTGCAGGGCCACAACGATCGCTTCTACTCGATCGAGCTCGAGAAGGGAGACGCCGGCGGCATTCCCGTCGATCAGCTCCACGACATCGCGCAATCGGGCGTCTTCAATCGCTCGACCACGCTCGCCGAGCAGCTGCGCTTCACCGTGCAGTTCGGCAAGCGCTTCGGCTGGCTACAGCTGCGCGGCGGGCTCAAAGAATCCGAGTTCGGCCTCGGCGCCGACGTGCTGTTGAACCGCGGCGCGCTCAAGTTCTCGGTCGACGCGTTCTCCGACGCGTTCTTCCAAGTGCCCGACATCAAGATCTCGGCCGCGTACGAGGTGATCCATTCGATCTTCATCGTCGGCGGTGTCACCGACGCGCTGACCAAGCCGGGCGAGCTGCCGATCGAGGTCGGCAACTCCGCCGAGCCGACGTACTTCAACCAGGTTCGCTACGGCCGCGATTACTTCTTGGGCGCGAACTTGCAGTTCACCGACGCCGATCTGATGTCGCTCGTGCGCATCTACGGCGCGATGCTGCTCGGTCTCGCGATCTGAGCGAGCACGATCGCGTCGCGCTCGACCGCGACGACGGGCGCCATCGCGGTCTCGAAGCGCTGCGCGACAAATCCGGAGACTTCGTCGCCGGGCTCGATCCGCTCGCCGTCCGCGAGCTGCGCGGCGATGTCGCGTAGCAGCAGCGCGGCCTCGGTGCCGCCATCGGGCGCGATCCCGAGCACGACGAGATCGGGCCGGCCGAACTTGCACAAGCCGAGCGACCACGCCGCGAGCGTGCCATCGCCGGCTTCGTCGAAGAACAGCGTGACCTCGTGCATCACGTCGAATTCGCGGTCGGGGGCGAGCGCGGCGACCTCGGCCCCGAGGTGCGCGCGCGCGGCGTAGACGTCGATCACGATCGACGCGCCCTCTTCGCACACGCACTTCGCGAGTGCCCATGCAGCCTGGATGTGGCCGAGGTCGTCGGGATCGTCGAGCTCGCCTTCGATCACGTACGCGTGCTGTGCGTCGAGCGCTTGCGCGGCGGCGGCGGCGCCGAGATCGCTGGCGATCAGATCCGCGAACGGCGCCACGACTTGCTCGACGAACCACGCCGGCTGTTCGCCGCGGTCGCGTGCGACGACTGCGATCGCGCCGGCGCTGTCGCTGCCTTCAGGCATGCCGTGCCGCTTGCGCGACACCGGCAGCGGATCGGGGAGCTTCGCCTGTGACAGCGCGATCAGCGCGATCGCTCCCGGCGCGCCACCCAGCGTATAGAGCTCGCGCGGCCAGAGCTTACTCACTGTCCACGTACATCGACTCGATCTCGCGGGCGTACAGCTGCGCCACCGCCTTGCGCTTGATCTTCAGCGTCGGCGTGAGCTCGCCCGAATCGACGCCGAACGCGCGCGGCAGGATCGCGAACTTCTTGACCTGCTCGACGCGTGCGAGCGTCTCGTTCGCGGTATCGATCGCCGCTTGCACGGCCGCGCGCACGTCGGCCACTTGCTTCGCGGCGACTTCATCGATGGTGATCAGCGCGGTGAGGTACTTGCGCCGATCCCCGATCACGACGGCCTCGCCGACGAACGGCGAGCTCTTGATCAGCGCTTCGATGTTCTTCGGCGAGATGTTCTTGCCGCCCGCCGTGATGATGATTTCCTTCTTGCGGCCGGTGATCGTGAGGAATCCGGCCTTGTCGAACGTGCCGAGATCGCCCGAGCGCAGCCAGCCATCGACGAGACTCTCGGCGGTCGCTTCCGGTTCTTTGTAGTAGCCGAGAAACACGTTCGGGCCGCGAATGCAGATCTCGCCGTCTTCGGCGATTCTTACTTCGATGCCCGGAAGCGCCACGCCGACCGAGCCGAGCTTCGTGCGCCCGACGAGGTTGCACGACGTCGGACCCGAATCTTCTGATTGGCCGTAGATCTCGAGAATCGGCAGATCGAGACTCGACATGAACTCGAGCACGTCGGGCGCGATCGGCGCGGCACCCGAATACAACCGCTGCGCGCGGTCGAATCCCATTGCCTGCTTGATCTTGCTGATGACGAGCTTCGTCGCGAGTCGATACTGCAGATCGAGCACCCGCGGAATCGCTTCGTCGCGGTCGCGATGCGCGTTGACACGCGCGCACACTCCGCGCGCCCACTCGACGAGCTTCTTCTTCGCACCGGTCGCCTGCGACAGCTTCGCGGCGAGCCCGGAATGAAACTTCTCCCAGATTCGCGGCACGCCGAAGAACGCAGTCGGCCGCGCGTCTTTGAGATTGTCCGGAACCTTTTCGATCGATTCGGAGAAATACACCGTCGAGCCGACCGTCGCCGGGAGATGGATCGTGCACATTTGTTCGGCGATGTGCGACAGCGGCAAATACGACAGCGAGACTTCGTCGGTCCGCCGGCCGCCGACATCGAGCAGCAAGTCCGCCGTCCACGACAGATTGCGATGCGACAACATCACGCCTTTCGGCGGACCGGTCGTGCCCGACGTGTAGATCAACGTCGCGAGGTCGCCCTCGCGTAGCGCGCCGAGCCGGGCCTCGAGCGCCGCGTGGTCGCTACCGGCTTTCGCCAGGAACGCGTCCCAGCCGAGCGTGTCGTCGGCGGGTTCGAAGCCGGCGCCTTGCATCACGACGATCCACTCGAGCAGCGGCAGCTCGCTGCGCTTCGCGCGAACCTTGGCGAGCTGATCGGCATTCTCGACGAGCACCAGCTTCGATTCGGAGTGGTGGACGATGTACGCGACCTCGTCGGCCGAGCACGTTGTATAGATCCCGGCCGGGCACCCGCCGGCCATCATCGCGGCGTGATCGAAGATCGTCCACTCGGGCCGATTGAACCCGAGGATCGCGACCTTGCCGCCGCGCGGCAGTCCCAGCGCGATCATCGCGCGAGCTGCGGTGCGAATTTGTTCGGCGTACGTGTTCCATGTCGTCGGCTGCCACCTGCCATCCACCTTTGCCTGATACGCGATCGTCGACGGCTTTTCGGCCGCCTGCCGCAGCACGCGATGAGGAATCGTATCGCCTGCCACGGCTATTTCTTATGCGCGAAATACGTCGTCGATCGCTTCGAGCCCTTGGTCTTGAGCGAGCCGTCGGAGATCATTTTTCGGATCGGCAGCGCGAGGTCCTTGGTCGAGGTACCGAGCTCCTTGTTGATCTGCTCGATGCGCAGACCGGGGTGCTTGCCGACGAACGCGAAAAAGTTTTCGGCGAGCTTGTCGAGCTCGTCGCCGGTCCGCTTCGCACCTTTGCGACGGCTGCCGCCGGCCGAACGCGGCGCGGCGATCGACACGCCGCCGCGTTTCCCGAGTGCGCTCTCGAGCGTATCGATGGCGACTCGCTTCGCGAGCTCGGTGATTTGCGCCACGAATCCACTCACGACGCGATTCATCTCGGATTGGAAGTCAGTCATTCATTATCCTCAGTGTGAATACCTATCAAACGACCTGCATTCCAGCACACCGTTGATGCACTTTGCAACACTTCGGACCAACACGAACAACGCAAAAAGCCCGCTTTCCAGCGGGCTTCGAATCAGACTTTCTTTCGTTTTGGCTTCGTTTACGGGTGAGGACCCGCGCATGTCGCGTCGTTCGTGCCACTACAAGCGGAGAGCGGCGCGGTCGCGAGCGTGTTGTATGTGAGGCCGGCCACCATCGGTGGCGCCGTGTCGAAGTAGCCGTTGCTGAAGTCGCCCGAGACGCCGGCTTCGGGATCGATGTTCGTCGTGTTCTTCGACCAGTTGTTGTAGGTGAAGTCGGCGCTCGTGCCGGCGTAGAACATCACGCCGTATGCGGACGTCGTGACGATCGAGTGGCTGACTTTGATCGTGTTGCCGGTGCCGCCGAAGTGCATGTCGCAGTGGGTGGTGTCGCCCTGCTGATAGCCGGTGCCCGTCGCGCTGCCGACGAGCGAGTACATGAACGTCACCGAGCCGCCGCTCATGATGAGCAGATCACCGGGCGAGTGCGAGAACTGCGAGTCGTTGACCATCGTCGTGCCGCCGGTCATCGTCTCGAGCTCGGCGCCCGTCAGATTCGTGTATGTCGCGGTGAAGTTGCCGCCCGATTGGACTTGAACGCCGCCGAACGACGCGTTGCCGGTCACCGGCTCGATCGTGACCATGTTGCCCGTACCGGTAATGCCGGCGGTGTTCAACGTGCCGTTGATCGTCAGGCTCGCGTTCGGTCCGAACTGGATGTCGGCGCCCGGCATCGCCGTGACGGTTGCGCCCGCCGCGATCGTCACCGGCGACGTGAACGTCATCGCGCCGGTCCACGCCGTGTCGGCGGTGATCGTCGTGGCGCCGCCGGTACCGGAGCCGCTGCCGGTCCCGCCACCACCACCACCGCCGCCTCCGCCTCCACCGCCACCGGTGCCGTCTCCGCCGCCGTTCGGAAGGGGCGTGTCGCTACCGACCACGCAAGCGGCCAAGAACAAAGCGAGTGCAAACCCGAGCGCCTTCGTCATGCCGGCATCTTAAAGCAACGGTTGTGCCGCCGGTTGCACATGTTGATCGCTGAAACTATTGTGACTTTTGGGTGTGGATCGGCCCCTCGATCGGGGGCTCGGCCCCCACCTCCGGGACAGCTGACCTCGGGTACAACCAAGGCGGTGGATCACGAGGCCGAAGCGCGGCGCATCGTTCGGGCGGCAAAGCAGGCGCGACCGCGCACGCCGCGCTGGCTGGTCGTGCTGTCGATCGTCGTCGGTGTGACGTGCTGTCTCGCGCTCGCCACCGCGTGGTACGGCAATCGCGATGTCAAAGCCGATCACCGCGTTGCCGCGCCGACATCGGCGAACAACGGCGGCTTCGCGACCGGATTGCTCGTCGGTATCGCGATCGGCGTGGCAGCCACCGCCGCGGTGCTCGCGCGCAAGCGCTGATCAGCGCCGTTCGTCGCGCAACAGGCCGAACAGCGAGATGTCGCGAAATCGCCCGGCCTTGCGAACGTGCTTGCGGCGCACGCCTTCGAGCGTGAAGCCGAGCTTGTCCAGGACTCGAACGGATCCCGCATTGCCGTCGAGCACGTGTGCGTAGACGCGCTCGAGTGCGAAATCGCGAAAGCCATAATCGAGCAGCGCGTCGGCGGCTTCGGTCGCGAAGCCAAATCCCCAACTCGCGGCACCGAGCCAATAGCCGAGCTCGGCGCGACGCGCGCGCGGATAACACCGCAGGCTCGCGCTGCCGATCAGCGCATCGGGCGCTTCGCGACGCGCGATCGCGAGCGTCATGCCGCGACCCTGCGCCCACCACCCGATGCGGCCGGCGATCCAGCGTGTCGCGAGCGCGACGGGATACGGGCTCGGTACGGCGAGCAAGAACTGCGCGACGCGCATGTCGCCGGCGAACTCGGCGACGGCGGGCGCATCGCCGAGCCGAAGCTCGCGCAGCGCGAGCCGCTCGGTCACGATCAGCGGTGGCCGTGGCCGATCATCGACGGCGATCATGCTTATTGAGGCGGCCGCGAGCCCGCGATGTTTTGCGTCGTGACGCAACCGACGAGGGCGCCGCAGTCGCTGCCGTTGTTGGTGTCGGCGGTGTAGTCGACCGAGCCGCTCAAGCTGTTGTCGGCGAGCTCGGCCATCAGCGTCGCGTTGTACGTGTACGCGCAGTTGCCCTGGCTGAGTGCGCGCGTACCGGTCAGCGTCAGGTCGAGCGAGCCGCCGTCGACGCTGCCGGTGAACGAATCCGAGCCGAGCACGAGGTTCAAGTAGTCGCCGGCGACGCCGCTGACCGTCGCGGTCGCGGTCGATCCGTTCTGCGTGATCGCGACCGGGACGTTCATCGTGTCGCTGCCGACCGTGTAGCTCTGGAACATGCAGCCGTTACTGCCGTTCGTGAGCTGCACCGAATAGCTGCCCGCGACGTTGACCGGGCTCGAGCTGCAGGCGACGACGAATGCGAATAAGCCAAAACGCTTCATGCGGTCAGAATACCCAAATTCCGCGGGCACATGGCTTATGTTCCAAAACGTGCCACCGCGTGTGCGCCGTGCCTATCATCGCGCTGCCGCCGTGCTGGTCGCATGCGCGGTAACGCTCACCGTGCACGACGTCGAAACGCATCGCCTCGACAATGGGCTCACGCTCCACATTTCGCCGGGGCATGCCGCTCCGGTCGCGGCGATCCAAGCATGGGTCGGCGTGGGCTCGGCCGACGAGGCGTTCGCGCACGCCGGCGTCGCGCACATCACCGAGCACATGCTGTTCAAAGGCAGCGAGCTGGCGCGCGCGATCGAGACCTCCGGCGGCAGCGTCAACGCGTGGACGTCGTTCGACCACACCGTCTATCACGCGGCGCTCGGCAGCGATCGGCTCGATCACGCGATCGATGCGCTAGGCGCCGCGCTCACGGCACCGCGGTTCGATCGCGACGAGTTCGAGCGCGAACGCGAAGTGATCCTCGAAGAGATCCGGCAAGGCTCGGACGATCCCGCACGCGCGGTCGCGCAGAGCTTGTTCGCCGCCGCGTATGCGCAGCATCCGTATCGCCGGCCGGTGATCGGCACCGCCGATAGCGTCAAGCGACTCGGCGAGCGCGATGTCGTCGAGTTCTTCCGCAGCTCGTACGTCGCCGATGCCATCACGCTCGTGATCGCCGGCGATGTCGATCCGGCGCACGTGTGCCGCGAGGTCGAGCACCGATTCGGCAACATGCCGTGCGGCCGCGCGCCGCGCCGCCTCGCGACCGAGCCCGCGCAAACCGCGCCGCGAGCGGTCGCCGCGCTGCGCGACGTTAACGAGGCATATATCGCCGTCGGCTTTCACGTGCCGCCGGCGCGCCACGTCGATGTCGCCGCGCTCGACGTCGCGGCGATCTTGCTCGGCGAGACCGAATCGGCGCGGTTGCCCCGGCGCTTGCGCGACGAGGACGACGTCGTCACGAGCGCGTACGCGCAAGTCCACGCGCTGCGCGATCCCGGCTTGTTCGTGCTGTCCGCGACCGCGCGGCCGCGCGACGCCAAGAAGACGGTCGGCGGCCTCGTCGATCAGGCGCTCGCGCTCGTCGACGATCTGTCGGCGGAAGAGCTCGACAAAGCGCGCGTCGCCGCCGAAGCCGGCTTGGTCCGCCAGCTCGAGACCGCGCAGGGCCGCGCGCGCACCGTCGGCTGGAACGCGACGATGACCGGCGATCCGCGGTTCGCGCATCTCTATCTCGATCGCGTGCGCGCGGTGCGCCGTCACGATGTCGCGGCGGCGATGCGCCGTTACATGCGCTCGGAGAACGCGACGATCGCCGCGGTATTGCCGCGTCCCAAACGTGCGAC
The DNA here is from genome assembly GCA_036271395.1 of Kofleriaceae bacterium. Lineage (GTDB taxonomy): Bacteria > Myxococcota_A > Polyangia > Haliangiales > Haliangiaceae > JABFXX01. The sequence continues at coordinate 18,665 of DATBAS010000061.1, forward strand.
GTCAGCCGCGGCATTCGCGCGGCACGCCGAAGCGAAAGTTCGCACCGCGCTCGCAGCAGCCGCCGCGCCGCCGATCAACGTTGTCGAGAAGCGCGTCGCGCTGCCGAACGGGATGATCGTGATCGTGCGCCGCGATCCGTCGGTGCCCGTCGTCGCGATGCGCGCGGTCTGGCGCGGCGGTCAGCGCGTCGAGACCGACGATCAAGCAGGTGCGTCGGCATTGCTCGCGCGCGCGATCACGCGTGGCTGCGGCGCGCTCGATGCGACACAGATCGCAGATCGCGTCGATCGGCTCGGCGGCTCGCTCGGCGGCGTCGCCGGCCGCAACAGCTTCGGGCTCGCGGCCGAATGGCTCGCGCGCTCGTGGGCACCGGGCTTCGACTTGCTCGCTGATTGCCTGCTCGAGCCCGCGCTGCCGGCGAGCGAGATCGCTCGCGAGACGCGCCAGCTGCTCGACGATCAGGTCGCGCAACAAGACAACCCGACGCAGGTCGCGTTCAAGCTGTTCAGCGACGCGCTGTACGGCGCGCATCCGTATCACCGCGATGCGCTCGGCACGCCGGATTCGGTCGACGCGCTGTCGCGCGACCGGCTCGCTCGGTTTTATCGCGAGCGCTATCCGATCGGCTCGCTCGTGCTGGCGATCGTCGGCGACGTCGACGTCGACGATGCGATCGCACGCGTGACGAAGCGCTTCGCGAGCGTGAAGGCGGCCAAACCCGCTCTACCCGACGTCGCCGCTCCGGTCTTCGATCAGCGCCCGGCGGCATCGCGCGAAGTCTATCGCTACCTCGACCGCGCGCAGGCGCACCTCGTGGTCGGCTTTCCAGGCGCGACGATCGACGCGCCCGATCGCTTCGCGCTCGAATTGCTCGTCGCGGTGCTCGGCGGGCAGAGCGGCCGGTTGTTCGCCGAGCTGCGCGACAAGCAGGGGCTGGTCTATCGCGTGTCCGCGCACTCGGTCGAAGGCGTCGATCCGGGCTTCGTCGCGGTCTATTTGTCGTGCGCGCCCGAGAAGCTCGAAGCCGCGGTGCAAACCGTCGGCGCCGAGCTCGATCGCGTTCGTGGGTCGGGCATCACCGCCGACGAGCTCGAGCGCGCGAAGAGCTACCTGATCGGCAGCCACCAGATCGCGATGCAGCGCCGCGCAGCCGTCGCCAACGCGATCGCGTATCACGAGGCGTACGGCTTGGGCTGGCGCAGCTGGGCGAGCTACGACGACGCGATCCGCGCGGTCACGATCGCCGATGTCGCCGCCGCCGCGCAGCGCTATCTCGCCGCCGATCGCGAGATCACGGCGACCGTGCGCCCGCCGGCCAAGACGCCGGCCGCATCGAAGAAGTCGCGAGCGCGGCGATGACCACGAGCGACTGGCCCGCCGGCCGCGGCGATCTGGCGTCGAGCCTCGTGCTGATCTTTCCCGTCCTGCTCGCGTACGAGCTCGGCGTCATGTTCGTCGGCACCGTCAGCGGCGCCGACGTCGTCACGCGCGCGCTGTTCGCGCTGCTCGGCAGCCGCTCGCTGTACTTACTCGTGCACGCGGTGATCGCCGCGATGTTCCTCGTGTGGATCTGGCGCACGAAGCGCGCGAGCACGTTGTCGCTGACGATCGCGCTGCCGGTGATCATGGAAGCGGCGATCTACGCGCTGACGCTCGGCGCCGCGATCTCACTCGTGCTTCGCCACGTGGTCGGCCTCGGCGGCTCGACGATCGTGTCGGCGTGCGGCGCCGGCGTGCACGAAGAGCTCGTGTTCCGGCTCGGCTTGCTCTCCGGCATCGCAGCGGTGCTGCGCGGGCGAGTCTCGCCGCGGCTCGGCATCGCGATCGCGTTCGCGATCAGCTCACCGCTGTTCGCGCTCGCACATCACATCGGGCCGTATGGCGAGCCGTTCAGCATGCACGCGTTCGCGTTTCGCACGCTCGCCGGTCTCGCATTCGCGGCGATCTACTGGTTCCGTTCGCTCGCCCACGCGGTCTACGCCCACGCGATGTACGACATCGTCGTCACGCTGAGCTAGCCGCGCGTCAAGCTCTCGCCGTCGAGCTTCATCTCGGAGACAAAGATCTCGAACTTCATGCGCTTGATCTCGGCGCTGTTGGCCGTGCTCGGCTGCATCGTCATGCTCAGCAGACCGCAGTGAAATAGGTTGATGCGGAACAACACTTCCGCTCTGTCGGGGCCGAGAAACTCGAGCGAGCCCGAGCGCTGCGCCTTCGGGTCGGACATGCCTTTGTTGACCGTGTCCGCGTACCACTTTTGAATGTTCTGGGAGTTGCCCTGCGCGATCGTGCACGAGATGTTGGGGAACTCGATCTTCGTCGGCTCGATCTGCGGGAACCGATCGGCGCCCGTGTAGTACTGCTTGATGCCCTGCTTGATCGTGAACGACTCGATCTTGTTCACGTAGGCCATGTCGTCGATGCCGTCGATGCTGAAGCGGAAGCCCGAGCACAACCACTTCTTCTGTTTGCCCGGCACGTTCTTGTCGTTGATGTTCGTGCCGGATTTCTTCTTGTCGGCGAGGCGCTCCGGCAGGAACTTCATTTTCATCATCGCGGGATCTTTCGATCCGCCGTCGAGCGCCGGGAACGTCGTCTCGGTGATGAGCGCGTCGGAGAACTCTTGGTAGTAGGTCTCGTTGAGGTTGAAGTCGGCGTGCGAGATCGATCCGTTGCGCCGCGAGAAGTCTCGGTTCCACGACTCCTGGATCCACTGCAACACACCCCACGCGCCCGACAACCCGAACTCGCAGGAGATCGGCGTGATCGAGGCGACCGACGTGTGTTTGACGCGCGTGGGCTCGCCGCCGACCGGCTCGTCGACGATCGACGCGTTGACAAAACCGCCGTCGACGGTCTTCAAGTACGCGGTCGATTGGTTTCCTTCATCGTCGAGGATCAACGAGAAGTTGCCAGCTGTGAACGCCTTGCTCTTGTAATCGTTGCTCATGTAGCGCGCCTTAGAGTAACGCGTTCCTTGTACGGCCCCGCCAGCATCGATCCTCCCCCGATTCGACTCATGTGATTTCGGGTCATTGGATCTCCGGCCCGGGATGTACAATACTTCACAGCATGCGGGTACCAGGCCTCGTCCTCGTCGTGGCCATCGCATCCTGCGCGTTCGGGTTTGGATCGGTCGCTTCGGCGGAGAAGGTCAAGACCAACCAGGAAGCGAAGCTGCTCAACCATCCGGGCGAGCAGGGCGCCGTCCTCCTACATCTGAAGGAGGGCCAGACGATGACGCTGCTGAGCGAGGACGGCCGCTGGCTCAAGGTGCGCGTCCAAGGCCGCACCGGGTTCGTCCCGCGCAGCAAGGTCGACATGCCCGACAACACCGAGATCGCGCGGAACACGCGACGCCGGCCGTTCGTCGATGGGCGCAGCACGCACCGCGGGTTCGACAGCGGCGCCGGGCCCGACGACCGCGTCGGCGCAGACGCGACCGGCGACATCGCGACGAAAGACAGCGGCGGCGACGACGACGACAGCGCCAAGAAGCCGGCCGCGAAAAAGCCGCCGAAAAAAGGCGACGACGATGACGACGACGACAGCGCCAAGAAGCCGGCCGCGAAGAAGCCGGCGGTCGCCGCGAAGTCGAAGTCCAAAGGCGACGACGACGACGACGACGACGACAGCGCCAAGAAGCCGGCGGCGAAGAAGCCGCCCTCCGCCAAAGCGACGACCAAGGGCAAGTCGAAGGGCGACGACGACGACGACGATGACGACAGCGCCAAGAAGCCCACGAAGTCGACGAAGAAGCCAGTGGCGGTCGCGACGAAGGCGGCGAAGGGCAAGTCGAAGGGCGACGACGACGACGACGACGACGATAGCGGCAAGAAGTCGGCGTCGAAGACCAAGTCGAAGGGCGACGACGACGACGACTCCAAAGACTCCGACAGCGACAAACGCCCGCACGCGCACGTCGACGCGAAGTCGAAGGTCTACGACGAGCGCACCAAGACCAGCTCGGTCGCGTTCGTCGCCAAGCCCGGCGACAAGCTCTATGTCGACTCGACGAAGGGCGACTGGACGACGGTCGAAAACGACGACGGTGACGCCGGCTGGATCTTGTCCTCGGACTTGCTCGTCGACGACGACAGCAGCGGCGGCGGCGCGGCTCGCAAGGTGACGATCGACGCGACCGGTCGGCTCGGCGCCACGCTGATCCAGCAGGGCATGCGTACGACCGGCAGCACGCTGACCGGTGCCACGCAGGTGCCGGACAAGTACAACATCTCCGCGTCGGCGGCGACGATCTCGCTCGGCGGCGACCTCTACTACCCGGTCGGCAAGAAGCTCTACATCGGCGGCGAGCTGACGTACGACGGCTCGAAGACGGTCGGTGGCGGCATCGTGTACATGGGCACCGACACCGGCTTCACGATCCACGACGTCAACCTGCGCGCCGTCGGCGCCTACGACTTCCAGCGGCCGAGCGGCATGATGCTGCTCGCGCATCTCGGGTTCCGCTACCGCGCGTACCTCGTCGACAACTACGGCACCGTCGCGCAGAACCCGGCCAAGATCCCGCAAGAGACCCTGAAGGCGCCGACGATCGGGGCGACGCTCGCGATGCCCAACCTCGGCACGAGCTACGGCCTCGCATTCGGCTTCGACGCGATCTTGTTCGGCAGCAGCATCCAGCAGACGGCCGGCTACGAGGATGGCTCCACGCCGTCGGTGATCGACATCGAGCTCATGGGGCAGTTCCTGTACCGCTTGAAGAAGGACCTGAACCTCCTCGCGACGTTCAAGTTCGAGTACGGCGACTACAGCTTCGGCACGCCGCCCGCCGACTCGATGCGCGGCCACACCGCGACGGGCGACGTCTCGCGCACCGACAACCTCGACACGCTCACGGTCGGCGTCGTCTACGGGTTCTGAGATCGCTGACCTACTGCTGCGGCGTCGGTAGCTTCGTGACGTCGATCTGCGACAGCGCGAGCCGGATCAACTGCGACTTGTTCGCCTTGGTCCAGCCGCGGCGCTTGAGCTCGGCGACTTTCTCGTCGAGCTCTTCGAGATCGCGCGTGTACATCGAGATGCAGATCACCTTGTAGTGCGTCGGCCGTGCCGCCTTCGCGCGCTTCGGCGCGGTCGCGTCGCTCCGCTTGCCGTAGTACTCCTCGCTGAGGATGGCATCGGCGTCGCTGAGCGGGTCGTGAGCCATGAGCTTGTCTTCTTTCATCGTCATCCTCAGATCGCTGCGGCGGTGAGTTCAGGTTGAGCAACCGGCGCTTCGAGCTGGGCGGCGCTCGCGAGCACCCAGTCGCATACGCGGTTGTAGTCGGCGGCGCCGTACGAAGTCGGCGCGTACTCGAAGATGGTCTTCTTGTGGCTCGGCGCTTCGGCGAGTCGCGTGTTGAGCCGGATCGGCTCGAGACACTTGGTCTTGAAGTGGCCTTGCAGTGTCTCGAGCACCTCGCGGGCGAGGCGCGTGCGGCCGTCGTAGAACGTCGGCAGCACGGCGGAGACTCGCACGGCGTGGCCGAGGTGGCGCTCGACGTCTTTGATCGTGCGGAGCACCTGCTTGACGCCGACGAGCGCGAGGTAGTCGCACGTCACCGGGATGATGACCTCGTCGGCATACGACAGCGCGTTCTGATTCAACAGATTCAGCGATGGGCCGCAGTCGATGATGATGTAGTCGTAGCGGCGCGAGATCGCCATGCTGTTGAGGCGCTTGGTGAGAATGCGCGAGCGCGCATCGGTCGATTGGTGGGCGAGCCAGATCTCCGCCGCGGCGAGCGTCGCATCGCTCGTGATCACGTCGAGCTTGCCGCGCACGGGCACTGCGACGTCGGTCGGAGCGGCGGCATCGACGAGCACGTGATAGAGCGAGCGCTCGCCGGCGACGCCGAGCGAGACGCCGACGTTGCCCTGCGCGTCGGTGTCGATCAGCAGTACCTCGTGATCGCGCTCGGCGAGCCCGGCGGCGAGGTTGACAGCCGTCGTCGTTTTGCCGGTGCCGCCTTTTTGGTTGAGGATCGCGACGCGCCGGGCGCGCTTCGCGCGGAATGCTTCGTCGCCCAGACCGGTGCGCCGGCACTCGAGCGAGCAGTAGTGGTTGCGCTGGCCATCCGGCGTGACCGCGATCTGGAATACGAACGCGGGCTGGAACTGCTGCCCACACGCGTTGCACGTCTTCTCCATGCCCTTATCGAAGCGGCATGGCGGCGATCCGGGCAACTTTTCAGACGCGGTATAGTCCGCCCGTGGTCTCCCGAATCGCGGTGGCACGTGGAGCGGATGGGGCGGCAGTCGCCGGCGAGCTCGCCGATCAGCTCGCGGGGCCCGGCGTGCGCTTGGTCATCGCGTTCGCGGATGCGCGGATCGATAACATCGCCGCGTTCGCGCGCGAGCTCCAGCGCCGGATCGACGCGCCGGTGATCGGCTGCACGGCAAACGCGGTCGTCGGTTTTGCCGAGACCACGCGGCCGACGTCGACGGCGATGGCGTTGTGCGGCGATTGGCTGCGCGCCGGCGTCGGCGTCGCGACCGAGCTGTCGAGGTCGCCGATCGTGCGCAGCCGCGACGCGGTTCGCCGCGCGGCCGGAGCGCTGCGGCTCGAGCCCGACGCGCTCGACCCGGTCCGCCATGTCGCGTTCACGCTGATCGACGGCACGTCGCGCCACGAAGACAGCTTTTGCATCGGCTCGGCCGCTGCGATGCCGCAGATCAAGGTCGTCGGCGGCGTCGCGTCGTCGGACAACGATGGCCATCGCGACGCGCGCGTGTTCGCGTTCGGCGAGCCGATGGCCGATGCCGGCATCGTCACCGTGCTCGAGACCAAGCGGCGCTGGGAGGCGTTCACATCGCAGCACGTCGTGCCCACCGAGCTCAAAGTAGTGGTCACGGCCGTCGGCGGCGATCGCGAGATCGTCGAGCTCGATGGCAAGCCGGCGGCGCGTCGGCTGCGCGAGCTGCTCGGATCGATCGGCATCGAGCTCGATGCGCCGCGGCCGACACGGTTCACGTTCGCGCGCTACGTCGACGGCGTGCCCTACGTGCGCATCATCCGCGCGATCGAAGGCGATGCGATCCACGTCGCGACCTCGGTCGAGCCCGGTCACGTGATGCACGTGATGCGGACCGGCGATCTCGTCGGCACCACGCGCGCCGATCTCGCCGCGGTCGACAAGCGCATCGGCGGGATCTCGGCGCTGCTCGCGTGGTCGTGCATGGCTCGGCACTGGGAAGCCGAAGTGTCGGGGTTGGCCGAGCCGCTGGCGCGCGTCTACAGCGAGCGCCAGGTCTGCGGCTTTCGCAGCTTCGGCGAGCAGAGCGGCATGTTGCTCGTCAACTACACGCTGGCCGGGCTCGCGTTCGGAGCACCGCTATGAGTCAAGCACTATGAGCGATGCGAAGTCGACCGACGAGCGCATCGCAGAGCTCGAGGCGGAGGTCGCCGCATCTCAGCGCACGATCGACGTGCTGATCGCCCGACTCGAGCGCCCGGGGTCGGCGCCGCCGTCGCAGGCGGAGCTGTTCGACGTCGTGGTGCGGCTCGGCAACGTGCTCGAAGAGCGCACGCGCGAGGTCGAGTCGGCGCGCGCCGAGTTTCGCGCGCTGCGCTCGAACCTCGACCAGATCGTCCGCCAGCGCACGCGCGCGCTTGCCGAATCCGAGGCGCAGCTCCGCGTCAAGAACGTCGAGCTCGATCGCCAGAGCCGGATCAAGACGGAGTTCATCTCGATCGCGGCGCACGAGCTGCGTACGCCGCTGACCAGCATCGTGGGCTATCTCGATCTGTTCTCCGAAGGCCGCTTCGGCGAGCTGCCGGCGCTGGTCGAACGGCCGATGGGCTCGGTGCGGCGCAACGCCCACCGGCTCAAACGGCTCGTCGACGACATGCTCAACGTGTCGCGCATCGAGGCCGGCCGCATCGTGGTGCGGCGCGAGCGCGTCGATCTCGCCGACGTCGTCCACGACGTCGTCACCGAGCTGCTGCCGCTCGCCCAAGCTCGTTCGCAGCGGCTCGAAGCCCACATCACGCCGCTCGATCCGATCGACGCCGACCGCGACAAGATCACGCAGATCGCGATCAACCTCGTCGGCAACGCGATCCGTTACACGCCCGATGCCGGCGAGGTCACGATCACGCTCGACGAAGCGCCGCGCGATCGCTATCCCGGTGGCTGGGCGCGCCTTCGGGTCCGCGACAACGGCATCGGCATCGATGAAGAAGAGCGCGCGCGGATCTTCGACCCGTTCATGCACCCGCGCCCGGCAAAGCACCACACGTCGGCAGGTCCGGACTCCGCCGGCCTCGGGCTCTACATCGCGCGCGGGCTGATCGAGCTGCACGGCGGCCTGATCACCGTCGACTCCAAACCGCAGGTCTTCACCGAGTTCACGGTGCTCCTGCCGTTCAAGACGGTCACGCGCGCGAGCTCGGAGAGCTCCGATCCGCCGTCTGATCCGCCGGCCGTGCCGCCGGCGCTGCTCCGGCGCTAGCCGAGCTACTTCTTTTTGCTCTTGGCCTTCGCCTTGGCGGGCTTCTTCGCCTTGGCGACGGGCTTGGCCTTCGCCTTGGCAGGCTTGGCGGCTTTCTTCGCAGCGGCGGGCTTCTTCGCGGCGGCCTTCGCCTTGGCAGGCTTGGCGGCTTTGACAGGCTTCGCCGGCTTTGCAGCCGGCTTGGCAGCGACCTTGGCCGGTGGAGCCGCGGCCTTGGCCGGAGCCGCCGCCTTCGCCGGAGCCGCCGCCTTCGCCGGAGCAGCGGCCTTGGCTGGAGCCGCCGCCGCCTTCGCGGCCTTGCCCTTCGGGAGCTTCTTCGCGTCGGCCTTGAGCTTGTTGTTGTGGTCGTCCGCGTTGCGGGCCGCTTCGTCCATCCGGTTTTGCGCGGACGATCGAGCACGCGCGACCGCGGCTTCGATCTCGGCCTTGTTGCGCGGCGGCACGGGCACGGCCGGGGTCTCGACCTTTTTGCTGCGCTTCTTTTTCTTGGCCTCGCGCGGCACCGGGATCTCGGCGATCTCGGGCATGCGCGCGGCGTACTCGACGCCGCGGTTATGGATGAACCGCTTGGGCTCGGGGACCCCGCGGAACACCATCGCGACGCAGTTGTCGGGCAGCTGCTCGATCACGAAGCCGATGTCGAACGTCGGGTGAAACACGACGTCGCCTTCTTCGTAGCTGTCACGGATCGAGTAGGGCCGGGCGTTGTTGAGGTCGTTGTCGCTCGCGCGTCCCATCGCCTCGTCCCAGTTCGGGCGTTTGGCGCGTGCCTTGGAACCCGTGCCGTCCTCGCCGGCTTCGTGATCACCACGAGGCTTTCTGTAGGCGTGGACCTCGCCACAAACCACGCATTGCACGCGACGAACCTCGTCCTCGTACATGCTGATGATCGTATGGGTCGTATCTGCCTTGCACCGGGGTGACGGGCAATACGCCTCGATCTCGCCTCCGACCGCCTCAGCGTCTTCTTCGAAGATGGAGTCCATCCCTGCCTCTTCTGGACGAGTCACGCCTGGTAACCATCAGCAATAACTTACAAACCGAGGTATCCGGAGTGTAGTTCTGCTAAGTTTCGCGTCTAACATACTCTGGTGAGCTAGACAACCTTCGCTACGTACAAGTGCATAGAATAACGTCGCGTGCGCCGTCTGCTTCTCGTGAACGCCTTGATCTTCGCGGTGTTGGCCGCGGCGGTGGCGCTCGCCTATTACGCGTACACGTATACCGCTGAGGTCGCGTCGCGCCAAAGCGAGTCCGAAGTCCTCAAAGAGCTCGCCGAAGAAAAAGTCTCCAACGTCGAGTTCAAGGTCGCCGCCGACGACGAGGCGTTGCTCAAAGCAGTTCGCATCGACGAGCTCGACAAGCTCGGCGAGCAGATGCGCGGCGCCGCCGAGCAAGTGACGAGCGTGTTCGTGCTCGACGCTCATCTCCAAGTCGTGCCCGGCGGATCGACGTCGCTTCGCGATGCCGATCCGAAGGAGGCGATCGAGCGGCGCGACTGGTACCTCGCGAACGTGATCCCGAAGCTGGGCCTGCAGAAGCTACAGCCGAACCAGCGCAAGCACGTCTACGGCCGGCGCGACGATCGGCCGTTCCTGCTCGCGTTCATGCACAAACAGCTCGGTGATCGGACGTACTACGTCGTCGTCGAAGATGACGTCAATCGCCTGGTCGGCGGCGAGCTGTTTCACGAGGTGTTCGATCTGTCGAACCACAAACGGCTCTATCAGGTCGTCGACGAACGCGGCCAGTTCGCGTACGGCGTGATGTTTCCGCTGCGCGGTCTGCTCGTGCGCGTGAACTTCGACACGCTCGACGGCTGGGCGGTGCGCGTCACCGAAGAAGACGATCCCGCGCTCGACGACGAGCTGCATCGCAAGCACATCGTCGATTCGGTGCTGATCGGCGGCGCCGTCACGATCATCTTGGCCGGCCTCGCATTCCTCGCACTCGCGATCCGGCGCGAGCGCCGCGCGAACGAGCTCAAGAGCGACTTCATCTCGAATGTCTCGCACGAGCTCAAGACGCCGCTGTCGATCATCACGATGTTCGGCGAGATGCTCGCGAACGGCCGCACCAAGTCGTCCGAGCAAGCGACCGAGTACGCCGAGATCATCTATCGCGAGAGCGTGCGGCTCGATCGGCTGATCGAGAACGTGCTCGATTTCGCGAAGATCGAGCGCGGCATGGGCGTATATGAATTCGCCGATGCCGAGCTCGGCGAGGTCGTGACGCGCGCGATCGACTTGGCCGCGCGCCGGCTGCAAACCGCCGAGATGACGATCGACGTCGAGATCGCGCCCGAGCTGCCGATCATCAAGCTCGACGCGAACGCGCTGACGCTCGCGGTGCTGAACCTGATCGACAACGCGATCAAGTACGCAGCGGCCGGCAAGAAGATCGCGGTGAAGCTCGCGAAGGATGACCATCGCGTCGTGCTGTCGGTCAAAGATTGGGGGCCCGGCATCGAGCGCGACGAGCAAGTCCGGATCTTCGAGCGGTTCTATCGCGCGAAGGCGATGCGGCTCAAGCCGATCCGCGGCTCGGGCATCGGCCTCGCGCTCGTCCAGCACATCGCGCGAGCGCACGGCGGCGACGTTTCGGTCACCAGCACGCCGCCTGATGGCTCGACATTCCAGCTGTGGTTGCCGATCTGATAAAACGTGGTGGTGACCGACGAGCCGGAGAAGAAGCGCATCCTCGTGATCGAGGACGAGCCAGACATCGTGCGCGGATTGCGCGACGCGCTCGAGTTCGAAGGGTTCGAGGTCCAATCGCGCGGCACCGGCGCCGAAGGGCTTGCCGCGGCGCTCGACTGGGCGCCCGACTGCGTGCTGCTCGATCTGATGCTTCCCGACGACAACGGCTATCGCGTGTGCGAGACGCTGCGAGCGCGCGACGAGACCGTGCCGATCATCATCCTCACCGCGAAGGCGCAGGAGAGCGACAAGATCCGCGGGCTCGACGCCGGCGCCGACGACTACGTCACCAAGCCGTTCTCGGTCGCCGAGTTGATCGCTCGGATCAACGCGATCTTCCGCCGCCAGGCGCGGATGAGCTCGCACTCCGACGAGACGTTCGCGATCGGCGATTGGCAGATCGACGCGCGCAAGCACGTGATGACGAGGGGCCGCGCCAACAAGCGGCTGACGTTCTACGAGCTCGAGGTGCTGAAGCTATTGCGCGAGCGCGCCGACGAGACCGTCTCGCGCGACGAGCTGCTCGAAAAAGTCTGGGGCATGCAGGCGTCGCCGACGTCGCGCACCGTCGATAACTTCATCGTCAAGCTGCGGCGCAAGCTCGAAGAGGATCAGAAGAGCCCGCGCCACATCCTCACGGTCTACGGGCTCGGCTACAAGCTGGTTCCGTGAGCTCGATCGGCCGCTACGAGCTAGTCGGCCGGATCGCGATCGGCGATCGCAAGGAGCTGTTCTTGGGCCGCGAGCCGAGCGGCCGGCCGGTCGCGATCAAGCGCATTCCACCCGGCGCGGGGCGCGGCTCGTCGGCGCGGCATCCGAACCTCGTCGAGGTGCACGAGCTCGTGCAGCTCGGTGAGGACATGTTTCTCGTCGAGGAATACCTCGAAGGCGAGAACCTCGCCGGGCTCGTGCGCCGCTTGCTCAAGCGCCGCGAGCGCATCGCGTTTCCGCTCGCCGCGCACATGGTCGCCGAGGTCTGCGACGGCGTTCACGCCGCGCATCAAGCGGGCGAGTTGCATCGCGCGGTGTCGCCCGAGAACGTGTTCATCACGTACGGCGGTGACATCAAGCTGATCGATCTGGGTCTCGCCGTCGCCGAGCCCGACTCGCCGTATCGCTCGCCCGAGCAAGCCGATCAGCGCCCGCTCGGCCGCCAGTCCGACGTCTACTCGGCCGGCCTCGTGCTCTACGAGCTGACGACGCTGCGCCGCGCGTTCGCCGACGGCAATGCGGTCGGCGCCGATGTGCCACCGCCGAGCACGCAGGTGCCGGACTACCCCGATCAACTCGACGTCGTGTGCATGCGCGCGATCGATCGCGATCCGTCGAATCGCTATCGCAGCGCGGCCGACATGCGCGACGCGCTGCTCGAGGTCGCGCGCCAGCTCGGCGTCGAGCCCGATCCGAGTCAGGCGCTCGCGTCGAAGCTGATGCGGCTGTTCGGCGAGCGCATCGCGACCAAGCGCGAGCTGCTCGATCGCGTGCGCGTCGGCATGCCGCTCGGCGATCTCGTGCCCGCCGAAGCCGATGAAGACATCCAAGTTCCGGTCGTCGTGCGCGGGCACACATCGCTGCGACCGATCGTTCGCGAGCCGATGCGCGAGCCGATACCGACGCCGACGATCGTCGTCGGTGGCGCGCCGCCGCCGCCGGAAGTGCACGACCGTGCGCGTCGATCTTCCATGGCGCCGGTGGCGACAGTTGACCCCAGCGGAGCTCGTTGGGGAGTGTTCGTGCTGTTTGTCATAGCAGTGGGTCTCGGTGGTTTTGCGGGGTGGTATCTGCGCGTGTTCGGTTTACCGTTGTGAGACCTCTCGGCCGCGGATCGGCGTATCGTCGATCCGTGATGACCCGAAAGCTCACCGCAGTTCTCGCGTTCGCGGTTTTAGGTATCTTCGCGGCCTGCGGTCCTGGCCCACGTCATGGCGCCGGCGATGACGACGATGGCGACGGCGGTAGCGGCAGCGGCAGCGGCGTCGGCGTCTCGTGCAGCTCCGATCTTCACAACGTGCTCGACGGCAATGGCAACGTGGTCGAGACGTGCCCGAGCGATCAGGGCTGCGCCGACGGCATGTGCGTCCCCGCGTGCCAGGCGGCCGCCGCGAGCCAAGGCACGGTCGGCTGTGACTTCGTCGTCGCGACGCCGTCGTTCTATCCCGAGATCAATCCGCCGTGCTTCGCGGTGTTCCTCGCGAACAACTGGCCGCTCGATAGCGTCGTGACGATCAATCGCGGCGCCGCCTCGTACGATCCGACGCAGTACGGTCGCGTGCCCAACGGTGCGGCGACGGCAGCGAGCTGGCCGGCGGTGCCGTCGACCGGCATCGCGAGCGAAAACGTCGGCGTGTTCTTCATGTCCTCGGATCCGGCGGCGGTGAACGGCTCGACCCCGATGACCTGCCCGATCTCGCCTGCGGTCGCCACGAGCGGTGGCGCAGCCGTGTGGGACGACACGAACGCCGACTCGGGCATCGGCACCTCGTTCCACATCACGACCAGCGTGCCGGTCAGCGCGTACGACATCATGCCGTACGGCGGCGCGAATTCGTTCTTGCCGAGCGCCGAGCTGCTGTTGCCGACGACCGCGTGGGGGACGAACTTCGTCACGGCCGGTCCCAAGCCGACTAATCCAATCAACCCTGAGTCGGGTCCGGGCTGGGGCCAGGTTGCGGCGTCGATGGACAACACGATGGTGCAGATCACGCCGACGAGCGCGTTGCCGGCCGGCACGGGAGTCGCCGCGGCACCGGCGAGCACGACGACGACGTACACGCTCAACGCCGGTCAGTTCGTGCAATGGCAAGACGCTGGCGACATGGCTGGCAGCGTGATCACGTCGAGCAATCCGGTCTCGTATACCGGCGGCACGGGC
>DATBAS010000062.1:0-13072 GCA_036271395.1 Kofleriaceae bacterium
GTCGGGCGGCTCGACAACCTGATGTTCCTGCTCGGCTCGATCTTCGACATGGCGCGCTGGCCCGTCGCGATGTTCCCGACGGTGTGGCGGATGTTCTTCACGTTCGTGATTCCCGTCGCCGTGATGACGACGTTTCCGGCGATGGCGATGCTCGGCATGCTGCGCCCGGAGCAGGCGCTCGGCACGCTCGTCGGTGCGATCGCGCTGTTGGCGGTCAGCCGCGTGATCTGGCGCGCCGCGCTGCGCAGCTACACCAGCGCGTCGAGCTAGTCGTCGCCGAGCGCGAGCACGACCTCGTAGAGCCCCGGCGCTGCGGTGCCGAACGCTTTGTTCGCGTCGAGCAAGCCGCGCGCTCGAAGCCGATCGATCACGCGCCGCGCCGCATCGGCATCCGTGCTCTGCGCGTAATTGACGACGCGCGTGCCATCGAGCCTGCGGTGCAGGCTCGTCCGTACTACAGCGTCTCGAGAAACGCGGTCAGATCGGCGACCTGCGCGTCGCTGAGCTTCGTCGTCTCGCCCATCCCGTGCACGCCACCGCGATCGCGGAGCAGCGCTTCGAGCGTCGCCGCGCTGCCGTCGTGGAAATAGGGCGCGCTCGCGGCGAGGCCGATCAAGCTCGGCGTGTCGGCGCTCGGCAGCGTCGAGCCGCCGAACTTGTGCTGCATGTTGTCGCTGTAGGTCGGGCCGTCGTGACAGCCGCGGCAGCCGACTTCGGCCGAATCGAACAGCGTCTTGCCGCGTGCGACCTGCGTCGCATCGCGGGTCGGCGTGCGCGGCGCCGGCAACATGTCGAGGTACGCGGCCAGGTTCGCGGTCTGCTTGGCGTCGAGGCCCGAACCACCGAGCCGCTTCATCGTCGTCGCGAGGCTGGTCTCGAGATCTTTGTCGCCGCCGTCCCATTTGTACGGGTGCGTGCCGACGACCCGGCCCGCGAGCAACGGCGTCTGCAGGGTGGCCTTTTCGATCTTCCACGACAGGCCGTCGTCGCGGCCGTCTGGATGGCAGCTCGCGCATGCGAGCGCGCCGCCTTGCGAGACCTGCGTGTTCGCGGAGTGGAACAGCACGAAGCCGTCGTGCTCGGGCGCGGTCATCGCGGTCGGCACCAACGTCGGGCCATCGGTCGTCTTCATCGCGGTCGCGAGCTGGCCTTTCGCGTCGACGAAGTCGAGCCGCTGCACGGTGCGCGTGAACGAGCACCACACCAGCACGGCGCCGTCGCCGGCGACCGCGAGGCCATCCGGGCCGCAGCGCTTGTCGCCCGAGGTCAGCGAGCCGCCGACGCCCATCGCGATCGAGCTCTGCGACGCCTGCTTGATCTGGATGATCGAATCGGTGCCCATGCCGGCGACGTAGAGCGCGTCGTGCGCGCCGTCCCACGCGAGCGCGCGCGGCTGATGCTGGCCGATCGTCGCGGTCGATTGCAGCGTGCGATCGCCGGAGAAGCCGAGGAACGCGAGCTGGTGCGTGATCGGCGGCTCGAACCCGCCGCCGTAGCTGCCGGTATTGCCGCCGCTCGCGATCTGCACCGGCGTCTCGCGCTGGAACGGTACGACCGCTTCGCCGTTGCCCATGAACGTCACCGCGAACGCGCCACGCGCGAACGCCTCGGCGGAATCGCCACCGCAGCCGCGACAACGGCCGCGAGGCGTCGTCGACGTCGCGAGCGCGACGTGCTCGACCGCGGTTCCACCGTGCGCGACGTCGAATTCGTCGACCGTGCCGGTCTGCAAATACGCGACGAGCGCGCGCGTGCCGTCGGGCGAGATCGCGAGGCCGCGTGGCTCGTGGCCGAGGTTCGCGCGCCAACGTTCATCGTGCGAGGTCGTGTCGTATGCGACGAGCGTGCGATCGGCGATTGCCGTCACCAGCACGCTGCGGCGATCCGGCGACAGCGCGACGCCGAACGGCTCGACCGGCGTCTTGATCGAGGCTTCGAGCTGCAGGTCGAGCTTGCCGACCTTGACGACCGCGATCCGATTGGCGGCACGGTCCGCGACGTACGCGAGCTTCGTGGTCGGATCGTAGGCGAGCATGCCGGCATTCGCGCCGATGCGCAGCGCGGCGATGTTGGCGCCGCTGCGATCCGTGCGCACGAGGTTGCCGCTGTCGGCGTCGATCACGAGCGCGCCGTCGTCGAGCGCGGCGATGCGCGATGCCGTCAGGTAGGCAGCGGTCGCGCCGGCTGGCTTGCTGCCGCCGATCGGTCGTCCGATCAGCGCGAACGTCTGCGGTGCGATGGAGGCGGCCGAGAAATCTTCGACCATGTCGCGCGCGAGTGCTTCGTGCGCGACGAGACCGACGGCGGCGGGGACGAGGAGTGCGGCGGCGAGAAACGAGCGACGCATGATGGTGAAACGAACGACACAGCCTATCGCTCTTATTTGCGTTCGAGATCGATTGTCGCGTGCTCGACGCGGTCGCCGATCAGCAGCGCATCGATGATGTTCTGCCCACTTACGACCTGCCCCACCCACGTGTAACGGCCGTCCAGCTGCGGTGCGCGGGAGTGCATCGCGAACCACTGCGAGCCGGCGCTATCTCGCCCCGCGTCGGCCATGCCGATCCCGCCGGCGACGAAGCCCGCGCCATCGAGCTGCGAGCTCGGCTCGGCCGGCGTCGTGAAGCCGGGGCCGCCCTCGCCCGACATCGTCGGATCGCCACCCTGCACGACAAAGTCGGGCACGACGCGGTGAAACTCGATGCCGTCGAAGTAGTGCTTCTGTGTCAACGCGACGATCGTCGCGACGTTCCACGGCGCGACGTCGGGCAAGAGCTCGATCGCGACCTCGCCCCGCGATGTGACGAGGTGCCAGACCACGCGCTTGCCGATCACATTCGCGACGTCGATGCCCGGCGGCGGCGATGCGTTGCCGATCTGTGGAACGTCGGCCGCTTGGCCGAGTGCCTTCAAGCAGTCGACCGCGGCCACCGCGACGACCGGCGCTTTTCCGAGCGCGGCGCGACACGCGGCGAGGCCAGACGTGATCGCGCGCTTGCCGATCAGCTCCAGCAGGCTGGCGGCGAGCTCGGGATCGCGCTCGCGTTCCGCCCGATCGGCGACCGCGGTATCGAGCGCCTGGCGCTCGGGCGAATCTTTGATCGCGTCGTACAGATCGTCGACGGCATCCGCCGCCGAAGCCGCGAGCACGATGTCCGGCGACTCGAGCGCACTCGCGAATGCCTCGACGATCGCGCTGCGATCGCCGGGCTCGCCGTCGGCCCACATCGACGCGAGCAGCGGCAACACCGCGGCGCGCACGCGGACGTCGGCGTGCGCGAGCATCACGCGCATCAGCGCACGCCGCGCGGCGAGCGATTGATGCTTCGCGAGCTCGGCGGCGACGCCGTAGAGCTCGGCATCGGGCAGATCTTTGCGGTCGACCTTCGACAGCTCGAGCTCGTCGGACTTCGCAGCGCGCGCGTTCGCGGCAAGCGCGAGCGCGACGATCCAGCCGCGCGATCGCGGCGCGAGGCGAGCGAGCTGTTGCGGATCGGGCGTGAACGACATCGACTCCGGCGGATGCGCGAGCAGCGCGCGCAGCGCTTCGCTCGCGACCTGGAGCTTCGGGCCATCGCCGCGCGCGAGCATCGCCGGCAGTTGCGCCGCGACGACCGCGCGACCGGCATCGTCGCCGTTGTCGCCGGCGAGCGCGCGCACGGCCTCGACCGCGACGCGCCAATCGGCGTCGCCGAGCGCTTGCTCGAGCGCGATGTGCGCGGCGACGACCTGCTTGCGATGCGCGATGCCGGTGATCGCGACGGCGCGCACGTCGGGATCCGGATCGCCGATGGCCGAGGCCAGCGCCACGGTCGTCGGCGAATGCTCGTCGCCGATCACCATCCGCGCGAGTGCGTACACCGCGGCGTAGCGCGTGCTGCGATCGCTGCTCGATGCGGCGTGCGCGAGCGCGGCTTCGGCGTCGTCGGAGAGCGCGAGCTTGCGGCGACCGAAGCGACCGAGCGCGAGCGCGGCCGTCGGCGCGGTCTTGATGTCGGCGAGCGCGGCGACGAGCAGCGGCTGCTGCGCGAGCGTGCCGCCGCGGCCGAGCGCTTCGAGCCCGACGAGCTTGCACATCTCGGCGTCGCAGTGCGCGGTCGCGTCGCCGATCGCTTGGCCGAGCGCAGCACGATCGGCTTCGCCCGGCTCGTCTAGCGAAGCCATCACGCCGAGCGCCGCGAGTGCCGCGGTCACCACGTTGCGATCCGAATCGTCGAGCGCGGCCTCGAGCTCTTCGCGTGCATCTTTGCCGCCGATGCGGCCGAGCCCGCGGAGCGCGAGCGTGCGCGACAGCGCATCGTGCGGCGAGCGCGAGAGCTCGCGCAGCTCGGCAACACCGCCGGCCCGCTTGGCCTCGGCTTGTGCGACCCGCAGCCGCGTCGCGAGCTCGCTGCGCGACGCATGCGCAGGCGCTGGCCCATGACTTGGACAACCGAGCGCGCAGAAAGTTGCAGCGATTACTGCCGCGCGAAACATGCGCGCATCCTACGCCGCTCTTGCATAATTGCGCTCATGCGTTCGCTCGCGATCGTGTTGCTCGTCGCCGCTGGTTGCCAACAACACAAGGACGCGCCGCGCGCCGAGGCCAAGCCCGCGCCCGTCGAGAACACGCCGCCGATCAACGCGATCAAACAGCCGGTGCCGACCAAGCCACTGCCGACACTCGCCGCTGATTCCGGCGGCGCGACCGGTAAGCCGATGTGGCAACTCGGCATCGGCGGGCTCGGCATCGACGTGCCGCGCGGGGTTGCCGTCGACGATCACGGCGACTCGTACGTCGTCGGCTACTTCGATGCCGAAGCGACGTTCGGGTCGCTCGGCACGCGCAAACCCGTCGGCGGCGCCGACGCGTACGTCATGAAGGTCGATGCCAAGGGCACGCCGAAATGGGTGCAGACGTTCGGCGCGAACCGCGACGACGCCGCGAACGCGGTCGCGGTGCATGGCAACCGCGTGGTCGTCGTCGGCAACTTCCTCGACGAGATCAAGATCGGCGAATTCGATCACAAAGCGGTCGGCTCCGACGATCTGTTCGCCGTGTGCTTCGATCTCGACGGCAACCCGCAATGGGTGTGGACGCTCGGTGGCATCGACAGCGACGGCGCGAACGCGGTCGCGGCGACGCCCGACGGCGGCTGGGTCATCGGCGGCTCGTATTCCGATTCGATCAGCGTCGGCAACGTCACGCTCAAGTCCAAGGGCCAGACCGATGCGCTGCTCGTCAAGCTCGCGGCGTCCGGCGATATCGAGTGGATCAAGAGCTACGGCGGCCGCTACAAGGACACGATCATGCACGTCGCCGCCGACGACAACGGCAACGTGTACATCCAGGGCCACTTCGCCGACGTCGCGGATTTCGGCGGCAAGCCGCTCAAGGCCGGTGGCGGCTCCGACAACGACGTCGTGCTCGCGAAGTACGACCGCAACGGCGATCACGTGTGGTCGAAAAACTTCGGCAACGAGTTCAACGACGTCGCGGGCGGCATCGCGGTCGATCCGGCGGGCAACATCACCATCGTCGGCTCGTTCGAAAATAAGGGGCCGATCTCGTTTGGCTCGGGCGACGAGCACCAGTCGCTCGGCGAGTCCGATGCGTACATCGCGCGGTTCGACACCGACGGCAAGCTGCAGTGGGCGAAGACGTTCGGCGCCGAGCGCGAGGATGTCGCGTGGGGCGTCGCCGCCGACCCCGCCGGCAACACGGTCACGACCGGCTGGTTCCAGAACTCGGTCGATTTCGGCAAAGGCGGCGCGATCGCGAGCAAGGGCAACAAGGACGTCTTCGCGCTCAAGCTCGATGCCAAAGGCGCGGTCGTCTGGGTCGACACGTGGGGCGACCACGACCACGACCAGGGCCGCGGCGTCGCGGTCGACAAGGATGGCAACGCGATCGTCGTCGGCGCGTTCCGCTTCAAGCTGGCGCTCGTCGATCCGGCGATCGACAGCAAGCGGCCCGAAAACGACCCGGTCCTGTCGAAGGCGCCCAAGCCTGATACGTTCGTCATTAAGCTCGCGCGCTGATCCGCGTAGATCGCCCGGAATCGACGCCTAGATCCGCCGTTTTGCGTCGCCGCTGCTTTTCTTCGTCGAGAAGCGAGGTCTACAAAGGGGTCGCTTCAACCACGAGGAGAAAACAATGGCGAAGGCAAAAGCAAAAGGTAAGTCTGGCGGTGGCGGCGCTCCCAAGGAGATGCTGCTCGTCGCTTCGAAGGTCAAGTCGATGATCAAGGATGCGGGCTGCAACACCGCTGGTGATGCACTCGACGGTCTCAACGCGTACGTCGGTTGGCTCATCCACCAGGCGGCGCGGCGCGCCACCGAGAACGGCCGCAAGACCGTCCGCGCGCACGACTTCCACATCGCCTGAAATCCCCTTCCCGGGGAATTTGCTAGCGGGTGCTCCGACGTGAGCGCCCGCTTTCATTTTCGGCGCGGCCGCTTTTAGCCTATGCTTGTCGGAGGTGAGCGCAGGGGTACCCCTCTACCTCGTCTCGGCCTGCAAATCTGCCGAAGAATTCGTCGCGGCGTTCCGGCGCTACGCCGATCGGACGGGTCTGTTCGTGCCGGTGAACGAGCCATTGCCGGTCGGCCGGCGTGGCCGCATCGCGCTCGCGCTCGACGATGGCGGCGTCATGATCGACGGCGAGGCCGAGGTGATCGGCTCGTCGCCCCGGCCATCGGGAATTCACGCACGCGTCGGCATGACCCTGAAGTGGCTCACGCCCGACGAGCCGAGCAAGACGGTCATCGCCGAGCTCGAGAAGGCGCGCCTCGCGATGAAGCCGGCACCGCCGACCGTGCCGCCGCGACGCGCCGAGGTTCCCGCCGAGCCGCGCGCGGTCCCGCCGGCACCGGGTGGGCGCATCGACGCGGCCAACGCGCTCGCCGAGTGCGTGATGATCGGCGATGTCGCGAGCTTCGGCGGCGGCGCGAGTGCGAGCGCGCTGGCGATGGATGACACCAAGTCCGGCCCCGGCAAGTTCGTCATTCCGTCGATCCCGCCGACCGGTCGCGCGAAAGTGCCGACCACGCCGCCGGCGCTGACACGGCCGCGCACGCCGTCGGCACAGGTGCCGGTCATCAAGCCGATCACGCCACCGGTCGGCGTGAAGCCGGCGACTCCGCCCAAGGGCGTCGACGCGCCGAAGCCGACCGCGATCGGCGTCGCGGTGCCGCTCCCGGTGTCGACGACATCGCGGCTGACGCCGGCAGCCGGCGTGGTTCGCATCCCGCCCGCCGAGACGAACGTGCCGAGCGACCGCGATACGATCGACGACGATGCGGTCGCGATCCTGGCGACGCCGACCGGCGGCGTGCCGGCGCCCATGCTCAAGCCGACCACGCTCGGCGCGGCGCCGCTCGCGCGCCCCGAGAGCTTGCATCCGAAGGCGACGCGTATCGGCTTTCCCGCGATCAAGCTGCCGGCGATGGAAGCGCCGGCGGTGATCGTCGCGTCGCCGCCGCGAGATGCCGAGCCGCCGCCGAATGCATCGCCGTTCATGCGCGCGACGCCGCCGCATCCGATGGTCGCGATCGTGCCGCCGAAACCACCCGGGCCGCCGATGCCACGGCAACCGACGCCGTTCACGCCGCTGCCGATCGTGCGCTTGCCCGCGAGCGCGCTGAGCCTCGATCCCGAGAACACCGATCTGACCGACCTGCCGACGAGCGACGAGCCGCGCACGCTCGGCATCGCGATCGTCACCGCGGTCGCGCCCGAAACAAGCGAGCCGACCCGGCAAGAGCCGCCGCTGTCGCCGTCGGAGATCGCCGCCGCCGAGCAAAGTGGGCCGCCGAGTCGGTCGGGCGGGATGCGCGCGTCGGAGTTGCTCGCCGCGATCGGCGGCGAAGACTGGACGATGGCGCCCGACGAAGAAGCGCCGAAAATCTTGCCGGCGAAGACCGTCGAGACGATGGATAGCCAGCGCCCGACCGAGCAGATGGACGCGCTCGCAAAGCCGAAGCCGACACCGGCGAACCCGATGCCGATACCGACGCCGGATCCCGACGTCGCCGACGACTGGACGATGACCGCCGATCCGAGCGCGGCGGGCGGTTGGAGCGAGCCGTTGAAGGTCGACATCCCGCCGACGCAACCGCCGAAGGGCAACCGGCTAGTCGACGTCGTGAGCGCCGCGCCGATCAACGCGGTCGAGTGGGAAGACAAACCGACGGGCATCGGCGAGCCGCTCGTCGAGATCGATCCGTCGCTGCTGCCGGCGATGCGCGCCCCGACGACGCCGCCGATTCCGGCGGCCGCGCTCGCACCGATGATGCCGATGCCCGCGATGGGCGTGCCGCCGCCGCTCGGGCCGATGCCGCCGCAGCTCCGCCCGCCGATGTCGAGCTTCGGACCGACGGGCCCGGTCCAACCGATCGCCATGCCGCCCGGCTCGTTGCGCGCGAGCTCGCAGGTGCCGGCGTTCGACGCCGATCCGCTCGCCCTCTACGGCGGTCCGCGCCCGCCCGACCCGATGGAGTCGACGTCGCTGTTGACGCCGCCGAAAAGCCGGCGCGGTCTCGTGATCGTGCTCGCAGCGGTCGGCATCGCCATCGCCGCCGCGGCGATCGTCGTGTTTGGCTTCGGCGTCGGCCGGTCCAAACCGACGACGACGACGCCGCCGATCGCAGTGACGCCGGTGCCCGTGCCCGTGCCGGTGCCCGTGCCGGTGCCGATCCCCGTCCCGACGCCAACGCCGGTGCCGGCGATGCAGGCATGCAAGCTCGACGTCAACAGCGTGCCCGACGGCGCCGAGATCTGGCTCGCCGACGCGCAGCTCGGTGTCACGCCGACGACGCTGTCGTTGCCGTGCGGCGTCGAAGCGAAGCTGTCGCTCAAGCGCGCGAAAGTCACGCTCGTTCGCGCGGTGACACCGGCGAGCGACATGCCGCCGCTCGTCGTGCGGTTCCCGGCGGCCGCGCCGGCGAGCGTGATGATGCGCGTGACGTCGACGCCGCCGGGCGCGACGATCACGATCGGCGGCAGAGTCGTCGGCATCACGCCGACGATGATCCACGTGCCGGCGACGGGCGCGTCGCTGACGCTCAGCAAAGACGGCTTCACGCCGGATACCGAGCACATCGCGGCCAAGCCAAACGGCACGCTCGGCTTCGTGCTCAAGCACGCGCCGGTCCGGCAGCGCAATCACTGACCGAGGCCGGCGAGCTTCAGGTCGCCGAGCTTCGCGCGAACACGCGCCATGAAGCGCTCGCCCGGATCGGGCTTCGAGTTGCGATACGCCGGATCGCGCTCGACGAAGTACGGGCTGGTCCGGAAGTCCATGACCTCGTAGTGGCCGAGTAAATGCGTGATCGGGAATCGCGCCGCGAGCTCGCGCACGAGCGCGGCATCGGCATCGACTTGCGCGTCGGTGAGCGGCCACGTGTCATCGTCGCCGACGTTCTCGATGCCGATCGCGATGTGATCGAGCCCGATGCAGTGCCGCGCGAAGCGCGTCTCGGGCTGCAGGCGATAGATCGTGCCGTCGCGATCGACGAGAAAATGCGCGGAGACGTTGACCGCGCCCGCGCTCGCGAGCAGGCGGCGCGACGCCTCGATCCGGATCTGATCGAAGTACGCACGCGTCGCAGCCGCGGAACCGCCGCCGGTGTAGTGCAGCACGATCACGCGCGGCTCGATCGCGAGATCGGCCGCCGCGGGATCGCTGTGGCGGCGGCGATAGTCGAGCGTCAGCCGCGCGCGCTCGTCGGACCATGCCATCGGCGCGTCGACGATCGCCGGCCCCGTCGCCGCGTCGTGCGCGCCGGCGGTCGGCGCGTCCACGGCGGCGACCACCGGCGCGATCGCCGCGTCGTCACGCGCGACGTGCGCGTGACAAGCGACGGCGAGCCCAGCGAGCCCAGCGAGCACGACGAAGCGCATTACTTCCAGAACGCGCGGCGGCCCGAGCTATTCGCGTCGCCGCGCATCGCGATCGCCTCGAGCTCGCGCGCGATGGCCTTCGCGGTCCCGGCGTCGAGCTTGGCTCGCAGTCGCGCGACCAGCACATCGACCTCGCGGGCGAGCTTGTCGAGCCCGACCGACCGCACGTCCTCGACCCAATCGGCGAGGCGTTGGCGGAGCTCGCGAACCTCGTGCTCGGCCGCCGCCGCGAACGCCACCGCGAGCTCGCCCAGCTTCGCCAGGTACGGCGCGGCCGAGATCGGCGTCGCCGCGAGCTCGTCGCCATCGGCTTGCTCGCGCTTGCGATGCGACGACGTCACGATCGATGAAGCCACCCGCGACACCGCGCGCGCCACGTTCTGCGCGATCGACGGCGACTTCTTGGCCATCGGCGCCATCGGCGCGGGCGAGGCGATCGACATCGGCCGCGACATCGGCGGCGACATCGGCCGCGACATCGGCGGCATCGGCGGCATCGCGCCCGCCGGCATCGCCATCGACTGCGGCATCGCCGCACCGCCGGCGAGCGTCTTCGCGAGCTGCCACCCGGCGGGCTCTTCGACCGGCTGGACGATCTGCGTCAGCCGGCCGCCCGGGTTCGCGACTTCGTTGCGATCGACGGCGAGAAACGCGGTGAAGCGCGACAGCACGTTGAACCGCTTCGACAGTGCGACGATCGCCGGCTCGTGATGGTGCTCGTTCGCGGCATAGCGATCCTCGAGGTCGCGAATTCGCGCGCGCGCCCAGCTCGCGCCGAGCCAGTCGCTCGCGGTCGCGCCGGCCGCCGTCCGAGTCACGCGAACGTGAAACGGATCGCCGAGCGCGACGCCGTCGAGCTCGATCGCCGCGTTCGCGGGCGCCGCGCCAACGTAGCGGCCCATCACGACGACGGGCGCGCCGGCGTACACATCGGGCACGCGCGCGGGCGATAGCGAACCCGGCTCGATCTCGAGGCCGGTCGGCGTGACCGCGAGCTCGCTCGCGATCGGCGCACCGATGCGGCGGTGAAACTTCGCCATCACCGCGTCGAGCCGATCTTCGGATTCGACCAGCTCGCACATCCCGGCGCCGACGCCGGCGAGCCGGCGCAAGAACGCCGCGTTGACCGCCTGATCGATGCCGAGCGTGAACACGCGCACGTTCTTGATCTTCGGCGCGAGCATGCGCAGCACGTCGTCTTCGTTGCCGACTTGACCGTCGGTGACGAGCACGACGACGCGCTCGCGGTCGGCGTAGCCACCGGCGAGCAGGTCGACCGCAGCTTCGAGCGGCTGCGCGAGCTCGGTGCCGCCGCGCGCGTCGATCTTCGCGAGCGATTCGACGGCGCGGAACCGCGCGCGATCGGTCGCATCGGCGAGCCCGCGGCTCGGGATCGCTTCGATGTGGTCGTCGAACGCGATCGCGCAAAACCGATCGCGCGAGGTCAGTGAATCGATCAACCGCGCGGCCGCACGCCGCGCCGCGACCATTTTCCAGCCGCCCATGCTGCCGGATCTGTCGATGACGATCACGACGTCGCGCGGCTTCTGCGCGGTCGCGCGCGTGCTCGGCGGCACGAGCGTCAGCATGAACGTGCCGGCGCGACCGTCGGCGTCGTCGGCGCACACCAGCGACGATGCGAGCTCGGCCTCGTCGATGCGCCAGCGCAGGATGAAGTCGCGATCGAGCCGGTCATTGCTCCCGGGCTGCGCTCCGCTCCTCCCGCCCGGGTGCGGTTGCACGCGAATCGTACGGCCGTCGTCGCTGACCGCGTGCAGGCTCGACGCGATGCCCTTCGGCGCGCGTTCGAACGCGACCTCGAGCTCGAGCTGCACGGGATTCCGCATGCCCGGCAAACGCACGGGCGGCGAGATCCTCGACGCGTCGGGCACGAGGTCGGTGTCGCCGGCGACTCCGAGCCCCGCCTGCTCGCCGCCGAGCTCGTTGCCCGGGATGTAGCGCGGCGCGACGACGAGCGGGAACTGGAACGTGACCTCGCCGTCGTCGATCGGCAGCGGCCCGACGAGCGACAGCTCGATCGTGGCGCGCTCGCCCGGCATCAGATTTCCGACGCGCAACGTGAACACGCCCGGGCGCTCTTCTTCGGCGATCGCGGCGCGCTGACCGGCGGCGATCGCGCGGTCGTAACCGTCGCGTGCGGCACCGCGCTCTTCGACGATGCCCTCGACGAGTCGGCCGTTCACCTCCATGCGAAAGCGGCGCACGGCGGCGCGATCGGGCAGCGGAAATATATACGTCGCTTCGATCGCGAAGCCGGTCGTGTTGGCGAACGTCTGCGTCACGGAGGTCGCGGCGACCACGCCGCTCACCTCGGCGCGGACGTGCAGCGCGACGAGCGGCAGCACGCCGCGCTCGCTCCGCAGGCAGCCGTAGCCGGCCTCCGGATCTCTGGCGAAGCTGGCGAGCTCGTCATCGGTCATCAGTGCAAGTGCGGTCGTCGTCATCAGGTGTTCTCCGTTTTCGAGGTGAGCCCGCGGCGCGCGAGCTCGGTCACGAGTGGTGCCGCGGCCGCGCGCAGCGCGGCGACATCGGCGGCTGAGATGCCAGCGTCGGATGGCACGGCGATCACGAGCGTGGCGCCGGTCGCGAGCTCGACGCGGAGCTCGACGGGTGAAGCGTGTGGCAACGGTAGCGAGCGCGGCGGCACCGGGTACGCCACGCGTTCGCTGCGGGAGGGAACGGCGATCGCGGGAGGCGTCTTCCAAAAATCGCGACGCCCTGCCCGCTTGCCGCCGACATCGACGCCGCTCATCCGGGCGAGCGTCGCGTCGTCGAGCGTGGACCACAGGGCTTGGATCTCGGCGAGACGACGGCCCGCGCTCTGCAGCCGCTTGATCGCGACGACCTGCGCGAGATGACGCCGGCCGTACAGCGCGGTGCGACCGCGCATCGCGAGCGGTTTATCGAGCAGCCCCAGCGTTCCGTAATAGCGCACCGTGCGTTCATCTGGGACCGCGCGAACCTGGCCGTTCTTGGGCGGCGGCAGCGTCGCGATCGAAGACACCGCGGCCGCGACGAGCTCGCTCAAGGTCCATTCGGTCTCCACAGCGACCAATCTAACACTGTCATATAACACTGTCAAATATGTATCGTTTCGTTACGTTTGGTCGGCGGAGCTCCGCGCGATCTCGGTTGGTTACGCTGGCACGTTCCATGGAATCCTGGTGG
>DATBAS010000063.1:0-27587 GCA_036271395.1 Kofleriaceae bacterium
GGCGCGATGTTGTTGTGCTGGCCGATCTGCGCCTTGGTGTTCTCGTACTGCGCCTCGCGCCAGTACATGTTCTCTTGCGTCCACCGCTCGTAGCGGCGCAGGTAGCGCACGTAGGCCTCGAGGTAGCGCACGCGCGCGTCGGCGGCCTTCGCGAGATCGCGCGCGGTGTTGAGATCCTTCGTCGCTTGGTTGACGCGGTTCATGTCGTTCGACAGATCCGCCGACTTCTTGTTCGACGACGCCGAATCGACGCCGAGCTGCGTCGCCTTTTGATCGTTGTGCGCCTGGTGCAGCTGCGACTCGGCGTCCTTCTCCTGCGCGTCGGCGTTCGCGTTCTGCATTCGCGCGACGTTCCAGTCGTTTTGCGTCGTGATCATCTGCTGCTTTTGATCGAGCGGCACCCCGGCGATGTACATGTCGTCGTAGTGCGCGCCGAGCGGCTTCGGCGGCTCGTCGGACGCACCGCACGCGGCAAGACCAACAAGTAAGACAAAGAGCTTAGACATTCCCCGCATAGATGCTCGCGAGCCTACACCGCTCTGGTGCGGCGAGCTACCATCGGAGCGCAACTGATGACGACGCTGCTTGCCGTCGATGTGGGTAACACGAACACCGTGATCGGCGTGTTTCGCGATGCCGAGCTCGCGGCGCATTGGCGAATTCAGACCGTCGCGCAGCGCACCTCCGACGAGTACGCGGTGCTGCTGCGGACGCTGATGGATCTCCAGGCCATCGCGTGGACGAGCATCGATGCCGGGATCATCTCGTCGGTCGTGCCGCCGACGTTGTTCGGGCTCCAGCAGTTCTTCAAGCACCATTGCGGCGGGCCGGCGCTCGTCGTTGGCCCGGGGATCAAGACCGGGATGCCGATCCTCTACGAGAACCCGCGTGAGGTCGGCGCCGATCGCATCGTCAACTCGGTCGCGGCGTTCGAGGAGATCAAAGCCGGCTGCATCGTCGTCGATTTCGGCACGGCGACGACGTGGGACGTCGTCACGCCGAAAGGCGAGTATGCCGGCGGCGTGATCGCGCCCGGGATCACGATCAGCGCCGAGGCGCTGTACGAGCACGCCGCGAAGCTACCGCGCGTCGAGCTCGCGCGCCCGGGAAAGGTCGTCGGCCGTAACACGGTCGCGTCGATGCAAGCCGGCCTGGTCTACGGCTACGCCGGCATGGTCGACAAGATCGTCGAGCGCATTCGTGCCGAGATCGACTATCCGGCGAAGTGCATCGCGACCGGCGGGCTCGCGCCGCTGATCGCGACCGAGACCAAGACGATCGAAGCGAGTGACGACTTACTCACGCTCAAAGGCCTGCGGATTTTATATTCGCGCAACTCGTGATGGTCGAGCACACGCCACTCGACGCGACCAAGCTGTCCGCGCCCGCGCAAAAAGCGCTCGGCGCCGGGCCGGGTCGCATGATGGCGTCGCGCGGCCTCGTGCCGTTGCCGCCGAACGAGCAGCTCGCGGTGCTCTATCAGCTGTCGATCGACGCCGATCAGACTCTGGCGACGACCGCGCGCACGACGGCGATGGGCTTGCCCGACAAGCTGCTCGCCGGCGCGCTCGCCGACGGCTCGGTCGATCCGCGCGTGCTCGACTTGTTCGCGCAGCTCGTCGGCGACAAAGCCGTCGCGTTCGCGGCGCTGGTCGCGAATCCGTCGGTCGCCGACACGACCGTCGCGTATCTCGCCGAGAGCGCCGGCGCCGACGAGATCGATCGCATCGCGGCGAACGAGCAGCGCCTGCTGCGCCACCCCGAGGTCATCGCCGCGATGTACGGCAACAAGCTCGCACGCATGTCGACGGTCGACCGCGTGATCGAGCTCGCGGTGCGCAACGACGTCCGCGTTCCCGGCCTGGCCGCGTGGGACGAGATCGCGCGCGCGCTCGAGCTCGGCGCGAAGGCGACCCCCGCCGACGACGCGACGTTCTTGGCCGCCGCCGAGGCCGCCGAAGGCGCGGACGACAGCGCGCTGACCGTCGGCGATGCCAACCAGCCGCTCGCCGACGACGTGCTCGACAAGGAGCCGCCAAAGCCCGAGCGCGTCCAGATCGGCTCGCTCAGCGTGCCCGCGAAGATCCGGCTCGCGCACCTCGGCGACGCGTTCGAGCGCTCGACGCTGGTTCGCGATCCGATGAAGTTGGTCGCGATGTCCGCGATCAAAGCGCCTCGCGTCAGCGAGTTCGAAGCCGCGCGCTATGCCGGCAATGCGAACCTGGACGAAAACGTCATCCGCTATATCGCCAGCCGGCGCGATTGGACCAAGCTATACGGCATCAGGTACTCGCTGTGCCGGAATCCAAAAACGCCCCTGACGGAGTCGATGCGCCTCGTGACGACGCTGCGCGACAAGGATCTGATGACGCTGAGCAAGTCGAAGGGCGTGCCGTCGGCGGTGGTGGCGCAAGCGCGCAAGCTGATCATGCAGAAGACCGCCCCCGGCAAGAAGTAGCCCCGCGCGTCGGCTTCGTCGGCCGCGTGGGCCTCGCGATCACGTCGCCGCGGCGCGCATTATCGATCGCGAGCGAGCGCCGTCACGCCGGACGATCCGGCTCGGATCTGCTCGCCGCGATCGCCATCATGCTCGTCGCGACCGAGCTGCGCTGGATGGTGCAAGCCGGGTGGCTCGCGGTCTCGCTCGACGCCGGGCTCGGCGCGCGCGCGCTCGTCCACGTGCTCGCGGGCACGCTCGCGATCGATCTGGGCTTGCTCGTCGTCGCGGCCGGAGCGATCGCATTCGGCGGCGGCAACCTCCGCGAGCTCGGCCGCGCGTTCGATCTCGCGTGCGTCGCGGTGTTGCCGTTGGTGATCGTCGATCTCGCGGCGGGCGTGGCGAGCTCGATCGCCCAGGCTGCGCCGCCCGATGCCGCGCGCTGGATCATCTTGGCCATCTCGTACGGCTGGACGGCGTGGCTCGTGTGGATCGCGATCTCGGTCAATCGCGGCGGCCGCGCCGCCGAGCTGCGCGTCAGCCACGCAGGGTGGGGCGTGATCGTGCTCGCGCTGTTCGGCATCGTGGTGCAGGCGCGCTGGATCGCCGCGAACCTCGACGACATCCGGCCGCTACAGCCCGGCGGCCAAGCGCCGGCGATCGCGCTGCCGCGCGTCGGCCCGGGCGGCAAGCTCGGCGAGCGCGTCTCGGTCACGCCGGGCCGGGTCACCGTCGTCGACTTCTGGGCGACGTGGTGCGGCCCGTGCCTGCGCGCGATGCCTCACCTCGATCGGTTCGCGCGCTCGCACCCGAACGTCGACGTGCTCACGATCAACCTCGACGATCCGACCGAGGCGCGCGCGATCTTCGACAAAGCGCAGTACGGCCTCACGATCCTCGAAGACGACGGCAAGGTCAGCGAGCATTTCGGCGTCCAGGCGATCCCCGACACGATCATCATCGACGGCCGCGGCGCGCTGGTTGCCGCGAACGCGAACGATCTCGAGGCGGAAATCGCAGGCGTTCGCCGATAAGGCGCGCGTCGTGTGAGCGTACTAAAGTGGATATCGAAGCGCGGCTCTGGTACACGAGGTCATGGCCAGCCTGGTCTGCGCCACGTGCCGCAAGCTGATCCCACCAGGGACGTCGGCGATTCGCTGCACGGTGGCCTCGTGCAATACGGGCCGGATGAAGCTCCGGTTCTGCTCCGTCGTGTGCTGGGAGAAGCACGTGCCGACGGCACGCCATCGCAAGGCGGCTTACGTGATCGAAGGCAGCAGTACGTCGCAGTGACATAGCTCGCCCGCTCGTCGTGGTATTTTTCGTTCGTGCGGTTAGGGACCTGCATCGCGCTAGAGCTCGTGTGCGCGGCGGGAGCAGCGGCGGGAGCCGTGCTCGCGTTCGGCCGCGGCTTGGAGCTGGCGGGCCAATACCTCGGCGCGCGCGATGCCGCCGCCGCGACCGCGGGCCCCGCGGCGAGCGCGCCGCGCTTGCCGGATGCCGAGCTGCGGATCGATGCGCCGGTCACACCGACGGTGTTCGAGGCGGCCGATGCAGTGTTGCTCGCGCCGATCGGCGCGACGCCGGTGCGCGACGTCAAGCTCAACCACGGCGGCACGTCGCTGTCGCTGCGCCTGACGTTCGCGTCGGGCGCGCGGGCGGCGTTCAAGCCGATGCAGATCCATCCACAGTCGGATCCGCGCCGCGAGATCGCCGCGTATCGCGTCGATCGGCTGCTCGGTATCGGCCACGTGCCGCCGGCCAAGCCGGGTCGGTTCAAGCTCGCAGACCTCGTCGCGGCGGCGGAAGGCTCGACGCAAGCCGTCACCGCGCAGCGCTTCGCCGACGAGTCGCTGCCGCAAAACGGCGTGCTCGCGGGCGAGCTGTCGTGGTGGATTCCGGAAATTCGCGACGCGACGATCCACGACGAGCAAGGCGCGGTGCATCGCGTCGACGAGCTCGCGGGGTTCGCGACGTGGCTCAACTACCTGCAGTCCGGCGCGACGATCCCCGACGACGTGCGGCCGATGGTCGAGCAGCTCGCCGCGGTCGTGCTGTTCGACATCCTGATCGACAACGCCGATCGCTGGACCGGCAACAACACCAAGGGCTCGGTCGACAACAAGACGCTGTACTTCATGGACAACACGCTCGCATTCTCGACGTTCACGCTCGGCCACGAGGCGAACTTGGCGCCGCTACGCCGCATGGAAGTATTCCCGCGTGGGCTCGTCGCGCGGTTGCGCGCGCTGACCTACGACACCGTCGCGCGAGCGATCGACATCGGCGACGATCCGATCGGCCCGCTGCTCACGCCTGCCGAGATTCGCGCGCTGCTCGCACGCCGCGATCACCTGATCCGCTTCATCGATGACGACATCGCCGATCTGGGCGAGAAGAAAGCGCTGGCGCTGCCATGAGTGCAACGACGGCATGCCCGGTTTGCGGCAAGCCCGTCGATCCGCTGCGCGCGCCGGCGGTCGCGGTCGTCGGCGGCAAGGTCGTCAGCTATTGCAGCAAAGAGCACGCGGCCACGGCGACGTCCGCGACCGATTCGCGGCCGGTTCGCAAAGACGCGACGCCGATTCCGAAACGCAAAGATGCGACGCCGGTGCCGTCGAAGAAGCCGCGCACGCCGCCCGCGGGCGTGACCACGCCGGCATCGCTGCTCGACAGCGGCCCGGTGATCGAGATCATCCACGAGCCGGCCTCGGGCGTCGTGACGAGTGCACCCGACGCGCGCAGCGGGCCGTCGCAGGCCGCCGCCGACCGCGCCGAGACGTCGGGCGCGATCCAGATCGCCGACACCGGTCACCTCGATGACTACGTCTCGCAAGACGAGCCGCGCCGCAGCCGCGGCTGGCTCGCCGTGATCGTGCTCGTCGTGCTCGGCGGCGGCGCGTTCGCCGCGTATCAGCTCGGCTACCTCGACGCGCTGTTCGACCCCAGCTCGCACGCGGCGACGCCGGCGCCGCATCCGACGGCCGGCGAAATCTCGCCCGCGCCCGCGCCACCGCCGGCGCCCACGCTCGCGGCGCCGGAAGCCGTCGACACCGCGCGCGGGCTGCTCCACGCGGCGATCACGTCGCCCGCGAGCTCGCCGCGGGTCCAGCGACTCGCCGCATCCGCGCTCGCGCGCACCGGCGCGTCGGAAGCCGTCGTGCCGTTGATCGCGGCGCTGCCGAAAGAGACCAGCAACACCGCGCGGCTCGACATCTACTACGCGCTCGCGCGCGGCGCCGATCGGCGCGGCACCGACGGGCTCGTCGCGAGCCTCGCGTCGAGCTCGCGCGATGACAAGCTCGATGCCGCGCGCCGGCTCGCGATGCTCGGCGACAAGCGTGCGGCCGTTGCGCTCGCGCCGTACCTCGACGTCGCGCAACAGCGGCTCGGCGCGGCCGAGAGCCTCGCGTACCTCGCCGACCCGCGCGCGATCCAGACGCTCGAGCAGATCCGCGCCGACGCCACCGCGAGCGCCGCCGACAAAGCCGAAGCCGCGGTCGCGCTCGGCATCGCCGGCAAGCCCGATGTCGCGCCCGCGTTGCGTGCGCTGCTCACCGATTCGCACTTCAACGCGTTCGCCGCGACCGCGCTCGCCGAGCTTCACGATCCGGCTGCGAAGCCGGTGCTGGTCAAGCAGCTCGAGGTGCCCGCGCTGCGCGTCGAAGCCGCGCGCGGGCTGCGCCGGCTCGATCCGAGCTTCGATGCGACCGCGCTGTTGCCGAAGCTGGTCGCCGACGCGAAGGCCGCGACCGGCGCCGAGCAGGTACAAGCCGCCGAAGCCGTGCTGGTTCTCGCCGGGCCGGCGACGTGGTCCGAGAAGCCCTAACCAGGGGACGGTCTACACGAACGAAACGTGTGGCGCGCAAGCACCTGACATCGTTCGGTGCGCGAGGGACGGACTAAGACGAAGCTCGCGACAACCGCGTTCAGAAAACGTCGATTGACAGGCCTGGCCAGCCAGATCAGACTGCCGCGCTCGTCGTGCAGGTTTACTTCGTCTCTCTTGGCTGTCCGAAGAATCAGGTCGACACCGAGCTCATGCTCGGTCAGGTCGAAGCGGCCGGTCATGCGCTGGTCGACGCACCCGAGTCTGCCGACGTCATCGTGGTCAACACGTGCGCGTTCATCGACGCGGCGAAAGAAGAGAGCGTCGACACGATCCTCGAGATGGCCGAGCACAAGAAGACGGCCAAGCGCAAGCTCATCGTCACCGGCTGCCTCGCGCAGCGCTACGCCGGCGATCTCGTCAAAGACATCCCCGAGATCGATCACATCCTCGGGTCGAGCGACTTTCCGTCGATCGCCAAGGTGCTCGGCACCGCGGCGAAGTCGCGCCGAAGTAAGACGTCGCTGCCGGTCGTGCAGGTCACGGACACGCCGGCGTACATCTACGATCACGACGCGCCGCGCGTGCGCATCGGCGCCGCGCACACCGCGTACGTCAAGATCGCCGAAGGCTGCGATCGGCCCTGCGCGTTTTGCATCATCCCGAAGCTGCGCGGTCCGCAGCGCAGCCGCCGCATCGACGACATCGTCGCCGAAGCGCGCCAGCTCGGCGCCTCGGGCGTGCGCGAGATCAACCTGATCGCGCAAGACCTCACGCGCTACGGCCACGACGAAGGCGTCGCCGCGGCACATCGCCAGACGCTCGCGCAGCTGTTGCGCGCGATGGGCAAGGTCGACGGCGTCGACTGGATCCGCCTGCATTACACCTTCCCGAGCGCGTTCGACGACGATCTGATCGACGCGATCGCGAGCGAGCCGAAGGTCGTCAAGTACATCGACGTGCCGCTGCAGCACATCAGCGATCCGATGCTCAAGCGGATGCGCCGCGGTCACTCGAGCCGCGTCACGCGCGAGCTCGTCAAGACGCTCAAAGCGCGCATCGACGGCCTCGTGCTGCGCACGACGTTCATCGTCGGCCATCCCGGCGAGACCGAGGCCGAGTTCGACGAGCTGTGCGAGTTCGTCGCCGACACCAAGTTCGACCGCGCCGGCGCGTTCACCTATTCGATCGAGCCGGGCACCGTGTCGGCGATGCTGCCGAACCGCGTCGATCCCGCGATCGCCGGCGAGCGCCAGCAGAAGCTGATGGAGATCCAGCGCCAGATCAGCCGCGCGCGTCACGAAGCGATGGTCGGCACTCAGCTCGACGTGCTCGTCGAAGGCGTGTCGAGCGAATCGGAGTACTTGCTCGAGGGCCGCTGGTACGGGCAGGCGCCCGGCATCGACGGCATGACCTATCTCGCCGACGGTGAAGCGGCGCCCGGCTCGATCGTTCGCGCGCGCGTCACGCAGGGCAGCGACTACGATCTCGCGGCGAGCCTCGAGCTCTAGAAGATCATCGTCGGCGCGCACGTCGAAACGCCGGCGCCGACGATGAGCAGGCCGTTCGCCGGCGTCGTTCCGACGACGGTACCCGGCGTGTTCGACATGTTCGTCGGGCCCGCGATCTCGTACACGGTCGAAGTCGACTCGCTGTTCTTCGCGAGGAACACCCAGTAGTCGCCGCCGTAGAAGCCGAATGCCCACGCCGCCGGCTGGCCCGCGAGCGAAGCCAGCGTGTACGTGATCGTCGCGCTGCCGCTCGCCTTGTCGATCTGCTGCACCGTCGGCATCGTGCCGGCTTCCTGCGGCGAGAATGCCCACAGCTCGGCGTCGGAGTTGCCGGTGAGCTCGGGCGAGCCGCTGATCGTGCCGACCGGCGATGCCGCCATCGACGACACATCGAGCTTCGCGAGCGTCGACGTGGTGTCGCTGCCGGCGTCCGGGCCGCCGGCGATGAACAACGAGTCCGTCGATCCGCCCATCGTGTCGGTCGAGAAGCCCATGCCGAACTGCGTGAGCCCGTCCTGCGCGGTGTACGAGGTCTGCGTGCAGGGCAGCGCCGAGTTGGTCGTGTCGACTTTGTAGATCACGCCGTCGTTGTAGAGCACGTAGGCCTGCGCGCTGCGATCGACCGCCATCGAGAACGGCTCCGCGATCGGAATGCCGTCGATCGTCGCGCACGCGAGCGTGCCGAGCGACGTGAACGTCTTGGACATCGGATCGAACTTGGCGAGCTTGTCGGTCTCGTCGACGACGTAGATCAGCTTCGCGTCGTCCGAGCAGCCGTCGCTGCCAGTCGCGCTTCCGCCGCCGCCGCCGCCGCCACCGCCGCCGTTGCCACCGTCGCCACCCGAGTCGTCATCGCCGCCCGGTGAGTTGCGAGTTCCCGGTCCGCACGCGAACGGCACGAGCACGAGCAAGACAGTCCATGTCGCCTTCATGCCCGCACGCTAGCAGAGCTAGATCGACGAGGTTGCGCCGATATTTGCACAACGCGCGTTTAGAAAATCATCGTCGGTGCGCAGGTCGAGACGCCGGCGCCGACGATCACGAGCGAGCCGGCCGACGTCATGCTGACGACCGAGCCCGGCGTGCCCGACGAGCTCGTCGGACCCGCGATCTGATACACGGTCGTCGGATTCGTCGACATCTGATCGGCCGCTTCGTACGCGAGGAACACCCAGTAGTCGCCGCCGTAGAAGCCGAACGCCCACGCGCCGGGCGTGCCCGAATCGAGCGGACCGCTCTTCGCCTGCGTGTACTGCGTCAGGAACGCGCCCGAGGTCTTGTCGATCTGCGTGACCAGCGGCGCCGTGCTGCCGTCGACATCCGGGAAGAAGCCCCACAGCTCGGCGTTCGAGTTGCCGGTGAGCTCGGGCCATCCCTTCACGGTGCCGACGTTCGTCGCGCTGAACGCCGTGGTGTCGAGCGTCGCGAGCGTCGATGTCGTCGGCGGATTCTCCGACAAGTTGAGATCCTTACCGCCGGCTATGAACATCGTGTCGTCCGAGCCACCCATCGTGTCGGTCGAGTACCCCATGCCGAATTCGGCGAGGCTGCTCGTCTTCTTCCACGTGGTCGCGGTGCACGGCAGCGCGGTCTGCGTGGTGTCGACCTTGTAGATCTTGTCGTCGCTGAACAGTACGTAGGCCTGCGCGTTGCGATCGACCGCCATCGAGAACGGCTCCGCCGGATCGCCTTGCGAGTCGGTGCCGGCGGGGCAGCTCAGCGTGCCGAGCTGCGCGAACATCTTCGTCGACGGATCGAACTTCGCGAGCTTGTTGTTCTGATCGACGACGTAGATCAGCTTCGCGTCGTCCGAGCAGCCGTCGCTGCCGGTCGCGCTGCCACCGCCACCGGCACCGCCACCGCCACCACCGCCGCCACCGGCATCGCCGCCGGAATCATCGTCGCCGCCCGGCGACGAGCGCGAGTTAGGTCCGCACGCGCACGCGAGCACGAGCAACACGACAGCCGACTGCCTCATCGTCATCATCGTCGCGACGCTAGCAAGTCTCACGTGCGCCCAATAGCGCAATCGCGCTCCTACATATTTAGAAAATCATCGTCGGTGCGCACGTCGAGACGCCGGCGCCGACGATCTCGAGCCCGGTCGCAGGCGTCTTGCTGACGATCATTCCCGGCGTCGTGCTGGTCGGTCCCGCCACCTGATAGACCGTCGATTGCTCTGGGAAATCCGACTGCAGCTGGAGAAATACCCAGTAGTCACCGCCGTAGAATCCGAACGCCCACGCGACGGGCTCTTCGCCGTCATCGAGACTCGACTCCTGATACGTGTTGGCAGCAACGGCCATACCGGTTGTTTTATCGATTTGCTCGACAAGCGGAGTCGAGCTGCCATCGACGTCGGGAAACCAACCCCACAGCTCGGCGTTCGCGTTGCCGGTGAGCTCGGGCCGGCCGTTGATCGAGCCGACGACGGTCGCGTTCATCGACGACGTATCGAGCGTCGCGAGGTTCGCGGGGCCCGGCGAGCCTTCGCCGTCGAGGTCGGCGCCGCCGGCGATGAACAGCGTGTCCGTCGAGCCGCCCATCGTGTCGGTCGAGTAGCCCATGCCGAACTCGTCGAGGCCGTCCTGCGACGACCACGACGTCTTCGTGCACGGCAGCGACGACTGCGTCGTGTCGACTTTGTAGATCTTGTCGTCGTCGAACAGGATGTATGCCTGCGCGCTGCGATCGACGGCCATCGAGAACGGGTTGCCGCTCGACGGGCAGCTGACCGTGCCGAGCGTGGTGAACGCCTTCGTCATCGGGTTGAACTGCGCGAGCCGGTTGTTCTTGTCGACGACGTAGATCAGCTTGGCTGCGTCGGAGCAACCATCGCTGCCGTTCGAGCCCATCTGGTTGCCGCCGTCGCCGCCGCTATCGTCGTCATCGCCGCCGGGCGCCTGCCGGTTGCCTGGACCACACGCGACGATCGCGACGAGCAGAGCGACGAGCGTTATCCTCATGACGACGACGCTATCAAATTTCGAGCCGCGCGATTCGCCGAAACGCCACGGTCAGCCAAAACCCACTGATCGCGACCAGTCCGACGACACCGGTCACGGCCCCGGAGCCGGTATCGCCGGCGATCGAGCGAATCGCGTACGCGATGCTCGCGTAGTGCATCGACGCGCCGACCGAGCCGATCGTGAGGTCGAGCAGCAAATAGATGATCGAGAAGATCATCGCGTGGCGCGGCAGGATCGACGCGACGCCGGCGACCGCGCAGCACATCGCGATCGCGCCTGCTGCGAACGCGGTGATCACGCCCGCTTTGAGCAGCGACGGATCGCCGGCATAGCCGCTCGCGATCGCGCTGCCCGCGACGAACGCGGCGCATGTCGGTGCAAGCGCGAATAGCTTGCCGGCGATGATCGTCCAGCGCGCCAGCGGCCGCGACCACAGATACGCCGCGGTCTTGTCCTCGATCTCTTCGCCGAGCGACGACGCGACGAACATCGGCGGCAGGATCACGAGCACGAGCAGGACGATCTCGGCCGCGCTGCCGCCGTTCTTGTGGATCGGCGCCGCGGCGGCCACCGGCAGCAGCGAGATCACCGCCGCGATCGCCGGCAAGAAGCCGCGCGTCGATCGGCGAAACGTCACGCGCGCGATCGACAAGATCGCCGCGAGCGCGCTCGGCGGGTTAGTCATCCGCGCGACCTCCGGTCAGGTAGTCGAACACGGCGCCCAAATTATTGTCGGGTGACGCGAGCGCGTGCACGACGACGTTCTGCGCGAGCACCGCGGCCGCGAGCTCGTCGTAACAGCGATCGGGATCGCGCGTCTCGATCACGACGGCGTCGCGCTCGAACGCGAGCCGCGCGACGTGATCGGAGCTCGCCAGCGCCTGCGCGATCGCGCGCGGTTGGTCGCACTGCAGGCGGATCCGATGCGGCTGCTTGTCGATCAGCTTGCGGATCTCGTAGACGTTGCCTTCGGCGAGCACCTGGCCGCGATAGATCACGACGATCTCGGAGGTCAGTGCCTCGATCTCGTACAGCACGTGGCTCGACACGACGATCGTCTTGCCGGCCGCGGCGAGCCGCTTGATGCGCTCGACGATGTCGGCGCGCGCCATCGGATCGACGCCGGTGAGCGGCTCGTCGAGCAAGAGCAGATCCGGATCATGCGCGATCGCGGTCGCCAGCTTGACGCGCTGGCGCATGCCCTTCGAGAACCCGCGAATGCGCCGGTACATCGAAGCCTTCATGTCCATCGTCTCGAGCGCGCGCTCGGCGGCTTGCGTCGCTTCGCGCCGAGGCACGCCCGACAGCTCCGCCATCGACGTCACGAGCTCGCGCGGTGTCAGCTCGTCCCAGGTCTTCTCGTGCTCGGGCGCGTAGCCGATGCGCGCGCGGACCGCCGCTGTCGCGAACGGGCTGGCGCCGAACACGCTCAGCGTGCCGCGCGACGGCTTGAGCAAGCCGGCGACCATCTTCATCAGCGTCGATTTGCCGGCGCCGTTCGGGCCGAGCAAGCCGATGATGCCGCCGTCGAGCTTCCACGTGATGTCGGAGATGCCCAGCACGTGGCCGTACCACTTGCTGCACGCTTGCGCCTCGATCACGCTCACGTCGCGCCTCCGACGCCGGCCTTTTGCGCGGTCGACAGCTTGTAGTAGACGAAGCCGAGCGCGATCGCGCTCTGCAGCGCGAGCGAGATCGCCGCGGCGGTGGTGGGCACGTCGAACTTGCCGTCGAGCA
This sequence comes from Kofleriaceae bacterium, assembly GCA_036271395.1. Classification (GTDB taxonomy): domain Bacteria; phylum Myxococcota_A; class Polyangia; order Haliangiales; family Haliangiaceae; genus JABFXX01. The sequence continues at coordinate 12,484 of DATBAS010000063.1, forward strand.
CCGCCGGCATGTGGAACGCGTGATTCGAGAGCGCGACGAGCGAGTTCTTGATGTCGATCGCCTTGAGCCAGCCGACGTTGCCGGCCGCGCCAAAGGCGGTCGCGATGTTGCCGACGATGAAGTAATACGCGACCCACAACCCGAGCGCGTAGCGACGATTGCCGATCAGCGCCGAGAACCCGAGCGGGATCGCGGTGTATGCGAGCGCGCCGACCAAGCCGAGGCCGAGCGCTTCGGGCACGACGGTGATCTGATCGAGCAGTGCGTTGGTATCGCTCGTCGTCGTCAGCGCGACGCGCATGATCGCGACGAGCATCGGCCCGACGGCCAGCACGCTCGCGATCACCGCGCCGTAGCCGACGAGCTTGCCGAGCATGTAATCGATCGGCCGCGTCGACCGCGCGAAATAGAACACGAACGCACCGCTCTGCAGATCGCCGGCGATGATCGAGGTGCCCATCACGAGGCTCGCCACGAACGCGATCGAGCAAAACGACGCGAACGTCGTCGGCAGCGCGGCATCGGCGAGCGTGATGCTGATCGTCGCGCCGCGAGCGCCGCCGAAGCCGCTGATCTTGTCCGACAGCACGAAGATCCACACCGCCGCGACGACGATCGGGATCAGCGTCAGCACCGTGACGAGCTTCCACCGCCACCACGATTTCCACGCGGTCGACAGCTGGTGCCGCGCGATCACGCGCCACCGCGTCGATGTCGCGCGCCGCGTGCCGGCGTAGCGCTTGTAGCCGAGGTCGTGGATCGCGCTCACGGCTTCGCCTCCGCCGGCGCTTGCCCGAGCACGCGCAAGAACGCGGCCTCGACGCTGTCGCGCCGGACCTCGATGCCGCGGACTTGCAAGCCGGCGCGTTTGGCGTGCTCGAACACGAGCCGGCTCGTCGCGTTCGCGGGCAGATCGACGTCGAGCTTGATCAGCGAGTGGACCTTGCACGTGGCGCCGGCCTCACCGAGGGAGGCGGCGAGCTTGTCGGCGTCGGCCTTGACCTCGATCGCGAGCTCGCGATCATCGCCGCGTGCGCCGCGCAGCTCGTCGATCGTGCCGGCGAACCGCAGCTCGCCCTTGCTCATGATCACCGCGTGATCGCACACGCGTTCGACATCGGGCAGCAGATGGGTCGACACCACGATCGCGCAGCCGCGCCGCGACGGCAGCTCGGTGATCAGCGCGAGCATCTCGTCGCGCGAGCGCGGATCGAGCCCGTTGGTCGGCTCGTCGAGAAACAGCAGCTCGGGGTCGTGGACCAGCGCCTGCGCGAGCTTCACGCGCTGCTTCATGCCGGTCGAGTAGCCGTCGATCGGCTGGTAGCGCTTGTCCTCGAGCCCGGCGTAGTACAGCGCCGCGTGCGCGCGTTGCATCGCCTCGGTGTGCGGCAAGCCCGAGAGCTCGGCGGCGTACGTGCACAGCTCGACCGCCGACATCCCGGCGAGAAACGCCTCTTGTTCGGGCATGTAGCCGACGCGATCGCGGATCGCCGGACCGTCGTTCGCAGACGACAGGCCGAGCACGGTCGCCTTGCCTTCGAACGGAATCAGTCCGAGCAGGCACTTGAGCAGCGTCGACTTGCCCGAGCCGTTCGGGCCGAGCAAGCCGACGATGTTGCCTTCGATCTTCGTCGTCACGCCGGCGAGCGCGCGAACGGCGCCGAACGACTTCGCGAGATCTTGCAGCTCGATCACGGAATCACCTGCAACGTCACCGGCACGACGCCGGCATCGACCATGTGGAGCTCGCGCGCGGCCGCTTCCGACAGATCGATGATGCGGTTGTGCGAGTACGGCCCGCGGTCGTTGATCCGCACGATCACGCTGCGGCCGTTGCGCTGGTTCGTCACGCGCACGCGGGTGCCGAATCGGAACGTGCGATGCGCCGCGGTGAGTGCGTGGCGATCGAATCGCTCCCCCGACGCCGTCATCTGCGACTCGCCATACCACGACGCGAGCCCGCGTTGGGTGGTGACGCCGTGCTCGGTCGTCGTGGTGGTCGTCTCGGGAGCCCTGCCGCCGCATGCGGCCGCCGCGATCGCGATGACGACCGCGAGACGCTTCACCGCGTGCACCCGGCGCCGAGCGTGTGGCCGGCTTTATCGAGCGCCGCTTTGCGCAGGTCGTGGCCGGTCGGTCCGTCGCCGAGCGTCGCGCGGAACTTCTCGCCGTGGCCAGGCCCGGTGATGTCGCGCAGGTATGCATCGTGCTGGAACGTGTCGGAGTGCTCGTGCGTGTGGCACTGGCTCGCGCACAGATCGTCGGCGGGCTTGCGCGCGATCGCGAGCGGCTTCTCTTCACCGTTCTTGGCGACGTGGATCGATCCCGGGCCGTGGCAGGTCTCGCACTGCACGTCGCGCAGCTTGTCGTTCTGCGCGAGCGAGCTTCCGCCCGGCTTGTCGAACCCGGTGACGTGACAGCCGATGCATTCGTAGTCGAACTGCTGGCCGCGCTCGACGAGCGTCTGCCACGCCTGCGCGTGGATGGTCTTCTTCCAGAAGTTGGCCGCATCGCCGTGACAGTCGGTGCAGCCCGAGTCGCCGACGTACGTCGGCTTGCCTTTGTCGACCGCGATCGGCGGCAGCTGCTGCGCGGCTTTCACGTTAGCTTCGCCGGCAGCCGCGTAGAACTTCGTGACCTCGGTTTGCGCGGGCACCGAGCACGCGAGCGTCTTGTTGATGCGGAGCTGCGACAGCGTGAAGAAGCTGCCGTGCGCCGGCGCGTTGGTCGGGTTCGCTTTGAGCCCGTCGCGCTCGGCGGCCAGCTGCGCGCGCTCGCGCTGCTTCGTGGCGACGAAATTCGCATCCGCCGATGGATCGGCGGCGAACTTCGCCAGATCGGCATCGAGCGATGCGAGCTCTTTGTCGTCGCGGGCGATCTTCGCCTGCGCGGCGACCGGGCCGACCGCGTCGACCAGCGCGCCGTTGCCGTGCAGCGTGACCTCGATGCGGCTCAGCACCTGGCCGCGGTTGGCGGGAATCACGAGCCAGCCGGCATCGAGCTTCGTCGCCTCGGGCTCGACGTCTTCGGGCTCCGGCGCGTTCTGGCCGAGACCGGCCACCGATAGATCGATGCCGCCGATCGATCGAATCAGATCGACCGCGTCGCGTTTGCTCGATGCCTGGACCAGCGCGACGATCAGCTGCGCGCCGCGCTGTTTGAGATCGGCGACCGCCGCCTTGCCCGCCGCGACCGGATCCGTCACCTCGACCGCGAACGCGTCTTTGGCGATCACGCCGAACACGCCGAGTTTGGCGCCGCCGACGTCGTGGATCGCGCCGGCGAGCCCGGCGTATTGCCCGCTGGTATCGCTCTCGGTGCGCGGGATGCGCAGCTTCTGCGGCCCGTTCGCGATATCGGCCGGTCCCAGGCCGAGCGCCGCGACGTGCAGCTCGTTCTGATAGATGTTGGCGAGCAGGTCGGCCTTGAGGTCCTCTTCGGCCTCGACCTGAGGCGGAATTGGATTTTGCGAGTACAGCAGCGAGCCGGCGTCGACAAAGATCACCGGGCCCTTGGTGCGGGCGTCGGCGATCAGCTGCGCCGTTCGGCTGATGTCGCCCAGCGGATCAGATGTGCAGCCGCACGGGCCGATCTGGCCGCGAACCTCGGCGAGCGCCATCACGGTGAACGTCGGCGACGCCGGGACCGGGCTATCGCCTGCCGGTTGGCGGATGTCCGACTTCGAGCAGCAAGCGCAGATCAGTGCCAGCGCGGCCAACCACCGGAACATGCGTCGCATATAGCACGTTGACAGCTCGGACATCGCTGGGTAGATTGCGCCGCTTCCGAACGAGGAACCTATGAGCGTCGCGATCCGCATGTCACGTCAAGGCAAGAAGAAGTCGCCGTTTTACCGCATCGTTGCCGCTGACAAGCGCAAGGCGCGGGATGGCAAGTTCATCGAGCTGCTCGGCACCTATCACCCGACCACGAAGGCGCTCAAGCTCGACACCGAGAAGTACCAGAAGTGGATCTCGGTCGGCGCAAAGCCGTCGGGCTCGCTCGCTGCGATCGTTCGGCGCACGGCCCGCGCGGCCGCGGCGGCGGCGAAGTAATGCCGGCGGAGCCCGATCTGGCGGAGCTGATCCGCTTTCTCGCGGTGAACCTCGTCGACAAACCCGACGAAGTCCACGTCGAGCTCGTCGAAGAGCGCGCCGCGAACGTCTACGAGCTCGAAGTCGCCGAGAGCGATCTCGGCAAAGTGATCGGCCGCGGCGGCAAGACCGCCCGCGCGCTGCGTACGGTCGTGCAAGCGGTCGCGCCGCATTCGCGCAAGCGCACGCTCGTCGAGATCCTCGAATAACAGCGGCTGCTATGGCCGGCCGAATCCAGATCGGCGGCGTCGCGCGAGCGCACGGCATCAAGGGCGAGGTCGTGATCGTCACGCACGATCCGGACTCGACGACGCTGGGCGAGGTCGATCGCGTCTGGATCGGCGGCAGCGAGCGGGAGATCTCGCTCGCCCGCGGCACGCATCGCGGCTGGCTCGTCGCGCTCGCCGGTGTGGCCACGCGCAACGACGCCGAGCTGCTGCGCGGCCAGGTCGTCGAAGTCGATCGCGACGCGCTCGAGCTCGACGATGACGACGTCTTGCTCGCCGATCTGATCGGCTGCGCGGTCGTGCGGGGCGACCAACCGTGGGGCACCGTCGCCGCGGTCGAGGCCGGCGAGTTTCAAGATCTGCTCGTCATCCACGCCGGCGACATCGAGCGCCTGATCCCGCTCGTCGACGAGCTCGTGCCGTCGATCGATCTCGACGCACGCATCGTCACCGTCGATCCGCCGGACGGTTGGCCGGAATCGAAGCGCACGCGATGAAATTCACCGTCGTCACGATCTTGCCCGAGCTGATCGAGCCGTCGCTGACTGCCGGCGTCGTCGGCCGTGCGCGCGCCGCCGGCGTGATCGCGGTCGGCTGCGTCAACCCGCGCGACTTCACGCACGACAAGCACCGCACCGTCGATGACAACCCGTACGGCGGCGGTCCCGGCATGGTGATGAAGCTGGAGCCGCTGACGCAGGCGATCGCCGCGGCGGGACAGGGCCATCGGATCTTGCTGTCGCCGTCGGGCAAGCGGCTCGATCAAGCGCGCGTGCGCGAGCTCGCGACTCGCGATCATCTGATCCTCGTGTGCGGCCGCTACGAAGGCGTCGATCACCGCGTGATCGACGCGTCGATCGACGAGGAGATCTCGCTCGGCGACTACGTGCTGTCGGGCGGTGAGCTCGGCGCGCTCGCGATCATCGACGCCGTCTCGCGGCTCGTGCCCGGGGTGCTCGGCGAGCCGACCTCGGCGGACGACGAATCATTCTCGGCGGGCTTGCTCGAGTATCCGCAGTACACGCGACCGCCGGCAGGCACTCCAGCGGTCTTGTCGTCGGGCAATCACGCCGCGATCGCCGCGTGGCGGCACCAGCAGGCGATGCAGCGCACGGCGGCGCGCCGTCCCGACCTGTGGCGCGCGTTCCGGCAATCGCCGGCCGACGCGAAGGCGTTTCCGCCGCTCGCGGCGCGCACGCACCTGGCGCTCGTCCATCACCCGGTCGTCGATCGCACCGGCGCGATCGTCACGACCGCGCTCACCAACTTCGACGTCCACGATCTCGCGCGGTCGGCGATGACGTTCGGGCTCGCCGCGTTTCACGTCGTCACGCCGATCGCATCGCAGCGCGAAAAAGCCGAGCACATCGCGGCGCTGTGGATGGGCGACGGCGAGCACGGCGAGCATCGCGCGCGCGCCCTGCAGTTGGTTCGCACGGCGGCATCGCTCGACGCCGTGGTCGCGAGCTTGGACAACGCGGTCGTGGTCGCGACCTCGGCGAACCCGGCATCGTTCCCGGACGTGCCTCGTCGCACTCCCGACGAGCTGTGCGCCGAATTCGCGCTCGGCGACGCGCCGTTGGTGCTCGTGCTCGGCACCGGCTGGGGCTTGGCGGATGCGCTGCTTCCGTCGGTATCTCGGGTGCTTACGCCGATCGACGGCGCGACGACGTGGAATCACCTATCGGTGCGCTCGGCAGGCGCGATTCTGCTCGACCGACTCTTCGGTCGTGCGCCTTGACGACACCGGCCATTCTCTCGTAGAACCCACGTCCCATCGGCTGCTTACGTGGCCAGAACCTTATGGACGCCGTCATGACCACTCAACGGATTCTCGACTCGATCGAAAAGAGTCAACATCGTCAGACCGCGTTGCCCGAGTTCCGCCCGGGCGATTCGATCAAGGTGTGGGCGAAGATCCGCGAGGGCGAGAAGACGCGTCTGCAGGCGTTCGAGGGCGTGTGCATCCGCCGCGTGTCGAAGGGCGCGCGCTCCACGTTCACCGTCCGCAAGATTTCGTACGGCGTCGGCGTCGAGAGGATCTTCCCCGACAACTCGCCGAACATCGACAAGGTCGAAGTGATCTCGCGCGGCCGCGTGAACCAGGCGCGGCTCTATTACCTGCGCGATCTCTCGGGCAAGGCCGCTCGCATCAAAGAGCGCGAAGCGGGCGACCATGTCGAAGCCGCCGCGCCGGCCGAGGTTGCGCCGCCGGATGAAGGCGCTGCTGCAGCGCAGGCCGGTGAAGCCGCGCCAGTCGCGGCGCCCGTCGAGAAAAAGCCGCGCAAGCCGAAGAAGAAGTAGGCGCCGGACGTCAGACGCGCGCTTTACGCTGCGCGAATGACGGTAGATACGACGGTGGAGATCGGCGCGCGCAACGAGCAGCGCGCCGTGGAGGCGTTGCAGGATCGCGGGTACGCGATCGTCGAGCGCAACTTCCGCATCAAGACCGCGGAGCTCGACATCGTCGCGCGCGATCGCGACGGCGTGTTGTGCTTCGTCGAGGTGCGCAGCCGCGCCGACGATCGCTTCGGCAACGCGGCCGACACCGTCGGCTCGATCAAGCGCGCGAAGGTCACGCGCGGCGCGCGCGCGTATCTCGCGGTGCGCAGGCCGGCGTTCGAGCAGGCGCGGTTCGACGTCGTCGCGATCACCGGCGAGCGCATCGACGTGATCTGCGACGCGTGGCGATTGGCGAGCGACCTTTAGCAGGCCGCTGAAAACCCCTGTCGCGTCCTGGTCGCGAGCGCTCTGCGCGCGCGCGTCGCCGCTGCGCTCTAGCCGGCTCTAGCCGTCGATCTCGACGTCGATGCTGGTCGTCAGCGGTCGCGCCGACGGCACGATCAGCGATGCAACGATCTTCCACGTGAGCTCGCGATCGAACAGCGACGTGAGCCCGCGCAGCACGTCGGCGGGCGCGAAGCGCTGGTGCGAGGCGGCGTCGCGCACCTTGGCGAGCTTCTCCGCGGAGATCGGCCAGCTGAACGACACGACATCGCGCTGGACGGTTTCGTCGTGTTTTGCGCGCAGGTGGTTGCACTGCACCTCGCGGCGCTCGAACGCCGTCGCGCGCAGGAACGCCGCGAAGGTGACGTCGAGTCGCTCGGCGACGACCGGCTTGTCGAGATCGAGCACGACGCGGCCGGACACGGTCTCACCGACGGCGAACCGCGTGCGATCGAGCTCGATGTGAATCGATCCGAGCGGCTGGCGAAGTGGCTCGACGACGCGCTCGGCTTCGCGCCGGAGCGTCTTGCCGAGCTTCTCGAACAGCCCGCTCGCTTGCTTCAATAGATCGGCGTCGTTCACGCCGTTAGCTTACGGGATGCAGAGCGGATAGTCGGGGTTGCCGACGCGGCCTGAGAGATTGCAGCAGGTGTTCGCGGCGTTGCTCGAGTCACACGCCATCGGCTCCGCGAGGCTGCCGGTGTCCGGCACCACGACGTAATCCTTGCAGATGCAAAACTTCTCGCAACAGAACGGGCCGACGGTGACGGCGACGCCGCACGTGAAGCCGGTCGTGCAAGGCGACTCGGGCACGCGGTCGCAGTCGCTGTCCTGCGAGCAGTTCGCCGTGCACAACCCTTCGCCGGTCGGCGGATACATCGATCCCGTCGGCAAGCTGGTCTGCAACGGCACCGCGAGACAGGTGCGTGACACGCAGTCGAGCGACGGCGAGGCGATGACGACCTCGCTGAGCTCGGTCGCGCCCGAGCCGAGGTCGCAGAGGCGCCCGACGGGGTTGCTCGTGCACGCGGCGACGAACGCGAAGCTCACGACCGCGGCGACAGACAGGCGTCGAATCATCGGGGCCGATAATAAAGAGCTTGAATCCCGAGTCAAGTGGAGCGGGGATCCGCATTCGTGCAACCCGGTGCGCAGTGGCGTGTCCACATGTGTCGAAGGACCGATCGCTGAAGTTCCGCACCTTGACAGATGACACCCACACGTCGATGATTTCGCCGCCTATGAAAGTGACGAAAGTCCTGCTGGCCGCACTGGCCGTCGCCTTCGCCGTCTCGACAGCCACTGCGGGGCCGCCTGCCAAGGGCGGCAAAAACGACCAGTCGATGGACTTCGAGCCCGACAACGCGACGTCGTCGCCACCGTCGAAGATCCTCGAGCGCGCGATCAAGCTCTACGACAAGAAGGCGTACCCCGAAGCGTCGATCGAGCTGAAGAAAGTGATCGACGGCGAGAGCGGCGACGACGCGAAGAACAAGCAGCGCGCCGAGTTCTTCATGGGCAAGACGCTCTATCAGATGGGCTTCTACGCCGGCTCGATGGCCTACTTCGACAAGATCGTCGAGGCCGGTGAGAACCACACGTATCACGGCGCCGCGCTCAAATGGCTCGCGGCCCTATCGCGCGTGCTGCCCGAGACCTCGGGCATCCTCGAGAAGATCGGCACCTACGACGCGTCGGCGCTCAATGACCCGTCGCTCGCGTCAGTCAAGGACGAGCTCCTGTTCTTGCTCGGCCGCCACTTCTATACGCACGGCGACTTCGACAAGGCCGTCGGGCTGTTCCAGCAGGTGTCGCGGCAGTCGCCGTTCTTCATCAAGGCGAAGTTCTTCGAGGGCGTCACGTACGTTCGCGAGTACCAGGGCAAGCCGGCCGTCGACGCGTTCAAAGAGATCCTCGTGATCGGTGAAGAGCATCCGCCGCAGTACAGCGAGGACGACATCGCCGACTACCGCGTGCTCGCGCAGCTCCAGATGGCGCGCGTGTTCTACTCGACGCAGCAATTCGACACGTCGATCAAGTACTTCGAGAAGCTGCCGCAGGACTCGGCCGACTGGGCGGAGTCGCTGTTCGAAGCGTCGTGGGCCTACTATATGAAGACGCTCAACTCGAAGGCGCTCGGTAACATCCACACGCTCAACGCCCCGTACTTCGAGAACGAGTTCTACCCGGAGGCCGTGCTGCTGCGCGCGGTCATCTACTTCAACTACTGCCTCTACGATCAGGCGCAGGAGGCGGTCGCCGACTTCAACGAGAAGTACGGCCCGCTGACCAAGAATCTTCAGGCGATCCTGACGAAGACCGACGACAACGCCGACTTCTACAACTACGTGAGGCTGATCCGCCAGAACAAGGCGGGGCTCGCGCCGGAGACCCAGCGGATCGTGGCGAGCGTGCTCAACGACAAGACGCTGCTCAAGACGTTCGCGTGGGTCGACGAGCTCAACCACGAGCTCGCGATGCTCAACAAGGCCGACAAGGCGTGGCAGACCACGCAGGTCGCCGCCGAAGTGCTGCAGGAGCTCACGGTGCAGCAGTCGGTCGCGGCCGGTGACGCCGGTAAGGTCGCGCGCGACCGCATCGACCGCGAGATGCGCGAGCTAAGCGCGCTCCAGCGCGACGGAACCAAGATCAAGTTCGAGATCTTGCAAGGCCAAGCCGACAAGCTCTCGGCCGACGCCGCGGGTGGTCGCGTCTCGGTCGACCACAAAGAAGAACCGATTATCGTTGACGACGAGCACTTTCAGTGGAGATTTGATGGTGAGTACTGGAAGGACGAGCTGGGTTATTACCGGTTCAAGATCCGGTCTCGCTGTCCCAAGCAATAGTTAGCAAGCCAGCGCATCGCCTCGCCCCAAGACGATGATGGCTGAACGACACGAGACGCTAAGCAACACCCGACTTCGCGCAACTGCGACGGAGATCGGGCTTCCTGCGTTTCGGCGGTCACTAGCAGTCATCGTGATCACCTCGATGCGCTCTCGCCCTCGTCTCGCCGCTGTGTTGTAGTCCCGCCGGGGAAAAAAGGAACGCTATGTCCAAGTACAAGCTCGCGATCGTCGCAGCGCTACTCGCATCGTCCAGTCTCGTGCTGGCTGATCCTCCGCCCGCGTCATCGGGCAATCACCCCAAGTACGGCACCGGCCGGAACTCCGACCTCAAGGTCGACGTCAAGCTCTCGGATCGCGTCAAACCGATCGAGACCAAGCCGAAGGACAAGTCGGAGTTCAAGCCCGAGCTCAACGCCGACACGATCCTCAACGTCGAAGGCGAAGTCTCGAACATCCGCGGCGAGCAGGAGCAAATCCTGGCGCAGCTGATCGATCAGACGCCCGACACCGAGGTCGAAGAGAAGTCGGACTACTACTTCCGGCTCGGCGAGCTCTACGCGAAGCAGCAGCGGTTGTTCCGCTTGAAGTCGGCCGAGTACGCGATCGCGATCGACAAGGCGAAGACTCCGCAGCAGAAGCAAAAAGCCCAGCAGGCAGCGCAGAACGCACAAGCGCAGGCGAAGAGCTACTTGCTCAAAGCCGTGAAGACCTACAAGGGCCTCACCGACAACAACGCCTTCCGCAACTACCCGAAGATGGACATGGCCCTGTTCTATTACGGGTACACGCTCCAGGGCGGTAACTACCTCGACGCCGCGCGCGCGGTGTTCGACAAGCTGATCAAGAACTATCCGAACTCGAAGTACGTCCCGGAAGCGCACCTCGCGTTCGCCGACTACTTCTTCGAGCAGGGTCAGCTCGACGACGCCGAGGCCCGCTACAAGATGGTCCTCAAGTTCCCGAAGAGCCCGGCGTACAACTACGCGCTCTACAAGATGGGCTGGATCGATCTGAACAAGCAGCGCTTCCAGGACGCGCTCGACACGTTCTATCAGGTCTCGCAGATCACGAAGAACGACAAGAAGCAGGAGGTGCTCAACCGCGCCTCGAAGAAGGACTTCGTTCGCGCGTACGCCGAGATCGGCAAGGCCGATCAGGCGTTCAACGCGTTCAAGCGCGTCGACGCGAGCTTCGCGTTCGAGATGCAGGAGATCCTCGCGGACCTCTATCTCGAGCAGGGCAAGAGCGACAAGGCGATCTACACGTATCGCGATCTGATGAAGCGCGATCCGAAGAACAAGAACGTCTGCCTGTGGCAGTACAACGTCGCGCACGCGAGCTTGTCGATGCCGGGCGCGAACAACGGCGACAAGGTCGCCGAGATCGAGAACCTCGTGCGGCTCTACGGCGCGCTCAAGGGCAAGAAGGTCCTGCCGCAGGCTGAAGCGCAGGAGTGTCACGACAACGCGGCCGCGATGTCGGGCGAGCTCGCCCGCGCGTATCACTCGGAGTCGGCGAAGACCAAGAACCCGGAGACGCTCGCGTACGCGGAGAAGCTCTACAAGGTCTACCTCGAGGTGTTCCCCGACGCCGAGGACTTCGCGTCGACGCAGTACTTCTACGCCGAGCTGCTGTGGAGCCGCGCGGAAGCCGAGAAGAACCCGCGCCTCGCGACCGAGATGTGGGAAGCCGCGGCGAACGAGTTCACCGAGGTGGTCAAGACCAACAAGGTCGACGCCAAGCTGAAGAAAGAGTCGGCGTACGCCGCCGTGCTCGGCTGGAAGAACGCGCTCAACGTCGACCCGCGCGCGAAGCAGGAGGTCGCGGACGAGAACAAAGAGGGCGCGAAGGACGACAAGAAGGCCGAGCCGCAGCCGATCCCGGAGCGCGAGCAGAAGATGATCGACGCGTTCGACGTCTACATCAAATACATCACCGACCCGAAGGATCCCGAGCGCGTCGGCATGATGTTCTTGAAGGCGAACATCTACCGCCGCTTCAACCACTTCGACCAGTCGACGCCGATCCTGCAGGACATTCTCACGAACCACCGCGATCACGAGACCGCGGAGTTCGCGGCGAACTTGCTGCTCGACCAGTACAACCGCCAGCAGGACTACGACAGCCTCGTGGCGTTGGCCGACAAGCTCGAGGGCGACAAGGCGTTCCTCGACGGCAAAGACGACCTCAAAGAGCGCCTCGCGTCGATCAAAGAGAAGTCGATGCGCGACAAGGCCACGCACCACGAAGACCTCGGCAAGAAGAACAACGACTTTGCCGAGTTCAACCAGTGCGGTCTGGCGTTCCAGGACATCTACAACCGCAACCCGGAATCGCCGAAGAACGACGAGGTGCTCTACAACGCCGGCGTTTGCTACGAAGAGGGCAAGTCGATCGGCCTCGCGATCTTGATGTTCTCGAACCTACAGAAGTACTACCCGACCTCCAAGAGCACGCAGAAGGCGGTCGCGCGCCTCGGTAAAGCATTCGGCGACATCGCCTACTACGATCGCGCGAGCGACAAGCTCGAGGAGTACGCGAAGAAGTACGCCGGCGAGAAAGACGCGCACGACGCGATGAACGACGCGGTGCTCTATCGCAAGGGCCTCGGCGATGACGCCAAGGCGACGGAGGACACCAAGTACTTCATTCGCACGTTCGGCGTGAAGAACGCACAGGATGCGGCCAACGCGAGCTACTCGCTCGCGTCGCTCGCCGAGAAAAACGGCGACAAGGACGGCGTCGTCAAGCAGCTGCGCGACTACATCCACGACTTCAACGAGCGCGGTGGCTCCGACAAGCTGGTGATCGCCTACGCGCGCATCGGCATGATCCTGTGGGAGCAGTCGTGCCCGGTGAAGCAGATCGACGGCTCGTGCGTGAAGATCACCCGCGAGCGCGCGATCTCGCACGAGACCAAGCGGTCGACCAAGAAGACCAAGCAGGCGTACGTCGCACCGACCCAGTGCGGCCCGGACTCGAAGATCAAGCTGACCGTGGTCAAGCGCGACGATCGCAAGCGCAACGAGGCGCTCGCCGCCTTCACGGCGGCCGAGAAGGAGTTCGAGAAGAAGGGCGGCAAGACCGGCGGTGACGAGGGTGGCGCGCGCTACTACTACGGCCTCGCCAAGCTCGCCGAAGCCGATGTCGACTTCGAGAAGTACCTCGACATCAAGTTCCCGACGAACTTGAACTTCGGCGACGGCGCGCCCGAGCACAAGGCCATGAAGGAGAAGGCGCAGAAGCGCTTCGACGACTGGCTGAGCGGTAAGACGAAGTCGTCGGTCGCGACGGCGACGAAGTACCAGAAGGTGCTCGACGTCAAAGACCCCGCCGACTCGATCGCCGCCGCCGCGCGGCTCGGCCAGATCTCGCAGGATTTCTCGGACCAGCTGTTCACCGCCGAGATCCCGGCGGAAGTCCGCGCCACGCAGATGATCGAGGGCTACGACCTCGCGCAGGACAAGGTCGACGCGTACTGCGACGCCCTGACGACGGCGGCCGAGCCACTCGCCCAGAAGTCGCTCGAGACGTTCGGCGCGTGCTTGCAGAAATCGACCGAGCTCGGTTGGTTCAGCGATTGGTCGAAGCTGTGCGAGCGCGAGCTCGGCCAGATCAAGCCCGAAGAGTTCCCGACCGCGTCGGAGCTCCACGGCGAGTCCGACCAGGTCCGCCCGGTCACGTCGTTCGAACCCGCCGCGAAGCTCGATTGAAGGAGAGGAGACACACCAACATGCGTACCCCAATTATTTCGATGTCCCTCCTCGCCATCGCCGCGTGCGGTGGCGGTCAGAAGACCGGCGGCAGCAGTGGCGGTGGTGGCACCGCGCCGCCTCCGCAGATCGCGAAGGCCACGGCCGGCAGTATCGAAGACACCAACACGAAGACGGCGCCGAAAATCGAGGTCTCGAAAGACGAGCGCGCCGACTACGCGAGCGCGTATCAGTTCTTCGAGCAGAACGACAAAGACAACAAGTGGAACGAAGCGACGTGCCGTGCGGCCGCCGACAAGTTCCAGTCGGTCGTGTCGGCGCACCCGAAGCTGATCGCGGCCGAGGTCATGATCGGCACCAGCTTCGCGCGTTGCCAGATGTGGGGCGACGCCGAAAAGGCGTTCCAGCAGGCGTCGAGCATTCAGGGCGATCCGGTCAAGCAGGCGATGGCGCAGTCGGATCTCGGCGAGATCTACTTCATGCAGGGCAAGACCGACGGCGCGAAGCAGTACTGGACCAACGCGGTGCAGGCGAACGGCAAGCTCGTCGGCGCGCGCATCGGTCTCGCGTCGCTCGAGATCATGCAGATGCACCAGATCAACAACCCGAAGGACTCGAAGTGGAAGGACCTCGAGACCGACGCGAAGTTGAACCTGTCGAGCGCGCTCGGTGTCGACTCCGATAGCGTCGCCGCGTACACCGCGTACGGCATGCTGTACATGGAGGGCTGGCAGCAGAACAAGAACCGGCTCGACCTCGCCAAGCTGCTCCTCGACGAGGGCAAGCAGCGCAACGCGACGTATCCGAATCTTCAGAACGCGTACGGCCTGTACTGGATGCACCGCGGCGCCCTCAACGAAGCGCTCGCGGCGTTCTCGGCGGCGGTCGAAGCCGATCCCAAGTTTGTCGAGGCGCGCGTCAACGCGGGCCTGCTGACGCTCGGCTTCCGCAAGTACGACGTCGCCAAGGACCTCTTCGCCAAGGCGCTCGAGATCCAGTCGAAGAACTACACGGCGACGATCGGCCTGGGCATCGCGATGCGTGGTCTCAACGACCTCGACGGCGCGGAGGCGCAGTACAAGAAGGCCGAGCAGATCAACCCGCAGCGCGGCGACGCCTACTACAACATGGGCGTGCTCTATAAGGACTTCCGGGCGAACAAGACCAACGACCCGGATCCGATCAAGGCGCTGCAGGCGTCGCAGGGCGTGTACAAACAGGCCCGCGAGTTCTTCCAGCAGTTCCTCGACAAGGACGCCACGGCGGCCGACAAGCAGGAAGCCAAGAACAACATCGGCGACTGCGAGAAGGTCGTGAAGCAGCTCGACCAGGCGATCACGAACCTCCAGAACCAGCCGCCGCCGCCGCCGGCCCCTCCGGCGGCCCCCGCGGCCGCGCCTGCTGCCGCGCCGGCTGCACCGACCAAGTAGCTGAAATGAAAGGCTGCCGGCCTCGCAACCGAGGTCGGCGCTTCGTGTCTGGTCTTTGCGGAGC
>DATBAS010000064.1:0-18054 GCA_036271395.1 Kofleriaceae bacterium
GATGTTCGCCGCACGCTCGCACAGATGGTGCAGCGCTATATTCTCGGCGGCGAGGTATCGTAGAGGTCATGTACTCGCCCGACCGCTACGTCGCTGCGCTGCGGTTCGCGGCAGAACGCCATCGCGATCAGCTCGTGCCCGGCACGCAACTGCCCTACCTCGTGCATCTCGTCTCGGTCACGTCGGAAGTGATCGCCGCGCTCGCGGTCGAGCACGATGCCGACCTGGCGACGTGCGCAGCGCTGCTCCACGACACGATCGAGGACACCGGCGCATCGCGTGGCGACATCGCGCAGGCGTTCGGCCCGAGCGTCGCCGCCGGCGTGGAGGCCCTCAGCAAGGACAAGCTGATGGCGAAAGGCGAGGCGATGACCGATAGCCTCGCGCGGATCAAGACCCAGCCGCGCGAGATCTGGATGGTCAAGCTCGCCGATCGGATCACGAACCTGGCGCCGCCGCCGTCGAATTGGTCGCGCGAGAAATGCGCGGCCTACCGCGACGAGGCCAGCTCGATCGCCGACGCGCTCGGCGCCGCGAGCGTTCAGCTCGACTCGCGGCTACGCGCCCGCATCGCGAGCTACGGCAGCTACTGCTAAGCTTTGGCGATGGATGCGTTGCGCCGCCTCGCCGAGCTGCCACGGCCGGTGCGCTACGTGCTGCTCGCGCTCGCGTTGGTCGTCGCCGCGTGCGTGCTGCATTGGATCGATCAGCCCGACGACAAGCTCGTCGAGCTGCACGTGCGCTCGCGCGTTCCGATCGGCGCGCCGCTGTTCACGCATCCCTCGTCGCCCGAGCTCGCGAGCTGGCGCGTGATCCGCGTGCCGGCGTCGCAGGTCGATCGCGCCGTCGCCGAGTATGACGACGCGTTCGTCGCGCCGGTGATGGCGCTGCCGTCCGCCGGCGACGACGGCGAGTCATGCCCGATCACGACGCCGCGCTACGATCATCTACAGGGCTATCTCTCGGCGGCGCCCGAGGGCATCGACGCGGGCGCGGCCTGGCGGCGCGGCGCGCGCGGTGCCGGCGTGTGGTTCGCCGACATCGAAGGCGGCTGGAACGCGAGCCACGAGGATCTGCCCGGCGATCGCATCACGCTCGTGCACGGCCGGCCGATGACCTTGCCGGGCTGGCGCGAGCACGGCACCGCGGTGCTCGGCGAGGTCGTCGGCATCGACAACGGCCGCGGCGTCACCGGCATCGCGCCCGATGTCGATCGCGTGCTCACGTCGTCGATCGGCGGCTCGGAATCGGCAGACGCGATCGACGCGGCCGCACAGCAGCTCCGCGCCGGCGACGTGCTCTTGATCGAGCTCCAAGGCTACGGGCCGCGCGGCAAGTTCGTGCCGGTCGAATACTGGGACGACGAGCTCGATGCGATCAAAGCCGCGACCGCGCGCGGCGTGGTGGTGATCGAGGCTGCGGGCAACGGCAACGCGAACCTCGACGACAAGATCTATCGCGGCAAGTTCGATCGCCACGTGCGCGATTCCGGCGCGATCATGGTCGGCGCCGGCGGCCCGCCGCGCGAAGGCTTCGTCGATCGCGCCCGGCTCGACTTCTCGAACTACGGCTCGCGCGTCGACGCACAGGGTTGGGGCCGTCGCGTCGCCACGCTCGACTACGGCGACTTGCAGCGCTGCGATGACACCGCGCACCGCCACTACACCGACGCGTTCAGCGGCACGTCGAGTGCGTCGCCGATCGTCGCCGGCGCCGCCGTGCTGCTCGAGAGCTACGCGAAGCGCACGCTGTCACCGGCGGTGGTTCGACAGCTGCTGACCAACGGCTCGCCGCAGACCGGCGATACGCGCGAGCACATCGGGCCGCGGCCCGATCTCGCGAAGATCCTCAGCGCGATCGAAACACCGGCCACGCGATCTCGGTGAGCCAATCGGCGGGATCGCGCGCGTCGATCGGATCGCGGACGTAGTACTCGCGCAACGGCCCGTCGACGGCGATCTCGTGAGCGGCGACGTACGCGCCGAGCTCGCCGTACGCGGCGTCGATGCCGTCGTGTGATCCGGCGTGCGTGACGAGCGCGAGCTCGGCGGCGGGCACTTCGAACGGCTCGATGCGGCCGGCGAGCTGCGGCTTGGCCGATGGCGCGAGCGGGACGAACACGATCGCTTCGCCGCGGGCCTCGGAGAACAGCGCGGTGTCGTAGAGCCCGCCGAGCGTGCCCGCGAGCCGTTGCGCGCGCGCGGTCGCGTGAAGCTCGCCGATCGCGCCGTGCCACCACGCGAGCAGCTCGCCGCGATCGAGCGTCGCGCGGATCGCGATGGCCGACGTCGCGGGCACGGTCTTGTGCGTCACCGCGTAGCTCGGGCGCATCAGGATCGCGCGCAGCGACTCGACCGCGGCGCGAGTCCGCACCAGCTCGGTCTCGAGCCGCTCGAGGTGCTTGTTGATCAGCGCGCTGCGGTCCGCCGCATCGGTCGCGGCGAGTACGGCTTTGACCTCGGCGACCGGCATGTCGAGGTCGCGCAGCCGGCGGATCACCTGCGCCTGCGGGATCTGCTGCGCGGAGTAATAGCGATAGCTCGTCTGCGGGTCGACGGACGCTGGATCGAGCAAGCCGATCTCGTGGTAGTGGCGCAACGTCTTGATCGTCAGCTGCGTCGCGCGCGAAAAATCTCCGACGGTGAGCCGCTCCGACATGACAGCAAGTCTCCACCCTCCCGCGGCGGGAGAGTCAAGCCGAACACGGCCACTTGACCCTCTCGGCGCGGCACGTCCCATCGTGAACGCATGCAAGCAATCATCGCCAATCACATCGAAGCCGTAAACGCGTTCGACATCGACGCGATCGCCGACACGTTCGCCGATGGCGCGCTCGTCAACGACAACCGCCGCGAGTTTTGGGGCAAAGCCGCCATCCGCGCATGGATCGCCAAGGAGATCGTCGGCGACAAGGTCACGATGCGGGTCACCGAAGCCCGCGAGCGCGGCGACGAGGCCGTCGTGCGCGCGAGGTACGACGGCACGTACGACAAGACCAACCTGCCGGCCGAGCTGATCCTGACCAACTACTTCAGGGTCGAGGGCGGCAAGATCAAGACGCTGATCGTGATCCGCAATCAGGCCTGATACAGCCACACGCGCAGCAGCGACAGCAGCTGGTCGGCATCGACCGGCTTGGTGATGTAGTCGCTCGCGCCGGCCTCGAGGCACTTCTCGCGGTCGCCCTTCATCGCCTTCGCGGTCAGCGCGATCACCGGCAGGTCGCGCCACTTGTGCTGCTCGCGGATGCGGCGCACGGCTTCGTAGCCGTCCATCTCCGGCATCATGATGTCCATCAGCACGATGTCGATCTGCGGGTTCTCCTCGAGCTTCGCGAGCGCGCGCTTGCCGTTCTCGGCGTAGAGCACGTTCATCTTGTGGCCCTCGAGCAGCGACGTCAGCGCGAAGATGTTGCGAACATCGTCGTCGACCACGAGCACGGTGCGATCGGCGAGTGACGGATCGCTCTTCGCGAGCCGGCGCAGCACGCGGCGCTTGCGCTCGGCCAAGTTGGCCTCGACGCGGTGCAGGAACAGCGCGGTCTCGTCGAGCAAGCGCTCCATCGTGGTCACGTCTTTGACGATCACGGTCTGCGCGAGACCGTGCAGCCGCTCGCGATCTTCGGGCGTGAGGTCGCGGCCGGTGTAGACGATCACCGGCAGGCGCTTGTTCGACGGATCGGCTTTGATCTTCTCGATCAGCTCGAAGCCGCTCATGCCGGGCAAGCGCAGATCGAGCACCACGCAGTCGAACGGTTTTTGCGCGAGCGTCTGCAGCGCGGCGTCGCCCGACGACACGGCGGTGGTCTCGACGTCGACATCGCCGATCAGCTCGCTGATCGCCTGGCTCTGAACCGGATCATCTTCGACGACGAGCAGCTGCTTGACGCGCTTGTCGACGAACGCGTGAACTTCACGCAAGCCGGCTTCGAGCGTCTCGGCCGCGACCGGCTTCTGGAAGAAGCCGAGCGCACCCGACTGCAAGCTGCGCCGCTCGGCGTCGACGCCGGAGACCACGTGCACCGGAATGTGCCGTGTCGCAGGATCGTGCTTGAACCGATCGAGCAGCACCCAACCGTCGAGGTCGGGCAGCCGCAGATCGAGCGTGATCGCATCGGGCTTTAGCGCGCGCGCGAGCTCGAGCGCTTGCGCGCCGGTGTTCGCGACCACCCCCTTGAACCCGCATGTCCGCGCCATCTCGAGCAGCGTCATGCCGAACGCGAGATCATCCTCGACGATCATCAGCACGCGATCGCCCGGCTGGACGTGCGCGTAGTCGTCGGGGATCGCGCGCGGCAGCTCGGCCGGCGCAGCCGGCGGCGTCGAGCCGTTCGCGATGTCGCCATCGCCGGCGACCGCTGGGGCCGAGCTCATCTGCACCACGACCGCCTTCGTGGCGGCGCGCGGCTCTCTCGCGCGCAGCATGACCGGCAAGAACATCGCGAACGTGCTGCCCTGGCCGACGACGGACTCGACGCGGAGGTCGCCTCCGAGGAGGCCGGCGATCTCGCGGCTGATCGCGAGGCCGAGGCCGGTGCCGCCGTATTTCCGGCTGGTCGAGCCGTCGGCTTGCTGGAACGCCTCGAAGATCAGGCGCTGCTTGTCTTGCGGGATGCCGATGCCGGTATCCGACACGCTGAACGCGATCATGTCGTTCTGACCCTTGGCGATGCGCAGCGACACGCGGCCGTGCTCGGTGAACTTGATCGCGTTCGACAGCAGATTGCGCAGCACCTGCCGCAACCGCATGTCGTCGGTCTCGATCGATTGCGGCAGTGCGGCGTCGAGCTCGACCGTGAAGCCGAGACCCTTTTCTTCGGCGACCTGGCGGAACGTCTGATCGACGTAGTCGCGGAGGTTGGCGAACCGCACCGCGCCGGCTTCGACGGCCATCGTGCCTGACTCGATCTTCGCGAGATCCAAGATCTCGTTGATCAGCGTCATCAAGTCGGTGCCCGCCTGCCGGATCGTCTCGGCGTAGCGGATCTGCTTGTCGCTGAGATTGCCCTCGGCGTTGTCGGCGAGCTGGCGGCTGAGGATGAGCAGCGAGTTGAGCGGCGTGCGCAGCTCGTGGCTCATATTCGCCAAGAACTGGCTCTTGTACTTCGAGGTCAGCGCGAGCTGCTCGGCCTTTTCTTCGAGCTCCTGGCGCGCGAGCTCGACCTGGCGGTTCTTCTTCTCGACTTCGCCCTTTTGCTCGGTAAGCTGGTGCGCTTTTTCTTCGAGCTCCTCGTTGGTCTGCTGCAGCTCGTTCTGCTGGTTGCGCAGCTCCTCGGTCAGCGACTGCGACTGGCGCAGGAGCTCGTCGGTACGCATCGTTGCTTCGATCGTCGCGATCACGATGCCGAGCGACTCGAGCATCTGATCGAGGAACGCGACTTGGATGCTCGAGAACGGCTCGAACGACGCGAGCTCGATCACGCCTTTGACTTCGCCTTCGAACAAGATCGGCACGACGACGATCCAGTGCGGCGACGCGCCGCCGAGCGACGACGTGATCTTGATGTAGTCGGGTGGGACTTTCGCGGCCGCGATGCGCTTGCGCTCGAGCGCGGCTTGACCGACGAGGCCTTGGCCGAACCGCCACGTCGCCGCGAGCATCGCGACGTCTTGATACGCGTAGGCCGCGAACAGCTTGAGGATCGGGCCACCGCTGTCGTCGTCGCCGGCGGGTTCCGCCATGTAGAACGCGCCGTGGTGCGCGTTGACGAGCGGCGCGAGCTCGTTGAGCACCTGCCGCGCGACCGTCAGCAGATCGCGCTGACCCTGCAGCATGCGGGTGAATCGCGCGACGTTCGTCTTGAGCCAGTCCTGCTCTTCGTTGACCTTCGTCGTCGTCGCGAGCGTCCGGATCATCTGGTTGACGGTGTCTTTGAGCTGCGCGATCTCGCCGCGCGCCTCGACGGTGATCGACCGCGTGAGGTCGCCTTGCGTCACGGCGGTCGCGACGTCGCGGATCGCGCGGACCTGGTTCGTGAGATTGCCGGCGAGCTCGTTGACGTTGTTCGTCAGATCGCGCCACACGCCCGCGGCACCCGGCACGTCGGCCTGGCCGCCGAGCTGACCGTCGACGCCGACGTCGCGCGCCACGCCGGTGACTTGCTCGGCGAACGTCGACAGCGTGTCGATCATGTTGTTGATCGTGTCGACCAGCGTCGCGATCTCGCCGCGTGCGCTGAGGTTCAACGTCCGATCCAGATCGCCGTTGGCGACCGCGGTCACGACCGTCGCGATGCCGCGCACCTGCTCGGTGAGGTTGCGCGCCATCACGTTGACGTTGTCGGTGAGCTCGCGCCAGGTGCCGGACACGCCGCGCACCTCGGCTTGGCCGCCGAGCACGCCTTCGAGCCCGACCTCGCGGGCGACGCGCGTGACTTCGCTGGCGAACGAGCCCAGCTGATCGACCATCGTGTTGATCGTGTTCTTGAGCTGGAGCAGCTCGCCGCGAACCTCGACCGTGATCTTGCGCGTGAGGTCGCCGTTCGCGACGGCGGTCGTCACGTCGGCGATGTCGCGGACCTGGTTGGTCAGGTTCGACGCCATCTGGTTGACGTTGTCGGTCAGCTCCTTCCACGTGCCGGCGACGCCGCGCACCGCGGCCTGGCCGCCGAGCTTGCCTTCGACGCCGACGTCGCGGGCGACCCGCGTGACCTCGTCGGCGAAGCTCGATAGCGTGTCGACGAGCGTGTTGATCACGTTCTTGAGATCGAGCAGCTCGCCGCGGACCTCGACGGAGATTTTTCTCGTCATGTCGCCGCGCGCGATCGCGGTGGCGACCGCCGAGATGTCGCGGACCTGGTTGGTCAGGTTCGACGCCATCTGGTTGACGTTGTCGGTCAGCTCCTTCCACGTGCCGCGTACGCCTTCGACCGACGCCTGGCCACCGAGCTTGCCTTCGGTGCCGACCTCGCGCGCGACGCGCGACACCTGATCCGCGAACGCCGACAGCTGATCGACCATGATGTTGACGGTGTTCTTGAGCTCGAGGATCTCGCCCTTCGCTTCGACGACGATCTTCTGCTGCAAGTCACCCGCGGCGATCGCGGTCGCGACCTTGGCGATGTTGCGCACCTGATCGGTGAGGTTCGTCGCCATCGAGTTGACGGCGTCGGTGAGGTTGCGCCACGTGCCGAGCACGCCGCGCACGTCGGCCTGGCCGCCGAGCCGGCCTTCGACGCCGACCTCGCGCGCGAGCCGCGTGACTTGCTCGGCGAAGCTCGACAGCTGATCGACCATGATGTTGACGGTGTTCTTGAGCTCGAGGATCTCGCCCTTCGCGTCGACCGTGATCTTGCGGGTGAGGTCGCCTTTCGCGACCGACGTCGTGACCTGCGCGATGTCGCGGACCTGGTTGGTCAGGTTCGACGCCATGCCGTTGACGTTGTCGGTGAGCTCTTTCCACGTGCCGCGCACGCCTTCGACGCTGGCCTGACCGCCGAGCCGGCCTTCGGTGCCGACCTCGCGTGCGACGCGCGTGACCTCGGATGCGAACGAGTTGAGCTGATCGACCATCGTGTTGAGCGTGGCCTTGAGGTCGAGCACCTCGCCGCGCGCTTCGACGGTGATCTTGCGCGTGAGATCGCCGGTCGCGACCGCGCGTGCGACGTCGGCGATGTTGCGCACCTGGTTGGTCAGGTTCGCGGCCATCGAGTTGACGTTGTCGGTCAATTCTTTCCAGATGCCGGAGACGTCGCGGACCTGCGCTTGGCCGCCGAGCACGCCTTCGGTGCCGACCTCGCGCGCGACGCGCGTGACCTCCGACGCGAACGCGTTGAGCTGGTCGACCATCGTGTTGATCGTGTTCTTGAGCGTGACCAGCTCGCCGCGCGCTTCGACGGTGATCTTGCGCGTGAGATCGCCGTTCGCGACGGCGGTCGTCACCTCGGCGATGTCGCGGACCTGGTTGGTCAGGTTCGCGGCCATCGAGTTGACGTTGTCGGTCAACTCTTTCCAGATCCCGCTGACGTCTTTGACGTCGGCGGTGACACCGAGCGTGCCTTCGGTACCGACGAGGCGCGCGACGCGCGTGACCTCGGCGGAGAATCGACCGAGCTTGTCGACGGTCGTGTTGATCGTGTTCTTGAGCTGCAAGATCTCGCCGCGCGCATCGACGGCGATCTTCTTGCTGAGATCGCCGCCCGCGATCGCGGTGACGACGTCGGCGATCGATCGCACCTGCGAGGTCAGGTTCGACGCCATGCCGTTGACGTTCTGCGTGAGCTCGCGCCACACGCCGGAGACGTCGGCGACCTCCGCTTGGCCGCCGAGCACGCCTTCGGTGCCGACCTCGCGCGCCACGCGCGTGACCTCGGCGGCGAAGCTCGACAGCTGGTCGACCATGACGTTGATCGTGTTCTTGAGGCCGAGGATCTCGCCTTTGGCCTCGACGGTGATCTGCTTGCCGAGATCGCCGGCGGCGACGGCGCTCGTCACTTCGGCGATGTTGCGCACCTGCTGCGTCAGGTTGTTCGCCATGCCGTTGACCGATTCGGTCAGCTCGCGCCACACGCCCGACACACCGCGCACCGTCGCCTGACCGCCGAGCCGGCCTTCGGTGCCGACCTCGCGGGCGACGCGCGTCACCTCGTTCGCGAACGCGCGCAGCTGCTCGACCATCGTGTTCATCGTCGCTTTGAGCTCGAGGATTTCGCCCTTGACGTCGATCGTGATCGTCTTCGTCAAGTCGCCCTGCGCGACCGCCGTGGTCACGCGCGCGATCTCGCGGACCTGTGACGTCAGGTTCGACGCCATGAGATTCACCGAGTCGGTGAGATCTTTCCACACGCCGCTGACGCCTTGCACCCGCGCTTGCGCGCCGAGCTTGCCTTCGCCGCCGACCTCGAGCGCGACGCGCGTGACCTCGGAGCCGAACTGGCTCAACCGATCGACCATGCCGTTGACGACGCGCGCGTGGCGCAGGAACTCGCCATCGCGATCGGCGATGTCCATGCGCAGATCGAGATCGCCCTTCGCGACGGCGCCGACGACCTCGACGAGCTCGTTCGAGTGACCGGTGAGATCTTCGATCAGCTCGTTCACCGACGACACGTACGCGGCCCAGCCACCGGACGTCCCGACGCGGCGCATGCGGCGCATCGCGTTGCCGTCCTTGCCGACGTCGCGCGCGACCGCGGCCGCCTCGGCGCGAATTCCATCGGCCATCACGATGATCTCGTTGAACGCCTCGGCGATCTGACCGTCGACCCCGGTCAGGTTCTCGCGGATGCGCACCGAAAACTCGCCGCGCTTGAACGCTCGAAGCGCCGCGAGGACTTCGCGGCGCTCTAGTTGATCTGGTTCCGATTTACGTCTCGCATTCCGCGGAGCTGACGTCGGTGTGGTCATGGGTCTGGCTTTCCGTAAAGAGCGCGCATGATCTTGTCTGCGCTTGCGGGTTTGACGATGTGGGCGTCGAAGCCGGCTTGCTGCGCGGCGAGCTTGTCGGCGGCTTGGCCGTAGCCGGTCATCGCGATCAGGCGAAGCTGTTGCGACGGCAGATCGCGGCGGAGCTCGCGCGCGACCTCGTAGCCGTCCATCTCGGGCAAGCCGATGTCGATCAGCGCGACGTCGGGCCGCTCGGAGCGGATCAGCGCGACCGCCGACCGGCCGTCTTCGACCGCCATGACCTCGTGACCCTTCATGCGCAGCAGATCGGCGACGAGCTCGCGCAGGTCGGCGGCATCGTCGACGACGACCGCGCGCAGCGGCTTCGCGCCAGGATCGCTCGGCGGTGGTGGCACCGGCCGCGCGATCGAGTCCGGATCGGTGATCGGCAGGCGTAGCTCGAACGTGGAACCTTGGTCGGGGCCGGGGCTCGACGCGTAGATCTCGCCGTTGTGAAGCTCGACGAGGCGCTTCGCGAGGCCCAGGCCCAGGCCGAGCCCGCCGGCACCGCTCTCGGCGACGCGTTCCTGCACGAACATCTCGAACACCTTCGGGAGCACCGAAGGCAAGATGCCGCGACCGCTGTCGACCACGCGCGCGAACGCGCTGTCGCCGATGACGCCGTACTCGACGCGAATCCGCCCGTTCGGCGGCGTGTACTTGATCGCGTTCGAAAGCAAGTTCGACAGGATCTGGACGAGCCGCACCGGATCGCCGTGCACGGTCGGCGCCCCGTGACCGCCGACGGTGAGCTGGTGGCCGCGCGTCTCGGCCGCGGGCATCGCCGCCGACACGGCCTCTTCGACGAGCTTGTCGAGATGGATGAGCTCTTTGCGCAGCTCGAGCTTGCCGGTCTGGAACCGCGCGACGTCGAGCAGATCGTCGACGAGCCGACCGATGTAGTGGACCTGGCGCTGGATGATGTTGCGCACGCGCGGCGGCACCGGCTTCGACGTGTCGGCCTCGATCAGCTCGACCGCGGTCTGCAGCGGCTGCAGAGGGTTGCGCAGCTCGTGCGCGAGGATCGCCAAGAACTCGTCCTTGCGTTTGTCGCTCTCGGCGAGCTGCTTCATCTGATGTTCGAGCAGCTCGGTCTCGAACCGCTCGCGTTGGACCTCGAGCTCGCGCTCGTGCGCACGCGCTTGCGCGCGACGCAGCTCTTCGGCTTTTTCGTGGAGCTCGATCGTGCGCTCTTGCAGCTGGATGAACACCGTCGCCTTCGCGCGCAGCACCTCCGCGCGGATCGGCTTCATCAAGAAGTCGCACGCGCCGAGCGCGTAGCCGTGCATGATCTCTTCGTCCTGCCAGGCGAGGCCGGTGACGAACAAGATCGGCGTCGTGCTGTTGCGCGGGCGTGACCGCACGAGCTTGGCGACCTCGAAGCCGTCCATCTGCGGCATCGCGACGTCGAGGATGATCAGCGCGAAGTCGCGAGCGAGCAGATGTGCGAGCGCCTCGGCGCCCGACCGCGCCATCACGAGCTCGCGGCCGAGCGAGTTGAGCGCGGCCTCGACCGCGACCAAGTTGGTGTCGCTGTCGTCGACGACGAGGATGTCCCGGCCGTAGTTGATGGCGGCCAAGCCCCGGTCCGCAGCGTCGTCGTCCAGGTCGGAATCCACGCCGCGTCTAGCCGTGCACACGATATGCCCGGGGCGAGACCACCACGCAACCATTTTGAACGGATCGCCGTGCGCTGACGCTCGGTGCGCGAGACCGCACAGCCGAGCTAAGTGTCATTGAGGTGCGGTCGAATCGAACGTCCAAACTGGATTGTTGTTCAGTACGGTGACGTCCTGGCACGGCAGCCAAAACGCCGGCTGTGACGGATCAGACGTCGGCGCCACGTTCGTCAGATCGATCGCCGAAATCCAGATCTGCGGGCGGCCGCCGCTCGGCAGCACGGCGCCGTAGGCGCGCGACGACGCGAACGCGAGATACGTGTGCTGGCTCGACGCCGGTGCCCAGGCCGGCATCGTGTCACCGGTGTTCGCGACGCTCGTCATCGAGCTCACCGTGTGGCTGGCGGCTTGTAACGCGATCGGCGTGCCGCCGCTCGACGGCACGAGCCAGAGCTCCGCGCTCGTCGCGCCCTCGGACGCCTCCGTCGCATGGACGTACGCGATGAAGCCGCCGTCGGGCGAGTAGCGCGGAAAATAATTGTTGTCGAGCCCGACCGCGGCGACGAGCGTGATCGGCGTACCGAACGTGCCGCCGCCTTTGTACGGCAACAGCGCGATGCTCGCGCCGATCACCGAGACGTCGGTCGGCTGCGAGGTCGTGTACGCGATCGCCACCGACGTGCCGTCGGGTGACCAATCGGGGTGCGTCGCGTAGTGACCGACCGGCAGCGCGATCTTGCCGTCGCTGCCGATCGGCATGCCGGTCTGCGTGTCGCGCAACTCGAGCGCGCCGCTTCCCGCGACGAGCACCATCGTGCCGTCCGGCGAAAACGTCGACCATCCACCGGCCAGCATCTGCGCGCGGTCGATCGTCGTCGCGAGCGTATCGGCATTGATCGTCTGCAACAGCGGCGTCGATTCGCTGCCGACTCCCATCGCGATCGACTGGCCGTCGCGCGATGCGGTATGGCAGCCGACGCACGACGCGTCGCCGGGAAACAGCTTCGGCGCGCTCGGCGATGACAGCGCGCCGAGCATGATGCCGTTCGTCGCCGCCGACCAGTAGTAGATCGAGCCGGCGGGGAACGACGCGTCGAACATCAAGCCGATCGGCGTGCCGCCGTAAACGGTGCCGGGCGCCGCCGACACGGCCGCTTCGATGCCGCACTGGATCGGCATGCCGACGCTCGACAGCGCGAGCAACTGCTGGATCTGCGCGCCCGTGTCCCAGCGATCGGCCGCGGTGATCACCGCCAGATGCAGCACGTCGGCGTCGAACGTCAGCTCGAGCGTGTCGTTGCCGGTGCCGAGCGCGGCTTGAAACAGCGTGCTCACCACGCCCTGCGGCAGCTCGGTGCCATCCGATGGATACAAATAGCCGGGCGCGTGCGTCGGATCGCCCGCGATGACCGGGATCGACGGATCGAACAGCGTCGGATCGCCGGGAAACGACGGATCGATCACGACCGCGTCGACGACGACGGTCAACGCGGCCGTCGCGATCACGGCATCGTTGCTCCGCGCGGTCACCGCGACGTGACCTGCCGCCGCGTTCGACGTGGTGTACGTGCCGGGATCGAGAAAGCCGCCCGGCGCCGAATTATCGACGGTCCAGTTCAACATCGTCGTGATGTCGCGGCGCGACCCGTCGGAGAACACGCCGATCGCGTGATAACCCAAGGTCTGCGGCGCCTGCGCCAGATCGGTGATCGTCAACGTCGCGTCGTTCGGCGTCAGCTCGATGGTGATGAGGTCGCCGAGCGGATCGGGTGCGAGCTGCACGACCTGCGTGCACGCGACGAGATATGTGCAGAGGACGAACGATCTCACGGCGGCGTGGCAATACGCTCGGCGAGGCCGGCGTAACTGCCATGCGCGAACTGTCGCAGATAATCGGCGGCGGCGGAGCGAGCTTCGTCACGCCGGCCGGCGGCACGCAGAATCTCGACCCGCAACCACGTCACGTCCTCGACCTGCGCTTCGTGCGAGAAGCGCGTGAGGTACTCGGCGCAATCGGCGAGCGCCGCGTCGCGATCTGACGATGCATGGAGCTCGACGAGCGAGTACAGCGCGGGCGGCGCCCACGCGTCGTGGCCGTTCGCGATCGTGCGGAACTGCTTCGCGGCGCGCGCAGGATCGGTGGCTTCGAGCCGGCCGGCCGCCAAGAACGCCGTCTGTTGCGAGACGCGATGGATCGTAGCCACGGGTGCAGGCGCCGGTGCAATCACGGCCGGGGCCGCAGCCGGCGAGACCGGCGAGGGCGCGATCGCGATCGGATCGCTCGTAGCCGCAGGCGTCGCCTTCGACTCGGTCGGTGGTGACCATGACTCGCCGGCGCCGACGAGCCAGCTGCCGCCGGGCGCAGTGACGCGAACTTTGCCGCGCGTGACGTCGACGCGAGCCGCGGGCGTGCGCGTGACGGTGAACCGCGTGCCGACAACTTCGACGGCGATCTCGCCGGCGATCACGTGAAACGGCGGCCGACCGTTGCGCGGCGCGACGTCGCAATCGACCGAGCCACGTGCGAGCACGAGCGTGATGCCGCCGTCGTCGCCGTGCTTGACCTCGACGCTGGTGTCGCCGCCGGCGACCATCACGGCATCGCCGACGGTGAACTGCGAGGTGCCGCCGATCGGCGTCGTGATCTGCGACGCGACTTCGCGCTCCGCGATCTGCACGTCGGTCGAATGCGCGAACAACGCGACCGCGAACGCCGCGGCCGAAGCGAACGCTGCAGCGACGAGCCAGCCGCGCACGCGCGCCGGCGGGATCGCCGCATCGGCTCGTTCGGCGACGCGCATGCGCTGCAGCTCGGTGAATAGCTGACGCTCGACGCGGTCGCGGCGGGTATCGGTCGGCGGCGGCGGGTCGACGGTGATTCGCTTCACGAGACTAGCTCCTTCAACACGGGATCACCGGCGGCGTGCTTCATCAGCTCGCGCCGCGCGCGCCAGATGCGCAGCTTGGCCGTCACGGCCGAGACGTTGGTCAGCCGCGCGACGTCGGCGATCGACCGGCCGTCGATCGAGTACAGCGCGAACGCGAGGCGCTGCTCGGGCACGAGCTCGCCGAGCGCGGCATAGAGCCGGCGCAAGCCGTCGCGCGCATGTGCCTGCGCGTCGACCTCGACGCCGACGCTCAGCCCCGCATCTTCATCATCGACGATGCCGAGCGGCACCGGCGTCTTGCCGCGCGCGCGAATGTGCTCGAACACGACGCGCACCGCGATGCGATCGATCCACGTCGACAGCCGCGACTCGCCGCGAAACCTCGCGAGCCCGCGAAACGCGGCGATGAAGGTCTCTTGCACGAGATCGTCTTGGTCGCGCGACGGACCCAAGATCCGGTACACGGTCGCGTGGACGCGCGCGTACTCGCGCCGGAACAGCGCGCGTTGCGCTGCCTGATCGCCGGCGACGCACGCCGCCACGAGCTCTGCTTCGCCAGACGGAGTCGGCTTCTCGACGATCGACAGGCCCACGGTACCTAGAGCGGACACGAGCCAAAAAAGTTACAGGATCTGGAAGGTCGCGATCGCGCCGATCAGGGCCTGGAATCGGGGAATTTCGAGCACTTCCTGGTCGAGCACGTCGTAGCGCTGGCGATCGAGCAAGACATCGACCGAAATCGCCACGCCGAGATCGAGCCCACCGGCGAGCCGGTAGGTCGCGGCGGCGCCCGCTCGTAGTGCGGGATCCTCGCGCGTGCCATGCAGCGCCTGTTGCGTGTCGAGCTCGCCGCGCAGCCGGATGAAGTGCAGCGCGAACCCGGCCATCGGCGTGATCCGGACGCGCGACGCGACGTGGATCGGCATGCGCGCGAGCACGGCGATCGCGCTGTCGAGCGCCGTGCCGACGAACGCCGGGCCCGGCACCTCGGCGCTCGGGCTGATCTCGCCGACCAGCGCCACGCCGATCGAATCGGGCCGCCAGATCGCCGAGAACGCGCCGCCGACATCGTTGCCCGGCGCATGGACGCGAAAGCCGAGCACCGCGCTCGCGCCCAAGATCGGATGATCTTGCACCGTCGAGGTATCGCGGATCTCCGGCGCATCGGTTTCATGCGGTGGCAGCCGATCGAGGTCGGGCGTGACGCGCAACGCGCGTAGCATCGTGCGCGCCGTGCGCGCGGCTTCGGCGGCTTGAAACGGCGACAGCGGCAGCAGGAACGGCAGCTCGCGCACGAGCAATCGATCGCGATCGCGATCGTAGGTGACGAGCGTCGCGCCGGTGCCGGCCGGGGTCAGCCACACCGTCGCGGTCGCGTGCTCGCGGTCGGCGAGCGCGCGCGATGCGGCCGACAGCTCGCCGACCGACGGCGCCGGCTGATTCGCGACGACGATGACGTTCATCTGCGCGGGCGCGAGCGCTTCGACCAGCGCGCTGCGAAACGCCTGATCATCGGACGACACCACGATCCATTCGGGCGCGGGTTGCGCACCCGCCCGTGCCGCAACGCACGCGCACGCGATCGAGATCATGGCCACGAGCCTCACGGCAACCTCATCGTACCGTTACATTTGCCATTGCATTTTGAAGTGTGCGGATCGATCGAGTCGATCGTACGATCGGAACCAGTCGGGTGAAGCAAGCACTGAACATTCCGGACGAGCTTCGCGTGTTCATGCGCGACGTCGCGTCCAAGCTCGATTGGGGCGAGCAGCAAGACCTGGTCGGCCCCGAGGCGCTGGCGTGCGAGTGCGCCCGCGGCGGCCGCGTCGAGGGCACCGACGTCTATCGCTTCACGTATCACGCGCCCGATGGCCACCAGCGCTGGGAGCTCGAGGTGCGCGAGCGCCAGATCCACGACATCGCGAGCGGCGCGTTGTTCGAGCTCGACGCGACGCCGCTCGAGCCGAACACGCAAACCCGCCGCGGCGAGCCGCTGCTCGTCTGGGGCGAGTACGACGACGACGCGCTGCGCGTGCGCACGCTCGGCGACCTCGCGACCGCGCTCGACGCGTTGCACGCGGTCGGCGGCGTGCTGCCGTGCATGATCCGGCTGTGGAGCGCGGGCGACGATCAGCTCGCGTGCGTGCTCAACGGCAACTGGGCGGCGGTTTACGTCGTCGCGTCGCACGGCCATGGCTATGGCACGTCCGTCGGCGATCCGACGCGCACCGAGTCGTTTTCGATCGAAGATCACGACGCCGGAGCGTTCGACGTCGCATGGTCCGATTGCCTGCCGTGGCGCGTCGCGCGGCCGGCGCTACTGCTCTTTGCCGAGCACGGCGAGCTCGGCGACGGCGTGATCTTGGAGGGCCGTATCCCGAGCCAGCTGCTCATGCTCGGCGATTACAACCGCGCGGCCGAGCTCGAGACCCGCCGGCAGCCGCCGGTCGATCCGGCGCGGTCGAGCTTGCCGGAGAAGTCGCCGCACGGCGCGTGGGCGTATCGGCTGCTGCATGCGCTCGTCGATCGCCAGCTGATCGAGGTCGACCACTCGATCGAGAATGCGATCGTCGCGCGCGTCGCGATGTTGCTCGCGCAAGCAGGGCTCGATGTGCTCGACTCGAGCGACGCCGCACAGCAACTCGCGAAGAGCATCGAGCGCGTTCGCGGCGTCGGTGCACTGTTCGCGACCGGCGGCGATCTGCAGATCGCGCTGCGGCGCACGCAGGATCCGCCGACGCAGCCGATCCAGCTGCCGTCGTAGCGAATCGCCTAAACCCGAGGTGCTGCGTTCCGGATCGGTGGGATCGCGCAGAGCCGTGCACGTGGCACGAGCACGAGCTCTGCGGTCAGGGAACCGTGAACGATCCAGCGCCGTCGAGCGCGTTGTTGTCGAGTCCCCACGGACTGATGCCATAGACGAAGACTTTCGTGCCCGCGTGCGCCGCGACAAAGCTCGCCGAGAGCGGGATCGAGAATCGAGACGTCGAGCCCGTGCCGGAGCACGCTCGCGCGACGGCGCGCTCGCTCGCTTGGTTCGCCAACGTTCGGCTGATGAACCGTCCCGGATTGTCACCGAGGTAGAGATCGACGTTCACCGGATCCGGATCGTAGAGCGCACATGCCCATCCGCTCACGGTCGCGGTGCCGTCGCTGTTGGCGGTGACGCCATCGATGTTGCCCGCGATCGCCGGCGAGACCGGCGGTCCGCCCGGCGAGCCCGTCGGGTATGCGGCTTTGACCCACGACAGCGCGCCGAGCATCGTGTCGGGGTCGTTGATGTCGGCCGGGTTGATGAAGCCGAGCTGCGGCGACTGGATGAACGTCGTCGACGTTTGAATGGCACTGCCGTAGACCGGAAGCACCACGTAGAAGTTGGGATTCGACAGGATTCCGTACGGCTGCAAATAGGCCAACATCTGCTGGACTAATGAGAGGTAGTTGGGGAACTGCGCATTGGCCTGGGTCACGTCGTACGACAGCAGCAGGTAACACGACTTGCCGAGATCGAGGCAGTACGACAGCCCGGCCGCGATATTGAGGTCGAACGGAAAGCTTTGGTTGAGCTCGAACGAGACGCCGCCGTCCGCGCGATTGCTCAGCGCGGCATTCGTATAATAGCTTCTAGAATCCGACGGTACATAAGATCGCGAGTTCACGATCACCGGAAGGCCGCCGACTAGCATCGAGGCTTTGCCGATCTGGTTGGGCGCGGCGACCGGCGTTCCATCCGGCGCGTGGATGTAGACCTGCTGGCCGTTGGCATCCGTCTTCGACAGCAGGATCGAGTCGTTCTCCGTCGTGCCGTACACGGGGCCTGAAGCGCTGGTCAGGTACGTCTCGTAGTAGACCATCGCTTGATCCGGCGTCTTGCCCAGGCTCGTTGCGGTCGCGTACGAGCTCGGTGATCCCTCGAGCAGGAAGTTGTAGACGTCTTCCGTGACGAGCCACTTGCTCTCGTTCGCGGTGAGCGAATCGATGATGTAGGTCCAATCGATTGTCGGACCGCCGTACGGCGCGAGGTTGGCGCCCCACATGCCATCCGCGGCCGAGAGCATCAAGATGTTCGTCGCGTCGTTCGCGTTCAACAAGTTCACGTCGACGAGCACCTTGAACGCGTACGGCGCACCAGTCGCGGGATCGATCGCAGCGCGCGATGCG
>DATBAS010000065.1:0-6133 GCA_036271395.1 Kofleriaceae bacterium
GATCGACGGCATGACTCGTCGTCACCGTCGGAACATCGCCGCGCGGAGGGTCTCGGTCGACCGCCGCGATCGCCGCGTCCGGCTCGTGGGCGGCGAGGTGCTGGACTAAATACGCGCCGACGAAGCCGTAGCAGCCGGTGATCAGGTACCGCATCCGCGCGCCCGACATACCACGGGACTTTGTAGTAGCGTCGCCGGCCGTGAGCAGCTTTCCGTGGGCGCAGAAGCGCGTGCTCGTCACGGGTGGCGCCGGCTTCTTCGGCAGCTTTGTCGTCGACGAGCTGCGCCGGCTCGGCGCGACGGAGATCTTCGTGCCGCGCAGCCGCGACTACGACTTGGTGACGCGCGATGGCTGCCACCGCGCGATCGCGGACGGCCGGCCGGATATCGTGTTTCACCTCGCGGCGCGCGTCGGCGGCATCGGTGCGAATCGCGCGAGCCCCGGGCTGTTTCTCTACGACAACGCGATGATGGGCCTGCAGTTGCTCGAGGAGTGCCGGCTCGCGAACGTCGGTAAGACCGTGATCGCCGGCACGATCTGTGCGTATCCAAAGTTTGCGCCGGTGCCGTTTCGCGAGGACGATCTGTGGAACGGC
The DNA here is from genome assembly GCA_036271395.1 of Kofleriaceae bacterium. Taxonomy (GTDB): domain Bacteria; phylum Myxococcota_A; class Polyangia; order Haliangiales; family Haliangiaceae; genus JABFXX01. The sequence continues at coordinate 597 of DATBAS010000065.1, forward strand.
TATCCCGAGGAGACCAACGCGCCGTACGGGCTCGCGAAGAAGCTGCTGCTCGTCCAATCGCAGGCTTATCGCGATCAGTACGGCACGAACAGCATCGTGCTATTTCCGGTCAACATGTACGGGCCGCGCGACAACTTCGATCTCCAAACGTCGCACGTGATCCCCGCGATGATCCGCAAGTGCGTCGCGGCGCGTGATGCCGGCGAGGCCGAGGTAACGCTGTGGGGCGACGGCACGCCGACGCGCGAGTTCATCTACGCTGCCGACGCCGCCGACGGCATGGTGCTCGCCGCCGAGCGCTACGACTCGAGCGATCCGGTGAACCTCGGTAGCGGAACCGAGATCTCGATCAAGCAGCTCGCCTCGCAGATCGCGACCGCGACCGGATATCGAGGCGGGTTCCGTTGGGACGCATCGCAGCCGAACGGTCAGCCGCGCCGCCGGCTCGACGTGTCGCGCGCCACAGAGCGCTTCGGCTTCACCGCGAAGACGTCGTTCGCCGACGGGCTCGCGCGCACCGTTGCGTGGTACCTGGAGCATCGCGCGTGAAGAAAGCACTCGTCACCGGGATCACTGGCCAGGACGGCTCGTACCTCGCCGAGCTGTTGCTCGCGAAGGGTTACGAGGTGCACGGTATCGTGCGCCGCAGCTCGACGTTCAACACCGAGCGACTCGATACGATCTATCAAGATCCACACGTTGCCGACTACCGGCTGCGGCTGGTCTACGGCGACCTTGAAGACGGCGCGTCGCTCGCGAACCTCGTCAAGAAGATCCAGCCTGACGAGATCTACAACCTCGCCGCGCAGAGCCACGTGCGCGTGAGCTTCGATGTCGCCGAGTACACCGTGTCGACGGTCGCGATGGGCACGCTGCGCCTGCTCGAGGCGATGCGCGAGCTCGACAACCGCTGCCGCTTTTATCAGGCGTCGTCGTCGGAGATGTTCGGCTCGTCGCCGCCGCCGCAGAACGAGTCGACGCCGTTCCAGCCGCGCAGCCCGTATGCATGCGCCAAAGTGTTCGCGCATCAGCTCTGCCAGAACTACCGCGACGCGTACGGCCTATTCATCGCGTGCGGCATCCTGTTCAATCACGAGTCACCACGGCGCGGCATTCCGTTCGTCACGCGCAAGATCACGCGAGCGGCGGCACGCATCAAACACGGGCTCGATAACAAGCTGTTCATGGGTAACCTCGACGCGAAACGCGATTGGGGCTTCGCGGGCGATTACGTCGAGGCGATGTGGCTGATGCTGCAGCAAGACAAGCCCGACGACTACGTGATCGCTACCGGTGAGTCGCACTCGGTGCGCGACGTGCTCGACGTTGCATTCGGTACGCTCGACCTCGATTGGAAAAAGTACATCGAGCTCGATCCGCGCTATCTGCGGCCGACCGAAGTCGATCACCTCTGCGGCGACATGTCGAAGGCGCGCGCCAAGCTCGGCTGGCAGCCGAAAATCAGGTTCGCCGAGCTGATCCGGCGGATGGTCGTCGCTGACGAAGAAGATGTACGGAGCGCGCTCGCCGGGCGCGCGCCGCAGATGTAAGCCGTGCGGATCTCGCTCGTCACGCCGTCCTATAACCAGGCGCAGTTCATCGGGCGCACGATCGACAGCGTGCTCGAGCAACGCGGCGACTTCGAGCTCGAGTACCGCGTGATCGACGGCGGCAGCACCGACGGCACGCTCGAGATCCTGGCGCGCTACGGCGATCGCTTGAGCTGGGCGAGCGAGCGCGATCGCGGCCAGGTCGACGCGATCAATCGCGGCCTGCGCGGCGCGACCGGCGACATCGTCGGCTGGCTCAACAGCGACGACGTGCTGATGCCCGGCGCGCTCGCCCGCGTCGCCGATGCGTTTCGCGCCGACCGAGACGCCGAGTGGCTGCACGGCCGATGCGTGATCATCGACGCGCAGGATCGCGAGGTGCGGCGCTGGATCAGCGCCTACAAGCACTACCGCAGCCGGCGCCACACGCTCGCGAGCTTTCTCACCGAGAACTACGTTAGCCAGATGACTGTGTTCTGGCGGCGAAGCGCGCTCGCTGCGGTCGGCTACCTCGACCCCGAGATCCGCTACGCGTTCGACTACGACCTGTTCCTGCGACTCGCCGAGCGCGGCGCGCCGATCTACGTCGACGAGCCCCTCGCGTGCTTTCGCTGGTACGAGACCAGCAAGAGCGGTGCGGGCTTCGTCGTGCAGATGACCGAGACCGCCGAGATCGCGTCGCGCTCACCGGCGGCGAGCTCGCTCACGCGGGTGCAGGCGCTCGCCAAGAAGACGGCGATCATCAATATCTATCGGGCGCTCGGCTTGGCGCGCAACGCGCTGTCGCTCGCGCGTCCGCGCTGAGCTGAACCGTCGAGCCGGTCGAGCCGCTCCTGCACCAGCGCGAGCTCTTGCGTCAGCGTGACCGAGCGTAGTTGAACCTTGGAAAGCGTCACGAGCGCGCGCAGGTGCAGGATCGCGAGCGCGGCGATCGCCGTGCAGAACAGGAAGTTCGACATCAGCGTGAAGCCGAGATAGTGCGCGACGCGGTCGGTCGTCGCCGGGAACACCGCCATCGCGCCGAGCAACACCAAGAACGCGACGTACGACATGCTGCCTTGCAGCGTGATCCGCTCGCGCAGGAGCAAGCGCAGCAGCACGATGGCGATCACCAGGCACGCCGCCGCGAAGATCAGGTAGCTGTCAGTTGCTTGTGCCATCGGGGCCCTCCGCTCGACGGGTCGCGCGGATGTACGTGAGCAGCACGGCGACCGTGACCTTCAGCATGTAGTAGATCGTCGAGAACCCGACGATACTCGACGTGCCGCCTTGGCGCGCGCGCATCGTCACCGGCTGCTCGGCGACGACGAGTCGCGCCGCGCGCGCGATCGCGAGCGATTCCGGTTCGGGGAAGTCGTACGGATACGTCTCGTCGAATTTCGCGAGTGCGCGCGGCCCGTAGAGCCGAAATCCCGACGTCGGGTCGCTGTAGCGCGCGCGTGTGACCACGCGAAGCACGATGCGCAACCACCAGCTGCCGAGGCGGCGCAAGAACGTCGAGCGAAACTCGGCGGCTTGCGCGTAACGCGTGCCGACGACGAGATCCGGCGCCGGCTCGCGCTGTGCGACCTCGAGCAACCGCGGCAGCTCGCTCGGCGGATGCTGGCCATCGCCGTCGATCTGGACCGCGAAGTCGAAGCCCTCGCGGTGCGCGAGGCGAATCCCGGATTGCACCGCACCGCCGATGCCGAGGTTGCGGCTGAGCCGCAAGACGCGAGCGCCGCCGTCGCGCGCGACCTCGGCAGTGCGGTCGGTCGAGCCATCATCGACGACGACGGTGTCGATCGCGACGCCATCGATCGCGAGCGCACGCACCTCGACGAGCAATCCGGCGAGGGCCACTTGCTCGTTGTACGCCGGGATGACGATCAGCACGCGCACGAGTATTCGCCGGCAGCTATATCACGCGTATATTGCGCGACGCGCGATGCGAATCCGGAACGCGATCCAATCGCCGCGCATCGTCCTCGGACTGGGCTGGCTCGGCTTCGTCGTCTACGCCTTTCCGGGATACATGAGCTTCGACTCGATCTATCAGCTGAACGAAGCGCGTCGTGGCGTGCTCAGCGATGGTCATCCGCCCGCGATGGCCGAGCTGTGGCGGTGGGTCGAGTATCTGATCGCCGGCCCGCTCGGCATGCTCGTGATCCAGAGCCTCGCGTTTGTCATCGGCGTGTACCTCGTGCTCCTGCCTCGCATGCGCGAGCGCACGGCCGCGGTCGTCGCCGTGCTCGTGCTGTGGTTCCCGCCGGTCGCGAGCTTGATGGCGGTGATCTGGAAGGACGCGCAGATGTCGGGCTTTCTCATGCTCGGCCTCGGCCTCGTGACCTCGGAATCGCGGCGCGTGCGGATCGGCGGGCTCGCGGCGTTCTTGATGGCGACGCTGATGCGCCACAACGCGCTTGTGATCACCGGCCCGTTGATCTTCTTCTGTTTCGTGTGGAACGAGCGCCATCGCTGGTGGCAGCGCTACGGCCTCGCGGTCGCGGCGTGGCTCGCGGTCACGCTGAGCGCGCAGGTGATCACCGGCGCACTGACCGACAAGAAGACGTACATCTGGACTGATAGCCTCGCGCTTTGCGACATGGCCGCGACGCTGCGCTATACGCCGCAGACGATCCCCGACGAGGAGCTGCGGACGATCTTCGCGGGCATTCATGTGATCCCGCAGCATGACCTGCACGCATTCGCGCGGCGCGTGTTGCCCGACGCGAGCTACATCGAGACGCTGTGGGACACCACGTACAGCATGTTCGCGGTCCCGAAGACGCAAGCGGAGCGCGATGCCGTTGCGCGCGCGTGGCGCACGATCGTGTTCGGCCACCTCGGCGCGTATCTGCACTACCGCGAAGAAGTCTACGCGCGCGTGCTGCAGCTCACCGACGCCGACGGCAGCTCGCCCATTTACAACTGGTTCGTCGATATTCAAGCCCCGTACTACAGCTCGATCCGAGCGGACCACGACGCCGCGCCGAGCAAGCTGCAGGACGAGCTGCGCGACAGCATTCACGTGGTCGGCCGGACGGCGGTATTTCACATCATGGTCTACGTCGTGCTCGCGCTCGCGCTCGTGCCGTTCGCGATCCGGGATCGCGAGGCGATCGGACTCCTCGCTTCGGGGTTCACGAATGAAGCGGCGCTGTTCTTGCTCGCGCCGACGACCGATTGGCGATATTCGTTCTGGCTGATCGCGGCGGCCGTCGTCGCTCTCGCCCTGATCGTCGCCCGTCGAAGTCGCGCATGAATCGAGTCAAACCGATAACGTTCGCCGCGATCGCGATCGTGCTCGTGATCTTCGCCGGCTGTGCGTGGCGCCATCGCTGGATCTCCGACGACGGCCTGATCTTCGTGCGGATCGCGCGTCAGATCGCCGCCGGCCACGGCCCGGTGTTCAACCCGTTCGAGCGCACCGAAGCCAACACGAGCACGCTGTGGCCGTTCTTGATCGCGGGCATCGGCGCGCTCGGCGGCGGCGATTCGAACAACGTCGACTTCTCGTGGATCGCCGTCTGGCTCGGGCTCGTGTGCTCGGTCTTTGGCCTCGCGCTCGCGCTGGACGGCTCGCGTCGCTGGCACCGCGCGCGCGGCTCGACCGTGGTGCTCTTGCCCGCATCCGCACTGCTCGTGATCGGCCTGCTGCCGTTCTGGGACTTCGCGACGTCGGGGCTCGAGAGCGGCCTGTCGTTCCTGTGGCTCGGCGCATGCTGGTGGCTGCTCGTCGCGCTGCGCTCGACGAAGCGGCACGTGCTGACCACCGCGTTCGTGTTCGGCCTCGGCCCGCTCGTGCGCCCCGATCTCGGCATCGCCGCGGTCGCGTTCTGCATCGGCGCGTGGGCGCTGCTGCGACCCGGCCGGCGCCGCACGCTCGCGATGATCGCCGCGGCGACGGCGCTGCCCGCCGCGTACGAGATCTTTCGCGCCGGGTTCTACGGTGTCCTCGTGCCGCTACCCGCGCTGGCGAAAAGCGCGACCGCGGCGGAGTGGCAC
>DATBAS010000066.1:0-28710 GCA_036271395.1 Kofleriaceae bacterium
AATTCGCGATCAAGAGTCGCGAAATGCTAACGCGCGACCTTCGGCGGTCGCTGTGGTCGATCTAAATTAGCTCGGCCGCTTGCCGTACGTGCGCTGCGCATCGCTGAGCTTCATGCCTGCGAGGCGAGTTCGCGCGTCGTCGAGAGCCTTCGCGTGCAACGGGTCGAGAGCCTGGCCCCGACCGTTCAGATCGTCGACGAGCGCGCCCGGATACGTGACGCTGGCGCCGGCCGCGAACTGATGAATGGCCGACTGCACAATCTTGAACATTTCGAATCCGCGCTCGTTCAACCGCAACGTCACCGGATCTCTCGGCGACTGCCACGATAAGCTCTGCAGGAAGTCCGCGTGCTCGACATCGAGGATGTCGACAGGACCTCCGGCCTTGATGTTCGGAAACGCTTTCGGGCTTCCGCTGATCGCGATCTTCGTCGGCCAGATCTGCTTTACCTCGCCCGTCTTGAGCGCGATGCCAATCTTTCCGGCGGCATTCCACGTGACCTGCTGTGCCGGCGCAACGTCGGGGCCGAGCATGTCGTAGACCCGTCCGTCGTCGCCGGTTATCTGGATCATCGTCGGCACGATGTCGAGTGGCTCGATCCCGCGGAACGGCGCGCACGTGGGATACTTGAACAAGATCGCACCGGGAACGTTGTATCCGTACAGTCCGCCCTTGGGATTGGTCTCAGCATTCTGCCAGCCAGCTCGCGATAGATACAAGTTACCGACCGCGCCAGCCATCCAAGCAACCGGAGTCGGTGCGCCCGTCGGCGGCGAAGCGAGGATCTGGTCGGTCGAGGCTGTGAAATCGCCCAGCGCGTTCGTCTGCGTTCGAGTCTGGAACGAGAGTGTTTTTTCCTCGAAGCTAGTGATCGCGACTTGCTGCACGACTGCGAATGGGCAGTGCGCTACATCTTGGGAAAACGGGGGTGCCGCCTGTGTCGGAGTCGCCATATCAGTCTTCCTTCCCTGGTTCGTTCGCCCTGTGCTCTTCAAGTGCGATGCCAAATCGCTCGCACAACCGATAAAGCTTCCGTCGATCGATCCCGAGCTGCATTGCCGCCGTCCGCACGCGGCCGTTGGTTCGGCGTAATGCCTCCTCGATCTCGATCTTCTCCGGCTCGCGGGGCGGCGTCGGATCGTCGAGCACGTCGGGGGCTGGACCGCCGCGCAGGACACCGCGGTGCTCGGAGATCCGGCGCGGCAGCGCCTCGCTCGCGATCGGCATCGGCGTGTGGTCGGCGACGAACGTGCGCACCACGCCACGTAGCTCGCGGAGATTCTCGAGCCAAGGATAGAGCAGCAGGCACTCGAGCGCGCCGACGGTCCACGCAGCCTCGACGGTGCAGCCGGCCTCGGTCAGGAACATCCGCGCCCACAGCGGGATGTCCTCGCGGCGCTCGCGCAGCGGCGGCAGCTCGAGCGGCGCGTTGCTCGCGCGCAGGCGCGCGGCGAGGTCGCGGCGGAACCGACTGTTACCGACGGCGTCGTCGAGGTCGATGTTGGTCGCGGCGACGACGCGCGCGGCACTCTGGCGCAGCTCGACCGAGCCGAGCGGGCGATACGAGCCGTCTTCGAGAAAGCGCAGCAGGTCGCCTTGCACGTCGAGTGCGAGCTCGCCGACCTCGTCCAGGAACAGCACGCCATCGCCGGCGATGTCGACGAGGCCTTGCTTGGTCTGGGTCGCGCCCGAGAACGCGCCGCGGATGTGGCCGAACAGCTCGGAGCGCGCGAGCTCGCGTGTGAGCTCGGCGCAGTTTTGCGTGACGAACGGTGCGTCGGGGTGCGACGACGCGAGCGCGCGCGCGACCCGCTCCTTGCCGGTCCCGGTCTCGCCGAGCACGAGCACGTGGCCCGGCGACGCGACGAGCGCCACGAGGCGGCGGCGGACGGCGACCGCGACCGGCGACACGCCGGGGAACGACATCGAGGTGGCGTTGCCATCGTCGGCGTGGACCGGTCGAAAGATCATCAGCGAGTCGCCGAGCCGGATCAGCGCGCCGTCGGCGATCGGTGCGCTGGCGTTCGGGCGAAACCCGCGGCCGTCGACGAAGCCGCCGTTGCGGCTGCCGAGATCGACCAGGTGCCAACCGCCGGGTCCGTGCTCGATGCGCACGTGCTGGCGCGACATCCGGCCGTCTTCGATCTGGATCGCGTCGCCGGGATTGCGGCCGACGGTCGTGCCCGCGCCGCGGACCTCGTGGACCGCGCGCGGCGACTTGCCGAACAGCACTCGCAGGTGTCCGATTGCCCCGCGCCCGCGCGTGCCGCGCCGGACTCCGGAGTCTTCCTGCTGCTCTGTAGGAAGCGAATCGGACACCCGACGCGAACTATCGCATGTGCGTGCCCATGTGCGCCCATGGGCCGGCGCGCTTGTGCCTAGATTTCGGCTTCGGCGGCGAGCCAGTCTTCGACATCGTGGCCGTGCTCGAAGCCGCGTTCCGCAAACCGCTCGTACGCGCGAGCCGCGACGCGTTCGTTTCGCGACATCGTAGCGCTCTCGCTGTCACCGCGCTCGACCCGCTTCGGCGCAACGGTCTTCGAGCTCGAAATCGTCTTCGTGCGCTTTTCCGCCATGGCTGCCTTATGGCTCCGCACGACGGTGCGCGCAACGTTTTGGCCGCCCGAGAAAATCTGATTTGCAGTAGTGCAGACCGGCGATCGCTACTTCTTGGAGAAGTACTGGTTCAAGGCCGAGTTGAACTGGCCCTGTGCAACGCCACGGTCGTAGAACGGCATCTCGGCGATGCACGAATTCGCCATCTTCTGTGCCGTGCCGCGGCTCAGCTTCGCCGGGTTGACGCCGGCGTACTGCTTCACCGTGTTCGGGCAGTAGGGCGCCGCCTGCGACTTGACGTCGTTCCACTGCGCGGCCGTGATGCCGCCGACGACGGCGTCGAGATCGTCGAGCGAGATGTCGATGGTTTCGAGATCGTGGTTGGTCTGCATGGCCTCCCAGTCATCAACTTCGGTGCCATGACGCGGCGATCCGCCGCAATTCTCGCGACTCGCGATCTCGCGGGCTTTGCTTGGATATGTCTACTCCACGCGACGGCTCGTCGAGGCGATGGTGGCTGTTCGAGTTGCCGCCGGATATAGTTCGAGGTGGGAGGCTCCATGGTTCGCCTTGTGCGCGTTGCCGGGCTTGCGGTCGCTGTCGTGGTCGGAATCGGGTGCGGGCCTTCGCACGACCGCGTGCCGGCCGATGCGAGTGGCAGCTCCGACGCGCCGCCCGGCGATGGCGGGCCGCACACGCTCGCGTCGCTCGCGATCACGCCGACGAATCCGATCGTCCAGCTCGATCTGAACCAGATCGGCTCGCAGCCGTTCGCGGTCATGGGCACGTATCTCGATGGCACGACCGAAGACCTCACCGCGGAGGCGACGTGGTCCGTCGCCAATGCGGCGGTCGGTGCGATGAGCGGCGCGACGCTCGAGATCCCGGCGTTCGCCGCCGTCAGCGCCGAGGTCAGCAAGCTCACGGCGACGGTCGGCTCGACGACCACCGACGCGCAGATCACCGTCGTCGCGTATCGCCAGACCGGCGAGCAAACCGACTTCTTCTTCGTGCTGCCGTACGCCGACACGATGCATCAGGACAAACCGCTCGACTTCTCGACCGCGATCCCGGCGCTCGACGTGTTCTTCCTGATGGACGCGACCGGATCGATGCAAAACGAGATCAACAACCTCCAGCTCGCGCTCACCACGCCGACGACGGGCGTGATCGATTCGATCTTGGCGACGGTGCCGAACACCGAGTTCGGCCTCGGCGCACTCGAAGATTTCCCGGTCTCTGGAGGAGGCCCCCTGCCGTACGGCGAGACCACCGCGACGTGTACCGGCACGCTGCCGTACAGCCCGGCCAATGGCGACGGCACCCCCGATCAGCCGTTCAAGCTCCGCCAGACGATCACGAGCAACGCGAGCGACGTGCAGACCGCGATCAACGGGCTCACACACCCGAGCGCGGCGATGCCGCCGGATCAGCTCCAGACGATCGGCTGCGGCGGCGATCTACCGGAAGCCGGCTTCGAAGCCGTCTATCAAACGGCGACCGGCGCGGGCCTCAGCGGACCATCGCCGACGAGCGTGCCGGCAGGGGCAGTCGGATTTCGCACCGCCGCGATGCCCGTGATCGTCTCGCTCAGCGACGCGGTCTCGCACGGCACCGATGAGACCACGAGCTGCATCGTGCACGAGTCGACGACCACGATCACGTACGGCCCAGCTCAGCTCAACTACGCCGGCTCGGTCGCCGCGGTCGCGCACTCGCGCGAGCAAACCGCGACCGCCGTCGAGGGAATCTGCGGCCGCTTCGTCGGCATCGCGCCGGTCAAAGATTGCGATGCCGAGGAGTACATGACGTACTTGTCGACGCAAACCGGCGCGCGCGTTCCACCCGGCGCATGGGACGTCGGCACGCGGCCGACCGGTTGCGGCCCGACGCAGTGCTGCACCGGCCAGAACAGCGCCGGCATGGCGCCCGATGCCGATGGGCTGTGCCCGCTGGTGTTTCGCGTGACGACGGGCGGAGCCGGCGTGAGCTCCGGCGTGACGACCGGCATCGAGATGCTCGCGCGGTTCGCGCAGTTCGACGTGCCGACGCAAGAGTCCGGCGTGATGACCGACATCTACGGCAATGCGTTACCGACCGGGCACTCGACCGCCGACTTCTTGAAGTCGGTGACGCCGTCATCGTACGTGCTGCCGCCGCCGCCGCCCGACGTGCCGCCGCCGACGATCGACGCGAACAAGATCCAGTTCGACGGCGTCACGCCGGGCACGCAGGTCACGTTCACGATCGACGCCTACAACGACTTCGTGGCGCAGACCGATCAGGCGCAGATCTTCGAAGCGACCATCAGCGTGCTCGCCGGCGGCTGCAACGTGTTGGACCAGCGGACCGTGCTCATCCTCGTGCCGCCGATGCCGATCGTGCTCCAGTAGGACATCGTCCCACCGCCGCGTGACCGTGCGGCACGTTCACGCTGGTTCACAACCGCACGCTACTCGGCAGACTACGGAAGCTGCTTACGGGCCTCTTAACCGGGCGCGCCTCGTGCAAGTCTTGAGGGTATGAAGAAACTCCGCTGGATTGCCGCGCTCGCCGTCCTCGCCGGCACGTTGTCGAGCTGCATCGTTCACACGGGTCCGCGCTGCCGCACCGATTGCTGGTGGGATCACGGCCGTCGCGTCTGCGAACGTCGCTGCAATTAGTTAGTGTCGGCTCGCCGCGACCAGCGCCGCTCGGAACCACGCGTGAGCTGGATCGGCGTGAACGCGCGGGTGCCACGCGGCGAACAGCGAGAATCCAGCGACGTCGACGGGTGGAGGCAACAGCCGCAGCGAGAATGGCTTCGCGAGTGGCTCGAGCACGCGGCGCGGTGCGGTGAGGATGAGGTCGCTGCTCGCGACGATCGCCGGCGCCGACAGGAACGTGTGGACGCGCACCACGACCTGGCGTGACAGGCCGCGTGCCGCGAGCGATGTGTCGACGCGGCTGCCTGGATTGCCGCCCGGCGCGATCAGCAAGTGACGCTCGGCGACGAAGCGCTCGATCGAGAGCCGCTTGCCGACGCGCGGATGATCGCGGCGAACCGCGCACACGAACGTCTCGTCGTAGAGCTTGATCAGCTGCGCGTCGGCGGGCACGGTCTCGCGGACGCCGAGCATCAGATCGATGCGCCCGGCGAGCGCATCGCCGATATCGTCGGCGAGCGGCCGCGTCGTGATCGCGACCCCGGGCGCCTCGCGAGCGAGGATCTCGATCAACCTCGGGATCAGGTCGGCGTCGAAGAAATCCGACACGCCGATCGTGAACGTGCGCACGAGCGTCGCCGGATCGAACGCGGCCGGCCGGATCAGCTTGCCGGCGGCGTCGAGCACGGCGAGCACCTGCGGCGCGAGCTCGTCGGCGCGCGACGTCGGCAGCATCCCGCGCGGCGTGCGCACGAACAGCGGATCGCCGAACGCGGCGCGCAGGCGGCCGAGCACGCGGCTCATCGCCGGCTGCGAGAGCCCGATGCGGATCGCCGCGCGCGACAAGTGACGCTCGTGGTGCAGCGTCGCGAACGCGCGCAGCAGATCGAGGTCGGGCACATCATGCATCTCACGCATGTCGGCTATTCGTATCATGCATTGGACGAATGCACCCGACGGCCGCATGGTGGTCGGCACACCAGCAACAAGGAGCTGCACATGTTCACGGTCTTCGGAGTCACGGGAAATACCGGATCGGTCGTCGTCGAGCGCTTGCTCGCAGCGGGCAAGCAGGTGCGCGCGGTCGTGCGCACGAGCAACGCCAAGGTGAAGGCGACCGAGCTCGCCGTCGGCGACATCACCGATGCCGCGTTCGTCGCGAAGGCGCTCGCCGGCGCGGAAGGCGCGTATCTGATGATTCCGCCCGATCTCAAATCGAACGAGGTGCTCGCGAAGAATCGCCGCATCGTCGACAACTACGCCGCCGGGCTTGCGGCCGCGAAGGTTTCGCATGCCGTGTTTCTGTCGGCGGTCGGCGCGCAAGCGGCATCGGGCAACGGCCCGATCGCCGGCAGCCACTACGGCGAGGTCCAGCTCGCCAAGACCGCGACGAAGCTGACCTTGCTGCGTGCCGCGTACTTCATGGAGAACATCCTCGCGAACGCCTACCCGATGAAATCCGACGGCGTGCTGCCGGTGTTCGGCGGCGGCGAAGGCTATCCGTTCCCGATGGTCGCCTCGCGCGACATCGGCGCGACTGCCGCCGATGCGCTGCTGTCGCCGCCGAGCGCGACCCAGTGGATCGAGCTGCACGGTCCGCGCGACTACAGCTTCGTCGATGCGGCGGCCGCGGCGAGCCAGATCCTCGGCCGCACCGTCAAGGCGACCGCGCTACCGATCGAGCAGATGGTCCCGACGCTCACCAAGCTCGGGTTCTCGCAGGACATGGCCGGCTTGTTTCGCGAGATGACCGAAGCGTTCGGCAAAGGTCTCAACTTCGAGGGCAAAGGCCGCACGTTGAAAGGCACGACCGAGCTCGCCGACGTGCTTCGCCGCGGCCTCGCCTGATCGTTCAGTCGTTCGGCCACGACACCGGATAGACCAGGCTCTGCGCGGTCCACTTCGCGCCGTTGTCGCTGCCGTCGCTGCCGCTGCCGGTCACCAGATCGGTTTGCGCCCACTCGACGCCCCAGCTGTACGTGTCGGTCGTGTCGACCGCGTCGGAGCCCGCCTGCATCGTGTTGAACGTGCCGTCGAATGACGCCGAGCCGGTCGCGGTGGCCGAGCCCGAGTACCACGGATCGTTGATCTCGCTGCCAGGACCGTAGACCTCGAGGTGCGTCGCGGCGACCGCCGGGAACGTGAACGTCGTCGGCAAGGGCGACGCCGATCCGCTCGGCGCGAACTTCGTGTAGTCGGGCGGCGTGACGTCGGCGTCCGACACTTGCGTGGTCGCGGCGACGGCGAACGCCGACGAGATCGTGCGGCGAACCGCGTCGACTTTGTTGGGATCGATCTGCGAATCCTTCATCGCCTCGTAGCCCGACCACTGCACCTGCACGCGATACGTGCCGGCCGCGACGTTGAACGTGTACGTGCCGTTCGCGCCGGTCGCGACGCGATTGACGAAGTAGTGATGCGAGCTCGGCTCGTCGCGCTCGAGCACGACGAGATACTTCGCGGCGTCCGAGCCGTCGAGCGTGACCGAGCCCTTCACCTTGTACATCGCCTCGGGATTGTCTTGCGGCACGGTCACGAGCGAGCACGGGTTCGGATCCTTGCCGGCGGTCGGCCCGGCGGGACACTCCTCGTATTCGGCGACCGTTTCGTCGAGCGAGTACCGCGGATAGGTCGCCGAGCCCGAGCCGGCGGCGTAATCGCCGATGACGTGGAACAGATACGGATACGTGCCGGCCGGCACCATCGCAGATCCGCTGAACGATCCATCGGAGCCTTCGGTCAGCGTCGCGATCGGCGTGACCCAATCGACACCCGAGCCCATGCCGAAGTCGCCGATCACGTCGACCGATTGCACGCCGAGCCAGCCCGGCTTGTACGTGAACGCGACGGGGTCGGTGTAGAGCGCGTCGGGCGACAGCGCCGAGCCATCGGTCGTGCCGCCGGCGTCGGTCATCGCGTTGTTGTCGGAGCCGTGACAAGCCACGGCGAGGGTTAAGCCAAGCGTAAGGAACCGCATGGCGAGCGATTCAGCAAGCCGCACGCCACGCGCCGCGCGCGCGGTGTCGGTGGGTTAGCGCGCGCCGCGTTGTCGCCAGTCACCGACAAGATGTAGGGCGCGACCGACAGACCGTGACGTTAGCCGAATCGCCGATGGTTCTCGCCCGTCGCGAGCGTCCGCGAATCCATCCGGTCGCAGCACACGATGCCGTGCAGGTGATCGATCTCGTGCTGCAGGATGCGCGCGTACCAACCGGAAGCATCGATCGCGATCGGCTTGCCGTGTGCGTCGAGCGCGTCGACGTGAACGCGGTGAGCGCGGCGCACGATCATCACGAAGCCTTCGAAGCTCAGGCAGCCTTCGTACGCGTCGACGACCTCGTCGCCGATGATCGTGAGCTTCGGGTTGACGATGACGTGAAACGGCACCGCGGTGCGCTCGCGCGATGCCAGCTCTTCGGGCGTGAGCTGCGCGTGGCGCTGCGGCGGATCTTCGATCACCGCGAGCTGGATCGAGCGGCCGATCTGCGGCGCGGCGAGCCCCACCCCGGGCGCCGCGCGCATCGTGTCGCGCATGTCATCGATCAAGTCGGCGATCGAGATGATCTCGTTCGCCGCGAGCGGGCGCGCGACTTGGCGCAGGACGGGATCTCCGAGCTGGACGATCGGCAGCACGCGGTCATCTTAGTCCTCGCGCTTCGCGCTCGGGAACGCTTAGTCCGCGCGCTTCGCGCTCGGGAACGCCAATGCGTCCGCGAGCGCCATCACGGCCCACGACGTGCCGAGCGCCGACGAATACTGCGAGCGGCCCTGCGGAAACCCGCTGTCGAGGAATGGCTGGAACCGCAACGCGCGCGTGGCGACGAACCAGCTGCCGTCGCCGACCTGCGTCGCGACGAGGAACTGCACCGCGCGCGCGATCGCCGGATCGCTCGGTGGTCGCTCGGCGGCCTCGCGCAGCGCGACGATCGCCTGGCCGGTCGCATACGCGTCGCCGCGCAAGCCGGCGCGTTGCGCGAAGCTGCCGTCGGCACGCTGGGTCGCGATCAGCTGGTCGGCGAGCGGCTGCAGATCGGTGGCTCCGGCCCAGTGCAAGCCGAGCAACTGATACGCGCGATCTTCGGTCGTCGTTGCCACGACCGACGCGAGATACCTGCGCGCGCGCGAGACGCGTGCCGGATCGGGCGCGTAGGCCTGCAGCGCACGGATCGCGACCGCGGTGAGCGCGACGTCGCTGCCATCGGCGGGAATCCGCTGCATCATCGCCGGGAAGCGGCCGTCGCTCGCCTGCTGCAGCGCGATGTAGCGCGCCATCGCGTCGGTGATCGGGCTACGCGGCTGGTCACTCGCGGCGAGCCCGACGAGCAGATACGCGGCTTCGACGTCGTCGGCGAAACCGAGGCCTTCGGGGAAGCGCACGTGCTGGCGCTGGAACGATTGCGCGGTGAGCGCCGCTTCGCGACGGCGCGCGTCCTGATCGACGGCGATGCCGTGCGACGCCGCCGCGGCGATCGCCAGCGCCGGCAGCGCGTCGTGGTGACACGACGGACAGTGCGCGCGTTCGCGAAACTCGCGACGCCCTCGCTCGAGCAACGGGATCGCGCGCTCGATCGCCGCGCGCGGCGAATCCGCGGCCACGTGCGTGCCGTGCATCATGTGCGTGGGATTGTGCGGCGCGCCGGTCTCGTGCGGCGCGAGCAACTGGATGATGTCGGGATCGCCGCGCCGGATCGCCCACGCGAGCGCGTCGGCGCCTTCATCGTCGGCGATCGTCGCATCGGCGCCGGCATCGAGCAGCGCGCGCACGATCGATGGATCGGCGCGATCCGACGCCGCCGCCTGCACCAGCGCGGTCGCGCCGTTGAACGGCTCGCGCAGGTTCGGCTTCGCACCGCGAGCTAACAAGAACACGACGGCGTCGGCATGGCCCATCTGCGCCGCCCACATCAGCGCGGTGATCCCCAGCGGCCCGCTTTGCTCGTCGACGTTCGCGCCGCGGTCGACGAGCAGCTTCATCGCGCCGACGTTGCCGCGCGCGGCGGCGACGGAGACCGCCTGTTCGGCGCGCGGATTCGCCCCGCGTACGAGCAACGCTGCGACGGTTGCCGGCGAGCTCGCGCCGAAGCTGCCATCGACGCGTTTGGCATCGCCGCCGTGCGCGAGCATCAGCGCGACTGCCTCGGCGCCGTCGTCGCGCGCGACCGCGAGCTCGATCGGCGTGACGCCGGTGCGATCGGCGGCGTTCGGATCGGCGCCGGCTTCGAGCAAGAGCTTCACCTTCGCCGCGTCGTCGACCGCGAAGTGCAGCGCCGTGGCGCCTGCGTGATTCGTATGCGCGACCTCGCCGCCGTGTGCGAGCGCGAGCTTGACGAGCTGCGCATCGCCGCGCCAGACCGCGAGCATGAGCGCGCTGTTGCCGTCGGCGTCATCGCCATCGGCGCGCGCGCCATCGTCGAGCAACACGCGTGCGCGCGAGATGTCGCCGCGATCGAGCGCCGTGACGACCTCGGGCGTACGACACGCTGCGAGCGAGATCACTGCGATCAACATTGCGACGCGCACGTAAAAACGTTAGCGCGAAAGCGCGGACTCGGCGGCCCGAGGGGACCGTCAGGGCCGGTGCTGGCGTCGGGCGTGACTATCAGTCGCTGACTTTCAAGGCGCCCCTGATGCCCTGCACGTTTGCAGTTGTCGCACCGCCTGACGGCCCGCTCCGACCGCCGAGTCGATCTTCACAAACAGCAATCGATGGACCACATCGGTTCGCCCGTATCACGCGCGAAGCGGCGGTACGCGTGCGATGTACCGCCTACGGATCGTGCGGCTGTCGCGTCGACGCACGATTCATAAACACGATCCCCACAACGCGATTACCGCGGCGTCGTCGGCGGAGCTCGGCACGAGCGTCGTGTTGCCTGGGTTCATCACCGACGGCCGATCGCTGACATGAACGAGGCCGATCGCATGACCGATCTCGTGCGCGAGCACGATCGTGCGCGCGTCGCCTTCGATCGCATCCGATACGTAGATCGCCGAGCCCGCATACGCGCCGAATTCATCCGGCGCTGCGTGCGACGTGAAGATCACGGGCAACGCATCGCCGCCGGCCTCGCCGATCGACGCGATTCCAACCGCGTTCCATAGCGCTCCGGCGGCCGCGATCGAAACATCGTCGCCCACGAGCGCGAGCGGCGCGCACGCATCGTGGACGATCGGCGCCGCGGGCTCGCTCGCGCACGCGGTCAGGACTACGAACACCCAGCGCAGGTCGTCGAGGCTATCAGTAGTCTCTCGACGACGATATCGTCAGAACTCGTAGCCGAACGATGCCGAGGCTTCCCACCACGACAGGTTCGCATAGCCGATGCCGCTGCTGTTCTCGACGAGGTTCGAGTCGATGACGGCCCGATACGTCCCGCGCAGGTCGAGCGAGAACCCGCTCGGATCGCGCCACGATGCACCGACGCCCATCGGAAATTCGAGCAGGTTGTCGGTCGGCCGCATGCCGGTGTCGGCCTGCGTGAACTCGACGTTTTGCACGTCGTAGCGCTGATAGCCGACGCCGCCGAACAGGTACGGGGTGAACAGATAGTGCGGTGTGATGTTCCAACGCAGGTCGCCTTCGGCGGTCGTGCCGACAAGGGTGCCGTTCGGCGCGCCGATCGCGGTGATGTTCGCCGCCTCGCCGAGGTAGCTGAGCTCGATCGCGAGCGGCAGGTGCGTGCCGAAGATCACGCGCATGTCCCACAGTCCGCCCACGTTGCCGCTAAGCGAGTCGCGCATCGTGCGGTTCGCGAATCCGGTGACGCCGCCGCCGAGCTGCACACCGATACCGATGCCGCTTGCTACGGTCGGATCGCGCCACGCATAGATCGGGCGATCTTCGAGCACGAGGTCGTCGGCGAACGCGGTGCCCGCCGTCGCGACGACGAGGGCCGAAATCATCAGGCGCATACGCTCTCCTTGTTGGTCTTACCCTCCGACGAGCACCGCACGTGCCACGCGGCTCAGCACTCGGCGTACGATGCGCGCATGAACGTGCGAGCAGCCGTCGCGTGGAAATCCGGGGCACCGCTGTCGATCGAAACCGTGCAGCTCGAAGGCCCGCGCGCCGGTGAAGTGCTCGTCGAGCTCAAAGCGACGGGCCTCTGCCACACCGACAAGTACACGCTGTCGGGCGCCGACCCCGAGGGGATCTTCCCGTCGATCTTGGGTCACGAAGGTGCGGGCGTCGTGGTCGACATCGGGCCAGGCGTCACCTCGGTCGCCAAAGGCGATCACGTGATCCCGCTCTACACGCCCGAATGCCGCCAGTGCAAATCGTGTCTGTCGCACAAGACGAACCTGTGCACCGCGATCCGCGCGACGCAGGGCAAAGGCCTCATGCCCGATGGCTCGAGCCGGTTTTCGTTCGACGGCAAGCCGATCGCGCACTACATGGGCTGCTCGACGTTCGCGAGCTACACGGTGCTGCCCGAAATCGCGGTCGCGAAAGTTCGACCCGACGCGCCGTTCGACAAGATTTGCTACATCGGCTGCGGCGTGACGACCGGCATCGGCGCCGTGATCTACACCGCGAAGGTCGAGCCCGGCGCGAATGTCGTCGTGTTCGGGCTCGGCGGCATCGGCCTCAACGTGATCCAAGGCGCGCGGATGGCGGGCGCCGACATGATCATCGGCGTCGACATCAATCCCGCGCGCGAAGCGCTCGGCCGCAAATACGGCATGACGCATTTCGTGAATCCGAAAGACGTCAAGGACCTCGTGCCGTATCTGGTCGATCTCACCAAAGGCGGCGCCGATTACACGTTCGAATGCGTCGGCAACACCGACGTGATGCGGCAAGCGCTCGAGTGTTGTCATCGCGGTTGGGGCACGAGCGTGATCATCGGCGTCGCGGCCTCGGGCAAGGAGATCGCGACGCGTCCGTTCCAGCTCGTCACCGGCCGCGTGTGGAAGGGCTCGGCGTTCGGCGGAGTCCGTGGCCGCACGCAGGTGCCGACGATCGTCGATTGGTATATGGAGAAGAAGATCGAGATCGATTCGATGATCACGCACACGCTAAAGTTGGACGACATCAATCACGGCTTCGAGCTGATGGCAAAAGGCGAATCGATCCGCACGGTCGTCACCTATGGCTGAGCCGCTGAACGCATACGTCGGACGGCAAGCGCTGTTCGATCGGCGCTTGCAGGTCGTCGGCTACGAGCTGCTCTATCGCAACAGCGACGAAAACCGTGCGCGGTTCTCCGACGCCGACAAGGCGACCGCGGAGACGATGCTCAACGCGTTCGTCGAGCTCGGGCTCGATTTACTCGCGCCGAACGTGCCGGTGTGGGTGAACTTGCCGGAAGCGTTCTTGCTCGGCAGATATCCGATTCCGCTGCCGCCCGATCGCACCGTGATCGAAGTGCTCGAAGACGTGCCGGTCACGCCCGAGCTGTTGACCTCGCTCGAACGGTTCAGCGCCGAGGGCTTCAAGATCGCGCTCGACGATTTCGTGCTCACCGACGCGACGCGTCCGTTGCTCGATCACGCGTGGGCGATCAAGGTCGACGTGCTCAACGTGCCGCGCGAAGAGATCGCGCGGCAATACGCCGAGCTCAAGCCGGCCGGTGCGGTGATGGTCGCCGAAAAGATCTCGACGCACGACGAGCATACGTTTCTGCGCGATCTCGGCTTCTACCTGTTTCAGGGCCACTTTCTCGAGCTGCCGATCATCGCCAAGACGAAGCGCCTGCCGCACGACCGCGCGGCGCTCGTCAAGATCTTGTCGGCGCTGTACAGCTCGAAGCTCGACCTGCGCGAGATCGAGACGCTGATCGCGGCGGAGGTCGGGCTCAGCGTGCGGCTGTTCAGGCTCGCCAGCTCGGCTGCATTCTCGCTCGGCCAACCGATCGGCTCGGTGCGCCAGGCGGTGCTGCGGCTCGGCGTGCAGCAGGTCGCGGCGCTGATCGTGCTGGTGATGGTCGCAGGCTTCGACGACAAGCCGCTCGAGCTCGCGCGCCAGTCGCTGATCCGCGCGCGCATGTGTGAGGCACTCGCCAAGCACGCGAACCTCGCGAGCGATCAGCTGTTCACGGCCGGCCTGCTCTCGTTGCTCGACGCCGTGCTCGATCAGCCGCTTCACGAGATCCTCTCGCAAATGCAGATCGCGCCGCTCGTGCGCGACGCGCTCGAAGGCAACTCGAAGTCGACCGCCGCGAAGATCGTCGATACCGTGCGTCACCAGGCGCGCGGCGAGATGCGCAGCGGCAGCTCGCTGAACCTCTCCGCGCAGGCCGTGTTCGTCGCGTGGTACGAGGCGATCCGCTGGGCCGACGACGTGATCGCGAAGATCTAACCGCGTTTCTTCCGCGTCGCCGGTAGCGTCAGCACGCCGCGAGGATCGTCATAGGCTTCGGCGCGCGGCATCAAGCCGGCGCCGAGCACCGCCGTCACCGACAGCGCGAACCGGCGCGCGGCTGCGGCATCGACCTCGCCGAGCCGGCCTTCGACGATCAGCTGCGCGAGCCCGTGTACGACGCTCGATGCCGCGAGCATCAGCTCTTCGATCGGCACCGCGGCGATCTTGCCGGCCTGTTGCGCGGCCACGAGCGACTCGCGCTCGTCGCGAGTGCGCGCTTCGAACTGCAGGCGCTGGAGCTGCGGCGTGTGCGCCACGAGGCCGGGCGAGCTCATCGCGCGGAAGTGCTCGGGATGCTCGACCGCGAATTGCACGTACGCGATGCCGGTCGCGCGAAACCGTTCGAGCGGATCGTCGGGCGCGTTGGCGACCGCGTCGCGCATCGCCGCGCTGATCCGTTCGCTGCACTCGAGGGCAACCGCCGCGAGCAGCGCGTCCTTGTCGGCGAAGTGGCGATACACCGCGGGCGGCGAGACGCCGGCGCGCCGCGCGACCGATCGCAACGAAAACGCCTCGGGACCGCTACGGGCGACCTCTTTGAGCGCCGCGGCGATCAGCGCCTCGCGGAGATTGCCGTGGTGGTACGCGCGCTTCGTCGCCAATGTTTACAGTGTTCACTTTTTCACTTGCCGAGTCAAGGTAGCAATGTTTACAGTGTTCACATGGTCGCAGCAACCAAGGCATCGCCAAGCTCATCGTCATCGGTCGTGCTCGACATGTGGTCGAAGAACCTCGCGCGCGAGCACGGCTTCGAGCCGCTGCGCATCGAAGGCAAGCTCCCGAGCTCGCTGCGCGGCACGCTGTACCGCAACGGACCTGGTCAGTTCGGCCAATTCGGCACGACGTACGCGCATCCGTTCGAAGGCGATGGCGCGGTGACGGCCGTGCGCATCGCCGATGGCAAGGCGCACGGCGCATCCATCGTCACGCCGAGCGAAGGCCTCGTGCGCGAGCGCGCGGCCGGCAAGATCTTGTACGGCTCGCGCGCGCCGTGGCCGCGCCGGATCGGCAATGCGCTTCGCGGCCGCGACAAGAACACCGCGAACACCAGCGTCGTGATGTGGCAAGGCCGGCTGTTCGCGCTGACCGAGGGCGCGAAGCCGACCGAGCTGGCTCCGGCCGATCTCGCGATGGTCGGCGAGACCGATCTCGGCGTGATCCGCGGCGCGTTCTCCGCGCATCCTCACCGCGTCGATGCGCGCAACGCGATCTACAACTTCGGGCTCGAGTACGGCCGCCACACGCGGTTGCACGCGTACGAGCTGCCCGACGTCGGCGCGGCGCGCGAAATCGGCGTGGTCGACTTGCCGGCGGCGGTGATGCTGCACGACTTCATCGCGACCGAGACGCACTTGATCTGGTTCGTGTCGCCGGTGCGCGTCGACGTGCCGCGCGCGATGCTGCAGCTCGGCTCGTTCGACACGTGGTTCCGCTGGCAGCCGGAGCATGGCACCGAGGTGATCGCGATGCCGATCGCCGCGCCCGGCGACACCGTGCGGTTCACCGTCGATGCGTTCTATCAGTGGCACTTCGCGAACGCGTTCACGCACGATCGCGAGCTCGTGATCGACTACGTGCGCTACCCCGACTTCCGGACGTTCGCCGAGATCGGCCACGGCGGGTCGGTCAACGATGGGAGCTATCACCGCGCGACGATCGATCTCACCGCCAAGCGCCTGCGCTCCGAGGCGCTCTCCGATCGGCCGTGCGAATTTCCGACCGTCGCACCCGGCACGCACGGCCGCGAGCACGCGGTCGCGTATGCGAGCTTCGATAGCCTCGGCGCGGTCGGCTCGATCCGGCCCGACGGCGCGATCGATGCGCACGTGCTGCCCGCCGACGAGAAGCTCAGCGAGCCGCTCTACGCCAGTGGCAACGTGCTCGCCCTGTGTCACGCACGCGACGCGGCGTACGTCGCGGTGTACGCGGCAGAGCGCATCGCCGCCGGACCGGTCGCGAAGATCTGGATCGATCACCACGTGCCGATCACGTTCCACGGCGTGTTCGCCTCGTGATACAGCGCGGGCGTGAAGCACCTCGCCTTTGCCTTGTTCGTCGCCGCGTGCTCGGCGACCGGATCGACGCCCGCACCGCAAGAGCCCCCGCAGTCGACCGCGGCAGCGCCGGCGTTCTCGCCGACGGCGTTCACGGTCAAGGTGATCGGCACCGGGCGCCCCGTGATCTTCATCCCCGGGCTGGCCTCACCGGCGAGCGTGTGGGACCACGCGGTCGCGCACTTGACCGGCCGCGTGCAAGCGCACGTGCTCACGCTCGCAGGATTCGCCGGCGCGCCGCCGATCTCGCCGCCGTTCTTGCAGCAAGTGCACGACCAGATCGTGCAGTACATCAAGGCGAACAATTTGCAGAAGCCGATCGTCGTCGGGCATAGCCTCGGCGGCGTGATGTCGCTGTGGCTCGCCGAGACCGACCCCGACATCGGCGGCATCGTCGACGTCGATGGCTTCCCGTTCCTCGCGGCCGCGATCGATCCATCGATGACCGCGGCGAGCGCCGCGGCGCAGGGCAAGATGTTCGGCGACCAGATGGCGAACGCGTCCCAAGCGCAGCTCGCCGGCCAGATGAAGCAGTTCATGGCGGCGATGATCACCAACCCGGACGACCTGCAGCGCGTGGCCGATGCGGCCGGCAAATCGGATCCGGCAACCGTCGGCGCGGCGTTCGCAGAAATGTTCGCGCTCGATTTGCGACCCGAGCTCGGCAAGATCGCGATGCCGGTGCTGATCGTCGCCGCGACCGATTCGCAGCTGGCGCTCGACAAGCTGCAGGCTGCTTGGCACGCCCAGGTCGATCCGATCAAAGGCGTCGATCTCGAGCTCGTCGGCAACGCGAAGCACTTCGTGATGCTCGACCAACCCGACGTGTTCGACAAATTGCTCGACACCGCGCTCGCGAGGTAGCGATGGGCAAAGCTCGGCTCGAGGCGTTCAGCGATGGCGTCTTCGCCATCATCATCACGATCATGGTGCTCGAGCTGAAGGTGCCGCACGGCTCCGACTTCGACGCGTTGCGCCCGATGTGCGCGAGCTTCGCCGCGTACGCCGTCAGCTTCGTCTACGTCGGCATCTACTGGGCAAACCACCATCACCTCCTGCACACCGTGAAGCGCGTCGACGGCTGGGTGATCTGGATGAACCTCGCGCTGTTGTTCGTGCTGTCACTCGTCCCGATCACGACCGCGTGGTTCGGCGAATATCCCGACGCGCCGGTGCCGGCCGCCGCGTATGGCGTCGTGCTGCTCGCCGCCGGCAACACGTGGCTGCTGCTGCAACGCGCGATCATCCGGAACGACGGTCCGGATTCTCCGCTCGCGCGCGCGATCGGCGGCGACCTCAAGGGCCGGCTGTCGTCGGTCGGCTACGCGGCCGCGGTCGGCCTCGCGTTCGTCCACTCGTGGATCGCCGCGGCGATCTACGTCGCGATCGCGATCGTGTGGCTCGTGCCCGATCGGCGCATCACGCGCGTTGTCGAATCGTGAGCTGTGGCATGATGCGGTCGGGTGCGCATCGGTGAAATGTTGCTTGAGCGCGGAACGTTGCGCCGCGGCGAGGTCGATCGCGCGCTCGAGGAGCAATCCCGCGACGGCCGCCGGCTGTGCTCGATCCTGATCTCGCGGGGCGCGCTCGAGTTCGACGAAGGTGCGCGCATCCTCGCCGATCAGCGCGGCGTGCCGTGCGCGCTCGCCAAGCACCTCGGCAGCCGCGATGTCGCGCTCGCCGGCGCGATCACACCCGAGCTCGGTCGTTCGGCATGCGCGCTGCCGATCGGCCGCACGAGCGGCGGCATGTTGATCGTCGCCGTGCGCGATCCCGATCCGGCGCTCCACGCCGCGTTGCGCCGCGCGACCGACGAGGAAGTGATGATGGTCGTCACGCCGGCGACGCGGCTCGAGCATCTGATCGCCGCGCAGTACGGCGCCGGCAACGACGACTTCGAGGTCGAGCTCGATTCCGCGGTCGATCTCGAAGTCCATCGGCCAAAGGCCGAGCCGCCGCCGCCCGACGTCGACTTGCTCGATCCCGACAGCGTGCGGCTCGCGCTGTCCGATCTCGACGATTCGCGGGTCTCGAAAGATCCGACCCAGAGCGGCATGTTCGTGCTGCCGAGCGGTCGCTCCGCCGGCTCGACGCTGCCGCCGCCGGTCTCCCTCGTGCAAACGCGGCACGCGCTCGAAGCGGCGCCCACGCGCGAGGCCGCCACGTCGGTCGCGATGGCGTTCTTGGCCGGGCGCTGGCAGAGCGCCGTGATCTTTGCGGTGCGCGCCACCACCGCGCTCGGCTATCGCGCGCACAACGCGCTGGTCGCGGGCGAGATCGCGCGCGTCGCGATCGCACTGTCGCTGCCCTCGACGATCCAGCGCGCGGTGTCGAGCAAGCAGCCGTCGACGATGGTGCCGGAGGGCGCCGCGCAAGATCAGCTGTCGCGGCTGCTCGGCGCGCCGTCGACGCTGACCGCCGCGCCCGTGCTCGTCGCGCAGCAAGTCGTCGCGGTGATCGCCACCGGAGATCCGCAGCGCGGCGCGGGCGATCGCAGCGCGGCCACCGATCTCGCCGAGCTCGCCGAGTCGCTCGGAGCGGCATACGAACGGACGAGGAAGCGCGCGTGACCGTCACGCGCGAGCAGCGCGCGTGGCGAACGCGCGTGTTCGTCGCGACGTGGCTGTCGTACGTCGGGTTCTACTTCTGCCGCAAGCCGTTCTCGTCGGCGAAGCACGCGATCGGCGAGCACAACCATTGGAGCGCGGCGACGCTCGGCAACATCTACGCCGCGTACTTGATCGCGTACGCGATCGGCCAGTTCCTCGCGTCGCGCCTCGGGCCGCGGCTGGGGCCTCGCAACAACGTGCTGATCGGCATGGCGCTATCGATCGGCGTGACCGCCGTGATGGGCATCGCGCTATCGCCGTGGGTGATGGGCGGGCTCATCGCGGTGAACGGCCTCGCGCAAGCGACGGGCTGGTCGGGCAACGTCGGCACGATGGCGAGCTGGTTCGCCAAGCACGAGCGCGGCCGCGTCATGGGTGTGTGGTCGACCAACTTCACCGTCGGTGCGATCGCGAGCGGGCTCGTGATGGGCTGGGTGCTCGGCTTCGCCGCCTGGCCGTGGTGCTTCTACGTCGGCGCGATCGTGCTCGCCGCCGTGTGGGTCCAGTTCTACTTCTTGCAGCGCAATCGCCCCGAAGACCTCGGGCTGCCGCCGATCGAGGATCCCGAGGAGAACGCGGCCGCCTTCGAGACCGGCCCGCTGCGGCTCTCGCGCGATGCGTGGACGAACATGCTCATCGTCGGCGGCTTCTACTTCTTCGCGAAGCTCGTGCGCTACGCGATCTGGTCGTGGGCCGCGTACTTCTTGCACGCGAAGTACGGGCTCGACGACTCGACCGCGAACACCTACTCGACGGTGTTCGACATCTGCGGCGTGCCCGGCGTGTTCATCACCGGCTGGATCTCCGACCGCTTCTTGGCCAGCCGTCGCGCCGGCATCGCGCTCGTGATGATGATCGGCATGATGGGCGCGACCGCGCTGCTCGTCATGTTCGGCGGCTCGAGCGTCACGGTGTTCATCGTGCTGCTCGGCGCGGTCGGATTCTTTCTCTACGGGCCCGATTCGCTGCTGACCGGCGCCGGCGCGATGGACATCGGCAGCAGGCGCGCCGCGACATTTGCCGCCGCGGTGATCTCCGGGTTCGGCAGCATCGGCCCGATCGTCCAGGAGGTGATCGTGCCGCGCGTGTACGACGAGAAGACCGCCGGTCTCGGGCCGGTCTTCGGCATCCTGTTCGCGTCGTCCGCCGCGGCGGCCGTGTTCTGCCTCTTGCTCGTGCTGCGAAATCGCAAAGGCGGGCGCGGGATCTGATGTTACCGTGGCTACTACGCCGATCCTCATCGTCCATCCCGATCGCAAGACGCAGCGCCTCGTGCATCGCATTCTGGGCGTGACCGGGTATCGCGTCGAGCTGGCCGACAATTTCGCGCAGGCGACCGGCTTGCTCGATTCGCTGCGTCCGCGGCTCGTCATCACGGATGCCGCGATGTCGCTCGACCCTGCCTACGCGACGTTCTTCGAGCAAGCACGCGCGCACGGCGCCGATGCGTGCATGACCTTGCTCGGCACGCCGGCACCGGTGCCGCAGATCGTGGGGGCGGGCGCGGTGACGAACCTGCTCGTGCATCCGATGCCGGTGCTCGCCGAGGAGCTCACGATCACCGCGCACAAGCTGATGCTCGGCGACTTGTTCGGCGTCGAGAAGTACTTGTTGTGGGGGACGCGGCTGCACGAGACCACGCTCGAGCGAGCGAGCCAGCGCATGGCGATCGTCGCCGAGCTCGAGGCCGAGCTGGGCCGGCGCGGCCAGAGCGCACGCGTCGCGCGGATGGTGCGGCTCGTCGCGGACGAGCTGATCTCGAACGCCGTCCACAACGCGCCGGTCGACGATGCCGGCGTCCACTACCTCGCCGACCGCGCGCGCGATGCCGAGCTGACGCTCGCGGGCCGGCAGCGCGTCCGCGTTCGTTGGGGCTGTGATGCGCGCTACGTCGCGGTCGAGGTCAACGACGATTTCGGCAGCCTCGATCGCGACACCGCGCTGGCCTCGCTCGGCAAACAAGCGATCCGCGAAGGCGGCGGAGGTGCTGGATTGGGCGTCGCGATCGCTTACCGCTCGTGCGATCACCTGGTATTCAATCTCGCACCCGGCCGTAGGACCGAGGTCATCGCGCTGGTCGATGTCCGCTATCCTCCGTCCGAGCAACCGCCAGCCTCGTCGTACAACGTGTTCGTGGAGAAAACGTGACGTCTACTGCACACGGTCGGATGACCGTCACGCCGGGCAACGGCGAGCTCGTGCTGTCGGGCTCGATCGACGAGTCGTCCGAGCTCGACAAGCTGCTCGGCCGCGCGCACGACAACGCGCTCGTGCTCGACCTCGCGGCGGTCACGTTCATCAACTCGCTCGGTGTGCGCGACTGGATCCGTATGCTCGCCAGCGCCGCGCAACGCGGCATCTCCGTCGAGCTCCGCCGGGTCTCCGAGCCGGTCATCCACCAGCTCAACATGATCGTCGCGACCCGCGCACACACGCGATCGTTTTACGGACCCTATGCCTGCGACGGTTGCGGCCGCGAAGAGTCGATGCTGATCGACGTCGACGTCAACGGGCCGGCGCTCGCCCGGCTCCAGCCACCGCCGATGACCTGCCCCGAGTGCGGATCCGCGATGGCGTTCAACGACTTCCCGGAACGCTATTTTTCATTCCTCGTACCGCAGGCGCCCTGATGCTCGATGCATTCGCACGCTGGGTCCAAGACGTGGTGTTCCAGGTCGGTTACCCAGGCTTGTTCGCGCTGATCGTGTTGGAGAGCACGCTGATCCCGATTCCTTCGGAGCTGGTGATGCCGTTCGCCGGCCACCTCGCAGCGCAGGGAAAGTTCTCGCTCGCCGCGATCCTCGCGATCAACTCGATCGCCGCGATGACCGGGTCCGGCATCAGCTATTGGATCGGCGCCGCCGGCGGCCGGCCGCTGCTCGTCAAGTACGGCAAGTTCGCCGGCGTCCGCGCCAAAGACCTCGACCGGACCGAGGCGTTCTTCGGACGCCATGGCAAGGCGACCATCCTGATCGGCCGCTTCTTGCCGGTCGTGCGCCACATCATTTCTGTCCCCGCCGGGGTCGCCCGGATGCCGCTCGTACCGTTCTTCACGCAGACCTTCATCGGCTCCACGATCTGGGGAACGGTCCTGATTTTTATCGGCTACGAGCTGGGCGACCGGTTCGCTTCGGTCGCCCTCGAGCTCAAGCATGTCGACTTGCTGGTGGGAGCTGGCATCATCGTCGTGCTATTGGCACTGGCGGTTCGTTTCGTGGTACGCCGACGGCGTGCGGTGGCTGGTACAGCCACTAGCCAACCGGCCGACTAATCTAGTAATTGACGTACCGCACCTTCGAGCTAAGTACCGTGCCCGAGATTAGCGTGACGTTACCCCGACGTACTCCAACGATTCCGCCCCTGCCTCCGCAGGCAACGGGGCCGATTCCGATGAGCGCGTCGACGATGGTCCACTCGTTCGCGGAGCACGTGCTCGACCGCCACGAGATCGAGCTGGTCGAGCAAGCGCTCGACGCCGTGATGCAGCGCTCGCCGAGCGACGCGGTCATCCTCGAGAACTTGATCGGCGAGCTCCGTGCGACGTCGGAAGTGCTCGATCGCCAGCGCCCGCTGCGCCGGCCGACGGCGCTCGGCGGTGAAGCGCGCGACGAATCGACGTTGATCGAGCACTTGTGCTCGCTCGACGGTTTGTCCGGCGACCTCGCGTTGCCGCTCAAGGCGACGCTGTCGCGGACGTACCTGCTGACCAAGATCAACTTCCTGCGCGGCTTCGTGAAGGCGACGAGCGCGCTCGCCGAGAACGCCGATGCCGAGAAGATGACGCACGAGCTGCGCGAAGAGGTCGCGCAGTCGATCTACACGCTGCTCGCCGAGGAGCTGTTCTTGGCGCTGCTGCGCAAGCCCGACGTCACGCGCCGCACCAAGCAGCGCGCGGCCGACCAGCTCATCACGATCTGGGACGACGCCGCGCTCGAGATCGATGACTTCGCGCCGCTGCTCGAATCGGCGTGGCACGCGCGCAACCGGATCAACGCGCAATACGGCACGCTGCTCGGCGCGACCGAGACGTTCCGGCTCGTCACCGAAGACTGCAGCCCCGAAGTGCTCGACTTCTTCGGCCGCGATGGCATGTCCGAGGATGAGAGCCAGGCGTTCGAAGAGTTCTTGTTCAACATGACGAGCGAAGAGCTCGCGACGCTGCGCCGGGCGATGCAGCAGCAGCACCTCGGCGCCGTCACGCCGGCATGGGCGGCCGAGATCTTGGGCCGGCCGATCGAAGACCTCGAGCATTCGCACGAGGTCGATCCGATGGCGCTGTATCGCAGCTATCAACGCCGCCAGCTCGCCGCCGATTTTCGATTGATGTCGAACGCGCCGGGTCCTCGCCGCACCGCCGAGGGCTACTTGATGGTCTACCTACTCGACCAGCAGTAGCGCACTCAGGGCAGGTAGCGGCACAGCGGCATGTACGCGTTGTCACACGCGGTGTCGTTCGCCACGACGGAATTCGGATCGAGGCCGTCGTAGGTGAAGCTCTGCACGCAATCGGGGTTCGCATCGCCGTTCGGCTCGCCGTTGTTCCAGAACGCGCCGTCGGTCGGATCCATGAACGACTGCGGCGCGAATGTCTGGTTCGCGGGCGCCTGCACCCACGTATACGGCGCGCTTGCCTCGGCCTGGTAGTAGCCGATCCAGTACGTCGGAGAATACGCGAGCGCGCCGAGCGTTTCTTCGTCGGCGATCGACGTGAAGTACGCGAGGTCCCAGCCGGTGCCGATCGCCTGGCACATCGCACGCGCGCTGCCGAAGTCCATCGACTGGTAGCACTCGCGCCAGTCGGCCGCGTCGCCGCCGATCGTCACGGCCTGACACACGTGCGCCACGTCGGTGCACGTCGTGTCCTCGTCGCTGCCGCTGCCGCTACCGCTACCGAGCCCGGCGCCGTTCTCGTTGATCGTGATCTGCCCGCGGAAGCCGCCGCGCCGGACCGCGCCGGCAAGATCGTCCATCGCGCAATCGTCGAGCTGCGCGTTGTCGGTGATCGTCAACGACGACTGTGGGCTGTTGCCGATCGCCGGCAGCTTCAGCGCCGTCAGGCCCGTGTTGGTGACGTCGATCGATGTTTCGACGCTCGCGAGCACCGGCGCTGACCACGCCACGATGTTCGCGTTGTCGAGGAGCAACGCGCCGTGGATCCCGGTCAATGCCGGGAGGCTAATCGTCTCGGGACTGTCGGCGCACTCGAGCTCGACGCCGCCGACCACCTGCAACGCGGCGAGGCTCACGGTCGTGCTCGGCGGGACCGGCTTGGTCGTCGCCGGGAACTTCGCGCCGCCTTGATTGCCGAAGAACGAACAGTCGGTGAGCGTGCCGGCGACGAACATGAGGTTCGGCAGCTCGACGTCGAACGAGCTGACGTCGCTGTCCGGCGAGATGATGAGATCGCCGATCACACCGGTGTAGCTCTGCGCGGCGGCGACATCGGCCGGTGATCCGATCACGAGCTCGCCGTAGTACACGCTAGCGAGCGGATCGGTCGTCGGCGCCTGATCGCAGATGTAGAACGTGCTCTGGACCTCGCCGGCATCGAGGATGCCGTTGCCGTTCTGATCGACGCCGACCTGGACTTCGGTGCCGCCGTACTGGCAGTTCGAGCCGGCCGCTTCCGGTGCAGTCTTGGTCAAGACGTCGGGCGGCGTGCCGGCATCCGGGATGTGATCGACGCCGTCGTCGCCGCTGCCGCTACAAGCGACGAGGCCGCAGAGCAGCGCGGACAAGCAAAAAAGCTTCATGCGGCATCGTAAGAGACGCCGCGCAGATTCTCGCGGTAGCGGTGGGGTAGCTACGCTTGGAGGTGCTTCTCGATCAGCCGTGCGAGGTCCGGAATCGCCTCGACCACGTTCTTCTTCGCCGAGTCGCGCATCTTCATGTACATCTTCTTCGCCGTCGTGTGCGACGTGCTCTCGGCGCGCTCGTCGGTGACCTTGAGCAAGTCTTCGGCGACATCGTCCGATCGCGCGATGATGTAATCCGAGAACGAGCTCGGCTTGGTGGTTTCCCACTTCTCGTAGTGCGGCTGGATCCGACCGAGCCAGTCGTCGAGCAGCGAGTCGACGACTTCGGGCACGAACTTCTTCTTGATCGTTTTGATCGTCGCGTAGGCGCCCTTCATGATGAAGCCCTTTTGCTTCACCTGCGCGTCGATGAGCTCGACGCACTCGCCGACGACGACCGGACGTTGAGGTTCCTTACCGAGTTGTTCGACGAGCGTGGCCGACATCGACTTGCGCGTACCACAATCGATCCGCCGGCGCTACTGGGCGGGCTCGGTGAACGTGATGCCCGCGCGGTCGCAGCGCTGCTTCATCTGCAGCCGATCGGGTTTCGGTAGCTGCACGTAGAACTGCTGTGCGAGCGCCTGATCACCTTCGAGGCACGCCGACGAAACCATGATGCGCAGCATGCGGCTGTTCGTCGGCAGCTTCGCGAGCACTTTGCCCGCGATCGATTTTGCCTCTTCGTAATCCTGGTGATCGTAGGCCTTGTTCGCCTGATCCATGATCGCATCGAGCTTCGGGTTCGCCGCCGAGCCGAGCCCCATCGAATCGAGGTCGTCGCCCGGCTGCGGGTCGCCCGCGATCTCCGGCGCCGCCGCCGTGGTCGGCGCGGCGGCGTGGACGCGCATCGTCGTCGGTCGGGCCGCGCTTGCCGTTTCGTCGACCGGCGGCGGCGAATCGTGCCTCACTGGCACGGCGGCCGACGCGTCGGGCACCTGGTGAACCGCATGAAACAGGTACAAGCCGGCCATCAGGACGACACCTGCCATCACGACGAGGACCACGTGGCGAGCCGGCACGATTTTACGGATACCACGGTGCAGGATGCGGTCCAAGCCGAGGTACGATTGCGTCGATGCCGAGCGCCCCGGCGCCGAAGTCGCCCGAGATCAAAGTCGGTGATTTGATCCTCGATCGTTATCGCGTGGTCGAGCAGATCGGATCGGGCGGACATAGCGTCGTGTTCAAGGGCACCGATGAACGCTTGTCGCGGCCGGTGTGTATCAAAGTCTTCAGCGGGCTCGGCGGCCAATCGGGCGTCGGCCGCACGAGCTACGAGCACTTTGTTCAAGAGGCGTTCGCGCTGTCGCGGCTCACGCATCCGAACACGCTGCGGATCTACGACTTCGGCCACCTCGGCAACAAAGACGCGGCCGGGATGCCGCTCCAAGTTTGCGAGTACATGAGCGGCGGCACGCTGTCGCAGATCATCCGCGAGCAGGGCCGTCAGTCGGTCGAAGAGACCGTGAAGATCGTCTCGGCGATGTGCGCGGCGCTGGCGGAAGCGCATCAGCTCGGCATCGTGCATCGCGACATCAAGCCGCAAAACATCTTGTTCGGCTCGGTCGCACACAATCGCTTGCCCAAGCTCGCCGACTTCGGCATCGCGAAGTGGAGCGCCGACGGCGATCGCGAACAGCGCGCCGAGGACACCGCGATCGTCGCCGGTCAAAAGCTCGCGATGTACTCGCCGAGCTGGGCCGCGCCCGAGCAGCTCGCCGGTCAAGCCGTGTCGCCTGCGACCGACATCTACTCGCTCGCGGTCGTCGCGGTGTACATGCTGTCGGGCAAGGCGATCTTCGCCGACGAAGACGTCTACGCCGGCTACAAGAAACGCCGCCACGCCGATGATCTCGTGCGCGACACGCTGCAGCCCGTCGGTGTTCCGCGCGGCATCGTGTCGGTGCTCGCGCACGCGCTCGCGTTCGATCCGAAGAAGCGGATCTTGCGCGTCGACGAGCTCGCGAACGAGCTGCACGCCGCGCTCGAGCCGGTCACCGAAGAGGTCTCGCGCGTCACCATGCCGGGTAAGCGCCTCACCGGTCCGCCGCAGCCGGCGACGCCGACCGTGCCGCACGCTGCGATCACGCCGCCGACGCCGACGCCCGTCGTGCAGCCCGGTGACGGTCCGCCTGCGGTCGCATCGGCGGCGGCGCCGACACCGCCGGCCGTGCCGGTCGCGGCCGATCCGACACCGGCGACGTTCCACGCGCCCGCCGCGCAGGCGTGGATGAGCGCGGCGACTGCGAGCACGCCGAAGGGCCCGGTGCGCCGAGTGCCGCTCGCCGATACGCCGCAGCCGGTCGCCGATCGGCGCGTGCACTTCGTGATGGTCGGCAACAACGTCGCCGACCTCGTCGGGCTGCACGGCACGAAAGTCCGCGTCACGCTGTTGCCCGCGCCGAACGGCCAGCGCGTCGTCCACGTGAAGGGGCTCACGTGCTTCGTCGCGTTGCTCGGCGGCAGGCCATCACCAGCCGTGCAGATCACGCAGTCGAGCGACCTCGCGCTGGTCACGCCACGCGCGCAAGAAATCGGTCACCTCCGCGTGATGCAGGGCCGTCCCGACGGAGCCGCGCACGTCTTCGCGATCGGCAGCGAGAATATCGGGGTCGGAATCGAGGACTGCGCCGACCCGATCCTGTTCGACTTCGGCCCGGGCTCCGACGCCTATTTCGTGTACACTAATGGCCGGATAGTGCCCAAGTCTGGGAGACGCGGGTAGCGCACGCCATGACTACACCCCCATCGCCGCCACCGGGCCGCAAGTCGGGCTCGCAGCAGCAAGGTCTTCCGATCAGCGAGGACTACGGCGACTACAACGACTTCGAGAGCGACGCGACCAACGTCAATCAGATCCCGCAGGCGAGCATGCCGGTGCGACCGTCGCAGTCGTCACAGGCTGCGATGCCGCCGCAGATGTTTCCGCAGGCGTCGCCCCAGGTCTCGCACATGGGTGCGCTGCCGGTTCCGAACCCGATGATGATGCAGATGCCGACCGGCATCGGCACATCGTCGCAGCCCGGGCCGGGCCCGGCGATGACGCAAGTGTCGGGCGTGATCGCGCAGCCGACGCCGTACGTGTCGCGCTCGCGCATCTACGCGTTCGTCGTCGACGAAACCGGCATGCCTATCGAGCTTGGCAGCGGCCGCTTCGCGAAGGCATATCTCGGCGAAGAGCGCTGGGTCGAATCGAAGACCACGCTGCGCCGCCCCGTCGCGATCAAGTGCTTGCAGCGCGGCGTCACCGGCGAAGATCAGATGCGCTTCCAGATGGAGAAGGAGATCTTGGAGCGCGTCCAAGGTCACCCGAACATCGTCGAGCTGCTCGGATCGGGCGAAGGCGATAGCGCCGGGTTCATCCCGCCGAGCGTTCGCGAAAAAGTCGAGAACGACTTCATGATCCTCGAGCTGCTCGACATGAGCCTCGAGGAGCGGCTCAAGGGCGCGCGTCAGAAACGCCGCCGCGACGATCTGCTCGCCGTGCCGCTGCGCGAGCGCATCTTCCGCGTGCTCGAGTACATCATTCCGGTCGCGACCGCCGTCGAGTTCTCGCACCTCGTGCGCGACACGTGTCACCGCGACATCAAGCCCGCCAATATTTTGGTGAAGCTCGCCGATCCGAACCTGCGCGGCTCGCAGATGAAGATCAAGCTCGCCGACTTCAACGTCGGCAAGGTCGC
>DATBAS010000067.1:0-30618 GCA_036271395.1 Kofleriaceae bacterium
CGACGGCCCCGCCTCCGCCGTCGCCGCCAGCGCTGCCGTTGCCGCTGCCATCGCGATCGCCGCCGGCCGCGAGATCGTCGGGCCATGGCGTCACCGTCGTTGGTAGGATGGCAGGCGCGCGCGCGGGAGCGTGATGCGTCACCGGCGCGACGACCGGCGCGACGACCGGCGGCGGCGGCGGCGGCGGCGGCGGCGGTTTCAGCGGCTCGATCGCGACGTCCAGCAAGAGCGGCGCGGTGAGCCGGCGGTCGAACCGGCGCGGCGCGACCGCGAACAACAACGCGACGATCGCGCCGTTCACGATCAGCGAGCCGATCAGCGCTCGACTCGCTCGACCCGTTCGGTCCACGAGTCATTTATTCACGAGCGCGTGCGTCGCCACAAGCGCGAGCTACGAAGCGACTAGATCTGCTGCACTTGCTTGCCGGCGCTGACCCAGCCGGCGATGCCACCCGGCATCACGCGCACGTGCTCGTAGCCGGCCGCGATCGCCTTCTTCGCGGCGTGGTGCGATGACGTGCACGCATCATTGCCGCAGTAGAACACCAGCGACTTCGTCTTGTCGGCGGGCAGCTCGCTGACGTCGTAGCCGTCGGAATCGGTGAGCAGCACCGCGCCCGGCAACACGCCCATGTGCTTGCGGGTCGCGTCGCCGTTGGCGTCGACCGGCGTCGCTTCGTGCTTCGCGAGGCTCGCGTCGACTTCGTCCACGGTCACGAGCGGAATCGTCGACGATTTGATCACGGGCGCCGGAGCCGGAGCCGGCGCGGGCGGCTCGGCCTTCGTGCAGCCTGCGGCGAGGATCGCGGCGAGAAGGAGGGTGCGCATGCCGGGCAAGATAGCGCCAAGCGGTGTAGACATCCAGCCATGGCCGAGCATCGCGATGCGCCGTGGATCTTTCGGACCTACGCGGGGCATACCAGCGCGCGGGCCTCGAACGAGCTGTTTCGCACCAACCTCGCGGCGGGACAGACCGGCCTGTCGATCGCGTTCGATCTGCCCACGCAGTGCGGCTACGACCCGGACCATCCGCTCGCGCGGCCCGAGGTCGGCAAGGTCGGCGTTCCGATCGTGTCGCTCGACGACATGCACGTGCTGTTCGACGGGATTCCGCTCGAGCAGATGAACACGTCGATGACGATCAACGGCACCGCGGTGTGGCTGCTCGCGCTCTACGTCGCGCTGGCGCGCGAGCGCGGCGTGCCCGAAGCCGGCCTCCGCGGCACGACGCAGAACGACATCGTCAAAGAGTACCTGGCGCGCGGTACGTACATTTTTCCGCCCGAGCCATCGCTCGAGCTGATCGCCGAGACCTACGAATACTGCGTCGCGAAGCTGCCGAAATGGAACCCGTCGAACGTATGCAGCTATCACCTGCAGGAAGCCGGCGCGACACCGGTGCAGGAGCTCGCGTTCGCGCTCGCCGATGCGATCGGCGTGCTCGATCGCGTGCGCGCGCGGGGTCGCGTCGATGCCAAGGCGTTCGACGACTGCGTCGGCCGCGTCAGCTTCTTCGTCAACTCGGGCATGCGCTTCGTCGAGGAGATGTGCAAGATGCGCGCGTTCGCGCGGCTATGGGATCAGATCTGCCGCGAGCGCTACGGCGTGACCGATCCGAAGCTGCGCCAGCTGCGCTACGGCGTGCAAGTCAACTCGCTCGGGCTCACCGAGCAGCAGCCCGAAAACAACGCGTGGCGGATCATGATCGAAGCGCTCGGCGTGACGCTGTCGAAGCACGCGCGGTGCCGCGCGCTGCAGCTGC
Organism: Kofleriaceae bacterium; assembly: GCA_036271395.1. GTDB lineage: Bacteria > Myxococcota_A > Polyangia > Haliangiales > Haliangiaceae > JABFXX01. Next base: position 1,763 of record DATBAS010000067.1, read on the forward strand.
CGACGTGGAACGAGGCGTTGTCGCTGCCGCGGCCGTGGGATCAGCAGTGGTCGCTGCGGCTGCAGCAGATCCTCGCGTACGAGACCGACCTGCTCGAGTACGGCGACCTGTTCGACGGCAATCCCGTCGTCGCCGCAAAGGTCGATGCGCTGTGCGACGCCGCCCGGCGCGAGCTCGCCGCGATCGACAAGCAAGGCGGGATTCGCGGCGCGATCGAGTCCGGCTACTGCAAGCAGGAGCTGGTCGCGGCGATGGCGGCGCGGATGGCGCGAATCGAGCGCGGCGACCAGATCGTCGTCGGCGTCAACAAGTACACGGAGGGGCTCCCGAGCCCTCTCGTCGGCGGCGACGACGGCGGCGTGTTCGCGGCCGATCCGGCGGCGGCCGAGCACGCGCTCGCGAGCCTCGCAGCCACGCGCACGCAGCGCGATGGCAAGCGCGCCGAAGCGGCGCTCGCCGAGCTCGTCGCGAACGCGCGCGCCGGCGAGCCGATCATGGAAGCGTCGATCGCGTGCGCCCTCGCGCGCGTGACGACGGGCGAGTGGGGCACCGCGTTGCGCGGCGTGTGGGGCGAATATCGGGCGGCGACCGGCATCGGCGGCGCACGAAGTGCGACGATCTCGACGGCGGGCAGCGACACCGCGTGGGCCGCGCTGCGCGCACGGGTCGACGCGCACGTCGCCAAGACCGGCCGGCGCCCGCGCCTGCTCGTCGGCAAGCCCGGCCTCGACGGTCACTCGAACGGCGCCGAGATGATCGCGGTCGCCGCGCGCGATGCCGGCTTCGAGGTGATCTACGCCGGCATCCGGCTCGAGCCGGCCGCGATCGCCGCGGTCGCGATCCAGGAATCGGTCGATCTCGTCGGGCTGTCGATCTTGAGCGGCTCGCATGTCGAGCTCGCGGCGAGCGTGATGCGCGAGCTGCGCGCCCGCGGTGGTGGCGGCGTCGGTGTGGTGCTCGGCGGCATCGTCCCGGCGGCCGATCACGCGGTGCTGCGCGAGCTCGGGATCAAGCGCGTGTTCACGCCGAGCGACTTCGAGCTCGTGCGCGTCGTCGGCGAGATGCTCGATCTCGTAAGCGTTTCGTAACGGTTCGCGTTCACGCGAGCGTCGCGCGACGTTCACGATCGTCGGCGCGGATCGCGCAGGATCGGCGATTTGCGCGTTGGCGAGCAACTTGCTGGTGCGCGCGGTCATGATCAAGACGACGCTGCTCGTCGCGAGCACGCTCGCGGCCGGCTGCTTTCCGAGCACCATCTCCTCGATGTCCGCGACGCTCAACCCGGCGCCGCGACCGATGGCCGCGCGGGCCGCCGCCGACGTCGAGCTGTTCACGAGCGGCGCACCGGCACGTCCTCATGTCGACGTCGAGCTGTTGTGGATCGATAGCGGCGTCGACCACGGCATCGCCGAGCTACTGGCGCAGGCGCGCCTCGAAGGCGCCCGCCACGGCTGCGACGGTGTCGTCGTCGGCAACATGCAGATCGTCGGCTACGACAAGTCGCCCGATGCCCGCATCGCGATCGCGACCTGCATCGCCTATCGCTGAAGCGCGGCCAGCTAGCGCTTGTCGTCGGAGGCGAAGGCGCATAGATTCGCCGGCCTACCCATGGGGATCGCCGATTTCTTCCGCCCCAAATATCGCCACAGCGACGTTCGCGTGCGCGTCGAAGCCGTTCGGGCTTTGACGAGCGACGACGCTGCCATCCTCGTCCAAGTGGCCAAATCCGACCGCGACATCGGCGTACGCCGACTCGCGATCGGCAAGATCCACGAAGCCGACGTGCTCGCCGAGCTCGCCGCCGCCGAATCCGAGCGCAGCCTCCGCGACTTCGCGGGCGAGCGCGCGGCCGAGCTGTGGCAGGACACGGCGTGCGGCGCCAACGAAGCCTCTGCAAGCTCGGCGCTGTCCGGGATCGTCAAGCTGGGCGACCAGCACGCGCTCGTCGAAATCGCCGCGAACGCGGCGCTGCCGGCGATTCGCAAGCGCGCGTTCGGCGAGCTGCGCGATCCGCGCGCGCTCGCGGAGCTCGCCAAGAGCGATGCGGCGCAAGACCTGCGGCTCGCGGCCGTCGCGCACATCGATGACGGCGACGTGCTGCGCGCGCTCGCGATCGACACCACGCAAAAGGAAGTCGGGCTCGCGGCCGTCGACAAGCTCGACGACATCGATCGGCTCGAGCACGTCTCGCAAAAAGCGAAGAACAAGGCTGTGCGCCAGCGCGCCCGCAAGATCGCCGCCGAGATGGCCGACGCCGAACGCGCGAAGACCAAGCAAGCGGTGCCCGACGAGGTCAAGCGCCGCCGCGCCGAGCGCGCGCAGCTGCTGCGTGAGGTCGATGCCGTCGTCGAGACCTTCGATTTCGACAAGCACGCGCCGGCGGTGACCACCGCGCAGGCCGCGTGGGCGGCGATCGCGCACCCGGACGATCCCGGCTTTGCCGAGACCGACGACAAGTTCAAGAAGGCGACCGAGCGGTTCTGGAAGCGCAAAGAGGTCTACGCGCAGCAGGCGCGCTCCGCCGACGAGCTACGCGCCGTGCAGCACGATGCCGCGCGCGAACGAGAGCGCGCCGCGGCTGAACGCGCACCGGCGCCGAAGCCCGAGCCGGCCGACGACGATATCGTCCGCGCGCCGGACGATGATCCGAAGCGAGAGGCGCGCGAAGCCGAGGCGCGAGCCCGCCGCGAAGAGCGCGATCGCCAGCGCGCGGACGACGATGCGAAGCGCGCGTCGCAAGACGCCGAGCGAGAGGCGCGCCGCAAAGACGACGCCGAGCGCGGCGCGGCGATCGCGACGAGCCTCGTCGCGCTGTGCGACGATCTCGAGAAGCTCGACACCAAGGACGGGCGCGCGATCGAGCGCGCGCTGCAACAAGCGGCGAAGGCGTTCGAGCAGATCGGCAAGGTGCCGGCCGATCAGCGCGACGCGATCTCGGATCGCTACACCACGGCGCGTGGCAAGCTCGTCGTGCGCGTCAGCGAGCTGCGCGAAGGCGAAGACTGGGCGCGGTTCCAGAACGTGCCGAAAGCCGAGGCGCTGATCCAGACCGCGAAGGCGATGGCCGGGGAAGAGCCGTCGCAAGATCTCGCGAATCGGCTGCGCCAGCTCCAAGCGTTGTGGAAGGACGTCGGCCCGATGCCGCAGCGCCGCTCGAAAGAGCTGTGGGAGCAGTTCAAGTCGAGCTGCGATGCGGTCTACGACAAGGTCCGCGGGCTGCGCGCCATCGAGGCCGAAAAATTCGGCGACGTCGCGAAGATCAAGGACGCGCTGATCGCCGAGGCCGAAGCGCTCGCCGAGTCGACCGATTGGGCCGCGACCGCCGACAAGCTGAAGGTGTTGCAGGCGCGCTGGAAAGAATCCGGCCACCTCCCGCGCAAGCAGGGCGACGAGCTGTGGAAGCGCTTCCGCGCCGCATGCGATCGCTTCTTCGAGCGCCGCAAACCGCAGCTCGACGCGCGCCACGCCGAAGAGGGCGACAACCTCGCCAAGAAGCAACAGCTGATCGCACGCGCTCAGCAAATCGCGGACGGTGCGCCCGGCGAAGGCGGCTGGGGCAAGGCGATCGGCGCGATCAAGGATCTCCAGCGCGAGTGGAAAGACATCGGCTTCGTGCCGCGCCGCGACGCCGATGCGGTCTACGCCGCGTTCCGCGCCGCCTGCGATGTGCTGTTCGCGAAGCGCGATTCCGCGCGCGATGGCGAGGCCAACGCGCATCGCGCCGATGTCGACGCGATCGTCGTCGAGATCGCGGCGGTCGAAGCCGGCGGTGAGGATCGCGTGAATCGCGCGATCGCCGTGCGCGCCAAAGCTCGCGAGCTCGAGCCGCACGACGCGCGCGAGCTGGCCGGCAAGCTCGAAGCGATGGTTCGCGCGGTGATCGCGAACGAGCAGGTCGCCGGCACCGAGCTCGACCCAGCCGCGCTGCACGCGCGGCGCGCCAAGCTGATCGCAAAGGCGGAAGAGCTGCTGCCGAAGCAAGCGTCGACCGCCGCCGGCGGCGCCGACATCGCGGCGCAGCTCGCGCAGGCGATGCGCGCGAACGCGTTCGGCGATCTGCGGTTTTCGGGCCGCGATCCGATCGAGGTCGTCGACGAGCTGCGCGCGCAATGGACCGATGCCGGCCCGCTGCTCGACGAGGCCGACCGCGCGCAAGCGGCCACGTTCGACGACGTGTGCAAGCGCGTGCTCGACGCTGCCGGTGCGAGCGCGAAGCGCGAGGCGCGCGAGGCGCGCGAGGCGCGCGAAGAACGCCCGGAACGTGGCGAGCGTGATCGCGGCGATCGTCGCCGGCGTCGCGAGCGCCACTCCGCCGAGCAGCCGATCGCGAATCCAGCGCCGGCGAGCGCGGCGCCGATCGCGATCACACCCGACGTGCCGACCGCGCCGGCGCGGATTCCGTTCGAGCCGCTGCCGGCGCCGCCTGTTCCACCGGAGCCGCCGCGCCGCGTGACGGCGACGCTGCCGCCGATGGACGAGCTCGACACCGGTTGGGATCTCGATGGCGAGGATCCGACCGCCGACAAAACCGAAGCGCCGTCCCCGCCATCGTCGGATGAGATGGCGAGTGACGGCGCGACCGGCGGCGACGGAATCGACGAGCCGGGCTGGGACTAGAAGCCAGCGCTACCCGCGCTCCACACGGCACCGGCGAGCGTGAGGCTCGTCGATGGCACGTAGGCGCCGATCGCTTCGAGTGACGCGTTCGAGTCGGGCGCCGTCTCGTAGATTTGCGAGAACGGGTTGAACGCGATCATCGCGTCGTCGAGCGCGGTCACGACATCGTAGTGCGTTTTGGTCTCGCACTCCGTCGTCCCGTTCGGCAGCGTGTGCGCGGGGCATGCCGTGGCTCCGTTCGTCAACGCGCCGGTGAACGACGTCGTGACGCCCGCTGTATCCACGACGGACTGCTCGCCGATCGACAGCGTCCCCGTAGCGTCGGGATCGATCGACTGCGCCCCGCTCATCGCGATGACGAGCTCGTAGTGATGGGGCGGCTCGCTCGTCGTGCGAGCCGGCAACACGCAGCCATCGATCGCGCTCGCAGGCGACACGCCGTCGGGGTTATGGCAAACGATCGTCCAGCTGGCCACGTCGTAAACCTGCATGTTCCACGTCGCCGCCAACGGCCCCGACGACGATGCCGTCTTCGGCACGTTGATGAACGTGTTGCATCCGACAGTGGCGCAGGCTTGGTCGATCAACGTGCTCGTGACGGCGATCGAAGTCGTGTACGACGTCATGCTCGCGATCGCGGTGATCGCGCTGTGATCGATGTGCAGCGTCACCGGCTCCGCGGTGTGTTGATAGATCTCCTGCGAGAACACGGCCATGCCGACTTTCTCTTCGGCCGCGCCGTCGAGGCTCGCCGTGTTGATCGCCGGCGAGATCGGCGAGTGCGCCGACAGCGTCGTGTTGAATAGATCCGAGTGCGTCGCCGCGTCGATCTCGAGCGGCGCCGCCATCGGATGGTTCTCCCAGCACGCGGTGTCGACCGTCTCGTTGCCCAACGTGTCGCGGAACCGCATGTCGAGGTACATCTTGCCGGTGTGATCGCCGACCGGCGTCACCGACGGCGCGCCGTTGCGATAGAGCCGAACGGTGTAGAGCCCGTTGTCGTCGGGCGCTTGCGCCGACGTCCAGTCGAGCGCGACCGTGCCGTCGTCGAGGCGCACGCGATAGGCCGTCGCGCTGTCATCGAGCGAGCCGACCTGCGACGTCACGTGCCACTCGAGCGGGTTCGCGTTCGTCTGCGAGCCGAACATCGGATCGGCCGCATCTTCGAGATAGCCGTACTTGTAGACCGCGGGGCAACCTTGGCTCAGATCGGTCGCTGCGCCGGTGTGCGTGTGCACGGGCTCGCCGCTCGAGAAGTCGATCGCGTCGTTGCGCTCGTCGAGCACGCTGCCGTAGAGCGTCCCGGGCGGCACGATGGCCGAGCCCGATCCGGAACCGGATCCTTCATCGGATCCGGAGCCGGAGCCGACGCCGGCATCCATGTCGCCCGAATCGTCGCTGCCGCTGCCGCTACCGGTGCCGTGATGAACCGCCGCGCTGTTTTGGGCCGCGCAGGCACCGAGCGTGATGACCGCGAGAAACTTGGAGAGGGTTTGCATGGGCGGCGTTATCGACACGTCGATTTGGCGGTTGCGTGCGCTCCAAGCTCCCGAAACTCGGGTGCTAAGGTCGCGACGTGTCTAGCCGCCTCACCGCCGACGATCTGTTCTTGTTCAACCAGGGCACTCACTACCGGCTCTATGAAAAGCTGGGCGCGCACCTCGGCACGGGCGGCACGACCTTCGCGGTGTGGGCGCCGAACGCGCGCGCGGTGTCGGTGATCGGCGACTGGAACGGGTGGCGCGCCGGCGCCGACGCGATGACGCCGCGCGAGTCGAGCGGGATCTGGGAAGCGACGCTGCCGCAAGCCGGCCATGGCACGCGCTACAAGTTCGCGATCACCGGACCCGATGGCCGCACGTTCGACAAGGCCGATCCGTTCGCGGCGCGTGCCGAGCATCCGCCGGCGACCGCGTCGATCGTGTGGCAACCGAATCATCCGTGGAACGACGGCGCGTGGATGCAGCATCGCGGCGCGCGGCAATCGCGCAGCGCGCCGATCAGCATCTACGAGCTGCACTTGGGCTCGTGGCGCCGCCACCACAACGAGGTGCTCGGCTATCGCGAGCTCGGCAAGCAGCTCGGTCATCACTGCAGCCAGCTCGGCTTCACGCACGTCGAGCTGATGCCGATCCTCGAGCACCCGTTCTACGGCTCGTGGGGTTATCAAGTGACCGGCTTCTTCGCGCCGACGACGCGCTACGGCGCGCCCGACGATCTGATGGCGATGATCGACGAGCTCCACCAGCGCGAGATCGGCGTGATCATCGATTGGGTGCCGGCGCACTTTCCGACCGACCGGCACGGGCTCGGCGAGTTCGACGGCACGCACCTGTTCGAGCACGCCGATCCGCGCCGCGGCTTTCACCCGGATTGGACGAGCTACATCTTCAACTACGGCCGCCACGAGGTGCGCTCGTTCTTGATCTCGTCCGCGATCTCGTGGCTCGACCGCTATCACATCGATGGGCTGCGCGTCGACGGCGTCGCGTCGATGCTGTATCGCGACTACTCGCGCAAAGCGGGCGAGTGGCTGCCGAACGAGGACGGCTCCAACCACGACCGCGACGCGATCGGCTTCTTGCAGCAGCTCAACCGCGCGGTCTACGGCGCGTATCCCGACGTCCAGACGATCGCGGAAGAATCGACGGCGTGGGGCGGCGTCTCGAAGCCACCCGAGCACGGCGGCTTGGGCTTCGGCTTCAAGTGGGATCTGGGTTGGATGCACGACACGCTCGCGCACTTCGAGCGCGAGCCGATCCACCGGCGATTCCACTACGACGAGCTGACGTTCCGCGGCGTCTATCACGACAGCGAGAACTACGTGCTGCCGCTGTCACACGACGAGGTCGTGCACGGCAAGCGCTCGCTGCTCGCAAAGATGCCGGGCGATCCTTGGCAGAAGTACGCCACGCTGCGCTTGCTGTTCGGCTACCAGTGGTCGCTGCCGGGCAAGAAGCTCGTGTTCATGGGCGACGAGATCGGCGTGTGGAACGAGTGGAACCACGACCAACAGCTCGACTGGGGCGTCGGCCAGCATCCGGCGCATGCGGGCATCGCGCGCTGGATCGGCGATCTCAACCGCGCGTATCGCCGCTATCCGGCGCTGCACGTGCGCGACTGCGATCCGGTCGGCTTTCATTGGATCATCGGCGACGACCGCGACAACGGCGTGCTCGCCTACGAACGCATCGGAGGGCCGAGCGACGCGCCGGTGATCGTCGTCGTCAACACGACACCGGTGCCGCGCGAGGGCTACCGCATCGGCGCATCGTGGACCGCGTTCTGGCGCGAGATCTTGAACTCGGACGCGACCGCGTACGGCGGCAGCGGCGTCGGCAACCGCGGAGGCGTGCACAGCGAAAGCATCGCCGCACACGGCCGCGACCAGTCGATCGTGGTCAGCGCACCACCGCTCGGCGTCGTGATGTTCGTCGCCGAATGAGTGATATGATCGGCGCTTGAGCGAGAAGTGGATCTGCATCCACGGGCACTTCTACCAGCCCCCGCGCGAGAACCCGTGGCTCGAAGCGATCGAGCCGCAGCCGAGCGCGCACCCGTACCGCGACTGGAACGAGCGGATCACGGCCGAGTGCTATCGGCCGAACATGGCGGCGCGCGTCGTCGACAGCAAGAACCAGATCATTCGCATCGTCGACAACTACCAGCGCATGAGCTTCAACGTCGGACCGACGCTGATGTCATGGTTGGGCGAGCACGCAGCCGACGTGCACGCGGCGTTGATCGATGCCGACCGCGCGAGCCGCGTGCGCTTCGGCGGTCACGGCTCGGCGATGGCGCAGGCCTACAACCACATGATCATGCCGCTGGCGTCGCCGCGCGATCGACGCACGCAGGTGCGCTGGGGCATCGCCGATTTCACGCATCGTTTCGGCCGTGCGCCGGAGGGCATGTGGCTGCCCGAGTGCGCCGTCGACACGGCGTCGCTCGAGGTGCTCGCCGCCGAGGGCATCGCATTCACCGTGCTCGCGCCGCATCAAGCCAAGGCGTGGCGGCCGCCGAACGGCGAGTGGCGCACGAGCCCGGTCGATCCCGGTCGCGCGTACAAGTACAAGCTGCCGTCGGGCCGCTCGATCGATCTGTTCTTCTACGACGGCGCGACCGCGCAGGCCGTCGCGTTCGAGCGCGTGCTCGCCGACGGCCACCGCATCATCGAGCGGATGATCCAACGCGGACCCGCCGAGGGCGGCGAGCCGACGCTGTGCCATATCGCGACCGACGGCGAGACCTACGGCCATCACCATCGCTACGGCGACATGGCCCTCGCGTGGGCGCTCGCGCAAGTCGAGAACGGCTGGCAGGGCACGCGGCTCACCAACTACGCCGAGTTCCGCGCGAAAGTTCCGGCGACCTGGGAAGTCCAGCTGCTCGAGAATTCGAGCTGGAGCTGCGCGCACGGCATCTCGCGATGGCGCGACGACTGCGGCTGCAATAGCGGCGGCCACCCGGGCTGGAACCAGCGCTGGCGCCGGCCGCTGCGCGACGCGCTCGATTGGCTGCGCGACCAAGTCGCAGCGGCGCTCGATGGCGTCGGCGGCTTGCTGTTCAAAGACCCGTGGGCGGCGCGCGACGCGTACATCGACGTGTTGCTCGGCAGCACGATCGCGTCGGGTCCCGCTTCGCTGGCCACGATGCGCGACGCGTGGCTCGCGATCCACGCCGCGCATCCGCTGTCCAAGCTCGAGCGCGTGCGCGCGCTGTCGCTGATGGAGATGACGCGTCACGCGATGCTCATGTACACGAGCTGCGGCTGGTTCTTCGACGAGCTGTCGGGGATCGAGACCGTGCAGTGCATGCAGTACGCCGCGCGCGTCGCGGAGCTCGTCGAGAGTGTCGGCGGCGATGTCGTCGAGCCCGAGCTGGTCAATCGGCTGTCGGCCGCGACCTCGAACATTCCCGATGAGGGCGATGGCCGGCGCGTGTGGCTCCAGCGCGTGCGGCCGGCGCGGATCGATCCGATGAAGGTCGCCGCGCACGTCGCGGTGCAAGCGCTCGTCGACAAGAGCGAGCAATCGGCTGCGACGCGCGTCTCCGGGTTCGAGGTCGCGCTCGAGGCGCCGGTGTCGCGCCGATCCGGCCGCGCGCGCATGATGGCGTCGGCCGTGCGGGTGACGTCGCTGCTCACCGAGGCGCAGACCGAGTGGTGCTTCGCCGGCCTCTACCTCGGCGAGCAACACGTGACCGGCGGCGTGCGGCCGCCACCCGCGTCGACGGAGTGGACGGCGATCACCGACGAGCTCGCGTCGGCGTTCAAGACCGCCGACGTGTTCGCCGCGCAGCGTGCGATCGATCGGCACTTTCCAGGCGCGCAGCTGTCGCTCGGCGCATTGTTGCCAGGCAGCCGCGAGCGCGTGATCAGTGCGGTGCTCGGCGACGCGCTGGCGACCGCGGAAGATCAGCTCGGCACCGCATACGACCAGCACGCGCCGTTGATCCGCTGGCTCGTCGCGCGCGAGCTGCCAGTGCCCGAAGTCCTGCACGCGGTCGCCGAAGGCACGCTGCGCCGCCGCGTGCTCGCGAACCTCAACGCGGAGAACGCGAGCTTCGCCGCGCTGCGCGATCAGCTCGTCGAAGCCGCCGAGGTCAAGGTCTCGCTCGACACGCCGGAGATCGCGCTGGCCGCGTCGGAGGGCCTGCGCCGCTTGATCGATCGCGTCGGCGCCGATGGCGAGCTCGATGCGACGGCGCTCGACACGGTCGCGCGTGCCGCCGAGGTCGCCGCGCGGATGAAGAGCGCGGTCGATCTGTGGTTCGCGCAGAACGCGACGTTCCGGCTACTCGAACGGTTGCCCGAGCTACGCGCGCGCGGCGACACCAAGGCCGCCGGCGATCTCGAGCGGCTGGCGCGCTCGCTGCAGCTCGCGGTGCCGAGCTAGCAGGCTGCTGAGAAACTCGTGTCGAGCCGCGAGCGCTCTGCTCGCGCGGTCGCCGCTGCGCTTGGGCGGCTGCCTCCCGCATCGGGGCCGCCTGCTCCTTGCTCGCTCGGGTGCCACTCTGCTTCGCAGTTGCGCGGTGCTCGTACCGTCGAATGCTGTGCGGGACGCGACCGGTCGCTACTCGCTGCGTCGCAGGGGCCCGCGATGCGGGGGCGCGCCGCGCTCGGTTGCGGTGACGTCGATGTTCTCGATCGTTTCGCCGGAACGTCGGGTAGCCCCGGCGATCGACGACCGGACCACACGACATGCCGGCGACCTCGTCAGCCAGCGTAAACGAAAGAACATCGTCGAGCGCGAGCAGTGAATCCTGCGCTAACTGCCTTCTCAGCAGCCAGCTAGCGTCCGATGATCGCGAGCACGAACAGCGCCGAGACCGCGATCAGGCCGAGGCCCCACATGCCCGAGCGCAGCGACGCGTTGTCGCCGAGGTACGCGATCAGATAGATCGTGCGCACGACGCAGAACCCGATGCCGATGTAACAGACGAGATTGAAATGCGACGACGAGCCCGCCGCGACGAGTAGCGCGATCGCGAACGGCGCGAATGCTTCGAAGCCGTTCATGTGCGCGCCGAGCGCGCGCTTGCCGAGACCGGTCAACTGCGTCTGCTGGCCGCGCGGATCGCGGTTGTCGTAGCCGCCGGGGAGCTTGGCTTGCTCGACGTTCACCGGACCGAACCTCGGCGCATAGATCAAGATGAACGCGTAGAGCAAACAGATGTAGGGCACGTGCTGCATCGCGGCGATGGTATGTCATCTGCGATGTCTGCTGATCTTCGTTCCGACACCGCCGCGCACGCCGATCCCGGCACACCGGGTCGTTATCGCCATGCACTGCCCGATCGCTGGGACTACATGTTGCCGTCGGGCGGCGTCGTGATGACGTGCGCGCTGCGCGCGGCCGAAGCTCACCTCGCCGAGCCGCCGCTCCGGCTCGCGTCGGCGACCTCGATCTTTGCTTCGCCGATCCATCCCGGTCCGCTGGTGTCGACCGTCCACGTGATCCGGCGAGGCCGCAGCACGACACAGGTCCGCGTCGCGCTCGCCCACGTGCAAGCACCGGCCGACGAGCCCGGCATGGAGCTGGTCGCGACGTTCATGCGCGATCGCCGTGGCCCCGACGTGATCGGCGCGGCACCGCCGGCGTGGGCACGCGCGCTCGCCGATGCGAAGCCCGTCGAGGATGACTCCCCGAAGAATCCACACACGCGGTTTCGGTTCTACGACCAGCTCGAGTGCAAGCTCGCGGCGGGCGACGCGTTCTGGCAGCCGGACTTTGCCGCTGGACCGGCTCGGTACGCGCGGTGGTTTCGCTATCGCACGCCGCAGCTCGACGCGCAGGGCAACGTGGATCGGCTCGCGCTGCCGCCGATCATCGACACGATGCCGACGGCGCTGCACCGCGCGATCGGACCAGGGGCGTATCGGTTCATGGCGCCGAGCTTGGACCTGACGATGTACGCGGTCGACGACACCGACCGCGAATGGCTGCTCGTGGCATGCAGCGTTCGTCGAGCGCGTGCCGGCTGGGCGATCGGCGATGCCGAGATCTGGGATGATCGAGGCAAGCTCGTCGCATATGGGACACAGGCGATGTACCTGCAAAACCTCAGCGGCGAGCCGCCCGTGATCGATGCGTCGCGCCGCGTCGACTAGGATTTGCAGCCGCTTCGCGCCGACTCGGCTATCATCTCGATCATGGGACTGCGCTGGGTCTTCGTGCTCGCGGCGGTTGCGGCGTGCGCGAGAGGCAGCAGCAACAACGCGCCGTCCGACGGAACGCCGGGCGGCACGCCGACCGACGCGAGCGGCGGCAGCTCGATGCCGACGATCGACGCGCCACCCGATGCGGTTCCGTGCAGCGGCTTGCCGTGCGACGCGATCTACGTCGCGCCGAATGGCGTCGATTCGAACGCCGGCACGCAGACCGCTCCGCTCGCGTCGATCGCGACGGCGGTCACCCGCGCGGGCGCGAAGAGCCCGGCCGTCGACGTCTACGCGCAGGCCGGCACGTATCACGAGGCGGTGATCGCGATTCCGTCGGGCGTTCGCGTGCACGGCGGTTACGACACCGCGTGGGTGCAAGACGCGATGTCGGCGACGACGATCGATGGTGCGTCGCCGGCGGTGACGATCACCTCGGCGACCATGCCCACCGGAATGGATCATCTCTCGCTCAAGGCCGCTGATGCGGTGGGCGAAGGCGCGAGCTCGTACGCGATCGTCGCGACGAGCTCGACGACCGTCGTGCTCGTGAGCGTCGACATCGAAGCGGGCGACGGCGCACCCGGTGTCGCCGGTAACAACGGCGCGAACGGGCTCGGCGGCGGCAACGGTGGCATCGGCAATCCGGGCTGCGAGAATTCGGACTTCCTGTGCGATTCGTGTCCGCAGCCGGGAGGCGGTGCTGCGGGCATCTCGAGTTGCGGCGTCGGCGGTGGCGGCGGTGGCGGTCCCGGTCTGGGTGGCGGAACGGGCACGGTCGGTGGCAGCGCGCCCGGAACGTCGCAGAGCGGCGGCTTCGGCGGCACGAGCGAGAATCCCGGCCAACCCGGCGCGAGCGGCACGACCGGAGGCGCAGGTACGTCGGGTGCCGGCGGCGTCGCGTTCGGCAGCTTCGCCGGCGATGTGTACTCGCCGTCGAACGGCGGCGGCGGGCTCGGCGGTGCAGCGGGCAAAGGCGGCGGCGGCGGTGGCGGCGGTGGCGGCGGTACGAGCGGTTGCGATTCGTACGGCTCGTCGGGCGGCGGCGGCGGTGCGGGCGGCTGCGGCGGCGGCGGCGCGAGCGGCGCCACCGGCGGCGGCGGCTCGTTCGCGATCATCGCGATCGGCTCGACGCTGACCGTCACCGACTCGACCATCGCGGCGAGCACGGGCGGCGCCGGCGGCAACGGCGGCATCGGCGGGCTCGGCGGCGGTGGCGGCGTTCATGGCAACGGCGGCCCGTACGGCGCAAGTCAGGGCCAAGACGACGGCGGTAACGGCGCGCAAGGCGGCGACGGCGCCGGCGGTGGCCAAGGTGGTCACGGCGGCGGTGGAGGCGGTGGACCGTCGATCGCGATCGTGTGCTCCGGCGGCGCGACGATCACGGGCGTGTCGTCGACGTTCACGCCCGGCACCGGCGGTGCGGGTGGCATGTCCGACGGCAACCGGGGCGCGACCGGCGAAGCCACGACCACGAGCGGCTGCTCGCTCTAGCTGCGACCGAACGGCGCATGCGCCGCGCGGGTGGACTAGCATCTAACGCGCGTGGTCCCGCACTATCCCGTCAACGATTTCGGCCCGGTGATGAAGGGCATGGTGATCGGCGGCGTCGGGATCGTGCACGTGTTCCTCGCGCAGTTCGCGATCGGCGGCGGCATGCTGCTGTGGTACTTCGAGCGCGTCGCGCAGCGCGGCGGGCCGGATAGCGCCGACGCGCGGCGCTTCGTCGACGGGTTCTTTCAGATCCTCGTGCTGATCAGCTTCGTGCTCGGCGCGCTGACCGGCGTCGCGATCTGGTTCACGACGATCCAGGTCGGCGCACGCACGATCGGGCTGATGCTCGACGAGTTTCACTGGCTGTGGGCGACCGAGTGGGTGTGCTTCGCGGTCGAGGTCGTCGCCGGCTACGCATTCGTTCGCTGCGGCGCCGCGCTCGGCGATCGTGCGCGCTCGCGCATGCTCGCGCTCTACGCGACCGCGTCGTGGCTGAGCTTGTTCTTCATCAACGGCATCTTGAGCTGGCAGCTCACGCCCGGCACGCCGCCGGGACAAGGCCGCGTGTGGGCCGGCTTCTTCAACGCGAGCTTCTGGCCGTCGCTGCTCTATCGCACGTGCGTCGCGATGGCGCTTGCCGCGCTCGCCGCGTGCATCGTCATCAACACGCTCGAGCTCGAGCGCGAACGCCGCGCGGCGCTGATCCGGCGCGCGTCGCGCTTCGCCGCGCCGATCGCGGCGATGCCGCTGCTCGCGCTGTGGTACCTCGCCGTGATCCCGAGCGACAGCCGATCGTGGCTGCTCGGCGGCTCGATGCCGATGATGATGTTCGTCGGGATCGCGGCGGCGTCGTCGCTGCTCGTCGGCGGTTACGCCATCGTCGCGCTGATCGTGCGCCGGCTGTATGTCAACGGCGCCACCGCGACGCTCTTGCTCGCGCTCGCGTTCGGCGCGACCGCAGCGGGCGAGTTCGTGCGCGAGGGCGCCCGCAAGCCGTACACCGTGCGCGGCTCGCTGTACTCGACGTCGATCGCGCCGAACGAGGTCGCGGCGCTTCGCGTCTCGGGCGCGACGGCCGACGATCCGTATCCGCAGCGCGACGCCGCGCGCTATCCCAACGATCAGCTCGCGCGCGGCGCGAAAGTCTTCCGCGCGCTGTGCGATGCGTGCCACACGATGACCGGTGCGAACGCGCTCGTCGAGCTGTCGCGCAGCTGGACCGACGATCAACTCCGGCTCAACATCGCCAAGCTGCAACACACGAAGAGCTTCATGCCGCCGTTCGCGGGCAACGCCGACGATGTCGAAGCGATCGCGCAGTTGCTCGAGTGGGAGCACGCCGGCACACCCAGCGCGTGGCCGGTTCGCGCGACCGCGCCGCAGATCGCGGCGTGGCTCGACGAGGCGGGCACCCGATGATCTGGCCGTTCGATGGCCCGAGCGGCGGCGTGCTCGCACTTTACATCGCGACGCTCGCGCTCCACGCGGCGTTCGTCAGCTACGTCGTCGCCGGATCCGCCTACGCGCTCGTGCGAGCCGATGCGGTCGCCGACGACGTGCGCTCGCGCTTGCCGTTCATGCTCGGCTGCGGCATCACCGCCGGCGTCGCGCCGCTGTTGTTCGTGCAGTTGCTGCACCAGCACCGCTTCTACACCGCGCATTTGCTCGCGGGTCCGCGCGCGCTCGCGATCGTGCCCGCGCTGATCGCGGGCTTCTACGGCCTGTACCTCGCGAAGAGCTCGCCGCGCTGGCGCCGCATCGCGCTCACTGTCGCGCTGGCGTGCTTCGCGTTCGTCGCGTGGTCGTGGAGCGAGCTGCACGAGCTCATGCAGGCCGACCCCGAATGGGCGGCGTTCTACGCGGCCGGCGATCGCTTCTACGCCTCGAGCCAGCTCGCGCCGCGGCTGATCGTGCTGTTCGGCGCGATGGCGACGCAGTTCGCGGCGATCGCCGCATGGTTCGTCGCGAATCGTCGCGGGCTCGCGCGGATCGCGATCGGCGGCCGTATCGTGTCGGTCGCCGGCGCGATCTGGCTGTGGCGCGCGGGCTTTCATGTCGAGGGGCCTGCACGCCCGTGGCTGGATCTGCTCGCGGCCGCCGTCGCGATCGATACCGTCGCCTGGTCGGTCGTCGCATTTCGGGCGCGGCGCGAGCTGGCGCTGACGATCGCGACCGGTGCGGGCGCGGCCGCGTTGCTCGCCGCGGCCGTCGTGCGCGAGGCGCCACGTGTCGCGTTGATCGAGCCCGCGCACGGCCCGGCCGGCGGCGCGATCGCGTTCGCGGTGGCGATCGCCATCGGCGGCGCCGCGATCGCGTGGGTGATCCGCACGGTGTCGCGTCCGTGATAGGCACACTGGAATGCTTCGTCAAATGTGATAACTAATGCTTATGGAACGGCCGACCGTTCGTCAGCTCGAGGCGCTGGTTGCCGTCTCGGATCACGGCAGCTTTCGCCGCGCGGCCACGTCGCTGGGAATCTCGCAGCCCGCGCTGTCGGCGCAGGTGCAGGCCGCCGAGGAAGTACTCGGCGTGCAGGTGTTCGAGCGCGATCGCCGCGCGGTGCTCGTCACGCCGGCCGGCGAGGATGTGGTCGGCCGCGCGCGCATCGCGCTCGACACGATCGATGCGGTCGCGGCGGCGGCGCGGCGGCGCGGCGAGCCGCTGGTCGGCACGCTGCGGCTCGGCGTGATCCCGACGGTCGCGCCGTATTGGTTGCCGGCGCTGCTGCCGCACGTCCGCGCGAAGTTTCCCAAGCTCGAGCTGATGCTGCGCGAAGATCAAACCGTGCGTTTGCTCGCCGCGCTCGACGTGGGGCAGCTCGACGTCGCGTTTGTCGCGCTGCCGGTGCCCGGCGATTTCACGACCGCAGCGATCGCGCGCGAGAACTTCTTGGTGGCACTACCGCGTGGCGACGAGCTGCTCGCAAAAGCCAAGCTCGGCGAGCGCGATCTCGACGACCGCACCGTACTGCTGCTCGAGGATGGCCACTGCCTGCGCGATCAAGCGCTCGCGGTGTGCGAGCGCGCCGGCGCCGTCGAGTCGCTGCAGGTTCGGGCGACCAGCTTGCCGACGCTCGTGCAGATGGTGGCGGGCCGGATGGGCATCACGCTGCTGCCCGAGGCTGCCGCCGATGCGCTCGTGCCGCCGCGCGGCCCCGTCGCCGTGGTGCCGCTCGCGAAGCCGCAGCCCGGCCGGCAGATCGGGCTCGCGTGGCGAACGTCGTCGGCGCGACTCAAAGAGTTTCGGCTGCTCGCCGAGGTGATGGCCGAGCAGGCCGAGCACGTGCTGACCCGGCTCAGGCATCGATTCGCGAGCCGCGCGTCATGACGATCGGGATCGTGCCGGCCCAGTAGGGCAGGT
The DNA here is from genome assembly GCA_036271395.1 of Kofleriaceae bacterium. Lineage (GTDB taxonomy): Bacteria > Myxococcota_A > Polyangia > Haliangiales > Haliangiaceae > JABFXX01. The sequence goes on from DATBAS010000067.1 coordinate 18,894, forward strand.
GCTCGTCTTCGGCATCGCCCGGCAACGGACCGCCGCTACGCGTCTTCGCCGATGCTTCGGCGAGTGGAAACGCGATCACCATCGTCGCCGCCAGCTCCTTGTCGTTCGGCGGCCGGCACGCGGTCGATCGGCCGGGCTCGACCTTGTCGAGCAGCGCGGCAAGCGCCGCGAGCTTGTCGGCACGCTCGGTGATCTCGCGACCGCGCCCGAACGCGACGACCGAGCGGTAGTTCGCCGAGTGATGCAGTGCGGTCTTCGCGAGCACGAGCCCATCGAGCAGCGTGATCGCGATGCACGCGGGGCCGCCCTCGGCGAGGGACTCGAGCATCCGGCTCGCGGCCGAGCCATGGACATACAGTTGGTCGCCGACGCGCACGAACGTCGTCGGGATCACGACCGGCCCGTGCGAGCTGGTGAACGCGATGTGGCAGACCAGCGCTTCGTCGCAGATCGCCGCGATCGCCGCGAAGTCGTGGCTGCCGCGTTGCGGCTTGCGGCGCAGCCGCGTCCGGTCGGTACGAGCGGTGTCGGTCATGCAACCGACGATGCGACTTGGATGGACCACGTAAAAGGTCCAAGCTTTCGATTCTATGTGGTCCATCGATCGAGCGCACGTGATCCCGCGACGCGGTCTCGGCGCGACCGCAGTGTTCTCGCGAATCGCCGCCGCGATCGCCGACGACATTCGCCGCGGCGTCTTGCGCGGTGGCGATCGCCTGCCGAGCACGCGCGCGATCGCCGACCGGCTCGGCGTCACGCGCAACACGGTCGTCCACGCGTTCGACGACCTCGCGGCGCAGGGCTGGGTGCTCTCGCGCGGCGCGGCGGGAACGTTCGTCGCCACCGAGCTACCGGAGCGCGTCGCGAAACAACGCGCGCGCGACGCCTTCGCGAGCCGGCCGGGCTTCGACATCGCGCCGGTCGAGCCGCTGGTCACCCCGTTCGACCCACGTGCGCAGTTCCAGCTGTCGGCGGGTGTGCCCGATCCGCGGCTGTTCCCGAAGCTCGCGTTCGCGCGCGCGTATCGCCGCGCGTTGCGCTCGTCGGCGGGCACGGTCGCGCTCGGCTATGCGTCGGCGTTCGGCACGTTGCGACTGCGTGCCGCGATCGCGGCGATGTTGCGCGAGACCCGCGCGATCCCGTGCACCGCCGAGCACGTGCTCGTCACGCGCGGTAGCCAGATGGCGATCGAGCTCGCCGCGCGCGCGTTGCTCGCGCCCGGCGACATCGCGGCGGTCGAGGCGTACGGCTATCAGCCGGCGTGGCGATCGTTCACGTCGGCGGGCGCGACGCTCGTCGGCGTGCCGCTCGACGATAGCGGCCTCGTCGTCGACGCGCTGCCCGCGAAGCCCCGGCTGGTCTACGCGACACCGCATCATCAATATCCGACGACCGTGCTGATGTCGCAGCCGCGACGCTTCGCGCTGCTCGAGCGCGCACGCCGCGAGCGCTTCGCCATCGTCGAGGACGACTACGATCACGAGTTTCACTTCGACGGCCGGCCGGTCGCGCCGCTCGCGAGCGTCGATCCCTCGGGCTCGGTGCTCTACGTCGGCACGCTGTCGAAGGTGCTCGCGCCCGGGCTGCGGCTCGGCTACGTCGTCGCGTCCGAGCCGGTGATCGCGACGCTCGCGGCGCGACGCGCGACGCTCGATCGCCAGGGCGATCACGTGACCGAGCTCGCCGTGACCGATCTGATCGAGGACGGCGAGCTCGCACGCCACGTCGCGACCTCGCGCCGGATCTATGCGACGCGCCGCGACGCGTTCGTCGAGCTGCTGCGCCGCGAGCTCGGCGGCGTGCTCGAGTTCGCGCTGCCCGCCGGCGGGATCACGGTGTGGGCGCGCGTCGCGGCCGGCATTTCGATCGAGCGCTGGTGCGCGCGTGCGTTGTCGAAAGGCGTCGCGTTCGTGCCGGGTCGCGAGCTCGCGCTCGGCGGCGCGCCGTCGCCGTTCATCCGGCTCGCGTTCGCGCGCTACAGCGAGACCGAGCTGGCGACGGCGGTGCGCATCCTGAAACGCGCCCTCTAGGTCAGGCTCATACCGCCGTCGATCGCGAGGATCTCGCCGGTCATCCACGTGTTGCTCGGATCGGCGACAAACGCGATCCAACGCGCGATTTCGGCCGGGCTCGCCATCCTGCCGAGCGGCACTTGCTTGAGGAACGCGGCCTTCACGACCGTGCGTATTTCGGGCGACGGCGCGATCTTGTCGAAGCCGGTCGTCTCCGTCGGGCCCGGCGCGATCGCGTTGACGCGAACCCCGTACGGCGCAAGCTCGACCGCCCACGACTTGGTCAGCGACTCGACCGCCGCTTTCGTCGCGGCATAGTGGCTGCCACCGGCGGCCGCCTTGTGCCCGGCAGCGCTGCTGAGGTTGACGATCGCGCCTTTGCTCGCGCGCAGCGCCGGCAGCGCGGCTTGCGAGACGCGAGACAGGCCCAGCACGTTGATCTCGAACTGCTCGCGTACGTGCGCCTCGTTCGCCTCTTCGAGCGACGCGAAGACGAAGATCGCGGCGTTGTTGACGACAACGTCGAGCCGACCGGCCTCGGCGACCAGCGCGGCCATCGCGTGCGCGACTTGATCGGGCTTCGTCACATCGGCGAGCTGCCAGTGGATCCGTGGATGCTTGGCGCGCGCAGCCTCGACCGCTTCGGCCCGGCGCGCCCACCCGAACACACGAGCGCCCGCTTCCTGCAGCGCAACCGCTGCGGCCTCGCCGATGCCGGCGTTTGCGCCCGTCACGAGCACGACCTTGCCTTCGAATGAGCTTGTCATGACCGACACGATGCGCGCGGCGACCACTCGCGAGTAGACGTGCAGGGGTCAGTGGACTTTTGCGTTCATGTTAATAATGACCATGGACCTGCTCGACAAGATGCAGACGTACGTGCGCGTCGTCGAGGCCGGAAGCTTCTCGGCGGCCGCGAAGCAGCTGCGGATCTCGCCGGCTGCGGTGAGCCGGCAGATCGCGACGCTCGAGGCCGAGCTCGACGCGGAGTTGATCGCGCGTTCGACCCGGCGGATGAGCGTCACGGCCGCCGGGCGGCGTTACTACGAGCGATGCGTCTCGATCCTGCTCGAGGTCGACGAAGCTCGTGCAGCAGCAGGCGCAGACATCGCTGCCGGGTTGCTGAAGGTCAGCATTCCGATCACGTTCGGGATGGATCGGATCGTGCCGCACATGCCGGCGTTGGTCGCGAAGCACCCGGAGCTGCGCATCGACCTTCGGCTCGACGATCGCCCGATCGATCTCGTGCTCGACGGCGTCGACATCGCGGTGCGTGTCGGCGCCGCGCCGCCGCTCACGACCGAGCTCGTCGCGCATCGGCTCGGAGAGTTTCGCCGCGTCGCGGTCGCCGCGCCGAGCTACCTGCGCAAGCGTGGTACGCCGAAGCACCCCGACGACCTCGCGACGCACGACGCGTTGTCACACACCTACGACGGCAGCGGCATGTTCGTCACGCTCGTCGACGACGAGCGCGAAGCGAACGTGCGCCTCGCCGTTCGCTGTTCGAGCAACGCCGGCCACGTGTTACGCGAGCTCGCGATTGCCGGCGCCGGCATCGCGCTGTTGCCGGCGTGGTACGTCGCCGACGCGCTCGCGCGCGGCGAGCTGCGGCGTGTCCTGACCGCATGGCAGTCACCGCCGATTCCGGTGCATACGCTCCATCGCACGGCGCAACGCGGTGAATCGCGCGTGCGCGCGTTCGTCGAGCACCTGCGCGCGACGCTGCGGCTCTAGCTGCCGGAGCCGCCGAGCGCGTCCACCGGAATCGTCGCGACGAGCTTCGCCGATGCCGGCGCCACGGTCGTGACATCGAACCATGCGCCCTCGACGACGACGTGGCGCGACGCGAGCGCCACCGAAAAGCCGCGCACCAGCGTGTCGATCCAGGCTTTCGCGGCGGTGGGCGTCGCGCCGTCGGCGTTGATCGTCAGCTTCCACTGCTTCGGATCGACCTCGAGCCAGCCGACCGCGCCGGTGACCTTGTAGTCGGGCAAGCCGCTCGTCGCGAGCCACGCGGCAACGCGGCGCGGGACCTTGGCGATCTGATCCTTCATCACGTCGGGGACCTCGCCGTGGCGCTCCTCGGAGCCGAGCTCGCGCAGCGTCGCGATGTCGCCGCGCCAGCGCACGGCGAGCTGTTTGCCGGCGAGGTCGACGACGAGCGCGTCGCCATCGGAGCCTTCGCGCGACGTCACGCCGAGCAACGTCAAGCACGCGCGGGTCGCCGCTTCCGGCACACCGTCGACGATGCCTTGCCAGCCGCCATCCCCGACGGTCGCGACCGCGTCGCGCACGTGGACGATCAGGTCATGCGCGCACGTCGCCGGAGCGTTCGGTCCATCGAACAGCTGCTTGACGCCGGCGGCCGAGAAATCGATCGCGACCGCGAGCCCGATCGTGCCGAGCCGATTCGTGATCGCGTCGGGCAACACGGGGATGCGCGTCGCCGGCGCCGGCGGTGGCTCGCGACTCGGCGACTTGCCGCAGCACGCGAGCCCGAGCCCGAAGAGCCCGATGACCGCGACGAGCAAGCCGAGCCGACGCATCCTCTTCGTGTATCACCGTTGCACGTGGACGTACATCCGCAAGCCGAGCGGCAGCGCCGGCGTCGCGCCGTCGAAGCCGGCGATCGCCTCGAGCACGCGCGTATCGACGCGGGCGCGCGGGTCGTCGTCGCGCACCGTCTTGCGGCCGAGCTCGCGCGTGATCCGCGTGACGTGGACCGGCCAGCGCTGGTCGCCGAACGCCTCCGATGTCACGTACGCGTGCTTGCCGAGCGTGATCGCGGCGATGTCGGCCTCGTCGATTTCGGCGCGAACCTCGAGCTTCGATAGATCCGCGATCGACAGTACGGGCACCGCCGCCGTCGTCGTGACCAGCGCGCCGACCTCGGCCAACCGGCGCAGGATCACGCCATCGCCGGGCGCGCGAAGCAGCGTCTGATCGAGTGCGACCTTCGCGGCATCGAGCTCGGCGGCCGCAGCGTCGACGGCGGCAGCGGCTTCGGCGATCTGCTCGGCGCGCGTGCCTTTCGATAGCGACGCGTAGCGCGCTGCAGCAGCCGCGGCGGTTGCATCGGCGACGCGCGCGGCGGCGCTGTCGGCGTCGACGGCGGTCGTCGACAACGCGCCGGTGTCACCGAGACGTCGGCTGCGCGCTTGCTCGGCGCCCTTGTGCGACGCATCGGCGGCGGCCGCATCGGCATCGGCCTTGGCCGCATCGATGTCGTCGCGACGCGGTCCGCGACGGGCGAGGTCATAGCGCGCGTGCGCTTCCGCGAGCGCGGCGGTCGCGCCGGCGACGCGCGCGTTCGCGAGCCGATCGTCGAGGCGCGCGAGCACTTGGCCCGCTTTGACCGCGTCGCCTTCATCGACGTCGATCGCGGTGATCCGGCCGGGTGTTTCGAACGCGAGCTGCACCGGATCGCGCAGCGGCTCGATGCGCGCGGGCGCGACGAGCGTCGATTCGAGCACGGGCGGGGCGGCGGCGACCGCGTGTCGCGACGAGGCCGCGAGCAACCACGCGCCGGCAGCAGCGATCGGGATGATGGCAAATACGAGCTTGTTCACGGCTAGACCTTTCTGCTTCGTCAGTTACGACCGGCGATCGACTGAATGCGACCGTCCTCGACGCGAACTACGCGGTCCGCGAAGCGCTCGAGGCGCGGGTCATGGGTGACGACGACGACGGCGCGGCCATGCGTGCTGGCGAGCGCGCGCAACAGCTCCATCACGGACAGCGCGGTCTTGGTATCGAGCGCGGCCGTTGGCTCGTCGCCGACGAGGATCGGCGGATTGCCGCCGAGCGCGCGCGCGATCGCGACACGTTGCTTCTGGCCGCCCGACAGATCCGCGGGCAAGTGATGTGCGCGCGGGCCGAGCTCGACGAGATCGAGCAGGCGCCGCGCTTCGCCGTTCGGATCCTTCGCCCGCGGGTCCTTCATCTGGATCGCGATCGCGACGTTCTCGAGTGCGGTCAGCGCCGGGAACAGGTTGAAGCCTTGGAACACGAAGCCGAAGTTGCGTGCGCGCAAGCCCGGCAGGTCGCGCTCGCCGAGTCCGGCGACGTTCTTGCCCTCGACCCAGACTTCGCCGGTCGTTGGCTTGAGCAAGAGGCCCAAGATCGAGATCAATGTGGTCTTGCCCGATCCCGACGGGCCTTCGATCAACGTGACCTCGCCGGCGCGGATGTCGAGCGTGGCATCGACGAGCGCGGCGACGGCATGCTCCCCGCTGCCGTAGGTCTTGCCGGTGGTGACGAGTCTCGCGAGTGAAGCCTGCATGGTTAGCCTTTGAAGACGGACGCCGGGTCGAGCCGAAGCACCTTGACGATCGAGAGCAGCGCGGCGAGCGAGCACATCGCGATCGTGATCACGAGCGTCGCCGCGTAGAGGCCGGGGAACAGCGCGACCGATAGGTTCGCTTTCGCCATCGCCGCGCGCATCGCGACCGCGAGCACGCCGCCGAGCACGAACCCGAGCGCCGCCGAGATCATCGCCTGCGACAAGATCACGCGGACGACCGCCGAGTTCTTCGCGCCCATCGCTTTGAGCGTTCCGTACTCGCGCAGGTACTGCAGCGTGCCGCTGTACAAGATCTGGCCGACGACGACGAAGCCGACGATCACGCCGAGCACGGCGGTCGTGAAGAAGCCGGCGCCGACACCGGTGCGCGACGACCAATACATGCGCGTGCGCTGCGACATCTCGCGCGTGGTGTAGGCCGCGAGGTGCGGCAGTGCGTTGATCGACGCTTTGACGGCATCGACCGACACATCCGGCGCGAGCTTGACGAGCACGTACGTCACCGCGTCGCTGCCGAGCCCCGGCATGTAGCTGCGTGCGGAGCGCAGATCGGTGAACACGATCGGCGAGGTCGTGAACGAGCGAATGCCCTGCGTCATCGCCGCGACCTGCGCGCGCACGCCACCGATCTCGGTGGTGTAGCCGACGCGATCGATCTTGATCTTGGCGTACTCGGAGCGATCGACGGCGATCGCGTTCGGCTCGCGCAATCGCGCGACGTCGCCGGCGATCACGTTCCACGGCGCGAGCAGCGGCGTCTGGCCGGGCACGTGCTCGATGCCGACGATCTGCACGCCGAGGTCGCCGCCGGTCTCGAGCTTGAGCTGCGCGAAGTTCATCACCACGCGCTCGGCGCGCGCGACGCCGGGCACCGACGCGACCTTGTAATACGCGCGCTCGTCGAACGGCGACGCGAACTCGAACGAGTCGTTGCCGGCCTTGCCGACCCACAGATCGGCGGTGCTCGCATCGATCACCGACGACGCGGTGTCCATGAAGCCGAAATACAACCCGACTTGCACGAGCACCAACATCACCGAAACCGAGACGCCCGCGATCGCGACGGCGAATCGCAGCCGGTCGTGAAGCAGCAACTTGCGCGCGAGAGTCCACATGCGCCGATCGGTTCAGCACGTCGCGTGCCGGCGCGCGCGGTCGTAGTTCCGCGCGGTTGCGAGAATCCATCGCACGGTCGAGTAACGACTCGTTACTCGTGGCTAAATGCCGCGATGAAGAGCGTCGTGATGGTCGTGATCGCGCTGGCGGCGTGCTCGAAGTCGTCGAAGCAGGAATCGTCGTCGCCGGCGGTGACGATCGATGCGGCCGCCGTGAACGCGCTCGTTCCCGCCGAGCTCAAGGCCAAGCTCGTGTTCGACCAGACCGACGTCGTCGAGGAGCGCGGCAAGGACAAGCTGACGTTCACGGTCGCCGCGCCGAAGGGCTGGAAGCAGGACAGCAAGATGTTCGCCGAGCTCAAGGGCGGCAACGACGTCGGCTTCATGACGAGCATGCACCTCGCGAGCGACTGCGACGGCACGTGCGAGCCCAAAGACTGGGCGAAGTCGGCAAACAAAGTGCTGTTCGATCAATTCAAGGACGCGGGCGTGGTCAAGAACGAGCAGACGCCGACCAGCCGGCTGTTGATCGCGACGCGCGACAAGACCACGTTCGTCGAGTACGCGTGGTGGAACAACGACGAGCGTCACTATCATTTCTGCTCGGTCACGCTCGAAGAGCCGGTCGCTGCGGCGGCGCCTGCGTTCGCGAAGGCGTGCCAGGCGGTCAACGTCGCCGGAGAGCACTGATGACCCAACGAGTTAGCCGGTGGGACGCGTTCTTCGACAACCAGTACGCCGATCAGCGAGCGATCAATCAGAACGCCGAAGAGCTCGATGCGGTGCAGACCGATGTCGAAAAACTGAGCAAGCTCGTGCGCCGGCAAGCCGACGACTTGCTGCTGATGCGCGCGTTCGTGATCGGCATCGTCGAGGTGCTGCACGTCAAGGCGCCGTTCGACCAGGCCGAGCTCGACGCAGCGGTGAGCGCGGCCTACGCGCGGCTCACGGCGCCGCCACCAGCTCCGACCCTCAACGTGCCCAAGTCGCGGATGCGCGACGAGCGTCCGGTCACGTGCGCGAAGTGCGGCAAATCGGTTCCCGCGTATCGTACGAACATCACCGCGGACGGCGAAGTCTGCGACGCCTGCGGTTAAACGGTTGGTAGCGAGATCGTGAACGTCGAGCCACTGCCGACGGTCGATCGCACACGGATGTCGCCGCCGTGCGCGCGCACAACCTTGTGACAGATCGCGAGGCCCAAGCCGGTGCCATCGGATCGCGTCGTGAAGAACGGCTCGAAGATGCGCGGCAGATCGTCGGCGGCGATGCCGCGGCCATGATCTTCGATCTCGATCTCGACGGCCGCCGCGGCGGGTTTCGCGCGAACGGTGACGGACGCGCCGCTCGCCGACGCGTTCGCCGCGTTGTCGACGAGGTTGACCAGCACCTGGCGCAACCGCTGCGGATCGCCTTGGATCGACAGCACGTCGTCGGGCGGCTGCCAGTGCAGCGCCACGCCCTTTTCGGAGAGCACGGGCGAGAGTCCCCGCGTGGTCGCTTCGAGCAGCTCCGCGATGTCGATCGGCTGCGCGATCACTTTTACCGGCTTCGCGAACTCGAGGATCTGCGCGACCGACGCGTCGAGCCGGCCGAGCTCCTCGAGGGCGATGTCGAGATGCTCGCGATCATCGTCGGAGAGCGCGAGCTTGCGCCGCAGGATCTGCACGTTGAGCGAGATGCTCGTGAGCGGTGTGCGGATGTCGTGCGCGATCGCGGCCGCGAACTGGCCGAGCGCGGCAAGCCGGCGCGCATCCTCGAGCTCGCTGATCGCGGCGGAGCGCTCGACCAACAGCGCGACGCGCTCGGCGAGATCGCGCGCGACGATATACGTATCGCGATCGATCGTGCCGCCGCTGACGACGAACGCGCCGACGAGCGAGCGGTCGGCGCCGAGCGCGGGCACGGTCAGGTCGTCATTTGCCCGGCGGGGTTCTCCGGCGCGAATCTCGTCGGCGATCGCGGCGTCGAGGTCGCCGACGAGCCGCCAGCGCACCGTACCGCCGTCGGCGATCGCTTCGATCCGGCGCGTCGCTTCGCGGATCGCGTCGCCGATCGCGACCGGCAAGCGTTCGTCGTGCACCGCGAGCCGGCGCGCGCGGCGTTCGTCGAGCGGTGCGAGCACATTCTTCTCGAGGCGCGGATACAGCGCGCGACCGAGCGCGGCGATCGCGAGCGGCACGAGCGTCGCGCCGACATCGATCGCGTTGCGCAGGCCGCCCGGCTCCGTGTGATGCGCGGCCAAGAAGATCGCGCCGCCGCCGCCGAGCACGGCGAGCGAGCCGATCGCCGCGATCGTCAGCACTTCGGCGGCCGTCGAGCGCAGCGAGAACAGATCGTTGCGGAGCACGGCCGTGCCGATCACGACGAAGCTGACCGGCGACGCGACCATCGTGTCGAGCCAGACGAACAACTCGAGGTGATCGACGAGCGGGCCGACGAAGAACGCGAGCAAGCCGGAGAGCCAGCGAAAGCACAGCGCCGCGATCACCGCGCGTGCGTTGCGATCGGTGGTCGTGCGCCACGCGCGCGCAGCGAGCCCGAAGATCACGAGCGTCGACGGCAAATAGAACGTCAGCTCGGGCATCCAGAATCCGACGGTGGAGTGCGGCGGCGACACGACGAGCACGCCGACGCCGATCAGGCCCCAGCCGATCACCGCGCACGTCCATTTGCGAGCCGGCGCGGGCCGGCGCGGAAAGCTCGCCATGAACTCGAGCGAGATCACGGCCATCACGACCACGAGGAACGCGCACGGCACCGTGACGGCGGGCGTGACGATCGGCCAGCCGGCGAGCACGTTGACGCCGCGCCACGCGGTCATGCCCGCGTCGACGAGCGCGAGCGCGCCGAACAGCGCGTTGTCGCGGCGATGCGGCGCCGCGCGAAGCACGAGCCCGGCGTACGCGGCGCCGACCGCGGCGATCAGCATGATCACCACGCCCGCGGTCACGCCGGCTCGTCCTTGCGTAGGCCGTACTCGTCGATCTTGCGGTCGAGCGTCGGCCGGCTGATGTCGAGGATCGCGCACGCCTGGCGCTTGTTCCACTCGGTCTGGACTAGCACGCGGACGATGTAGCGCCGCTCGATCTCGCGCAGCGTCGGTAGCTCGCCATCGTCGGTCGTGTGGCTCGTCGCCGGCGCGGTTGCGTTGGCACTCGGCAACAGCGTCTCGTCGAGCACGTCGGTCTTCGCGAGCACGACCGCGCGCGTCAGCGTGTTCTCGAGCTCGCGGATGTTGCCGGGCCAGTCGCGCGCACCGAGCCTCGCCAAGGCCGTCGGCGTGACGTAGTGGATCTCCTTGCCGAGGTCGCGCGTGATCTTGGCAAGCAGACCTTCGACGAGCACCGGGATGTCGCCGGCGCGATCGCGCAGCGGCGGTAAGCTGATCTCGACGACGCGCAGCCGGTAATACAGATCCTCGCGAAACGTGGCTTTGCTCACCATCGCCGCGAGGTCGCGATGCGTCGCCGCGATCACGCGCGCGTCGAGCGGCAGCGGTTTCGCATCGCCGACGCGTTCGAACGTTCGCTCTTGCAACACGCGCAGCAGCTTGGCCTGCAGCTCGAACGGCATCTCGGCGATCTCGTCGAGGAACAGCGTGCCTTTGCCCGCGAGCTCGAACCTGCCGGGGCGATCGCCGATCGCGCCGGTGAACGCGCCTTTGACGTGGCCGAACAGCTCGCTCTCGAGCACGCCGGGCGCGAGCGCGGTGCAGTTGACGGCGACGAACGGCTTGTCGGCCGTGCTGCCGGCGTTGTGGATCGCGCGTGCGACGAGCTCTTTGCCGGTGCCGGACTCGCCCGTGATGAGCACGGGCGCACGCGTCGTCGAGACCGCTCCGATCTGCTTCCACACGTCGCGGATCGCGGCGCTCTTGCCGACGATGTCGCCGGCGATCTGGCCGCGCGCTGCGAGTGCGACCAGCGCGTCCCGCGACGTCTGGCTGGCGAGCGCGGCCTGCACCACGCCGCGCAGTCGATCGATGTCGACGGGCTTGACCAAGTACTCGAACGCGCCGAGCTGGATCGCCTTGACGGTCGACTGCATGTCATCGCGCGCGGTCACGACGACCACGCTCGGTTTGCTCGGCCGTGGCTCGAGCGCGGCGAGCACGTCGAAGCCGGAGCCGCCGGGCAGGCCGAGGTCGAGCAGCACGAGATCGACCCGGTCGTCGAGCGCGGTGATCGCGCTGGTCGCATCGTGCGCGGTGACGACGTCCCAACCTTCGCCGCCGAGAAACTTTTCGAGCGTGCGCCGGATCGAGCGGTCGTCGTCGACGATCAGGATGCGGG
>DATBAS010000068.1:0-39321 GCA_036271395.1 Kofleriaceae bacterium
GTGCGACGCGCCGGGCCCGCCGGTGAGCAGCAGCACTTTGATACGCGGGTTGTTGCCGACGCGCTTGGTCCACACGTGAAAGTCGCCCTTCGGCGTGTGCAGCGGCAACACGCGCACGCCGCCATCCCACGCATCGGGCGCCGGCGACGCGAAATACGCCGGCGGCGTTGCCGCCGCGTGCGCGCACGCCGCGAGCACGACGAATGCCAGCGCTTTCACGACAGCGCCTCGCGCCATGCGGCTTCGTCGAACCCGACCAGCGCGACGTCGTCGCCGAGGACGAGCGGCCGCTTGATCAGCTTGCCGTCCTTCGCGAGCGCCGCGAATGCCTGCGCGTCGGTCATGGCCGGCAGCTTCGTCTTGAAATCGCCGTCGCGGTACGACGCGCCCGCGAGGTTGAACATCTTCTTGACCGGCACGCCGGCGAGCTTCTGCGCGCGTTCGAGCACGGTCCGCGACGGCGGCGACACCACGATATCGATCGAGGTTGCGGCGATCGCGTTGGCTTTGAGCCACGCCAGCGCTTTCTTGCACGTCGAGCAATTCGGGTATTGATAGATGGTCAGCGCCATCCACCGGTTCTATCGCGTTTGCATCGCCGGAAACCTCGCTTACGATGGAGCGATGCGCGCGATGGCTGGACTCGTGATCGTGGTGGCGGCGTGCGGCGCGCCGACAACACCCCTAACTCCGCCGGCTGCCACGCCGCCGGCAACGCCGATCGCGAATGCGCCGGCACCCGACGCGGCGATCACCGCAGATCCAGCGCCGCCGCCGGCGGGCGAGCCGGTGCTCGCGTGGCCGGTCGCGCCGTTCACCGCCGCGCAGGTCGCCGAGGTCAAGGCATGCGATGTCGACAAGCTCGCCGAGTCGCGCTACCCGAAATCGGTCGGCATCGACGCACTCGCCGGCTCGTTCGCGCGCAAGACGACGTGCGATGCGGCCGCGCTCGCCGCCGCGTGTGCCGGCCGGCTCGAAGACGATGCGGCGCCGCCGGCGTCGTGCCTCGATGCCTATCGCGCCTCGATCAAGGCGAACGCCGCGTTCATCTACGCCGGCGGCCTGATGGGCGGCTACTTCGGCAAGGTCACGCAAGTCGCCGCGCCGCCGATCTCCGCACGCGCGCTCGCGTCGGTGAAGGTCGACTACAAGTGGGACGGGCTCGGCACCGGCGTGGCGTGGACGCTGAACGTCGACGCGCTCGCGACGAAGCCCGCGATGCGCGTGACCGGCGCGACCGTGAAGCTGCCGGCGTGGTCGGCGGAGATCGGCAACGACCTCGCCGCGCTCGGCCACTCGCTCGCGAGCTTCGTGCCACTCGCCAAACCCCTCCACGCGGTCAATTGCTACGACAACTATCCGGACTGGACGATCACGCTCGCGTTCGACGATGGCAGTAAGCTCGAGCTCGTGACCAACGGATCGAACTTGCTCGGCCTCGGCGGACCGTGGCAGACGACGATCGGCGGCGTCGTGTACATGCAAGCCAGCCCGGACCTCGTGCGCGCCGTCGCCGCGATCGTCAAGGTGGTCGGCATGCCGCTCGGCGAGCCCGAAGCCATGACCTGTCACGGCTTCGATCTGCAAAAGGAAGCGCTGCCGTGAGCGACACGCGCGCATTTCGCGAAGCGGCGATCCGGACCGCGACCGAAGGACCGGCGACGAGCTCGCCCGACGAGCGCCGTGCTGCGTTCGCACATCGCACGGCCGATGTCCCCGAGCCGGCTCGCGCGTTGCTCGCCAAGGTCGTCGCGAAAGCGAGCGACGTCACCGACGCCGACGTGCGCGATGCCGCGAGCGTGCTCGGCGACGATCGCGTGTTCGAGCTCGTCGTCTGCGCCGCGCTCGGCGAAGCGAGCCGACAGCTCGAGGTTGCGATCGCCGCGCTCGACGAAGCGGGTGTGAAATGAGACTCGAAGCGCTCGATCACGGCCACCGGCTGCGCGCCAAGCTCTTGCTCGGCTTGATCCGCGTCGTGTCGCGCCGGCGTGCGCCCGACGTGCTGCGGCTCTTGCTGTATCGGCCCGAATTCTTCGGCCGCGACATCAACGAGGTGTTTCAAGCAGCGATGCGCGGCCCATCGCCGTGGCCGATCGGCGAGCGCGAGCTGATGGCCTCGTTCGTGTCGAAGACGAACGAGTGCGAGTTTTGAACGAAAGCCCACGGCGCGGTCGCGTCGTCAGAGCTCGGCGATGACCAGGTGCGCGCGGTGCTCGCGGATCTCGACGCCGCACCGATCGGCGCACCGTTGCGCGCGATGCTGAAGTTCTTACAACAGGTGACGCGCTCCGAAGTCACCGCCGACGACGCACGCGCGCTCGCGGCCGCCGGCCTCACGCGCGCGCAGATCGACGACGCGCTCGCGGTGTGCTGGGCGTTCAACGTGATCAACCGATTGGCCGATACGTTCGCGTTCGACGTGCCGGGCCCCGAGGCGTTCGCGGCCGCCGCCAAGATGCTGCTATCGCGCGGCTACAAGTAAGCAACCGCGACGGCATGCGGCCGATACCGGTCGCATGCCCGAGGCAAAACTCCCGTTTCTGTTGGTGCACGGCGCGTGGGTTTGGAAGATCGTGTTGGCGCTGTTCGTGGTCGCGTGTGTGGGCGCGGTCGCCGCGCTCCGAGCGTGGCGACAACGCCGCCGGGCGCTCCGAGAGCTCGTTGCTCAGCGCAACCGAGCGAGATGGTTGACTCCCGGTAGCGTGACGATCTCGGGAACGTTGCGTGGTGGCTCACTTGCGACGATCGTGCAGTCGTATCGATCGACGGAGTCTCGCGCCGGCGAGCCGTGGCTCGACGTCAGCGGTGTTCGCGTCGAGCTCGTACGCGCGGTGCAGGTCGAAGCTGGGTCGGCGGTGCAGACCGCGCGGCGCCTGCGCGAATACTTCGGCGCGACCCTGCTCCGGACGATCTCTGACGGTGATCCGATCGTCGTCACCGGCGAGTTGCGCGAGGTCGATGGCCGGCGCGAGCTATTCGGCGTCGATCGCGGCGCGATCATCGCGCGTTGCGTGTCGCCGCGACTCTCGGCGACACCGTTGTCGCGGCTAAGCATCTTCGTGCTCGGCGGGATCGCGTGGGCGATCGGCTACGCGATTCTGGTCAACGCGGGCGATCGCGCACTGCATCGCGGCCAGCATGATCGCGCGATACAAGGGTCTCTGTCGGCGTGGGACCCGTTCGTCGTCGCAGCCGCACTGCCCGGCTCGCGCGATGATGCGCTCGCGAACGTGAGCCACGAGCTCGAGTACAACTTCGAGGCGACCGACGAGACGTTCGCGCTGCGAGTAGCTTTCAACGAGCTTCAAGGCTATTGCCCGACGTGGCTATTCGAGCAAGCGAGCCGCTTCGACGAGGCCGCCGATGTCGCGAAGCAGTGTGACACGGTTGAAGCGCAGGCCGGCGCGTTGACGTTCGCGGGTAGATTCGACGAAGCCGCGGCGCTGCTCTCGCCGAACAATCACGGCGCACTTGCCACGACGATCGCGATCGCGAGAGGACGTTGGCACGACGCCGCGCTCGGAGTCGAACAAGTAGCCGCGGACAACGAACGCGAGCGACCACTCGCGGCGATCGCAACACGTTGCTTGGGCGCGTTGCTGCGCACGTACGACGGCGAGGGCGACGCGTTCGAGCACGTCGCGAAGCAAGAGACCTCGCAGCGGTGCGCCGTGCTGCGCGTCTTCGCGTTGCCGGTCGACGAGCAGCAGGTCGGCTTCAAAGCGCTGCTCGGCAAGATCGATGTCGACATCATTCCGGAGAGCAATCTAGAGATCCTCGCCGGGGTCGGGAGCCATGATCCGCGGCTCGATGGTTTGGATGCGTCTGTTTCGCCCGTCGAATGGCTCGCGCGGTCGACGCCGGAACTGAGCTGGCCGTGGCGCGCTGATATCGACCGTGTCCGCGGTGACGCCACTGACTTCTCCGCGGCGTTGCACCAAGCCGTCGCTGACGGCTTCAGCTCCCACCACGCCGATCAGATGGCCGACCTCGCGAGGCTGTTCATAGGAGCTCGCGTGACGACGAAGAGCGGGTGGGATCCGCCGTGGATAGTCCTCGCGCGTGGCGACTCGATCGATCGTCGAGACGTCGGCGAATCGGACGACACTCGCAATCCATGCGAGAGAGCGCGAGCGCTGAATGCTGCGGTAGCAGGGGACGGCGAGCCACTCGCGAAGATGCTGCGCGACTGCCCGCGGTTCTCGTTCTTCGGCTCTGAAGTGCTCGACGTGCTCGCGGTGCTCCCGCATGTCGTGTCGCATCGAGATGCAGTCGCAGCAGCCGTCCGCCAGTTGCGTGACGAGCTGTTGCCAGTCGACGACGATCACATCCCGTTCGCGGAGATCGGCGTTCTCGCGAAGTACGAAGCGCTCGCGCGGCTTGCTGGGGATCGAGTCAGTGCGCAGCAGTGGCAAGCAATGCGGTCTCGCTTCGATGATGTGCTCGCCGATCGGCGCAAAATTATCGCGTACCTGTTTTGGACAAACTGATGTCGCACCCGTCGCACATTGCCGGGTTCACTTTCGTTGACGTGAGCAAGGCTCGTCGTTGCATGATGCCCGTGCAGTGATCGATACGCTCACGCTCCTGCCGGAACGCGCGCGCGACGCTCAAGTTTCACTTGCGGCGCTGTTCGTCGTGCTCGATGCCGGGCGGCCGCGTGCCGGCACGCGACATCTGATGCGCGGGATCGAGCGCGCCGTGCTCGGCCGCGGTGCGAAGCAGCACTCGACGCGCGATCGCAGCACGCTGCGCATCGACTTGCCGGATCCGCACCTGTCGGTCGAGCACGCGGTCATCGAGCGCGCGCTCGGCGGCTGGACGCTGCGCGATCTCGGCTCGAAGAACGGCGTGATCGTCAACGGCGAGCGCACGACGCAGCGCGCACTCGCGGACGGCGATTGGATCGAGGTCGGTGAGACGTTCTTGCGGTTTCGCACGCTGCGGATCTCGGCGAGCTCGCCTGACGACGTCGCCGCGGGCAACGTGCCGTCGCTGGTGCCCGGCGTCGAGCAGGCGCTGCGCCGCCTCGGCGACGTCGCACAGAGCATGGTGCCGGTGCTGTTGCTCGGCGAGAGCGGGGTCGGCAAAGAAGTCGCCGCGCGGATGGTGCACGCGAGCTCGGCGCGGCCGGGTGGCTTCGTCGCCGTGAACTGCGCGGGGCTCGTCGAATCGCTCGCGGCGGCGACGCTGTTCGGTCACAGCCGCGGCGCGTACACCGGCGCGATCGATGATCGTCCCGGCGCGATTCGCGCGAGCGATCGCGGCACGCTGTTGCTCGACGAGGTTGGCGACCTGCCGCTCGCCACGCAGGGCACGTTGCTGCGCGTGCTGCAGGAGCGCGAGGTCGTGCCGGTCGGCGAGACGCGGCCGGTGGCGATCGACGTGCGGTTCGTCGCCGCGACGCTCCGCGATCTCGAGCGCGAGGTCGAAGCGGGCCGCTTCCGCGTCGATCTCTACGCGCGGCTCGCCGGGTTGCGCGTGACGTTGCCGCCGTTGCGCGACCGGCTCGAAGATCTCGGTGGGCTCGTCGCGACGTCGCTGGCGCGTCACGGCCGGCCGAGCCTGGGGCTGTCGTCGGCGGCGGCGTGGGCGCTGTGCCGCTATCGCTGGCCGCTCAACATCCGCGAGCTCGATCAGGCGATCGCGGCGGCGGTCGCGGTCGCGCAGAGCGATCGCATCGATCTGCAACAGCTGCCCGAGCAAGTCGCCGGGCGTGCGCCGGCCGCCGCCGTCGAGGCTGCGCGTCGCGACGAGCTGCTCGGCCTGCTCCGCGATCACCGCGGCAACCTCGCCGCGGTCGCGCGTGCGCTCAGCACGTCGCGCGCGCAAGTGCACCGCTTGTTGCGGCGCTACTCGATCGATCTCGAAGCGTTTCGTTCGGCGCAGTGACTCAGAACCGATCTTCGATCACGAAGCGGCCATCCGCGGTTTGCCGCATCGCGAAGCCGCGCGGCGCCCGCGTCGCCATGCGCGCCATCAGCTTTTCGCGCGAGCCGAGCACCCACAAGAACGGCGCCAGAAACACGAGCTGATACGCGCCGAGCACGAGCCCACCGATCGCAAAGGCGATCGCCGCGACACGCGACACCGTCACCGAGACGTCCGTCGCGCGGATGAAGCTCATGCGCGTGGTCAGCGCGGCGCGCAGGATGCGACCGCCGTCCATCGGCAGCGCCGGGATCAGGTTGAACAGCGCGAGCACGAGGTTGGTCCAGCCGATCCACGACACGATCGTGAGGTGCGTCGCCGCGCCGAGCCCGAGCCCGAGGCCTGCGAGCGCCAGCGAGACGATCGGGCCCGCCGCCGCGATCGAAATCTCGTCACGCGCGTTGCGCGGGATGTCGATCATCTTGGCGGCGCCGCCGAAGAAGCCGAGCTCGATGCCGGTGGTGTGTACGCCGAGCCGGCGCGCGACCAGCGCGTGACCGAGCTCGTGGAGCAGCACGCTCGCGAACGTCAGGCACACGATGACCACGCCCGACAACCCGCCGAGCGCGACGAACACGAATCCGAGCAGCAGTAAGAAGCTGAAGTTGATCTCGACGGGAAAGCCCAGGAGCGTTCCCAGTCGCCACGTCTTGAACATGCGGCTAATGTGAGCACGCCTACGCCAGTGTCAAATCTCGTAGATCCGGCTAGCCGTTCGGTCAGGGCTCGACCTTGTAGCTCTCGTTGCCCTGCGCGTCGTCGATCTTCACGTTCAAGTGCGAGGTCTGGCCGTCCTTGGCCAGCGTGCAATGCGTCCACTCGCCGATCGCGACGATCGCGACTTCGTGCGGGCACTTGAGCTCGTAGCCCGAACCAACCTTCGGCAGGATTTCGCTGCGAACCTTCGACGCGTGCAGCTCCATGCCTTCGAGCGCCCACTCGAGGTTGCCCGAGCCCTGCTGCTTGACGTCGATCGCGATCGCCTGTTTCTCGCTCGTCGTGCCCGTGCAAGTGAACGCGTCGCCGACCTTGACGACGCGCGCTGGGCAGCTCAGCGCGTCGACGACGAGATCGTGCGTCGCGAGCGACGCCTTGATCTTTTCGGCGAGCTTCTCGCCGTTGACGTGGTCTTCGCCGCACGCGATCAGCACGACGGCAACGGCGACGAAACGCGTCACGCCGAAACGGTAGCACGGACGGCCGCGGCCAACCGGCGCGCGACCTCTTGGCGCTCTTCGGCGGCGAGCCACGGCAACGCGACGTGCGCGCGGTCGGTGCCGGTGTCGTCGGCAAAGCGCAGCAGGTCGCCGCGCACGGTAATCGAATATGGCGAGCCCAGCGCGACCTCGACGCCCTCGACGACGACGCGGCGCTCGGGATACAGCGCGACGACGAGCCGAGCGCGATCTTTGAACAGCTTGCGCGCGTAGAGCTCGACGCGATCGCCGTGCTCGACGAGCAGCACCTTGTCGAGCGCGACGCGGCCGTGCTCGCTCGAGCGCACCACATTACCCGCGTACGACGCGAGGCCGCTGCGGATCCGCCGCGCGACATCTTCGAATCGGCGCAGGTCATCGAGTCCGTCGGGCTCGAGCGTCGAGCGCGGCCGGGCGCCGAACACGCGCCGTGCGGTCTGCGAATCGATCGTCCAGATCCCGAGGTCGTCGTAGGTCGGGTCGCGCGCGACGACGAGCGGCGTCGCGAGCTCGAACGATTCGAGCTGCTTGTCGCGCTCGGTGACGCTCGCGAATCGCTCGGTGACGCGCAGTTGGCGGTCGCCGAGCCCGACGGTCACGGTCGGCCCCAGCTCGGCGCGCAGCTCGCCGTCGGCGGCTCGAGCCGTCAGCGCGCCGGTGGCGTCGTCGCGATAGGCCATGGACGGTGGCTAGGGTATAACCGCCCGCGCCATGACCGCCCAGTACACGTTCGTGATGAAAGATCTGCGCAAGCTCGTGCCGCCGAAGCGCGAGATCTTGAAGGGGATCCATCTCTCGTTCTATCCCGGCGCGAAGATCGGGGTGCTCGGCAACAACGGCGCGGGCAAGAGCACGCTGTTGCGGATCATGGCCGGCGTCGACAAGGACTTTCTCGGCGAGGCATGGCCGGCGCCGGGGCTCAAGATCGGCTACCTACCGCAGGAGCCGCAGCTCGACCCTAGCAAGACCGTCAAGGAGAACGTCGACGAAGGGGTCGCCGAGACCAAGGCGCTGCTCCAGCGCTTCGAAGACGTGTCGATGAAGCTCGGTGAGGACCTGCCCGCCGACAAGATGGACAAGCTGCTCGAGGAACAGTCGCGACTGCAAGATCAGATCGAAGCCGCGAACGCGTGGGAGCTCGATCACATGGTCGAGATGGCGATGGACGCGCTGCGCTGCCCGCCCGGCGACGCCGACGTCACCAAGATCTCGGGCGGCGAGAAGCGCCGCGTCGCGCTGTGCCGCCTGCTGTTGTCGAAGCCCGACATGTTGCTGCTCGACGAGCCGACCAACCACCTCGATGCCGAGAGCGTGGCCTGGCTCGAGAAGACGCTCGAAGACTTCAAGGGCACGGTCGTCGCGATCACGCACGATCGCTACTTCCTCGACAACGTCGCGAAGTGGATCCTCGAGCTCGATCGCGGCGAGGGCCATCCGTTCGAAGGCAATTACTCCGGTTGGCTCGAGCTCAAGGCGAAGCGGCACAAGGACGAAGAGCGCCAACAGGATGCTCGCAGCAAGATGCTCGCGCGCGAGCTCGAGTGGGTGCGGTTGTCGCCGAAGGCGCGGCAGGCCAAGAACAAGGCGCGCCTCAACCGCTACGACGAGATGATCGCGGAAGAGCAAAAGGCGCAGCGCGATCCCGCGCTCGAGATCGTGATCCCGCCGGGACCTCGGCTCGGCGGTGAGGTCGTCGTGTTCGACAACGTGTCGAAGGGCTTCGGCGATCGCACGCTGATCGAGAACCTCTCGTTCAAGCTGCCGCGCGGCGGCATCGTCGGCGTGATCGGCCCGAACGGCGCCGGCAAGACCACGCTGTTCCGCATGATCATGGGCCTCGAGAAGCCGGATAAGGGCACGGTCAAGATCGGCGAGACCGTCAAGCTCGGTTACGTCGACCAGTCGCGCGACGCGCTCGATGACAACAAGACGATCTACGACGAGATCAGCGAAGGCGTCGACTTCTTGCCGATCGGCGAGCGCTCGATCAACGCGCGGTCGTACGTGTCGAGCTTCAACTTCAAAGGCCAAGACCAGCAGAAGCGGGTCGGCATCTTGTCGGGTGGCGAGCGCAACCGCGTGCACCTCGCAAAGATGATCCGGCGCGGCGGCAATCTGTTGTTGCTCGACGAGCCATCGAACGACCTCGACGTCGACACGCTGCGCGCGCTCGAAGACGGCTTGCTGCAATTTCCGGGTTGCGCCGTCGTGATCAGCCACGATCGCTGGTTCCTCGATCGCATCGCGACGCACATCCTGGCGTTCGAGGGCGACAGTCACGCCGAGTGGTTCGAGGGCAACTTCGCCGACTACGAAGCCGATCGGCACCGGCGGCTTGGCTCCGATGCCGACCAGCCGCATCGGATCAAGTACAAGCCGATCGCGCGTTCGTAATCCGATGCGCTACGTCGTGGTCGAGTGTTATCCGGCGATGCGAGGCGCATCGTTCGGACGATTCTCGACCGCGTATGCAGGCTGCTGGATCACCGATCAAACCGCGGGTGACGACGCCGCCGCGATCGCCTACGCGCGCGAGCGGATCGCGACGATCGATTGGTCGATCGCCGAAGTGATTTCGGTGACCGTGCCCGTGGACGTCGAGCACGAGCACTATCGCCAGGCGACGATCGACGGCTTTGCTTGTGACGTGCGGCGGGTCGAGACCCGCTGGCTTCCCGGTCACGAAGGGCCGAAGGAGCACGCGGCCGAATTGCTCGATCGTGCGTTTCGCTCGGTCGCGACCACCGGCGCGTGGACACGCCGCGGCTTGGAGGGCGAGCAGGCAATCGC
The DNA here is from genome assembly GCA_036271395.1 of Kofleriaceae bacterium. Lineage (GTDB taxonomy): Bacteria > Myxococcota_A > Polyangia > Haliangiales > Haliangiaceae > JABFXX01. Next base: position 9,918 of record DATBAS010000068.1, read on the forward strand.
AAACCTCGACGGCGACGAGGTCGCGCCGCTATGGTGTTCGGAGCGGAGCGCGCTGGCGTTCGCCGACGAGTGGCCCGACTGCCGGCTGGTCTACGCATCGGCGCCCGAGCTCAAGCACGAGCTGCTCGCCGAGCTGCATGGCCGCAAGCGTCAAGTCATGATCGATGTTGGCGACAACGCGATGGTGACGTGTCATCCGTTCGCGTTGCGCGATGCGCTGCTCGTCGGCTGACCGCTGCGCCGCGCTGCAGATCACGTCGCCGTCGGGTGAAGCCGGACGTCGGCGATCAGCGGCCGATGATCGCTCGCGCGCCGCGCGAGCTCGCTCTCGCAGCGGGCGAGCCGCACGAAGTCGAGCCGGCCGCGCACGAAGATCGCATCGAGCGCACGCACCGGGCCCCACGCGGGAAACGTGAGTGGCCGGCGCTCGACGCCGCGAAATCCGGCGGGCCGCAACAGCTCGCCGAGCCGGCCGTAGACGTCGTTGAGATCGCCGCCGACGACCACCGGCGTCTCGTGATGCAGCGTCTGGAACGGATGCGAATCGAGGAATCGCCGCAGCTGGATCCTGCGTTCGAACCGGGCGAGCCCGAGGTGCATGTTGTAGACGTGCACGGTTCGATCCATGTCGTTCTGGCGCACGCGCACGACGCCGTGCAGCACGCTGCGCTTTTTCTTGAAGCGGATCGACAGATCGATGTTGGTGGTCTCGACGATCGGATAGCGGCTCAAGATCGCGTTGCCGTAACAGCCGCCGCCGCGGACCTCGACGTTCGAGAACCACGATCGGTAGCGCATGCCGACGAGATCGCCGAGCACGTCGACCTGGCGATCGCGGTTCGACCGCGGCACTTCGTGATCGACCTCCTGCAACAGCAGGACGTCGGCGTGCTGCTGGTTGATCACGTCGGCGACGCGCTGCGGATCGTAGCGGCGATCGACGCCGCCGATGCACTTGTGGATGTTGTAGCTGAGCACGCGCAGCTTCACGATTGCCTCACTCGCGCGACGACCAACGTCTCGTCGTCGCTGCGCGCTCGGCCGGCGTGATGCGCCGCGATGCTCGCCTGCAACAGCTCGTAGATCGCCTTGGCGTCGAGCGCGGGATCGAGCTTGCGGAGTAAGCGCTGCATGCGGCGATCGCCGAACGGCTCGCCGCGCGGATCCAGCGCCTCGATCACACCGTCGGTATACCAGACCACGAGGTCGCCTGCTTCGAGCGCGCGATGTTGCGGCTTCGCGGTCTGCGCCGCGCCGCTGCCGAGCGGGTTGCCTCGCGCGACCAGCGCATGGAGCTCGAACGCCTTGCTGCCCGCGCGGCACAAGTACGGCGTCGGATGACCGCACGAGATGTAGCTGATCGACTTCGCGGTCGAGTCGAGGATCGCCGCGAAGCACGACATCGCGAGCTGGCCGCCGCCGACGCGCGTCACCGCGGCATCGAGCGCCTTGACGACTTCGCCGAGCTCGAGCGCCGCGCCGGTCCCGTCGCGATGACGGCGCGCGCACACGTCGCACGCGGCGGCCGCCGCGGCGGTGACGGTCGCCGACGCGACGCCGTGCCCGGTGACGTCGCCGATCGCGACGAGCACGCGGTCGCTCGGCAGCTCGTACAGCGCCCAGAAGTCACCGGCGCAACGCGTCGCCGGCAGCCACGAGCCGACGATCGTGACCTCGCCGATCACGTGTGCGCCGCGGCCGGGCAACAAGTGCGCTTGCACGGTCGCGGCGAGATCGACCTCGCGCGCGAGCGTCGCGCGTTCGGCGGCGCGGCGCGCCATGCGCGTGTGGACGAGCGCTTCGCCGAATCGTTCGCCGGCCCGCTCGAGAAACGCGAGCTCGCGACCGCGCAGGCGCGTGCGCGTGCCCAGCGCTCCGGTTTCGGGCACCAGCACGAGCGCGAGCAACTCGTCGACGTTCGTGACCGGCAGGATCGTGCCGGCCTTCGCGCGGCCGAGCACGTCGGCGAGCGGTGCGCGCAGATCGTCGGGCGCTCGCGCTTCGAGCTCGCGCGCGAAGACCGCGCCGCGTTGCTCGGCGAGCCACGGGCCGAGCAGCGGATCGGGCGCGGCGTCGTCGGGAAGCCGCGCGCCGTCGGCGGTCGTCCATCCCCAATCGCTGTCGGCCGCGATCAGCACGATCACGCGCTTGCCGATGCCGAGCTCGATGATGTCGATCACCAGCTTCGCGACCTCGGGCTCGTCGCGCAGTCCGCGGGCGCGGGTGACGAGCTGACCGAGCAGCCGATCGAGTGCGGTCTCGTTGCCGCGTGCGCCGCGCGCGACGAGGCCGATCACCGCGATCAGGACGCGCACCGACGCGAACGTGACCACGAGCACGGCGGCCGCACCCCACCACACGAGCTGCGCGCCGAGCAGCGCGAGCGCGATCCAGCCGAGCAAGATCGCGAGCGCGAGATGCAAGAGCAGCTGCGGTGCGGTCGTGTCGACGGCGCGCACGCGCAGGAGGTCCTCGAAGAGGAGCGCGCGCACCACGACGACGCTGCCGATGCCCGACAGCAGCCAGCCGAGCGGGAACACGCCGACGTGATAGGCGAGCGCGACGTCGGTGAGCCCGCTGTACGTGATCAGGTTCGCGCACAGCATGACGCGCAGCTGACGGCGCTCGACGCTCGGCTTCGTCGCGACCGCCGCGCGCGCCATCAACACGAACCCGGGTAGCGCGACGGCGATCGTCGACACCAGCGCGAGCCACGCGTACGGACCGGCGTTCGCGTACCACAAGCCCGCCGGCAGTCGATACACGCCGGCAACCGCGGCGTCGGTGACCGCACCCGCGACGATCCATGCGAGCGCGATCGCCCCGACGATCACGGCGAACAGCCGGGCGCGCTTGCGCAGCAGCGCGAGCTGGAAGCCGGCGCCGGCGGCCGCCGCGGTCGGAATGAACGCCGCGGCGAGTCGGAACAGCGCCTCGGCGGCTTTCGGCGAGGTCACCGAGGGCGAGAGCGCCATCACGATCGAGTACGGCATCAGCGCCGCGAAGTGGACGAACAGCCACGCGCGCAACACCGGCTCGCCGCGCATCACGATCGCGTACGCGATCACCACGACCATCACGGCCGGAGCGAACGCGAACGGCAGCGAAAGCAGGTGAGGCTCGTAGCTCGCGCTGGACCACAGCTCGTGCATCGACAGCCGAGTCTACTGTATTATCCAAGCGTGCCCGATCCGCGCAACCCGTCCGGACGACGCGCGCCCGCGTTGCCGCTGCCGGCGCCGCCCGACGAGCTACCTCGGCTCCCCGAGGTCAACGTCAACGACGACTCGTCCGAGGTGCGCATCGATCACCGCGCGCTCGCACCGAATCGGAGCTCGCTGTCGGGTGCACGTGCGCGTCCCGCCGCGGTCCGGCAGCAGCCGCGGATCGCGCCCGAGCGCGGCGAGCGCGGCGATCGCACCGACCGCAACGATGCGACCACGCGCTTCGGCAAGCCGGCACAAGCGCAGCAAGCGCCGATGCAGATGCCGGTGCGACCGCGCGCGCGCGACACGTACTCGCCGGCACCGCCGGCGCGCAGCGCGAACATCCGCGTCCACACCGCGCAACACTCCTCGCTGATCGGCGGCCGCTATCAGATCGTCAAGCGAATCGGTCAGGGCGGGATGGGTAAGGTCTACGAGGTCAACCACATCCACTTGGCGCGGCGGTTCGCGCTCAAGATCATCTCGAGTCAGGTCGCCGAGACCGACGAGGCGCGCGAGCTGTTCTATCGCGAGGCGCGGTTCGCATCGGCGATGAGCCACCCGGCCATCACGTCGGTCGTCGATTTCGGCGAGGACGAGAAGGTCGGGATGTTCATGGTGATGGAGTTCGTCGATGGCGAGCCGCTCAACCGCATCCTGTTCCGCGAGAAGCGGATCGGCGTGCGCAAGGCGTGCGAGATCGTGCTCGCGGTCGCCGAGGCGCTTCACTACATCCATCGCCAGAACGTCGTGCACTGCGACATCAAGACCGAGAACATCTTGATCGGCGAAGAAGAGATCGAAGCGAAGCGCACGAAGATGGTCGTGAAGCTGCTCGATTTCGGTCTCGCGCGCCCGCTCGTCGCGAGCCGCGCATCGACGTCGCTGTCCGGCACGCCGCACTACGTCGCGCCCGAGCGCATCCGCGGCGAGCCCGCATCGCCTGCGAGCGACGTCTACGGCGTCGGCATCTTGCTCTACGAGCTGATCACCGGCGCGGTGCCGTGGGATGGCCCGGTGCAGAAGATCTTGGCCGGTCACCTCGACGAGCAGCCGAAGCCGCCGTCGAAGACGGTCGAAGGGCTCGATCCGGCGGTCGAGAAGCTCGTGCTGCACGCGCTCGCCAAGCGACCCGCCGAACGCCACAAGGATATGGCCGCGTTCATCTACGAGCTACGCACCGTGATGGACATGCTCGGGTTCGGCCGGCGCCGCGGCGCGGGCGGGCAGCAGCGCCGCGTCGTGATCGAGCAAAAAGGTCAGGACAAGGGCGACAAAGTCTCGCGCCGCGACGAGCTCGCGCGGACGGCCTTCGACGGCTGCCGGCTGCCGCTGGCGCTGCTCACGCCGCAGGGCCAGATCGTGGCCGCGAATCCGGCGTTCGCGAAGTTCGTGATGGGCGTTTCCGTACAAGTCGAGGGTTTGCCGGTGAAGTCGACCGCGCTCGCGACCGCCTGGTCGACCGCCGAGCAGGACATCGCGCGCACGCTCGCGGGTAACCCGGTGCGTCGCATCATCGAGATCGACGTCACGGATCACGAAGTTCGCCGGCTTTTACTCTGGCTCGACGCGGTCTCGAACGAGCACGTCGTGCTCGGCGTGCAGCCGCTCGAGCTGTAGGCTACGATCGAAGCGTGCCGTTCGGGATCGGTCGCGTGAATGTCGCTGCGTATCGTGCTCGCGTTGGCTGTCGGCGCGTGTAGCTCGGATCTCCGCTATCAAACTCAGGTGTTCGCGGCGCCCTCGGCGTGCGCGCAGGGGCCGTTCGAGGTCGACGTGCCTGCCGACGGCACGACCGCGGTCGACGGCATCGCGCTCGTCGCCTGCACGCCGCGACGGCTCGTCGGGCACGCCGAGATCTGGATCGGATCGACCGCGGAGATGTCGAGCTTCGGCGACGTCGCCGACAACGCGCGCTGCGTCGGCGGCAGCGGCACGGCGGTGATCGCGACCGCCGGATCGGCGACATCCGTCGGCGGCGACGCGAGCACGGGCAGCGCGGCGCCGGCTGCCGCGGCGCTCGTCAAGCAGACGTTTAGCGGCAGCGACGCCGATGACGAGAGCAGCATCTGCGCGCGCTACGGCGGCAGCGCGCAGGAGATCGCCGACTATCACGTCACGCGCACGAGCGCGGAGATCCGCGTCGAGCCGGGCGAGCCGATGACGGTGCGGTTCTGGTCGGCCGAGCCGAACGATCTCGCCGGCGTCGTGTTCTTGATCCGCCACGTCACGTCGACGAAGCCGCCGAAGCAGCTGTCGAAGGACGAGGCGGCAAAGCTCGCACGCGATCGTGCAGCGGAAAACCAGCGCGCGTTCGCCGAGCAACCACATCGCGCACCGGTCGCACCGCAGCCGACGGAGACGCCGTGGCGAGCGCCGCCGCAGCCGCTCGCCGAGGTGCAACCCGATCGGCCGAACGAAGCGGCGACGTGGGTCGCGGGTTACTGGAAATGGACGGGCGCGGCGTACGGCTGGGTCGCCGGCTTCTGGCGCGATGCGGCCGACATGCCTGCGCCACAAGTCGAGTCGCCCGGCGCCGCGCCGCACGGCGCGATCTGGATCGGCGGTGCGTGGCGGCGTTCCGGCGGCGGTTGGGTCTGGATCGGCGGCCGCTGGCGTTCGCGTTAGCGAATCGAGCTGCTGCGATAGATCTCGTCGACGACGAGCTCGGTTTCGAGGCTCGGGATCACGACGCGACCTCCGGTGATCGCGCTGCGCAGCTTCCAACCGTCGGGGGTACGGTAGTGAACGGTGATCCGTCGCTCGCGGTGCGAGACGATCACGTATTCGTGGAGCGACGCGATCGTCTGATAGGCCATCAGCTTGGTCTCGCAGTCGTACGCTTCCGACGATGGGCTCGTGACCTCGACGAGGATGCTCGGGTTGAGCGCGGTCGCTTCGGGGCTCGCGGCGTGTTGCGAGAGCGGCTCGCACAGCACCGAGGCGTCGGGGAACGCCGCCATGCCGACGGCTTCGACATAGATTCGCAAGTCCGACGAGTACACGCGACATGGCCCGTCGCCGACCGCGCGATCGAGCGCCACAGTCAGTTTCACGGCGAGCGCTGCATGATCCTCGCTACCGCCCGACATCGCGTAGATCTCGCCGTTGAAGAACTCGTGCTTCCCCGGCTTCATCATCTCGACCCCGAGATAGTCGGCGTAGGTGTGGCGCGGTCGTGCGGTCGCCATGCCTCAGCATAGCTCACGGCGCCGAGGCGGGTTAGGTTCGCCGCCATGAGGCTCCTCGTGGTGGTCGCGGCAATCGCCGCGTTGGCGTTGCCGCGCGTCGCACGCGCCGACGATCCGAAGATCAAGTTCGAGAAGTACACGCTGCCGAACGGGCTCGAAGTGATCTTGGCGCCCGATCCGAGCGTGCCGCTCGTCGCGGTCAACATCTGGTATCACGTCGGATCCGGCGACGAGGTGCATGGCAAGAGCGGCTTCGCGCACCTGTTCGAGCACATGATGTTTCAGGGCTCGAAGAACGTCGGGACCGACAATCACTTTCCGACCCTGCGCAAGATCGGCTCGGACGAGATCAACGGCACCACGAACGCGGATCGCACGAACTACTTCGAGGTCGTGCCGGCGAATCAGCTCGCGACCGCGCTGTGGCTCGAGAGCGATCGCATGGGCCACTTGCTCGACATCCTCGACAAGGACGAGCTCGCGAACCAGATCGACGTCGTGCGCAACGAGCGGCGCCAGCGCTACGACAACGTGCCGTACACGCCGGCGCGGTTCGCGATGCTCGCCGCGCTCTACCCGGAGGGGCACCCCTATCGCTACATGACGATCGGCAAGCACGAAGACCTGGTCAACGCGTCGGTCGACGACGTGAAGAACTTCTTCAAGACCTGGTACGTGCCGTCGAACGCGACGCTCGCGCTCGTCGGCGACTTCGATCCGGCGGCTGCGAAGGTGCTCGTGCAGCAATGGTTCGGCACATTCCCGACCAGCGTGAAGCCGAAAGTCGTGACGGTGCCCGCGCCGGCGATCAGCTCGTCGACCGTCACCGTCGACGATTCGCTCGCGAAGCTCCGCCAGGTCACGTTCGCGTGGCACTCGCCGGCGAATTACGCGCCCGGCGATGCCGAGCTCGACATCGCGGCATCGGCGCTCGGTGAAGAGGGCGCGGGCCGGCTGTACAAGTCGCTGGTCTACGACAAGCAGCTCGCGCAATCGGTGCGCGTCGGCCAATCGGGAAGCACGTTCTCGGGCGTGTTCTCGATCACCGTGACGCTGCGCTCGGGCGCCGACCTCGCGGCGATCGAGCAGATCGTCGCCGACGAGCTCGCGAAAGTCGCGCGCGAGCCGCTCGGCGATAAAGAGATCTTGCGCGTCGTCGCGGCGCAGGAGAGCCGCGCGATCTATCGGCTCGAAGGGCTCAACAGCCGCGCCAACGTGCTGCAGGAGTACGACCAGTTCCTCGGCGATCCGGATCGCATCTCGTTCGATCTCGATCGCTATCGCAAAGCGAGCGCCGAGCAGATCCGCGCGACCGTCGCGCGGTGGTTGTCACCGCAGCACGAAGTCATCGTCGTGACCAACCCGCTCGCGAAGGTAGGTGGCAAGTGAAGCGCTGCCTGTTGATCATCATCATCGCCGCGTGCGGCGGCTCGACCACCATCGCGCCGCAACCAGCCGCGCAACCGCCGGCCGCCGAGCCGGTCGCTCAGGAGAATGTCATGCCCGCACCGCCGGCGACCCAGACCGCACAGCCGCAAACGCTCGTGTTTCCCGACGAGGATTTCCGCAAGACCCAGCCGCCGCCGAGCGAGCCGCACGCGTTCAAGCTGCCGGCCGTGCAGCAGTTCGCGTTGCCGAACGGCATCGCGGTGTACCTCGTCGAGCAACACGCGTTGCCGATCGTGTCGATGGATCTCAACTTCGACGGCGGCTCGGTCACCGATCCGAGAGCCAAGGACGGGCTCGCCGGCGTGTGCATGGCGATGCTGACCGAAGGCACGCAGCAGCTCGACAAGATCCAGTACTCCGAAGCGCTCGCCGATGTCGCGTCGCAGATCAACGCGTACGCGACCGACGATTCGCAAGGTGTCGGGCTCGCGACACTCACGAAGCACCTCGACACGACGTTCGCGTTGTTCGCCGACACGCTGCGCGCGCCCGGCATGCGCGACTCGGACTTCGACCGCATGATCAAGCGGCGCGTCGAAGCGCTCAAGCAGTCGCGCGGGAACCCCACGCAAATTCCCGGTCGTGTGATGGGCGCCGTGCTGTATGGCCCGACGCATCCGCTCGGCGCGGTCACGACCGAGGCATCGCTCGAAGCGATCACGCTCGCCGATTGCAAGCATCAGATCGCGACGTGGCTGCAGCCGGGCCACGCGCGGCTGTTCGTCGTCGGCGATCTGACACGCGCGCAGATCGAAGCGCTGTTCGCGAAGAGCTCGCTCGCGACCTGGAAGGGCACCGCGCCGAAGCCCGCTGCGCTGCCGCCGCCGAAGCTGATGGCGGGCCGCATCTTCTTCGTCGACGTCCGCGATGCGGCGCAGTCGACGGTGATCTTTCTCGAGCCAGGTCCGAAGCGCACCGCGAGCGATTACTTCGCGAACACGATCATGTCGGGCGTGCTCGGCGGCAGCTTCACGAGCCGCATCAACATGAACTTGCGCGAGGACAAGGGCTACTCGTACGGCTCGCGCGGCGGCTTCTCGTACAACAAGCACTTCGGCGCGCTGACCGCGACCGCGCCGGTGCAAGCCGACTCGACGTATCAGACGGTGCTCGAGCTCGACAAAGAGCTGCAGGGCATGGCGAGCGGCAAGTCGGCGGTCACGCCCGACGAGCTCGAGCGCGAGAAGCTCAACGCGACGCTCGCGCTGCCGGGCAAGTTCGCCACGTCGCAGGCGGCGCTCGGGCAATATCGCAGCCTCGTGTACTACGGGCTCCCACTCGACTACTTCAATAGCTACGTCGAACACGTCAACAAGGTCAGCGCTACAGAAGTCAAGCAATCGGCCGAATCACACGTCAAGCCGAAGCAGGGTGTCTACTTGGTTGTCGGCGACGGCAACGCGAAGATGATCGTCGACGATCCGAGCAAGCCGAAGGATCAACGGCGCGTTCCGTACATGAAGAACGGCGCGCAGCTCACGCTTCGCGAGGCGCTCAAAGATCTCGCAGCGAAGCCGGCCAACGATGTAGGACCGGGTGGGCTCGTCGAGCTCGATGTCGACGGCAACGTGATCCACTAACGCCCGCCGCTAACCGATCGATCCCCCACGGGAAACGCGCGTCCTCGTCGGAGCGCGTGCTAGCATGGCTCGGTGCGAGAACCGATGGAGTTGCGTAGGCGGCGGGAAGCGGGCTTCACGATCATCGAGCTCGGGATCGTCATCGCGATCATCGGCGTGCTTGCCGCGGTGGTGATTCCGAACTGGGCATCGACGGCGCGCAACAAGAAATATGATCCAGAGCTCAGCGCGATGATGACGGAGATCTCGACGCGCGAAGAGCAATACAAATCCGAGACGGGCAACGGTGCCTATCTGACCGAAGCGCAGTGTCCCGGCGCGCCGACTCCGAACGGCGCCGACTTCAATGCCGGGTGCGTGACGCTCGGCTCGCAGTGGGCGCTGCTCCGCGTGGTGCCGACTGACTCGGCAATCCGTTGCACGTATCAAGTCACGACGGGCGTGTCACCTACGCAGCCGCCGGCGTTCTCACCGTGCGTCGCGCCGGCGAACCCGCTCGCCGGCAGTTGGTACTACACGATCGCGACGTGTGACATGGATGGCAACGGCGGCACCAACGCCACGTTCTGCGTCGCGAGCTGGGACACGCAGCGCTACAAGCTCAACTACGGTCAATGAAGAATCCACGCGGCTTCACACTCGTCGAGCTCATGGTCGTCATCGTCGTGATCGGCGTGCTGTCGGCGTTGATGGTCGGTATCAACTCGCAGACGTACGGCACGAGCTCGATGAACGTCGCCGACGAGCTCGTCTCGCAGATGGAGCTGTGCAAGATGCGCGCGGTGTCGACGCGGCGGTGGCATCGCTGCGAGGTCACGCCGACCACGGTCACCGTGATGCAGTGGCAATCGACGGGCATGGCACCGCCGTCGGCGACGCCGGGCGGCGTGTGGTACGTGGTCCAGACGCTGACGGTGGGTGCCGGCATCTCGGTGTGGGGTGCCACGACGGCCGCATGCGCGACGGCGCCATGTGCGGGCGCGCCGGCTTCGGCGAACACGTCGCTCGTGTTCGACATCGACTTCAAGCCGGATGGCTCGAGCACGGGTGGCACGTTGTTCATCACCGATCCGGGACAAAACAAGATGTATCGCGTCGTGATCTACACGGCGACAGGGGGCTCGTATGCGCGGAACTCTTGGTAAGCGTCTCGTCACCGGTGCAGCCGTCGCGGCCGGGCTCGCGATCGGCGCTGGGCCGGCGACCGCGAATACGTCGACGGCATTTCCGTCGGGCTCGCTGATCATTCCGGTCAGCTCGGCGTTTCAGGACGACTGCGGCTCGGTCTCGTCGTACGGCCTCATCTACGACGTGCTGCGCGCGAACCCGTACTTGACCGCGCACGGCTACACCGCGATCACGATCTTCTACGACTACCTCGATACCAAGCAGTCGCCGAACCGCTGCGTGCCGACGACGCTCGACACCGCGCCGAGCGTCAACGCGATGTGGACCGATGGCTGCGACATCAACAACGTCCAGTCGGTGTTGATCAACAACGCGAATCACAACACGTCGGCCGACACGACGATCGTCACCTACAACAACAGCGCGAAGACCAACGTGTTCCCGAAGTATCCGTCGCAGACGGTTTCGGGTTTCGCGCGCGTCAGCTACGCCGGCGGTCCGTTCGTGATCCTCGCGTCGGATGCGGGCACGTTCGCGCAGCTCCTCGATGGCACGATCGCCGCGAAAGACGTCAACAACAACACGATCGACTTCACGCAGTTCCGCGTCCGCAACAGCACGCAGAAAGTGCCGCCGACCAGCAGTTGCTCGTTCGGCACCGACCACTACGTCAACGTGCATCGCGCGAAGACCGCGTTCGTCGCCAACATCGGCAAAGCATTCCAAGCGGTGCCGCCACGCCTCGCGCTGCTCGCGACCAACAAGAACAGTCACACCAGCAGCGTCTACAACAACATCTTGCAGGGCTACCTCAAGAACTCCGGCCTCGATTACACCGGCGCCGCGGGCTGCCCGCCGGGCGCGATCTACGCCGGCAACACGACGTACTGCCCGAACGGCGCCGTGTCGGGTCAGATCTTCGACTCGTTCGACTTCGACGATCTGGTCAACAACAAGCTCGCCTCGGTGTCGGCGGGTCAGCCGCTGTACACGATGCTGTGGACGCCGCACTGGGAGACCACGCAAGCGACGATCTATCAGTGCAGCGGCTCGAACTGTAAGTGCAACACGAACTGCACGTCGGCGTGCGCGAAGCAGGTGAGCACGGGCTCGGCGTGCACGCAGGCGAGCACGTCGGCCACGATCAACAGCTACGAAACGACCGCGATCAGCTACATCGCGTCGTTCCTCAACGGCCAGACCGGCCTCGCGGCCGAGTGTGCGTCGCTGTCGAGCTTGGAAGGCAGCACCAACGCCGGCTCGATGTCCGGCGCGAACACCGCCGGCCTGCAGCTGCAGACCTGCCTCAACAGCGGCACCAATACGTGTAGCGCGAGCACGACGGCATACGGCGTCAACCGGAGCTCGTTGAGCATTCCGGGCAGTGGCCTGCCGCTGGTCAACTGCTCCGACCCCACCACGGCGTCGGGCAGCGAGTGCGCGTACTACTCGTATCCCGGCGACTCGTTCGCGCAGACCGCCGACTACACGTGGACGGCGGTCACCGGCGTCGCGCAGAGTTTCTTTCCGCAGTCGGGCTCGATCTACAAGCCCGGCGTCGTGCCGCTGGTCTCGGCGGTGACGTCGCTCAACCTAACCCTGCTCGGCACGCCGACGCCGTACACCGGCACGGCGAGCACGTCGGCGACGAACGCGCGCGCGATGATCGCAGCCGATCTGAGCACGCGCAGCGTCAAGGACAACACGCCCGGCGAGGCGAACATCGTCTACCTCGCCGGTCACGACGAGACCGGCAGCGTGGCCGGCACCAAGCTCATGCTCGAGACGCTGCTCCAGCTCGGCATCTCGTCGCTGCCGTCGATCACCGTGACGACCGAGGTCTCGCGCTCCAATCCGATCGACGCGACGATCGGCGGCGTCGACGCGATCTTGCAGGGCACGTACGGGCTCACCACGCCCGCGCCGACGCTCCCGACGTACTCGGTGAACGGCGACAACGCGACGTTCACGTTCCCGGCGGTGAAAGGTCACCTGCGCGCGCGCCAGACCTCGACGATCACGTCGACCGCTAGCACGTTCGCATCGGGCACCATCTTGTTCGACGCGGCCGGCGGCATCCCGGCGCCGACGTTCACCGGCTGCGGCACCTGGTACACCGCGAACTGCCGGACGGTGTTCACGACGATCGCGCAGGGCCGTCTGCCGACGATGCACTACGTCCAGCAGAGCGAGGTCGCCACGCTCGGTCCGCTGATGGCGTCGAACCTCGACTCGACGAACCAAGGCGACCTGATGCAGTTGATCCTCGCGGGCGACAACAGCCTCGTGAAGACGCTGTACTTGCCCGCGCTCGGCGGCGTCGATCACTCGACGGTCGCCGTGATCGGCACGAGCGGCCTGGTCAACGGCACACGCCCGCAGATGGCGTACTTCGGCGCGACCGACGGCATGATGCACGCGGTGTGTGCGAGCACCGGCGGCGCATGCGACCTGCCGGGCCGCGAGCTGTGGGCGTATCTGCCGCGCACGTCGCTCTCGACGGTGCGCTACAACACCGCGCGCATCGACGGCTCACCGCGCGTGCTCGACGCGTACGGTGACTTCCACAACACCGGCGAGAAATCATGGCGCACGATCCTGATGTTCCAGACCGGCTGGGGCGATACCAGCAGCTTGGATCGCGTGCCGGCGGCCTACGCGTTGGACATCTCCGACCCGACGAACCCCAGCGTGTTGTGGGAGTACTCGCTGGCGAATCCGGCGGCGCGCGGAACGTACGAGCTCGGCGAAGGCGTCACGATCGGTGCCGGCCAAGTCAACGTGAGCGGCACGTTCCACTGGGTCGGCTACATGCAGACCAACAACGCCGGCACCGGCGGCTCCGGCAACGTCGTGACCGCGGTCGACATGGCGACCGGCTCGGCGCTGTGGCAGCAGGGCTATCTATTCGCGACGACGCTGCGCAGCGGCGGTACCAGCATCCCGCCGTCGACCGGAATCCCCGGCGGCGCGGTCGGCGTCGACAAGACGAACAGCGGGTTCGTCACCGACGTCGTCTTCGGCACGTTGTACGGCGACTTGTGGGACGTCAGCCCGGCGACAGGCGTGAGCATCTACGGTGCGGGCAAGCCGCTGCTGCGAATGAGCACCGATTATCACGCGATCGGTGCAGCGCCTGCGATCTACACGAACACCTCGAGCTCGGTCTTCTACGCGGTGATCACGACCGGCGGCTACGTCGACACGTATCCGAACGACACGACGTGGACCAAGTCGGGCAACATCAATTACGCGCTCGGCGTCTCGCTCAGCACGCCGTTGACCGATCCGATCATCAACGAGAGCAAGGGCTCGCCCGATATCTCGTTCAAGCTGTCGTTCGGCGCCGGCGAAGCGAGCTACGCGCAGGCCACCGTGATCGGCAATCAAGTGTTCATCACGACCGACACGGCGAACGTGAACGACACGACGTCGTCGAGCGCGTACGGTTTGCAAGGCGCGACCGGCAAGGTCTACCAATACAACCTCACCAACAGCTCGACCTCGACCCTCGTCATCGAAGGTGGTGCGAGCTCCGTGGTCAACTCGGGCACGTCGGTGTACTCGGGCGCCTCGGATACGACGCAGCAGCTCAACGGCACCGGCATGACGGTCACCACGACGTCGCCGTCGGTCGATACCGTCCAAGCATCCACGATGACCCGCAAGCTATGGTTGCGCACGCAATGACACGGCAGCCGTCACAGGCCGGCTTCACCATGATCGAGGTGTTGATCGCGATGACGCTCACCGCGCTCGCGATCCTCGGCATCATGGCGCTGTACACGACGAACATGCGTGCGTCGGGTTTCACTCGGCATCAGACCGAGGCATCCGTGCTCGCCGAGAGCAAGATCGAGGACATTCGCTCGCTGCCGGCTGCGTCGCCGCCGGTGGGCTCGCCCGAAACCAACATCGGGCCGCTCGGCGCGACGACGACAGGCATCTTCAAGCGCGTCTGGACCGAGACGATCGGCGTCGGCAATCCATACGCTGATATCGTGGTCACCGTGTCGTGGAACGATGATGACCCACTCGGCCACTCGGTCATCATGCACGCGAGGCGGAACCTCCCGTGACCGCACGCGCGCCGCGAACCGGCCAAGCGGGCTTCACGCTCATCGAGCTGATGATTTCGCTCGTGCTGTTCTCGTTCGCGATCGCGGGCGTGCTCGCCGTCGCCGTGTCGATGACGCAGGGCCTGCGCGAGCAGCGTGCCGCGGTCGGCGCCGAGACCTCGGCGCGCGTGCCGCTCGACTTCATGGGCGATGCGATCCGCCAGGCGAGCCCCGCCGTGCCGAGCGGCGTGATCTGGGACGCCGCGACGTGCACGCAGAACGCGATCACGGTGACCGACAACCAATCCGGCGCGGTCGATACGACGCTCACGGGCTGGGACAAGCTCGACGTGATCTTCGCGTCTGGCGGCGTCGTCGCCTCGTCGGAGTCCGCTTACACGGCCGCGACGACGACGCTCACGCTTACCGACACCAGTCAGCTCGCGGTCGGTGACACCGTCGTGGCGACCGACACCAACACCGGCACGCTGCTGAAGATCACCGGCATCGCCGGCACCACCGTCACGGTCGCGTCGCCGTCGGCGTTGTGCTCGGGCAGCATCCCGACCTACGCGGCGCCGTTCCTCGTGATCCGCGCGATGCACGCGACGTTCACGCTCGATACCGTGGATACGCAACCGACGCTGCTCATGGATCCCGACTCGACCGGGCCGCTCGCACCGCAGCCGCTCGCGGAAGGCATCGAGGATATGCAGATCGCGCAGGGTTACGATAACGGCGCCGGTGTCATCGAGAACACGACCGTCAACGGCGACCAGTGGTGGTGCAACGTGATCGGCGAGAGCCAGCTCGCCGGCCAGCCCGCCGGCACGCTGCGCGCGCTGCGCATCTCGATCACCGCGCGCACGACGAGCGGGCTGGTCGGCAACTTGAACCCGTATACGCGCCCCGCCGTCGAGAACCACACGGCCAGCCTCGTCGCGGATCAGTTTCGTCGCCGCGTGCTCAACACCACCATCGAGATCCGCAACTTGAGTAAATCGCCATGACCCAGCGCAACTCACAACGCGGCAGCGCGATGCTGGTGACGATGATCATCGTGTCATCGCTGCTAGCCGGTGCGGCCGTGCTCGTGTCGATGCAGCTGTCGTCGAATCGCGCGAGCGACCTCACGCGGACTGGTCTGTCGGCGACGTATTGCGCCGAAGCCGGCCTCGATGCCGCGCGCGGCGTCGTGCAGGCAAACGTCGCGAGCTGGCCGGCCGCGTTGGCCGCGTGCAACTCGGCGACGTTGTTTCCATGCACGTCGCCGACGTGGTTGACGCCCGCCGGCGGATTCAACACCGACATCGATGGCGACGGCGTTGCCGACGTCGCGGTGTACATCAAGGACAACGACGACGAGGTCCCACCGACGCCGAACAACTTGGGCGTCGACAACGACCTCAGCGTGTTCGTGGTCTCGCGCTGCATCAAGTACGCGGACACCACCAAAGAAGTCGAGGAGCTCATCAACTACGCGGGCGGTGGACAAGACTATCGGTCGCAGCAAGGCTTCGGGCGCTACGGCGCCGGCAACACCAACTGAGCTTGCGCTTCGGGTACGATGGCCCGGCATGATCCGGCTCGTACTGGTCTCGTTGTTTCTCGTAGCGTGCGGCAACACGTTGGCCAAGTACGACTACGC
This sequence comes from Kofleriaceae bacterium, assembly GCA_036271395.1. GTDB lineage: Bacteria > Myxococcota_A > Polyangia > Haliangiales > Haliangiaceae > JABFXX01. The sequence continues at coordinate 26,178 of DATBAS010000068.1, forward strand.
GAAGGAACCGGACCCGCGAAATCAGGAGATCATCCTCGGCGTTGGTGACGTCGTCGGCATCAACGTCTGGGATCAGAAGGATCTCAACACCGAAGCCGTGATCCGCCCCGACGGCACGATCACGATGCCGCTCGTCGGCGACATCAAAGCGTCCGGCGAGACGCCGACCGCGCTCAAGGAGCGCATCAAGCAGCAGCTCGCGAATTTTCTCAAGATGGGCGCCGGCAACGAGGTCACCGTCGCGGTGCGCGCATGGAAGAGCTATCGCTTCACGATCGAAGGCGAGGTCGCGCGCTCGGGCGTGTTCAGCAACGATCAGTACGTCACGGTTTCGGAAGCGCTCGCGATGGCCGGTGGACTGTCGCGATTCGCGAAGCACGACGAGATCCGGCTGATGCGGCACGACAAGCGCGGCTATCGCGAGATTCCGCTGGATTTCGATGCGCTCGCGTCCGGCAAGCGGCCGGACATGAATATTTACGTGATGCCCGGCGATCAGATCTACGTGCCGTAGAACGACGCGTCGATCGAGAAGCTTCGCGCAGCGTACGAAGAGCTTCGTGACCATCATGTTGCCGAGACGACGGAGTTGAGCGACAAGCTCCGTGAAGCGCGACGCGAGATGTCGGGTTCGTAGCTATTCGGCTCGGCACGGCTGGGAATCCGCTTCGGACTCGGATTCGGATCCGGATCCGGATCGGGACTCGGATTCGAGATCGGCGAAATCAAACCGCCGGCGCTTCGCTCCTTTCCGATCGCGGGCGACCCCGACGTGCCACGTGCTCTCTCACGTTTGATTTCGCCGAGTTTGCTACGGCGCCGGGACCCAGACCGCGGCACCATCGACGTGCTTCGTGACGAGCGCCGGCGTCTCGGTGAACGCGCTGCCCTCGAGCTTCACGCGATAGAGGCTGAGCGGACCGCTCGGCATCAAGATCGCGGTGTCATCGGGCTCGTTGTCGTCGCCTTCGAATTCGCCGATCTCGGGCGGCTTCTGTTTGTGCGCAGGCGCCACGGCGCCGCCGAGCACGAGGCCGAGCTTGCCGTCGCTCGAGATCGATGCGGCGAAGTAGCCGCGCCAGCATTTGTACTCGCCGCCGGTCGCGTGCATCAGGCAAGCGTTCGCGTCGTCTTGCACGAGCACCCACTGACTGTCGTGCGACCACTCGACCGCGACTCCGTTCTTGATCGCTTTGCGACGCGCGGCGATGCCGTCGAGCGCGAAGCCCATCAGCACCTCGGCAGGCTGTTTGTGATGCACGTCGGTGTAGACCTCGGATGCGTACACGCCGATGCCGCGCGTGCCGTCCGGGCTCGGGATGAAGCCACGCAGCGGCGGCTCGGGCGCGAGCTTTTGGGCTTTGCTGCGCGGGCTCGCGCTCGGCGGCGCGGCCCAGATGCCATCGCCGGCGAGCCAGACGAACTTGCGCGTCGGGCCGCTGCCGACGATGCGCGCGACCGGCACGTCGACCGGCCACGGCTTGCCCGTCGCCAAGTCGATGTCGACGGCGCCGTGCTTCGTCCGGCAGACGACGTGCGAGCCGTCGTCTTCGAGCTGCGCCGGAACGTCGTCGCACGGCAACGGCGCGAGCGTCTTCGCCGAGCCATCGAGCGGCATCCACGCCCAGCTGCCGTCGATGTTCGCGAGGAGCACCTTGCCGGCGGCGTCGGTGCGCAGCGCGCGTACGTGATGACCGGCGTCGAGCGTCGCGATCTCGGTCTCGCCTTTGCCCTTCGCGTCCGTGCGCAGCAGCTGTGCGCCGCGCGCGAAGATGATCGATCCGGGCGGCGTGTCATCGGCGAATGCCGGCGCAGAGATCGCCAGCACCGCCACGACGAGCATCTTGATCCTCGCGCGTCGCGCGAGGGAACGCCTCATCCCTTCACCAATGCGAGCGCAGCGGCACCGGGCATCGACGACACGAACCGGCCTTTGCCCGGTACGTCGAGCAGCACGACCTCGCCGTAGCGCGGGAAGTGCACGTCGAGCACCTTGACCGCGCCGCCGTCGAGCGCGGTCGCGCCGGCTTCGAACTGCTGCTTGGTGAGCGGCTTGCCATCGATGAAGACTTCGGACAAGAACTCGAGCGGCGCGAGGAATGCGGCGCCGTCGCGTTGGATCTTGTCGCGGATCGCGCCGGATAGATTGTCCGAGCGGCGGACGACGTTGTCCCAGTCGCGCTTGCCGAGCGCGGCCGCGACGTCGAGGTCGAAGCGCTCCTGCGGGAACACGATCACGACCTTGCCGTCGACTTCTTTGACCGAGATCGGCGGGCCTTTCGGCTCCGGCTTGGGCTCGGGCTTCTTCGGCTCGGGCTTCGCGGCCGCCGGCGCTGCGGCCGCAGCCGGCTTCGCGCCGTTTGCAGGCGCGGGCGCGGGAGCTTTCGCCGCCGTCGACGACGGCGCGCCCGGGATCATCGAGAACGCGTCCCACGCGCCGAGCTGTTGTTCCATCACGAGCGACTTGCGCTGGTCCCACGTGCCGTCGGCTTCGAGCACGTCGACGACGACGAGATCGCCGCGGCGCTCGAACGATACGCCGGAGAGCCGCGCGAGGATCTGCTGCTCGTCGAGCTCTTCGAGCCGCTTCTCGTAGACCATCAGCTTGGCCTCGAATTCTTTTTGCGACAGCGGCGTCGCACGGCGCTTGCCGTCTTGATCGACCTGCGGGTCGAGCGCCCACGGCAACAGGCAGATCGCGCGCAGGTCGCGCATGCTGTGCGCGACGAGCACGGCATCGCCCCAGCTGCCGAGCGCGAACAGCCGGCCCAGCCGGATCGGCAGCACCTGGCACGTCGCGATCAGCGCCTCTTTGGCGGGACGCAGATCCGTCATGATCATCGGATCGGCCTGCGGATCTTGACGCGGCGTGATCGCGGTGTCGTCGAGGATCATCAGCCGGCGCTCGCCGCGCCGCCGGAACGGCATCGATGGCGACAGCTCCATCTCTTGCCGCGGATCCAACCGATCGACATCGAGGAGCTGCTTGGCTTCGAGCACGCTCTCGCCGCCTAGGCCGTCGATCAGCGTTTTCTGATCGATGGCGGCGCCGCCCTGGAACATGAGGTCGGTGACGAGGCTATCGAGCTGCAGTCCTGCCATGGCGATATCTATAGATACCCGCTGCGCTGGCGCAAGAGCCACTCGAGACCGAGCAATCCGACGACGAGAAACAGCAGGCCGGGCCGGCTCCACAGCTCGACGTCGGTGCGCTTGTCGACGCGAACGATGCGCGGCGGGTCGAACGCGAGCTGGCTCGGCAACTCGTCGATGGCGCCGAGCGCTTCGCCGGCCGTCGCCTTGGCGATCGCCTCGAGCGTGCCTGGGTCGCCGACGGGGCGATCGAGCTCGGTTCCGCCATCGCGCACGAGGAAAATGTCATTCGCGTCGACCTGGCGGCCGGCGATCGTGGCCTTGCCGTTGACGCGATACACGCCGGGCGGCAAGCCGCCGAGCTCGATCGTCTGCGTGCCGTCGTCGCCGACGGTGAGCTTTTGCGTCGATACCGGCTCGGCCTTCGCCGGATCCGCGCCGCGCGTGAGGGTCAGCGCGACCGCGCCGTTTGCGAGCGGCTGGTAATCGCGGCCGAGCAACCGCACGGTCACGCGCACCGGCGCACCGGGCACGTACTCGACGGCATCGCTGTCGACGTGCAAGTTGCGCAGGTCGGGATCCTGGATCAACCAGCGGATCGCGTTCTCCCAAAATTTCGTGTACTGGCGGCCGTCGTCGCCGGGCCGTGCCGCCGCGAGAAAGCCGTAATGCCAGAGCGTGTCGGTCATGATCGCGAGCGAGCGGCCCTTGCCGTAGTCGCCGGCGACGATCACCGGCATCGGCTTGCCGGCCTTCGTGCGCAGGCGCGGGTGAACGGCGAGCACCGTCGCGTCGGGCTTCGCGCCGGCGACGAGGTTGATGCCTTCGAGCGGCGGCAGTGCTTTCCATGCGGCCAAGTTGTCGGTCGCCGAGTATCGCAGCGAGGTCACCGGATGCATCTGCCCGGCCTCGGTGAGCTGCGGCGAGAACGGTGTCGTGTCGAGGATCGCGCCCGGATCGAACGGACCGTAGAGCTCGACCGGCAGCGCTGCCGCGACCGGCGTGCCGTAATAACCGCCGCTCGTGAACGATGCGGCGCCGCCGAGCATCGCCAGGCCGCCGCCGCCGTCGACGTAGCTGCGGATGTTTTCCAAGTAGTCGCCGAGGCCGTACGGCAGGTACTCGAAGTTCTGCAGGATGATCAGATCGAAGCTCGGCAGCTGCTGCTCGAAGAGCTCGCGGGTCGGAAACGGGATCAACGACATCTCGTCGTTGGGCACGAGGTTGATGCTGTCTTGCGTGCGCAGGATGAAGAAGCTGATCAAGTCGACGTTCGGGTTGCTCTTGAGCATCTGACGCAGCGCGCGCACATCCCACGACGGCGAGCCGGCAACCTGCAACACGCGGATCTTGTCGCGGATCACGCGCACGACGAAGCTGCGCGCGTTGTTCGTGGTCACGGCCTCGCCGGCGATCACCGGCACCGACACTTCGTAGACGTAGCGGCCGACGCGCGGCGGCGTGACCTCGAACGTGACGGTGACGTCGTGATCGCCGCTGGGCAGATCGACGAGCTTCTGGCGCAGCGGCTGGCCGTCGGTCGACAGCGTCACCGGCACCTGCATCGCGGGCAGCCCGGTCGTGTGAATGACGGCCTCGATCCGCACGACCGTCCGCACGAACGCGAACTCGTCGGCGCGAATCTTGTCGACGGCGAGATCTTTGAGCCCGTCGCGCGCGGCCCACACCGTGTGCACGCGCGTATCGAGCGAGCGCAGGAAGTCGTGCACCGCGCCGTCGCCGGCATCCTCGTCGAAGCTGCCGGTCGCCGCACCGTCGGAGATCAGCACGACGCCGGCGAGGTCGCGACCTTCATAGCGGCCGCGCACTTGCTCGAGCGCCTTGCGGATCATCGTCGACTTGCCCTCGGCCGGATCCGCCGCGAGCGCCGCCGGCGAGATCGCGTTGAGCGCGTCGGAGAACGTGTAGTAGTCGATCTTGTGGTCCTGCTCCCACTTCGCGAGCGTGCCGCTCGAATTCGCGATCAATCGGCGCGCGCGCTCGATCCGCGTCGGGCCCTGCGTGCTCTCGGCGAGCGACATCGACTTCGAATCGTCGATCACGATCGCGATGCGGTTGGGCTCGCGCGCGACCTGGCGCAGCTCGACGGCCGGCTCGAGGAACACGACGAGCGCGCCGAGCGCCGCCGCGCCGCGCAGGCCGATCAAGCACACCCGCCGCCACGCCGTCGCGCCGCGGCTCGCGCGCCACGCGAGCGCGACGATCGCGACAACCGCGAGCGCTCCGAGGTAGAGCCCGATTCGGCCCCACGGCGACAGAAACACCCAGCGGTATTCGTTGAAGTCGGTCGTCGACGGCGCCGCGAGCCGCACGGTCAAGGCGACGAGCCCTTCGCCGGCGAGCGCACCGAGCGCCGCGAGCGCACCGGTGCCGAACATGGCGCCGAACGCCCCACGACCGCGCTTGATCGCGATCACCGCGACGATGCCGAGCACCACGCCGGCGATCGCGAGCGCGAGCCGCAGCTCGTTGGAAAACAGCGCGATGCTCATTTCGTCGTCGCGCCATCGTCGGGCTTCCAGCGCCGGCGCTTCATGATGAAGGGGACGTGGACCTGATCCGACTTGTAGTCGAGGCAGAGTGCGTACATCACGAGGTTCACGCCCATGCGCACGGCGAGCTCGCGCTGCTTCTCGCCGCCGGGCTCGCACGGATAATCGTAGTTGCCGAAATCGTCGCGCGCCCACGCGCCGCCGAGATCGTTCGCGACGTACGCGCAGACCAGGCGATCGTCGTGCAACACGCCTTCGAGCGCCGGCGCGATCGCGAGCCGGCCGACCGGCTTGTCGAGCAGGTAGAAGCTCTTGAACACGACGTGATCGGGCGGAATGATCTCGAGGCCCTTCGCCGGCTGCGGGAAGATCGTCGAGATCAGCTTGCGCACGCTGCCGTCGAACGCACCATCGGTCGCGCCCTCGGCGCTGTCGATCAGCAAGAACCCGCCGAACGTTAGAAAGCGGCGCAGTGCCTCGATACCGGCCGCGCTCGGCAAGTCCATCGCGCGGTCGCCGGCGAGATAGAGAAACGGGGTCTCGTGCATGGTCTCCGAGCTCGGCGCGACGATCGCGGGCTCGTCCTCGACGTCGACCGACGTGCGCTTGCCGATCTCGCGCGCCATTCGCTTGAGCGCGTTGGGTCGCGGATTCCACGCCGCGCCGAGCTGGAGCTGGCCGAACCGGAACTTCGAGCCGGGGCCGATCGCGCGCGCCAAGCGCGGCACGACGACCGCCGCGGCGAGCGCCCCGAGCAAGCCCCGGCGGGAGAGCATCCATGGAAAGTAGCACCGTGATAGCGTCGCTGCGATGCGCCGCCTCGCGATCGCGTGTTTGCTCGTATCGACCCCGGCATTTGCCGATTACCTCGACGACCCGACGTATTCGCACAAAGGCCAGGTTGGCCTGGCGCTAAGTACGGGCATCGGCGTATCCGCGACCGTGCCGTACCACAGCACCGTCTATTGCGGCTCGAGCGACTCGTCGACGATGTCGGGCAACGCGGCGGTTTGCACCGAGCGTGCGCCGTTCGGCCTGGACCTCGCGGCCAGTTACGGCGTGGCGTCGGCGGCCGAGATCGTGCTCGCGTTCTCGTTCGGGTTCGAGCACGACTTCGGCGCCGGGCCCAGCACGCAGGGGCCGATTCCGATCAAGCTCGCGCCTGGCGTGCGGTTCTTCTTCAGCGACACCGGGCGCGGCAAGCTGTTCGTGCAGCCGCAGCTCGTGTTCGACTTCTCGAGCTACAAGAACACCGACGGCACGAGCCGCGGCGCCGACTTCGGCGTCGGTGCGCTCGAAGGCTACATGTTCGATTTCTCGACGCGGTTCGGCGCGTATGCCTTTCTGGGCGAGACAATCGGCTTCGTGCGATGGCTTTCTGGCGACTTTGAACTGGGACTGGGCATCCAAGCCCGGTACCCATGAGCTTCGACTTCACCGCCGTCGCAACCCAGTACGCCGCGTATCGGCCGCATTACCCGCCCGAGCTCGCCGCCGAGCTGGCCGCACGGTGTCGTTCGCGCGAGCTCGCGTGGGACATCGGCTGCGGCTCGGGGCAATTCACGCAGAGTTTGGCGCCCAACTTCGCGCGCGTGATCGGCACCGATCCGTCACAGGGCCAGCTCGACAACGCGCCGAAGCTGGCGAACGTCGTGTATCGCCGCGCGACCGCCGAAGCGAGCACGCTCGAAGCCGCGAGCATCGATCTCGCGGTCGCCGCACAAGCCGCACACTGGTTCGACTGGCCGCGCTTCGTCGTCGAGGTCGCGCGCGTGTCCAAGCCCGGCGCCGTGGTCGCGCTCGTCAGCTACGGCATCATCGAAGTCGAGCACGCGCCATCGATTCGCCGCTACTACTTCGACACGCTCGCCGGATTCTGGCCGCCCGAGCGGCGCCACGTCGAGAACGGCTATCGCGATCTCGTGTGGCCGTGGCCCGAGCTCGCAGCACCGAAGCTGGCGATGGCCGCGGAATGGACGCGCGCGGAGCTGGTCGGCTACGTCACGACGTGGTCGGCGACCGCCAAGCTCGTCGCCGCGCACGGCAACGCGCCGCTCGATGCGTTCGTCGCCGAGCTCGCGCAAGAATGGCCCGACGACCAGCAGCGCCGCACGATCCGCTGGCCGTTGACGCTGCGCCTCGCGCGCGTCGGCTGAATCACGCGTAGGCGGCGAGCGCACGCCGGCGAGCCGCGATATCGCGATCGTCGAGCAGCTTCGCGCGTGCCGCGAGCTCGAGCGCCGTCTCGACATCGCTCGCGTCGGCGATCGCCCTGCCGTTCATCACGATCGCGGCCCACGCCGCGAGCGCGAGCATCTCGCCGATTCCGTCTTCGGAGATGCCGCGCGCCTCGAGCTCGGCGAAGATCTTGGGCTCTTTCGAATCCTGCTTCGCGAGGAAGCACGCGAGCCGCCAGCTGTCGTACCGACCGAGCATATGACTACTCCTGAGCCTTGTTGCGCATCTCGAGCTTGGCCGAGCCGTTCTTGTGCGTGGCGTTGAACTGCTCGGAGAGCGTCTTCATCTCGGCGGCGATGTCGGCGCCCTCGACGACGTTCTCTTGCATCGCGTTGGTCATGTTCATCTCGTTGTAGAGCGCGCGCGCTTCGACGCAGTCGCGGCCGCCGAACGCGAGATAACCGAGCGCATACGACGCGAGGCCCAGGCCGGCGCCGCCGTAGATCAGGCCGTCTTCGGCGCCCGCGCCACCACCGGCCGCGCCGGCGATGAGCCCGCCGACGATGCCGACCGCGATCAGCGCGATGCCGGCGTAGCGCGGATAGTTCGCGCGATGGCACTTGGTCGACAGATCGTCGAGCGACGTGAGCTTGTCGTTCCACTTCGGATCGGTCATCACGTTGAACTGCGCGTACGTGATCGGTTGCTCGTTGTACGTCGCGGTCGAGTGCGTGCGCGTGACCGGCTCGGTCGTGTCGTAGTTGGTGACCACGCAGCCCGTGCCATCCGACGCGCACGTGCGGGCTTGGTGCTGCACGCTTTCCATCTGCGTGTTTGACTCGGACTGGACGTGGATCTGTGCGCCGGTCTCGATGGCAGGTAACGGCACGACCGGCGGCTTCGGGGGTGCGGCGCCGTAGCAGGCGATGAGGGTGGTGGAGAGGATTGCGGCGACGGTCGGCTTCATGCACGTACGAGCCGCGGCGTGTCATTCGGTCGCACGAAATCGACGGAGATGACGGAAGCTACGGCAACACTTCGGGGATCACCTCGACCGCGTGCATGACGAAGCGCGGGCGGCCACCATCGGGCGAGCTGATCAACTCGGGCCGATCGAGCACGAGCCACACCCATTTGCCGCTCGCGATCTGGTCGGCGCCAGGCAGCCCGGCGGGCACTGCGAGGAACCAGCGGTCCATCTGTAACAGGTCGTCGACTTTGCCTTTGCTCTTGGTCCGCACGAAGTACTTGCGGTCGCTTGCGAGCGTGACGTGATTGCTCGAGCCCTGCGCGGCGAGATCGATGTCGCGAACGTAGAGCGCGTGATACTTCGCGGGCTCCGCGATCTGGACGTCGCCGTGGATCGGCAGCGCGCTGGTCAGCGGCAGGGTCGCGCCGCCGGGCCAGTTGTACAGGTTCGATGGCTCGCGGTCGCTGCACAGCGCGACGATGTCGCCGACGTTGACCTCCATCGAGCCGAGGATGCCGCCCGCGCCGATCTCCTGCTCGATTCGATAGTGATCGCGATGCCCCGCGATCGTGATGATCGACGAGACCAGCGCATCGCCGTCGAACGAGCCGCGCTCGACGCCCACGTTCGTGACCTTGCCCCAATCGACGACCTCGCCGCGCATGCCCGGCTCGAGGTGCGCCGGATCGACCGGGATGCGACAGAAATCGAGCATCGTCGCGACGGCCGCATCGCGGCGCAGCGGTCGGATCGACCGCGGCGCGACCACGGCGCCGTTATCGGGATTGGCGACGATCGCTTGCACGCCGGGCGGCGGAGTCGGACTCGGTAGCGTTGGCGCCGACTTCGCGATCACCGGCTTCTTCCGCGTCGTGGGCGGCGCCTTCATCGCGGTCGGCGGCGGTGTCGGAATCGCCGTCGGATTCGGCGTCGGAATCGGTGCCGGAATCGGCGTCGGCGTCGGAATCGGAGTCGGAATCGGAATCGGAGCCGGCTGCGTCTGCGCGATGTGCGTGACGTCCTTCGGCTTGGTCTCCCACAGCGTGATCGCCGCGCCGCCGAGCACCAGCGCGCCCAAGCCGACGAACACCGGCGTGCGCTTCGTGCGGTCGCGCCGCTTCTGCGCCGGCGCGCGCAGGTCTTCGATCAGCTCGCGCATCGAGCCGTAGCGATCCCGCGGCAACAGCTGGAGTGCGCGCGTCAGCACCGTCGCGATCCGCTTGTTCATCGTCGGCGGTGGCGTCACGCCGGCGCGCACGGCATCGACGCGCAACGCGAACACGATCGGAAACGGCCGGCTGCCGGCGATCATCTCCCACGCCATCACCGCCCACGCGAACTGATCGACGCGATCGTCGATCGGATCGCCGGTGAGCTGCTCGGGCGCCAAGTATGCCGGCGTGCCCGCGATCGCGCCGGTCGTCGTCAAGTTCGGATCGGAGACGAGTGTCGACGCGTTCGGATCGACGTAGTCGCCGCCGCGCGCGAGCCCGAAGTCGGTGACGATCGCGCGGCCGTCGCGCGTGACGAGCACGTTCTCGGGCTTGACGTCGCGGTGGATCATGCCCGCGCTATGTGCAGCGGCGATGCCTTCGGCGGCGCCGAGTAGCACGTCGAGCACGCCGGCGTCGTTTCTCGGCCGATCGATCGCCCACTCGCGCAGCGACACGCCGTCGATCAACTCCATCGCGACCCAGACTTCGTCGCCGTCGGTGCCGACGTCGTAGACGTGGCAGACATGCGGATGCGACAGCCGCGCGAGGCTTTGCGCTTCGCGCACGAGCCGCGCGCGCCCGGTGGCATCGTCGCTCGCGCGCTTGACGACCTTGATCGCGACCGCACGGGCGAGCTGCGGATCCCAGGCGCGATAGACGATGCCCATGCCGCCGGAGCCGAGCACGGTGTCGATGCGATAGCGGCCGAACTTCGCCGCGACGTCGCCGCGCGCCGCGCTCGATAGCGCCGCGCGACAGTCGTTGCACGAGTCGATGTGCTCTTCGACCGATGCCGATTGATCATCCGAGAGCTCGCCCGACGCGAACGCGAGCAAGCGCTCGGGCGCCGGACACGCGCTCATCGCGAGCTCAAGATCCGCGAGATCGACAGCTCGATGTCGCTGTCGAGAAAGCGCAGCACGCTCTCGAGCTCGTCGCTCGGTGTACCGAGCGCGGCGACCAGACGCTTGCGGGTTTGCTTGCCGAGATCGGCGCGCGCGTCGGCGAGCCAGCGCGCACACGTCGCGCGATGCACGCGGTACAGCTTCGCGAGATCGTCGATCGTCAGCTCGTCGAGGATGTGCTGGCGCAAGAGATTGCGCTGGCGAACTTCGAGCGCGGCGAACGCTTCGCGAATCGCCTGCTTGAGCTGCGCCGTATAAGTCGTGCGCATGTGCTTGCGCTCGGGATTCGTCCCGCCGCTGGGCCCTCCGGGTCCACCCGGCCAGTGATCGAGCAAGATCTCGTCGAGCGTCTCCTCGCGATCGGCCCGCTTGACCAGCTTGAACGCCTTGCGCGTCGCGCTGATCCGCAGCCATGCGGCGAGGTCGCCGCGGCCCGCGTAGTCGACGATCTTCGCATCGGGGCCGGCGAGCAGCTCGACGCGCAGCGCTTGCTTGACCTCGTCGGCGGTGCCGCCCGCGAGCCGCAACCGGCGCAACGCGACATCGATCTGCGGCACGAGCGAGGTCTCGAACGCGCGGACGGCAGCCGCGTCGCCCGACGCGAGCGCGAACGCGAGATAGAGATCGCCGTCGCGCAGCTCTTCGAGGCCCATTTCCGGATCGTCGACGAGCCGCGCGACGAGTCGCGTCGCGATCGCGTCGTCGTCGAGCGGCACGGTTGGCCACGCCGCATGCCCGGCCGCTGCGATGCGCGCGATCGCCTCGTCGACCCGGGCGCGATCGACGCCCGCGGGCAGGCTCCTCGCCAGCTCCTCGCGCACGAGACCATCCTAGTCTCCGGCGACGCGGCGTGCCAGTGCTACGATGGGCCGGCTTTGCAGTACCGGCTCCTCGCGCTGGACCTCGACGGCACGCTGCTCCGCAGCGACGGGCGCGTCGACGACCGGGACAAGGGCGCCATTGCAGAATTACAGCGTGCCGGCATCACGGTGACGATCGTGACAGGCCGATTATATTCAGGCTCGCTCGCGGCGGCGCGGGCCTGCGCCATCGCCGGCGCGATTGCCTGCGTCGAAGGCAGTCACCTCGTCGACGTCGACTCGCAGCGCACGCTCGCCCATCACGCGTTCGGCGGCGATTCGACCGAGCTGTTGCGCACGACGTTTTCGGACGCCGGATTGGCCAGCTTCGTGTTCGATCGCGATGCGATCCATCACGACAAATCGGGCGAGTCCTATGCGCACTACGTCGCGACGTGGTCGCCGAACCTGAACCTCGTCGACGCCGCACACGCGCCGCACGTCTGGGCGAACGAGCCGCTCGCCGCCGTCGCGATCGGCGAGCCCGACGCCGTTGCCGCCGCTCACGCCGCGTTGCGCGGACATGCCGATCGCCTGTTCTCCGTCAGCTTCTCGGTCGGCCGCGTCCCCGGCAAGCACGCGGTGCTCGCGCGCGCCGCCGGCCCGTCGAAGGGCACCGCGCTCGCCGAGCTCTGCGCGCTCGCCGGCTGCACGTCCGCCGAGGCCGTCGCCGTCGGCGATTGGTTCAACGACGTGCCGATGTTCGAGGTCGCCGGCCGCTCGTTCGTGATGGCCGACGCGCCGGATTCCGTGCGCTCGAAGGCGAGTGATTCGCTCGAGCGCGTCGCCGGCAGCGGCGGCGGCGTCGCCGAGGCCGTGCGCCGAGCCTGGGGCTGATGGCGCCGAAAGCCGAGACGCGTCGGCGCGCGCGCAGGCCGTCCGCGCGAGGTGTTCCCGTTCGCGCGCCAGTTCACGGCAACGCCGATCGTCGACGGCGCGGATCAACACGGCGGCGATATCGTCGAGCCCGCGTGGGATGGCCATCGCGTGCTCGCGTCGCGCGTCGGCCGCCAGACGCGGCTCGCATCGCTCGATTTTTCGCGAGTGGACGCACGCGTTCCCGCAGCTCGCGCTCGCGCTCACCAAGCTCGGCTCCGAGCGCGTCGCGATCGACGGCGTGATCTGCGTGCTCGACACGCGCGGCCTGCCGTCGTTCGAGCAGCTGCGCGCGTCGGTCGAGACAGGCGGCGTCGCGAGCGCCGTGCTGATCTGCTGGGATCTGTTATGGGACGGCGACGACGATCTGCGCGCTCGCCCGTTGCACGAGCGCCGCGCGCGATTGGCAACGCTGCTCGCGAACGCGCCGGCGAACGTGATGATCTCCGAGGGGCTGCCCGGTGAGCTCGCGCGCGTCGTCGCGGCGGCCAAGAATCTCGGCCTGCGCGGCATCGTCGCGCGCCACGGTCAAGGC
>DATBAS010000069.1:0-2233 GCA_036271395.1 Kofleriaceae bacterium
CGCCGGCGCGCACGCGGATCGTGCCCGCGCGCGGTTTGCCCGCCGCGGCGCGTTCGTCGGGCGGCTCGATCGCGTGGTCCACGGCGTTGCGCACGATGTGAACGATCGCCGGCAGCAAGCGGTCGGCGACCGCCTTGTCGAGCTCGGCGTCGCCGGTATCGAGATCGAGTTGCGCCTCGCGCTGGCCCGGTCGCACGAGCGAGCGCACGACGAGCGACAGTGGCTCGAGCGCCTCGCTGATCTTGATCAGGCGCACGCGCAAGATCGCGCGGCGCAGGTCGCGGAGCTGCCGCGCTTGCACGTCTGCGACCTCGCGCAGCGAGCGCACATCGACGCCGCCCACTCGCAGGCGCGCGATCTCGCGCTCGAGCCGGAACCTCGAGATCAGTAGCTGCGACAGCTGCTCCTGCAGCTCGTCGAGCCGCGCGAGCTCGACGCGAACCAGCGCGCGCCCGAACGGCGAGATCGGCGTGCCTGCATCGCTCGTATCCTCGATCGCCGAGGCTTCGACGCGAGGCGCGTGCGGCGCGATGCGCTCGACCATGTCGGACTCGACCAGCGCCGCGAGCTCCGCCCCGACCGCATCGCTGATCACGAGGACATCGAACGCGACGGCGCGGCCGATCGAACGCGGAACGACTTTGACGACATCGCCGCGCTCGCCGAGCCGCGTGCGCGCCGATGCGATCGTCAGCCCGCGCTCCTGCTTTTCGGTGCTCGGCGTGAACGTCAGCGTGTACACGCCGGCGCCGCGATCGAGCGCGGCCGCGATGTAGCGTTTCTCGTCGGCGGCGAGCCGGTCGTCCCAGCGCGCGGAGATCGACGGCGGCGCGGCGAGCGGTTCGAAGCCGACGTCGATCTCGCCGATCGTCGCGAGCAAGTCGACCGGGGGCGGCGCCGCGGCGTGGCCGCTCGCGACGGCGCGTACGCGATCGGCGATCGCGCGAATCGCGCCGAGCGCGACCTCGATGCCGGCACGTGGCAACCGTCCGCCGCGCTGTTCGGCGGCGCGCACGAGGTTCTCGAGCGCGTGAGCGATCTCCACGATCGACTCGATGCCGACCATGCCGGCCAGGCCCTTCATCGTATGCAACGCGCGAAACAGATCCTTGAGAGCGCGCGGACGCGCATGGCCCGTCGCGGTCGCCGCGTCGATCTCGAGCAGCAGCGAGTTCGCGGTCGCGACCAGCTCTTCGGCCTCGGCAACGAATCCGCCGAGGAACTCCTGCAGATCGACGCGGTCGGTCATGCGCGCTAGGCAGCCTCGCTCGGCAACAGGCGCCGAGCTTCTTCGAGGATCTGCGCGGGCGCGAACGGCTTGGCGAGAAACCCGGATGCGCCCGCGTCGATAACGCGATGCTTGCTGGTGTCGTCGCCACGCGTCGTCACCACGAGGATCGGCAGTCGCCGCAAGTGATCTTGCGATCGCACGAACTCGATGACTTCGAGCCCGCCCACGTCGGGCATGTTGAGATCGAGGATCACGAGATCGAAGGCGGCGAGCGATAGCCGCTCGATCGCCTCGAGCCCCGTCGCGGCGAACTCGAACTCGACGGCGCCTAGCGGACGGAGGCACGCGGCGACCATGTCGCGCATCAACTTGCTGTCGTCGACGATGAGCATGCGCTTCATGGGGCGCAACATTGTGGCGCGAACCGCGAGGGATCGCGAGGCTCGGTTTGGCCCATCGCCACTTCGCGAAGTGGTTCGCTAATGTGCGCAGCCGCTCATCGTGCGCGACTGCCTCGGTGTTCAAGCTCCGGGCAAGGTTGCGGGCGGCCCTCAGTGATGGCCGTTGCTGCGACTCGGCACGCCGAGCTCGTCGCCGACGTCGCGCAAGAATTCGGGCGTGTAGAAATAATTCACGAGCCGCGCGAGCTCGAGCGTCGTGATCGCGCGAACGGCCTCCTCGCCGTCGGCGTGCTTGTACCAGCCGAGCACGATCCAACGGCCGCGATACAGGCGCGCTTCGACGCGCGGCGAGTCGGCGAGCACACCGCGTGTCAGCTCGCGATCGAGCGGATTGTCGGGACCGGCCATCAGGCGCGCGCCGAACAGCATGCCGTTCAACACCGTGCGGCGCGCCGCGGCCGGACCGTATTGCACGGGGCCGCGCGTCAGGTAGCGGCAATGGCGGTAGAGCTCGGAGCGCAGCGGCTCGAACGTGGTCAAGAAGCGGCGCCACGAGGCTTGGTATTCGCCGGTGCCCGGCGAGCAGATCGGAGTCGGCATG
>DATBAS010000070.1:0-12052 GCA_036271395.1 Kofleriaceae bacterium
TATCCGCATGCAGGCCGGGCTTGTCGTCGAGACCGCCGAAGCGCGCGAGGTGCACGACGTCGCGCTGCTCGTCGGCTACGGCGCCGCCGCCGTCAATCCGTACCTGGCGCTCGACACCGTCGGGCCCGGCGGCGCTCGCTACATCGGCGCGCTCGAAGACGGCCTGCTCAAGGTGATGTCGAAGATGGGCATCTCGACCGTGCAGTCGTATCGCGGCGCGCAGATCTTCGAAGCGGTCGGCATCGATCGCGAGGTGATCGATCGGCACTTCGCCGGCACGCCGTCGCGGATCGGCGGCGTCGGCCTCGACGAGCTCGGCGACGAAGCGCTCGCCCGCCACGCACGCGCGTGGTCGATTACCGGCGATCGCCTGCCCGTCGCCGGCAACTATCGCTGGCGCCGCACCGGCGAGCTGCACAAGTGGAACCCGCCGACGATCGCCGCGCTGCAAGACGCGGTGCGCCGCCGCGATCGCGAGCGCTTCGCCGAGTTCGAGCGGCTGTGCGACGACGAAGAGCGCGCACACGTCACGCTGCGCGGCCTGTTGCAGCTCGAGCCCGGCGAGCCCGTTCCGCTCGACGAGGTCGAGCCCGCGAGCGCGATCGCCTCGCGCTTCGTGACCGGCGCGATGTCGTTTGGCTCGATCAGCGCCGAGGCACACGAGACGCTCGCGATCGCGATGAACCGACTCGGCGGCAAGTCGAACAGCGGCGAAGGCGGCGAAGAGGCTCACCGCTTCGCGCTCGATCTGAACGGCGACTCGCGGCGCAGCGCGATCAAGCAGATCGCATCCGGACGCTTCGGCGTGACGCCGCACTACCTCGTCAACGCCGACGATCTCCAGATCAAGATCGCGCAGGGCGCGAAGCCCGGCGAAGGCGGTCAGCTGCCCGGCAATAAGGTCGACGCGCGGATCGCCGCGGTTCGGCGCGCGGCGCCCGGTATCACCCTGATCTCGCCGCCGCCGCACCATGACATCTACTCGATCGAGGATCTCGCGCAGCTGATCTACGACCTGCAATGCGTGAACCCGAGCGCGCGCGTGAGCGTGAAGTTGGTCAGCGAGGCCGGCATCGGCGCGATTGCCGCCGGCGTCGCGAAGGCGCGCGCGGCCTGCGTCGTGATCGCCGGCTACGAAGGCGGCACCGGCGCGGCGCCGTTGTCGAGCTTGAAGCACGCCGGGCTGCCGTGGGAGCTCGGGCTCGCCGAGGCGCAGCAGGTGCTCGTCGAGAATCGGCTGCGCGACCGCGTGCGCTTGCAGGTCGACGGCGGGCTGCGCACCTCGCGCGACGTTGTCGTAGCCGCGTTGCTCGGCGCCGAAGAATTCGGCATGGCGACCGCGGCGCTCGTCGCGACCGGCTGCGTGATGTTGCGCAAGTGCCACTCGAACATGTGCTCGGTCGGCATCGCGACGCAGGATCCGGCGCTGCGTGCGCGATTCACCGGCACGCCCGAGGACGTCGTCGCGTACTTCACGTTCGTCGCCGAGCGCGTGCGCGAGCACCTCGCCCGGCTCGGCGCGCGTACGCTCGACGAGATCATCGGCCGCGTCGATCGACTCAGCGCGCGCAAGCGCCATCACGTCAAAGCGCGCCTCGATCTCACCGCGCTGCTCGCGCCGCCGGTCGCGCCCGCCCACGTGCCGCGCAGGTTCGCCCGCGCGCAGCCGTGGCCACTCGACACGCACGTCGATCGCGCGCTGCTTCCGCTGCTCGACGCGCTGCCCGCGCGCCACGAAGCGCCGATCGCCAATCGCGATCGCGCGGCCGGCGCCCTCGTCTCCGGCGAGATCGCGCGGCGCCACGGCGACGCCGGCCTGCCCGACGGTTCGCTCGCGGTGTGCTTCGTCGGCTCGGCGGGCCAGAGCTTCGGCGCCTTTCTCGCGCCGGGCGTCGAGCTCGAGCTCGTCGGCGAGGCGAACGACTACGTCGGCAAGGGCATGGCCGGCGGCCGCATCATCGTGCGCCCGCCGCCGAGCGCGCGCTTCGCCGCCGAGGACAACGTGATCGTCGGCAACGTCGTGCTCTACGGCGCGACCGGCGGCGAGCTGTTCGTCAACGGGCTGGCCGGCGAGCGGTTCGCGGTCCGCAACTCGGGCGCGCGCGTGGTCGTCGAAGGCGTCGGCGATCACGGCTGCGAGTACATGACCGGCGGCGCCGTGGTCGTGCTCGGCGCGATCGGCCGCAACTTCGCGGCCGGCATGAGCGGCGGCGTCGCGTACGTGCTCGACGCGCCGGCCGCGCAGATCAACGCCGGCATGGTCGAGCTCGCCGCGCTCGACGATCGCGATCGCGAGCTCGTGCGCAAGCTCGTCGCCGAGCACGTGCTCCGCACCGGCAGTGCGCGCGGCCGGCACGTGCTCGATCACTGGGATGCGGCACTGAAGCGCTTCGTGCGCGTCGCGCCGATCGGCCGCGCCAAGGCCGCCACGCGCGAGGAATCGACATGGGCAAAGTCGACGGCTTTCTGACGACGGCGCGTGCCGCGCCACATCGCCGCGTGATCGCGCTGCGCGTGCTCGATTGGCACGAGGTCGAGCACGACGCCGAGCCGGCTGCGACGCGCGAGCAAGCGGGCCGCTGCATGGATTGCGGCGTGCCGTTTTGCACGCACGGCTGCCCGCTCGGCAATCCGATCCCCGACTTCGCCGATGCGGTGGCGCGCGACGACTGGCGCGAGGCCGCGCGCTGGCTACACACCACGAACGAGTTTCCGGAATTCACCGGCCGCGTGTGCCCGGCGCCCTGTGAAGCCGCGTGCGTGCTCGCGATCGACGGCGCCGCCGTCACGATCGAGTCGCTCGAGCGCGCGATCGCCGAGCGCGCGTTCGCAGAAGGTTGGATCGCACCGCGGCCGCCGGCCGTGCGCACCGGCAAGCGCGTCGCGATCGTCGGTTCCGGCCCGGCCGGGCTCGCCGCCGCCGCCGCGCTCAATCGCGCCGGCCATACCGTCACCGTGTTCGAAGCCGCGGCGCACGCCGGTGGCCTGCTCCGTATCGGCATTCCCGACTTCAAGCTCGACAAGCGCGTCGTCGATCGCCGGCTCGCGATCATGCAAGCCGAGGGCATCGAGCTGCGCTGCAACACGCGCATCGATGATTGGCGCGAGCTGCGCGTGCGTCACGACGCGGTCGTGATCGCGATCGGCGCCGAACGGCCGCGCGAGCTCGACGTGCCGGGCCGCGAGCTCGCCGGCGTCGTGCAGGCGATGGACTACTTGCGCGCGCAACACGGCGTCGGCTCGGCGATCGACGCGCGCGGCAAACGCGTCGTCATCCTCGGCGGCGGCGACACCGGCTCGGATTGCCTCGGCACCGCATTGCGCCAGGGCGCCGCGAGCGTGATGCAGGTCGAGCTGATGCCGGCACCGCCCGAGCAGCGCGCCGCGACCAACGCGTGGCCCGCGTGGCCGCTCGTGTTCCGCACGTCGAGCTCGCAAGAAGAAGGCGGCGAGCGACGGTTCGCGTTTCGGACGACGCGCTTCGTCGACGACACCGGCCGATTGATCGCGCTCGAAGGCGTGCGCGACGACAACGAGCCGGTGCGCATCGACGTCGACCTCGCGATCCTCGCGCTCGGCTTCGCCGGCGCCGATGCGCGCGGCTCGGTCACGCAGCTCGGCGTGGCGCTCGACGGTCGCGGCAACGTGCTCGTCGATGGCGCGTTCGCGACGACCGCGACCGGCGTGTTCTGCGCGGGCGATGCACATCGCGGCGCGTCGCTCGTCGTGTGGGCGATCGCCGAGGGCCGCGACTGCGCGCGTGCCCTCGACGCTCATCTCCGCGCGCGCTGATTACTTCGCGAGCTCGCGCAGCGTCACGACGCGCGGGTCACTGCGCCTTCAGGAACGCCTCGACGCCGGGAATCTGCGCCTGCTTTTGCGCCGAGCACAGGTCGTTCTCTTCGAGCGCTTGCGCGAGCGCACGCGGCCCGCCGTCGATGGTCGCGAACTTCGGCGTGAAGAACGCGGAGACCTCGGCCTTCTTGCTCGCATCGCACGGAATCGCGGCGAGCTGCGCCATGAACGGCTTGAACTGCGCGGGCAACCGATTCATCAGCTCGTCGAAGTGCTGCTCGACCAGCGCGAACGTCGATTGCCGCGTCTTCGGATCCTGGAACCCCGCCTCCATCAATGCCAGACCTTCGCGCAGCTCGAACTCGTTGGTGAGCATGATCTGCAGCGCCTGCGCTTGAATCTTCGGATCGTAGAACGCACCCATCGCCGCGAGCAGCCGCACGCGATCCGGCCGGTCTTTCGCCTGCTTCGCTGCGGCATACAGACGATCGAACAGCTTTTGATCGCCGTAGCGCGCGGCGGTAAACAACACCGTAGCGACCATCTCCGGCTGCACCGCTTTGTGATCGTCGAGCCACTTGTTGGCGAGCTCGCTGGCTTGCTTGACGAGGTCTTTGTCTTCGCCGCGGCCGGCGACGAGCCCGACCAGCGACGGCCGCAGCTCCTTCGTGTTTTGCTCTTCACCTGGTTTCGCCGCCCAGCCGAGCTCGTGCGCGCGCTGCTGATACAGCTTGCGAATGAACCGCTGATAGTTCGGGCGCAGCTTGTCGCTGACCAGCTCGTCGAGCCCCGCGACGATGCCGATCGACGCATCGACGATGTGGCGATTCTTGTCCTTCGCGAGCTCTTGCACGAGCTGCAGCGCGACCGACGTCTGTACGTCGCCGCTGGTCACCAGCGCCTGGACGTCGCTGACCAAGCCGACGCGCTCGGCGAGCGTGAGCGACTTCGTGTTCGCATCGAGGTGGGTCAGCAGATCGCCCTCGGGCAAGAACCGGTAGTAGCCGAGCTCGCCTTCGTTCGGCAGCACCCACGCCGGGCAGCTCTTCGCCGACAGCGCGAGCTCGCCGGTCGGCTGGTTCAGCGTCGTGCAATCGCGGCCCGAACCGCCCTTGCCGCCCCAGCGCACGCACACCGGCACGGTCCACGTGCGCTTCGGATCGACCTTCGAGCCCGTCGGCACGTAGCGGCGCTGCGCGAGCGCGAGCTTCGGAGCCGCGGCGTTCGTGCAATCGAGCTTGACCGAGATCAGCGGCACACCCGACTGCAGCACGAAGGAATCGAACAGCGGCTTTTCGTCCTTGCCGGCGGCTTCGGTCATCGCGCCGACGAAGTCATCGTAGGTCGCGTTCTTGAACGCGTGCTTCGCGATGTATGCGCGCACGCCTTTTTGAAACACCTCGGGCGTCATCGCGCGCTCGATCATCGTCAGCACGGCCTCGCCTTTTTCGTACGTGATGCCGTCGAACGCGTTGACGATGTCGCTCGCCGTCTCGATCGGCTGGCGGATCACGCGCGCCGTATCGAGGCTGTCGTTGCCCATCACGCCCGACTTCGCCTGGACCTCGGCGACGTCTTCATCCCACGTCGGCTCGAGCTGCACGATCAGCTTGGACTCCATCCAGCTCGCGAACGATTCGTTGAGCCACGTGTCATCCCACCACGCCATCGTGACCTTGTCGCCGAACCATTGGTGTGCCATCTCGTGCGCCGCGATGGTCGCGTAGAGCTCCTGCTTCGCCCGCGTCATCTCCTCGGGCTTGGTCATGATGATCGATTCGCGATACGTGATCAGGCCCGGGTTCTCCATCGCGCCCGCGTTGAACACCGACACGGCGAGCGCGTCGAGCTTCGGGTACGGATACGGCGAGCCGAAATAATCCTCGAGCGCATCGAGGATGCGCTTGGTCGACTTCGCCGGATACGCGACGTCCGCCGTGTGCCCCTTCGGCACGACGATGCGAATCGGTCCGCCCGCGCGCGTCTTGCCGGCGTCGACCGTTTCGAACGGGCCGACCGCAAACGCGATCAAGTAGCTCGGCAGCGGCAGCGTCTCGACGAACTTGACCGACTTCATCCCGTTCGCTTCGGGCGTCTCTTTGTCGACCGGCGTGTTCGACACCACGACGAGCGGCGCCTTGGTGTGGATCGTGAGCTGCCACGGGATCTTGTAGGAAGGCTCGTCGAAACATGGGAACGCTTGGCGCGCATCGGTCGATTCGAACTGCGTGAACGCGTACCAATCGTCGCCGGACTTCGCCGTGTAGATGCCATCGCCGTCGTCGCGATGCATCTTGCCGCGATAGGCGATCGCCAGCGTCGCATCGCCGATCGGCAGCTCGTGCTCGAACGTGAGACCGAGATAGTTCTTCACCGGCGGCAGCGCCGTTGCCTTCACGGCCTGGCCGTTGATCGTCATCACCGCGTCGTCGACGGTGATCTCGCTCGCGTTCAGCCACAGCGTCGTGATCGGCTTGTCGACGTGGAGCTGCGTCGTGATCCGGCCGTTGAAGTCTTCGATGTTCGGATCGATCGTCAGCTCGACCTGCTCGTGCGTCGGCGTCGCGACTTTCGGCAACCGCAGCTCCGGCGGTTTCGGCGGCGCCGGCGGCGCGGTCGGCGTCGTCGGCGTTGTCGATGCCGTGGTCGTGGTCGTGGTGGTGGTGGTCGCCGACGGCGAGCCGCCGCACGCGGCGAGCGCGGCGGAGCTGACAAGCGCGAGTGCGCGAGACGTGGTCATCGGCGGAGCATCTGGCTCGTCGGCGGTGAGCGCCAGATGCGACATTGCAGTATTCGCGTGTCGCACGCTGTCGCATGCGAACATGCGCCGATGCAGCCGATCGCACGCTGGCACCAGTTCATCACGTCGCGAGACCCGCGCATCCTCGACGAGTTGCTCGCCGACGACGCCGTGTTCTGGTCGCCCGCCGTGCACGCGGCGCAGCCAGGCAAGTCGCTGGTCGCCAAGTACCTGGTCGCAGCGCTCGCCGTGCTCGGCAACGCCGGCTTTCGCTACACCGACGAGTGGCTCGGCGACCGCTCGGCGGTGCTGCAGTTCGAGGTCGCGCTCGACGGCGTGAACGTCAACGGCGTCGATCTGATCCGGTGGAACGACGCCGGCCAGATCGTCGAATTCAAGGTCATGATCCGGCCGACGAAGGCGCTGAATACCGTCGTCGCGAAGATGGCAGCGCAGCTCGCATAGCTGGGGGCGACACCCCGCGTTGGGGGCGAGCACCCGCAGACGATGCCCGCGATTTCGCGCCTACACCTGGGCTCGATCGGCGCGAGAGCTGCATCGAGTCGCCGCGATGCAGCGATTGGCCGTCTTGCTCGCCGTGATCGGCTGTGGCCACGACGGCGCCTCGGGCACGGCGAACGACGCGATCGTCGGTGCACCCGATCCGTGCATCGCCGCGGGTACGTGCACACCCGGCGCATGGTTCGACGTCACGCCGGCGGCGATGACGATTCCGCAATACGGACCCGGCCCGGTCGTCGGCGATCCGGCGCGCCCGAGCGATCTCTACGTCGCCGGCGGCGGCTCCGGCGTGTGGAAGTCGACCGACTACGGAACCAGCTGGACGCAGACGAACACCGAGATTCCGTACGTGCCGATGGGCCTCGTCGTCGCAGTCATCGGCACGTCCCCCGACGCGACCGTGCTGATCGCTGGCGAGAACGTGCTGTACAAGTCGACCGATGGCGGCGTGACGTTCGCGATGTTGCCGAACCAGCTGCCGGCCGAGCTGTACTCGCTCGAGGTCGACCCGTACGACGATCAACATTTGATCAGCGGACTCCACGAAGCCGACGGCATCGTCGAATCGATCGACGGCGGCGCGACGTGGAACATGCTCGCGAGCACGAGCTTTCCCGCCGGCGGCATCTCTTGGTATCCGTTCTTCCTCGATACCGGCAGCGCGGCGACCACGCGCACGTCGTGGATCGCGATCGCGCAGGACGGCGGCAGCGTCGCGGTCACGACCGACGGCGGCGGGTCGTGGACGATCCCTTCGGGCGTCAGCGGGCTCCAGCACGCGCACGGCAACGCGCAGATCTTTCAGAGCGGCCAGACGCTGCTCGTGCCCGGGATTTCGGGCTCGGCCGGGCAAGGCGTGTTTCGCAGCGACGATCTCGGCGCGACATTTCACCAGGTGCTGGACGGCGCCTACTCGATCGCGTGGGGAACGCAGACCAACGCATACGCGATGTGGGGCTGGGCATGCGCCGCGTGCGACCTCGGCGCGTCATTCAGCACGACCTCGCTACCCGCAACCGAAACCTGGACGATGCCCGGCGTACCCGACGCGCTGAACATCGGCGCGAATCACATCGCGGTCACCAACGACTCGCAGCACGCGATCTTCGTCGGCACGGCATGGTCGACCGGGATCTGGAAGTACATCGAGCCGTAGCTGCGCGATCACGCAACTTGTTGCCTGATGCGTGGTGGTGCGGCGCGTGTGGTCGCGGAGTTACGCGGGGCGCAGATGTTGCGTATGCGCCGGCCATGGGCTTGTTCGACAAAGTAAAGCAGATGGCAGAAGGGTTCGTTCCCGCGCACCAGCAGTCGGCCGTGCAGCCGCCGCAGCCGCCACCACCGCCGCAACGCGAGGAGCCGGATGTCGCCGGCTTCGACCCAAACGATGAAGCCGCGTTCTTCAACGCCGTGCTTCACATGGAATCGGAAGGTCAGTACGGCGGCACCGACCAATCGCGCGCGGAGATCTGCGCGCGCTACGGCATTCGCGATCGCGGTCACTGGCGCGCGGTGAAGGCGTCGGTCTACGCGGTGCTCGCGGCCAAGTACGGCTCGTACGACGAGGTCGGCCAGCGCGAGATCAACTGGCGCAGCGCGCAGATGACGCAGCAGATGACCAACCAGGTGGCGACGATGCAAGCAGCCGGCGGGTTCGCGCCGGTGGAAGGCATCGGCCTCGAGCAGTGGGCCGCGATCAACGCGGCGATCATCGGCGGTCGATCGCCCGAGGACTTGCTGAACGGCGCCGGCATCGCCGAACCGCGGTGGAAACGCGCGAGCGACGAATGGAACGCCCGGATGGCAAAGGACACGACGTTCGCGATCGCGCAGGTCTACGGCAAGGCATTCCAAGCCGCCTCGACCGGCGCGTACGGCGCGTACGCACGCGAGGCCACGGCCGCGCGCGCCGAGAACCGCGAGCTCGCGCTCGAGCCGCCGATGCCGTACGAGCGCTACTACGAGATCATGCTCGAGCAAAAAGCGGCCGGCATCACCGGCGGCGATCCGGTCGCAGCGCTCGCGGCGTGCGGGCTCACGATCACCGACTGGACGGACCTCGGCACGTACTACGGCTACTTCTTCGCGCGCAACGCGGTCCGCGATCACGCCAAGTATCAGGCGATTCACGCGAACGTCGACGCGGAGATGGCCGCGAAGTACCCCGGCGTGCTGTCCTGATCAGGGATGGCTGTTCGGATCGCGCGGGTCCTTGTGCGCGGCGATCTCGTCGAGATCCGCCCAGCCATCGCCGTCGCGGTCGATCGCGACGCGCGCGCCCTCACCGACCGGCACGCACGTGAACGTGACCGGTGGCATCAAGCCGACCGCGACCAACGTGCGCAGCAGCTTGTCGCTCAGCGGCGGTGAAACGCTCGACGCGGACTGAAAGCCGTGCGCGCCGTACAAGAAGCCGGTGTCCTGGCCGAGCACCGACGTGGTCTTCGCGGTCAGATCGCACTCGCCCGCGGTCGCGCGCGCCTCGAGCAGATCGACGCGCAGGCCTGCAGTGGCCGCATTGCCCGAGGTAAGCGTGATCTGCTGGCCGACGATCGGCGCTTCGTTCGAGTCGAACGCGAGCACGTAGTTCACGATCGCATGACGCAACGCGAAGCCACCGTCGCCGTTCAACACGACGTTGCCGAGCGCGAGCTGATTGGGATCGACGAATGGAATGCCGTACGGGTTCGCCGGCACGGTCTGGCCCGAGAGCAGCGTGACGGGTACGTCCGATTGCATGAACACCTGGCCGGTGAAGAAGTGCTCGAGCTGGCCGATCGAACCATCGTGCAAGAAGCCGAAGCCGCGGATCTGATCGGTCGCCGGACCGGGCTGCAGGATGATCGTGCCGGGGTTGAGCGTATCCGGCGAGCTGCCGAACATGCCGACCTTCGTGTAGAGGTTGCGCAGATGCGGGACCTTGAACACCTGCGTCTCGAACTCGAACGACAACTTGCCGTCGGTGCCGAAGAAGCCGGGGTGCTTCGATGTCGCCGCGTTCGCGGTCGGATCGAGCGTGTGGCAGCCCTCGCAGTTATGGAATCGATCCGACGGCAGCTCTGCAGTCGAGCCGTCGGGCAGCGTCGCGTGGTTGAGGAAGAACTGCGCGCCGACCTGCTGCTCGGGCGTGAGCGAGTTGTCGAGGTTGCGGTTCGGGTTGGGCGGATACGTCGCCTGCAACATGAACGTCGCGAAGTCGAGCATGTCGTCGGACGACAGCTCGTCGGCGGCGCCGACCAGCCCCGGGAACGCGACGTCGAACGACGTGAACGCGAGCACCTCGTTGAAGATGCCGCTGTCGGGTTGCGCCGACACGATCGGCTCGCCGGTGTTCGGATCGATGTCGGGTGTGCCGTCCTGTTGCACGGCGCCGTTGCGGTCACCGCGCCAGTGCATCGCGCCGTGGTTGTCCATGCCGCGCAGCGATTGCGTGGTCATCGGGCCTTTGAGCGGCTGGTTCGCGATGAAGATCGGCGCGAACTCCGGAAGCAGCGCACCGATCACGTTCGGATCGATCGTGAACACGTCGCCGAGGTGAGTGATCGACAGCGGGATGTTGCCCGGATTGCCGAGGTCCCACGCGAGGTCGTCCTTGTCACCACCGATGTGGCAGCTCGCGCACGCGGTCGTGCCGTGCTGGGACGTCAGGTTCGCGTCGTAGAGATACTTGCGGCCATTCGTCACGCTCGCGGGCTCCGGATCGAACAGCTGGACCTTGCCGATCTCGCGGCGGCGATGCACGTCGACGATCGAGATCGCATCGTCAAAGCGGGTCAGCACGTATGCGAGGCCGCTCGAATCGTCGACGGCAAGCCCGGTCGGGCCGCCGCCCGAGAGCACCACTTGGTTCGCGAGCGACGGCGTCATCGCGCCGGCTTCGACATCGGCGGTGTTGTAGATCGCCAGCTTCTGCGAGCCCTGTGCGACGACGTACATCGTCTTGCCGTCGTGCGAGACCGTGACGTCTTCCGGGAACGCCACCGACAACGCCTTCTCGGCCGGGTTGCCCGGCTGCGAAAAGTCGACGTGCGGATTGAGATCGTGCGGCGACACGGTTCCGCTCGCCGGATCGATGACCGTGATCTGGCTATCCGCGATGCGGCCGACCACGCTCGAGAATCCCGCCGTATGCCCTTCGAAGCGCACTTCATTGTGCGCGTCGATGTTGGTCACGTAGACTTTGCCGCTCTTCGGATTGACCGCCAGGTTGAACAACGTCGTGCCGACATGGGCGTAGCTGGTCTTGGCGGCCGGCGGGCTCGCGGTCGCGTCGATCGCGAAGACGTCGTTGTCGGGAAGGTTCACCTTCACGAACGGATCGAACACGGTGCCGTACGCGTCGACCCAGTGGCCGCCTTGGTACTTGACGACGAGCCCCGTGGGCGGCTGCGGAATGATCTGGTTTCCGAGATCGATCGTGGCCGGACCCGGCATGCCGTTGGGGTACATGGTCTGCACCGCGTAGACCGAGACCGTGGTCGTCTGGTTTCCGGACAGAAACGACGCGGCGTAAACGGTGGCGCCATCGGCCGATGCCGCGAGTGCACGCGGCGTGTCGGCGAAGAACGTCAGCTTCGTCAGGCGCTGGCCACCGGCGGCGGCACCGAGGTTATTCGCATCGAACACCCAGACGTCGCAGCGACCAACGCCGGCGGTCTGTTGGTCGTACGCATCACCGGTATTCTGGCCGCGATGCGCGGTCGTGATGAACGCGCGGGTCTGCCCAGGGCCGGCGAACACGATGTCGCGCGGTTCGTCGCCGACGAGCAACGTGCGCGACACCGTCGCGATCACGCCATCGGCTTCGAGCTTCACGATCGACACCGAGTCCGAGAGATGATTGACGACCCACACCTCGTTGTCGGATCGCGCTGCCAACGCGACCGGCTCGAGCCCAACGCCGACCGAGCCGACGGGCACGAGTTGCTTGCCGGCGACGCGGAAGATCTCGAGTCGGTTATCGGGAGTATTCAGCGCAAAGAGATATTTCCCCGA
>DATBAS010000071.1:0-50666 GCA_036271395.1 Kofleriaceae bacterium
CACGCGGTGATCAGCGCTTCGTGCGAGAGGTCGACCCGAGGCTCCCCCGCGTCGTCGTCATCGACCGTCAGCAGCCGATCCTCGACCATCGCCTGCACGACGAACCCAAGCTCCCCCGCGTCGTCGCCGGCGGAGCGCAGCTGCGCGCGCGACTGCTGCCGCCGCGTGTCCGAGCGTCCCTCGCCGAAGCTGATCAGCCGGAGCAGGATCCGCCGCGCGATGTCGGTCTGTGCGGTGCTCAGCCGGCGCAGCGTGGCCTCGGCCCGGCGCGCGAGCGCGACCGACAGCCCGCTGCGCTCCGCATCGCCCAGCGCCTGGTAGTCCGCCAGCGTGAGCGTCTGGTCCGGGCGTGCATCCCACAGCTGCACCATCGTCTCCTGCAGGAGCGGCAGGATGCCCGGCTCGGACGCCGCATCGGCGATAAGTTGCACGATCAGCTCCGGCTCGACGGTCACGCCCACGGCGCGCGCCGGCGCCGCGATGACCTCGTACAGCGCCTCGCCGCGCAGCGGGCTCACCTCGATGCGCGACAGCTTGCCGCGCCGCTCGGCCCACAGCTCGCTCTCCATCAGCGCGCCGAAGAAGTCCGCCCGCAGCGTGAACACCACCGCACAGCGGCGCTCGGCACGCAGCGCGCCCAGCGCCTCGAGAAATCCGGCGCGCTCGGCGGCGCTGGCCAGCGTGAACAGCTCCTCGAGCTGGTCGACCACGACCAGTAGCAAGGCCCCCGCGCCGCGATGCGCGAGCGATGCCGCCACCCGGTCCGACACGACCAGCGGTCCGCCGTCGGCCACCTCGAGGGCCTCGCCCAGCCGCGCCACCGGCTGCTCGCCGGGCCGCAACTGGCGCACCACACACGGCCCCAACCCGGACACGCCGCGGGCCAGCCGCGGCAGGACCCCGGCCGTCACCAGCGACGACTTCCCCGAACCCGAGGGACCGATCACGAAGATCTCGCGCTCGCCGGCCCGCAGCCGGCCGATCAGCTCGAGGATCTCGCGCTCGCGCCCGTGGAACCGCTCGGTGTCGTCGGCGGAAAACGGCCGCATGCCCGGGTACGGGCACGGGACGTCGACGAGCAGGGACGGCTCCGTCGCCGCCAGGACGAGCCCGGTCGCGTCAAACCCGTTGCGCACCACGAGCCGGGGCTGATCGGCGTCGGCCAGTCCCTCCAGGTTGATCGCCGCCCTCCCGCCCGCGAACGCCGCCGCGACCGATGCCTGCTCGCCCAGCGCGCCGTACAACCCGATCGAAAAGATCCGCGCCGCGTCGTCGTGGATCGCGCCGGTCATCCCGACGACACAATCGATGTGCGCCGCGAGGGCCTGTGCCATCGGCGCGGTGAAACACGCGTTCAACACGACGAGCCGGACGTGCGCGCCCGCCGCGGCGAGCGTCTGCCCGAACGCCGCCGGCGTCACGACCTGGCCCCGCCCGTCCGCACCGACGAACACCAGGCCGCCGGGCGCGCCCCCGTCCGGGGCCCCGTCGACGACCACATCGCGACCTGGCGTGTGGCCCGCAGCGCCGGCCAGCCGCGCGCCGTGCCCGCTGAAGTGAACGATCGTGGGCGGCTGCTCGCGCAGCGCCCGCTGCAGATCGAGCGGCTCGGCCGCGGACCAGATCACGAACTCGAACCGATCCCGGTAGCCGCTGCGCTTCAGCTCGAGCCGGATCGCGCGCGCCTCACGGTCGAGGGCCACGCGATCGGTGTCGAGCGGGTTCGCCGCCAGAAACAGGATCACGTGCTTCTTCGCTGGCCGCCCCCGAGCTGGCTGCTTCATAGGTGGGTCACGTCGCCTGCCGCCCGTTGGGCGACCCGACGCGATCCACTACGACATGTTTCTCGCGGCAGCGGCCCTCGGTTGACGCCGCGGACGAGACTTTATGCCCCACATGGGCTCGGCCGAGCGCGCGGAGAAGACTTTTTCCACGCGGCGAGCTCGGTCGAGCGCGCGGAGAAGACTTTTCCACGCGAGCGGGCTCGGCCGAGCGCGCGGAGAAGACTTTTTGAACGCGGCGGGCTCGGCCGACGCCGCCGCAACTTCGTCTACTGCATCGCGAGCGCATACTCGCCGATGCGCTGGAACAATCGCGGCGATGGGTACGCGCGGCGTGGGTCGGTCTCGGTCATCGGGTTCCGAGCGCGCCGCGGCGGTGGAACGGCCAGTGGCCGTCGCGGCGCAGGCGCCACAGCAGGTAGGGGACGACGGCGACGTTGACGGCGATCACGGCGACCTTGGCCCAGGTCGGGTGCTCGACCAGCTCGTAGATCTCGAGCGGGATGAACGACGTCGTGACGATCACCGTCAGGAGCTCGGCCCACGGCTTGCGCAGCATCAGGCCGATGCCCTCGGTCAGGAACACCGACGAGTAGATCAGGCTGCCGACCCCGATGCTCATCATCGTGCGGGCGTCGAGCGAGCTGACCTTGGCGAGCAGCTCGGTGGCGTACTTGCCGTGCGGGTCGGCCGCCAGCGCGTGGATCCAGGTCGCGAGCCACGAGTGATCGTGGCGCAGGGTCAGCGCGCCAACCCCCAGGGCGATCAGCATGGCGGCCTTGACCAGCTTGAACAGCGCGATGAGACGGATGATCAGATCGGATTGATGACGGGGCATGGGGCTCACCGGCCGCACTGGGCGACTGCTCGCTTGGCGGCCACGGCCGCTTGGTCGTCTGATTGCGCGATCTGTGCCAGCTTGGCCCGGGCCTGGGCGGGGCAGGCGGGACCCAGGGCGCCGAGCCCGAGCGCCGCGGCTTGCACGATCTCGGGGAACGCGGTGTCGTCGAGCGCATCGCTGAGCGCGCGCGCCGCACCGGGCGGCCCGAGCCGTCCGATCGATGCCGCGGCGTCCTGGGCCAGCGCGAGCGCATCGCCGCTCTCGATCGCCTCGCCGCGCCACCGCGTGAACCGCGCGACCAGCGCCGCAGCCGGCCCCGGGTCGCCGAGCGCCACGGCGGCCAGCACCGCGCGCGACCGTAGCGTGAGCGGCGCCTTGTCGTCGTTCCAGATCCGCGCGAGCAGGGCGGCGGCCCCGGCGGCGTGGCACTGCACCAGCGCGCCGAGCGCCTCGCCGCGCACCGCAAGATCCGGATCGCGATCGACCGCGGCGCCGAGCGTGGCCGCAGGCGCGGACCGCTGGCAGCGCGCCCCGAGCGCGGTCGCGGCGCGCTGGCGAACCTCGGGCCACGCGTCCCGGGCCAGCGCCTCGCCGAGCACGCTGTCGATCACCGCAGGGCTCGCGGCGGGATTCGCCGCGCTCGTGGGGCTCGCCGCGGCGTTCGCGGTGGGATTCGCCGCGCTCGCGGGGTTCGCAGCGGGGGAACCGGTGGTTGAGGAGGGCTCGGTCGCGCTCGGGTCGCTCGCCAGCGCGGCCAGCGCTGCGAGCCGGACGCCCGGATCGCGGTGCTTCGCGCGAGCGAGGACGAAGCCGAGCGCCTCGGGCCGCGGGTTGGCCGCGATCCCGGCGACCGCGACCTGGCTCAGCGCCGCCGCCTCGGCGCCGGCCGGCAGCGCGCCGAGCCAGGCATCGAGCGCGTGCAGCGCCGCCGGATCGCCAAGCGCGGCGATGCCATCGGTGAGGCGATAGCGGCGCTCGTAGTCGGCCGCCGCGGGCAGCGCGGCCCGCATCGCCGCGAGCGCGGGCCCGCGGTTGCCGGGCGCCGCGTGCGCACCGCGGGTCATCGCACGCCACAGATCGCCCGCCGCCGCGGGGCGCGCCTGGTCCGCCACGGCGGTGAGCAACGCGTCGACCGGCGCGGTGGCGAGCCGGTCGGTCACCGCGCGCCGCAGCTCCGCGGGCCCGCGGCCGGCGAGATCGATCAGCAGCGCGAGCCCGTCGCCGGACGCCGCAGCTGCCGGAGGCACCGGCGTCACTGGCGTCGCGGTCGGCGTCGCGGAGGGCGCTGGTGTCGCCGGCGCTGCGGGGGGCGCCGCAGTCACCGGATGCGCCGCAGTCGCCGGATGCGCCGCGGTCGCCGGATGCGCAGTCGCCGCCGGAGGCGTCGGTGTCGTCGGGATCGCCGGATGGGGCGCCACTGGCGAGGGCGCCCACGGGGCCGGCATCGCCGCGACCGCCGCCACCCGCGCGGCGAGCGGCAGCTCGGCCTGCGCCGCGAGATCGTGGAGCGCCTGGGCCTGGCCGAGCACGCCGAGCGCGCCGATCACGTCGAGCAGGTCGCGGTCGCGCACCCAGCCGACCGACGCGGCGTGGACCAGCGCTGGCGCCGCCGCCGGATCGGCGATCGCGGCGAGCGCCTCGATCAGCCGGCGTCGCGCCCCGGGATCCGTGGTCGCCGCGAGCGCAGCCTCGATCGCGGTGACGGCCGCGGCGCCGCGTCGGCCGAGCGTGGCCGCGGCGGTGACCGCGCCGCCGGCGCCGTCGGTCACGACCTTGGCAAGCAGCGCCTCGCCGCCGCCCCGGCGCTCGCCTTCGGAGAAGACCTCCAGCTCGGCGATCGCCGTCGTGCCGTGCGGCGCGCCGTAGGTCGACTCGAGCACCACGGTCACGCAGCCCGCGATCGGCGTTGGCAAATCGACCACGAAGGCGGTGCCGAGTGGCTCGGTCGCGGCGTCTGGCAGGTCGATCCGGTATGCCTCGAGCGCCATCGCCCGCCGCGCCACGATCGCGATCCGGTGCGGCCGGTTGAAGCTGTGCATCGCCTGGCTCGAGGTCGGGTTGCCGGGCACGATCCGCAGCTGCACGGCCCGCGCATCCGCCGTCCGCGGCTCGAACGTGAAGAACTGGCCCTCGCCGGTGCTCGCCGCCAGCTCCTCGCGCCACTGGGTGTCGAGCCGGCCGTCGTCGAGCTCGCGCGGGATCGCCAGCCCGCCGGCGTCGCCGGCCCCGACCTCGTGCGACGCGGCGTGGGCCTGGTAGAGCAGGGGCAGAGCCGCCGCGCCGGCGTCGCGGGTCGCGGTCAGCTGCCGGATCCCCTCGGGCACCAGCGACGGCAGCGCGCTCGCACGCCGGAACCGCGTGCCGTCGAACTTGTCGGCGAACAGCAGCGCCGGCTGGCCATCGCAGCGCCGGACGTCGCTCCGCGTCTGGTAGCGGAAGATGCCGTCGTCGAGCGCGCCGACCACCACGCCGTAGTCCTGATCGAGCCCGACCCCGCCGACCGGCACCCGCGCCACCTCGTGCCAGCGCCCGCCATCGGCGCGCAGCACCACCGCCTCGTGGACGTCCTCGGGGCTCGTCGGGCCGGGCGGCCCCGGCGTCGCGATCGTCGCCACGATGTAGTGCTGGCCGCGGTAGTGGACATGCGCCAGGTCGCCGCGCTTGATCGACGGCGCCAGCTTGACGTCCCCGCTCGGCGCCGAGCGGATGTGGACCACGCCGTCGGCCCCGAGCTCGATCTCGGTCCCGTCGCTGGCGTCGCTCAGCCGCGACGCCGGCTGGGCGTGCGCCACGCCGGCCATCAGGATCGCGAGCCACGCGACGCGCCGGAGCACGGACACCATGGGGACAGCATACGACGCGTGCGAGCAGCTTGCTGCGAAACCCGGTCTGCCGACTCCTGTCCGCAAAGCGGATGAAAGGTTCCCGCAACCGGCGTCCCCGCAACTGGCGTCCCCGCAACTGGCGTCCCCGCAACTGGCGAATGACGGTGATCTGGCGGGCCGCTGCCCCGGCAGCCTGCTAGCGTGCGGCCGTTGTTTGCACCGACCGACTACGCGTTCGAGCTGCCGCCGGAGCGGATCGCGCAGGAGCCCACCGCGGCGCGCGATGCCTCGCGGCTGCTCCACGTCGCCGCGGACGGCGCGCTGACCGATCACACGTTCGCCGCGGTGGTCGACCTGCTCCCCGCCGAGGCGGTGGTGATCGCCAACGACACCCGGGTGATCCCGGCCCGCGTGCTCGGCCACAAGCCGTCGGGCGGCGCGGTCGAGCTGTTGTTCCTCGAGCCGGAGCCCGACACGGCGGCTCCCGCCGGCAGCTCGGCGTGGCGCTGCCTCGCCCGCGCCCGCCGCGCGCTGCGCCCCGGCCAGCAGGTCGTGGTCGACGGCGGCCCCACGCTCGCGATCCTCACCGAGCGCGCGGCCGATGGCTCGATCGCGGTCGCGGCCCCGGGCGACGGCTTCGGGTTGCTCGATGCCCACGGCCACATCCCGCTGCCGCACTACATCGATCGCCCCGATCGCGCCCTTGACCGCGAGCGCTACCAGACGATGTTCGCCCGCGCGCCCGGCGCCGTCGCCGCGCCGACCGCCGGCCTCCACATGACCCCCGCGATCGCCGAGCGCCTGGTCGCCCGCGGCCTCACGCTCGCGACCCTGACCCTGCACGTCGGCTGGGGCACGTTCGCGCCGATCCGCGAGGCCAACGTCCGCGATCATCACATGCACCGCGAGCGCTACGTCATCCCCGAGGCGACGTCGGCGCTGATCGCGACCGGCCGGCCGATCGTCGCGCTCGGCACCACCGCGCTGCGCGCGCTCGAGGCGGCCGCCACCGCGCCGCGCACCGTCCCCGCCGGCCCCGGCGCCACCGAGATCTTCATCTACCCCGGCTCCGGCCACACGTTCCGCGCCGTCGATCACCTGATCACCAACTTCCACCTCCCCGAGTCGACCCTGCTGATGCTGGTCTGCGCGTTCGCCGGCACCGAGCGCGTGCTCGCGGCCTACCGCCACGCGATCGCCGCCGGCTACCGGTTCTACAGCTACGGCGACGCCACGCTGCTCCACCGCGCCTGAGCCGCCTGCGCGGGCCCTGATCGGGCCCCGATCGGGCGGCGATCGGCTATAACGCCGCGCCCGTGCCCGCTCGCTTCGATCTCCCCACCCCCGGCTTCTCGTTCGAGCTGCTCGCGACCCTGGGCCACGCCCGCGCCGGCATCTTGCACACCCCGCGCGGCGACATCCTGACCCCCGTGTTCATGCCGGTCGGCACGCTCGGCACCGTCAAGGCGATGACCGCCGACGAGCTGCGCGCCCCGCCGATCGACGCCCGGATCATCCTGGGCAACACCTACCACCTCTATCTGCGCCCCGGGCTCGAGGTGATCGGCGCCGCCGGCGGGCTCCACAGGTTCATGGCCTGGGATCGCCCGGTCTTGACCGACTCCGGTGGGTTCCAGGTGTTCTCGCTCGCCGCGATCAACAAGATCGACGACGACGGCGTGACCTTCCAGTCGCACATCGACGGCAGCAAGCACCGGCTGACCCCCGAAGTCTCGATGCAGATCCAGCGCGTGCTCGGCTCGACGATCGCGATGGTGTTCGATCAGTGCCCGCCCGGCGACGCCGATGCCGCCGTGCACGAGCGCGCGCTCGCGCGCACGACCGCGTGGGCCGCGCGCTGCCGCGTCCAGCCGCGCGCCGATGGCCAAGCCTATTTCGGCATCGTGCAGGGCGGCGTCGACACCGAGCGCCGGCTGCGCCACATGGCCGAGATCACCGCGCTCGACTTCGACGGCTACGCGCTGGGCGGCCTCGCGGTCGGCGAATCGATCGAAGAGACGTATCGCGTGCTCGACGAAGTCGCGCATCGCCTGCCGGCGAACCGACCGCGCTATTTGATGGGCGTCGGTACGCCGACCGACCTCGCGACCGGCATCAGCTCGGGCATCGACATGTTCGATTGCGTGATGCCGACCCGCAACGCCCGCAACGGCTACCTGTTCACGACCACCGGTCCGCGCGTGAACATCCCGAACGCCGCGAACAAGACCGACTTCGGTCCGATCGACCCCGAGTGCCCGTGCGCGACGTGCCTCACCCACTCGCGCGCGTATCTGCGGCACTTGTACCTCGCCAAAGAGATCCTGTACGCGCGCCTCGCAACCCTGCACAACCTCACGCACTACGCGCGGCACGTCCGTGCGATTCGCGACGAGATTCTGCGCAGCGGCGAGCCTGCTTGACCTGCCTACCCCCGAGGGGTACAAACCCTCGGTTTTCCGAAGGACTATCAAATGTCAAACGCCGCCTCGCCGATCGTGATGATGCTCGTGATGTTCGCGATCTTCTACTTCATCCTGATCCGGCCGCAGTCGAAGCGCCAAAAGGAGCATCAAGCGATGCTCGGCAAGCTCGGCAAGGGTGATGAGGTCATCACGCGCGGCGGCATGATCGGCAAGATCACCGGCGTCTCCGACGACAACATCCTCGTCATCGAGCTTCAGGAAAAGGTCCGCGTCCGCGTCCCGCGCGCATACGTCGAGGGCAAGTGGGAAGGCAAAGTCCCAGCGAACGCCGCCAACAGCAGCGCCGCTTGATTTTCTAGGTCATCGTTCGCACAGGGTGGTTTCATGGATCGCAGCCTCAAGTGGCGCACGTTCGCGTTGATCGGCCTGGTGGTCTTCTGCGTCGGCGCGCTCGCACCGAGCTTTGCCAGCGGCAGCTTGCCGTCGTGGTTCCACTCGATCTTCTCGAAGCAAATCAGCTACGGGCTCGATCTCCAGGGCGGCAAGCACATCGAGTACACGATCGACCTCGATAAGGCGGTCGACGACAAGGCGTCGGAGATCAAGCGCGATCTCGAAGCGAGCATGGCCGACGCCAAGATCAAGGGCACGGTCAAGACGCCGTCGCACCCGCTCGGCGGCGTGACGGTGACGCTCGACGACGCCACGCACATGGCCGAGCTGCACGCGAAGATCACGAGCGACTACAACGAGAAGGAAAAGACGATCGAGTGGCGCGACTGCGATCCCGCCGACGGCAAGACCGCGCTGTGCTTCCTCGTGTCGTCGGACTACGCCGACGGCATCAAGAAGAGCGCGCTCGCGAACGCCGTCGCGACGATCCGCGATCGCATCAACGAGAAGGGCGTCGCCGAGCCGAGCGTCGTCGAGAAGGGCGATTCGATCATCGTCGAGCTACCCGGCGATCCGAAGTCGCAGGCGATCGTCGATACCGAAGATCTGATCGCGCGCACCGCGAAGCTCGAGAACAAAGTCGTCGACGATTGCTTCATGCCGCCGGTGTCGGGCTGCACCGAGTCGGGAAACCACATCGGCTCGAAGTACATGCGCGACCTGTTCGATCGCGTCACGAACGCGACGACCGAGACCGTCGATCCCGAGGCGAAGAAGCTCGGCATCAAGGCCGAGACCGAGCAGTTCAAAGCCGAGAACGGCGGCTCGAACCACAGCGACTATTATTTGTTCGCGTTGGACCGCGAAGAGACCGTGCCGCTCGCGTGGGCGAAGAAGCACGGCAAGCTGACCAAGGACGAAAACACCGGCACGAACTGGATCGCCGTGTTCCACGCGCCGACGATGAACGGCATGGGCGGCGACACCGTCCGCGTGTCGATCACCGGGCGCGAAGCGATCGAGCGCTACCTGTTCGGCGATAACGACCTCGGCGTCAAAGGTCTCGCGAACGAGGACCCGAAATTCAAGGTCCCCGACGATCACCAGATCGGCTTCGAGATGATCGAGCCGCAGCCCGGTGCGAAAGAGCGCCACAACACGTGGCGCACGTATTACCTCGAGCGCGCGGTGCGCCTGACCGGCTCGGCGATCAGCGATGCGGTCGGCAGCTACGATCCGAACACGAACCGGCCGATCGTGCTGCTCGACTTCAACCGCTACGGCGGGCGCCTGTTCGGCGACTTGACCGCGCAGATCGTCGGCATGCGGCTCGCGACCATCCTCGACGACAAGGTGAAATCGGCGCCGACGATCGAGAACGCGATCCGCGGCGGCCGCGCGTCGATCACGATGGGCGGCAGCGATCCGACGCGGATGGAAAAAGAGCGCGACGATCTCGTCGCCGTGCTCAAGACCGGCTCGTTGCCCGCGCCGCTGCGCGAGGCGTCGCACTCCGAAGTCGGCCCGACGCTCGGCCGCGACGCGATCGTGAAGACGCGCATGAGCTTCGAGCTCGGCATCGCGCTCGTCGTCATCATCATGGTCGGCGTCTATCGCTGGTCCGGTTGGATCGCGGTGTTCGCCGTCGTGTTCCACATCCTGATGACGCTGGCCGTGATGGCGCTGTTCGGCGCCACGCTCACGTTGCCCGGCATCGCCGCGATCGTGCTGTCGATCGGCATGGAGGTCGACGGCAACATCCTCATCTACGAGCGGATACGAGACGAGCTCAACCTCGGTAAATCCGTGCGCGGCGCGATCGACCTCGGGTTCTCGCGCGCGTTCTCCGCCATCCTCGATGGCCAGCTGACCACGGCCGCCGCGGGTTGGGTCCTCTTGCAATATGGCTCGGGGCCGATCAAAGGCTTCGCCGTCATGCTGCTCGTCGGCGTGTTCACCACCCTCACCACCAACATTTGGGTCACCCGAATTCTCTTCGACTGGAACGTAGCCAGGAAAAAGGGACATCTCGTGACGATCTCGATCTGAGGGCAAACCGATGAGCGAATCAAAAGAGCCCGTCGCCGCGACTCACAAGCACAAGTTTCGCTACTTGCTGCCGCCGGGGAACAACTTCGCGTTCGTCGCCAAGTTCAAGATCTGGATGATCGTCTCGATCTTGCTCATGTGCGCGAGCATCGCGAGCTTGTTCGTCAACAAGAAGATCCACGGCCAGTACATGAACTGGACGATCGACTTCAAGGGCGGCACTGAGATCACGTTCCAGTTCAAGGACAACGCGACCAACAAGCTGATCAAGATCGATCCGGCCAAGGTTCGCGATGCGCTGAAGGCCGAAGACGGCCTCGACGTCTCCGACATCTCGTGGGACGACGACAACGGCACGCACATCGACGGCATGATCGTGCGCTCGCCGAAGTTCACGTCGCTGCCCGAGAGCGAGCAGGACAAGGCGAAGAAAGACTTCGACGACAAGTTCAAAGATCACGACCTCGAGAAATCGCGCTGGGGCGGCGATCGCCTGTACGTGCGCACGAAGAAGCTGATCACGAACGCCGAGGCGGCGCCGGTGTTCCAGGCCGACGCGCTCGAGCTCAAGCCGTGGGACTCGGGCGACGAGTTCTCGTATACGCACCCCGACGAAGGCACCGGCGAGTACAACGAAGTGTTCGCGATGTGGGGGCTCGACCGCGAGTTCGAGCGCGCGATCGAGAAGGCGATCCCCGGCGTCACCGCCGAGGTGAAGTCGAGCTACGGCGTCGGCGCCAAGGCCGGCGACAAGCTGCGTGACGACGCCGCGAAGTCGATCGTGTTCGCGATCTTCCTCATCATGCTCTACCTCGCGTTCCGGTTCGACGTGCGCTACGCGCCCGGCGCCGCGTTCGCGACGATCCACGACGCGATCATGGTCATCGGCGTGTTCGCGGTGACCTGGACCGACGTCTCGCTGACGTCGGTCGCCGGCCTGCTCACCGTGATGGGCTACTCGGTCAACGACACCGTGATCGTGTTCGATCGCATCCGCGAGAATCAGGCGAAGCTCAAGGACAAGAAGGTCGAGCGCATCATCGACATCTCGATCAACGAGATGCTGGTCCGGACGATCTTGACGTCGGCGACCGTGTTCGCGACCACGCTGATCATGAACATCTTCGGCACCGGCGAGGTGAAGAACTTCGCGTTCGCGATGAACATCGGCGTGATCGTCGGAACGTATTCGTCGATCTTCTTGGCCGCGCCGATCTTCATGTACATCTCGCGCCGCTGGTACTCCGGCCCGCCGAAGCGCCGTCGTGGCATCGTCCACGATCCGGTCTCGACGAGCATGGACGCGCCCGCAGCCGAGTGAATCGCGCGCTCGGCGAACGCTGGGCGCGATCCCGGGATCTCGCTTTCGTCGGGGATCTCGCGCGTTTCGATGTCAGAGCGACGCACTAGCGTGCGCTCGTGCAAGCACGTTTGCGTTCGCTCGACGACCGGATCGTCGGTCGCCTCGCGTCGGCGCTGCGGGTTCGTCCCGCGACGGCGCGCTGTCTCGTCGCGCGCGGCGTGACCGAGCCGACCCAGGCGCAGGGCTTCATCGATCCGAGGCTCGCCGCGTTGCGCCCGCCGGCGGGGCTCGCAGGTTTGGCGGTGGCAGTGGAGCGCATCGCAAATGCGGTCGAGCACGGCGAGCGCATCGGCGTGTTCGGCGACTACGATGTCGACGGCGTGACCACGGCGGCGCTGCTCGCGTCGTTCTTGCGCGCGGCCGGTGGCGTCGTCGAGGTCGCGGTCGCGCGGCGCGACGCCGGCTATGGCTTCACGCCCGAGGCCGCCGCCGACTTCGCACGGCGCGCGTGCTCGCTCGTGATCACCGGCGACTGCGGCACGAGCGATCTCGAAGCGATCTACGCGGCGGCCGCGCTCGGCGTCGAGGTGATCGTCGTCGACCATCACACGGTGCCCGCCGCCGGCACCGAGCATCCGGCGCGCGCGCTGGTCAACCCGTTCCGCACCGACTCGACGTTTCCGTTTCGCGGCATGGCGTCGGTCGGCCTGTCGTTTTACGTCGCAGCGTCCGTGCGGACCGAGCTACGCGATCGCGGATGGTTCCGCACGCGGCCCGAGCCGGATGTCCGCGAGCTGCTCGACCTCGTCGCGCTTGGCACGATCGCCGATTTGGTGCCGCTCACCGCCGAGAATCGCATCCTGACCTCGCTCGGCTTGCGCCGGCTGCAGACGCGCGTGCGGCCGGGCGTCGCCGCGCTGCTCGCCGCCGCAGGCGTCGATCCCGAGCGCGAGATCGACGCGCGCACCGTCGCCTGGAAGCTCGCGCCGAGGATCAACGCGCCGGGCCGACTCGGCGCCGCCGAGCCTTCGCTGTCGCTGTTGCTCGCAGATGCGAGCACGGCCGACGAGCGCGCCGCGGTGCTCGAAGCTGCGAACACCGAGCGTCGGGCGATCCAAGACCGCGTGATGGGCGAAGCGTTGGCGCAGCTCGGCGATGCCGATCCGGGTGCGGCGATCGTGATCGCCGGCGATGGCTGGCCGAGCGGTGTGGTCGGCATCGTCGCCGCGAAGCTCGTCGACAAGTACAAGAAACCCGCGTTCGTGATCGGCGTCGATCCGACCGGCATCGGCCGCGGCTCCGCGCGCACGACCGGCGGCGTCAACTTGTACAAGGCGCTCACCCACGCGGCGCCGTGCCTGCAGCGCTACGGCGGTCACGCGGCGGCGGCCGGCTTCACGATCTCGCGCGAATCCGTCGCCGCGCTCAAAGACGCGCTCGGCGATGCGTGTGCGCGCCTCGCCGAAGGCTCGGGCCCGATCAGCTCGCACCTCGACGTCGATGCCGAAGTCCGGCTCGGCGAGGTCGACGAGCGGCTCGCGCAGGAGCTCTCGGGGCTCGGTCCGTTCGGCCAAGAAAATCCGCCGCCGATCTTGGTCGCGCGCGGCTTGACGGTGACCGCGGCGCGCCGCGTCGGCGATGGCTCGCACCTCAAGCTCACCGTCGAGGACGATCAGCACGTCGTGCGCGACGCGATCGGCTTCTCGCTCGGCGATCGTCCGGTCGAGGTCGGCGCGCGCATCGACGTCGCGTTCGTGCCCAAAGTGTCGACGTGGCAGGGCAGGCGCAGCGCCGAGCTCGAGCTCGCGGATCTAGCGAGCTCGGCGGACGTCGAGCGCGCAGCGTCGCCGACGATCGAAATCGCGCCGTGCTAGAACTCGCGCGTGGCGGATGATCACGACAGCGAGCCCGTGCCGAAGCTGCCGCGCGGCCGCGGCCTGAAATTTTCCGGCGTCGAGCTGTCTCGCATCGCGATCACGCTCGCGCTCCTGGTCGCACTCGTGGTGCTGACGAAGCCGTGCTCGCACGCCGTGTCGACGTTCGTGATGGGCTTCGATGGCTCGGCCGCCAAGCCGCAGCCGGCGGCGGCCGCAGGCAGCAACGCGGTCGGCAGCGATCTGATCCCGCTGCGCGGCCTCGACGAGGCGCAGCTCAAGGCGACGGTCGAGCGCGCGCAGCATCGCCGCCCGGCGAAGTCCGCGGTCGGCTCGGCCGGCTCGGCCGGCTCGGCCCCGCAACGCTGATCGCTCGTGCGAGGCTACGGCTTCGCGCTCGTCCAGGTCCCGTGCAGCTCGTGCTCGCACGCCGACGACGCCGAGTCCGACGTGTACGCGCTTTGCGCGCCGCCGTAGTAGATGCGCGCTTGATGCGCCGCGGTCGTGCACGTGCCGACCACGTTGTCGCTCGGGCACGCGTGCTTCTCCCACTCGGCCGCGATCGCCTTGCACGCTTTTTCGTGCAGCGGCAGGTCGGTCGCGTAGTCCTCGCAGGCCTTGCCCATCCAGCAGCTGTAGCCTTCCGCGTTCTGCTTGCACCCGGCCAGCGCGACCGTGGCGAGCAACAATGCGCGGATCACCACAGCACCGCGTGGCGTAAGACCGGCATCTGCGCACGCCGCTTCGCGACGGTCTCGCCGTCGAGCATCGCGGCGACGACGCCGTCGCCTTCGGCGAGCTCGCCGACGATCGTGCCCCACGGATCGACGACGAGCGAGTGGCCGTAGCTCTCGCGCCTGTCGTTGTGCTTGCCCCACTGCGCGGCGGCAACGATCCACACCTGACCTTCGATCGCGCGCGCGCGCATCAGCACGTGCCAATGCGCGGCGCCGGTGTGCGCCGTGAACGCGGCCGGAATCACGACGACCTCGGCGCCTCGGTCTTTGACGAGCGTTCGATACAGCTCGGGAAAGCGCAGGTCGTAGCAGATCGACAGGCCGACCTTGACGCCGGCGATGTCGGCGACGATCGCTTCGTCGCCGGCCGCGGTCGCGTCGCTCTCGCGCAGCGTCGCGCCGCCGGGGATATCGACATCGAACAGGTGGATCTTGCGATATTTGGCGACGAGCGTGCCGCTCGGATCGACCACGACGAGCGCGTTGTACGTGCGCTTCGGATCGCCGGGCACGGTTTCGGGAGTTCCACCGCCGATGATCCACGCGCCGTGCTTCGTCGCGAGCTCGGCGAGCGTCTGCATGACCGGACCGCGCGCCCCTGCCGGATGATCATCGAGC
The DNA here is from genome assembly GCA_036271395.1 of Kofleriaceae bacterium. Lineage (GTDB taxonomy): Bacteria > Myxococcota_A > Polyangia > Haliangiales > Haliangiaceae > JABFXX01. The sequence goes on from DATBAS010000071.1 coordinate 14,848, forward strand.
ACTTCGGCGGCCGCGAATTTGTCGCCCTCGGCGCGGCCCAAGAACGAGAAGCACTCCGGCAACACGATCAGCTTGGCCCCGCCGGCGGCAGCCCTGCCGACGAGCTCTCGCACGACGCTGAGATTGCCGGCGAGATCGCCGACCGAACGCATTTGGACCGCCGCGATGGGGAGCTGCCAGCTCATATCTCGTTCCTAGCACACGAAAAAACCGCCCGACCAGCGTAGTGGTGAAACCACTTGCTCTGGCACTACCCCGGTGGTAACCAACGCCCGCAGCTTCCAACCGTCTCGGTAGGGGTGGCCTTCGGGCCGCCTTTTTTTGTCTCTGATGTCGAGAAACCCGCTTCATAACCGCTTGATTTCTATCGTCGAGCCCGTCGTCCAGCACGCCGGGCTCGAGCTGGTGGACCTGCGGTTCTTGCTCGAACAGGGCGGCTGGACCCTGCGCGTGCAGATCGATCTGCCGATCGACCAGGTCACCGACGTCCACGAGGTCCCCACGGAACGGGTCTCGCTGAGCGAGTGCGAAGAGATGTCGCGCGAGCTGTCGGCGGTGCTCGACGTCGACGATCCGATCAAGCAGGCGTACAGCCTCGAGATCAGCTCGCCCGGCATCGACCGGCCGCTCCGCACCGCGGCACACTTCGCGCACTTCGTCGGCAGCGAGGCCAAGATCCAGCTCGCGATCCCGCTGCAGCTGGCGGCGGGCGAGCGCAAGAACTTCAAGGGTGTGCTTCGCGGCGTGACCGGCGAGCCCGCCGATCGGGTCGCGATCGACGTCGATAACGAGACGTTCGAGCTACCGATCGCCGACATCGATCAAGCCAAGCTCGTGCCCGACTGGGAGGCCGTCATGCACGGCAAGTCCGGCGTCGGCCAGCGCGCCGCCCACAACCCAAATCTCAAGCCGGGCCAACGCCCGTCGCAGAAGCCCAAGCACCGAGCCGAATAGGAAGCGTTATGGAAGCCAAACTCGATATGGTTCTCGAGCAGGTAGGCCGAGACAAGAACATCGACAAGACCGTGCTGGTCAGCGCGCTCGAGCAGGCGATTCTTACCGCCGCCAAGCGCACGTTCGGCATGAATCGCGAGATGGAGGCGAAGTTCAACGGCGAGACCGGCTCGGTCGATCTGTTCTTGATCGTCAACGTCGTCGACGATCCCGAAGACGCGATCGAAGGCCGCGAGATCACGACCGAGCAGGCGCACGCCGCGGGCCTCGAAGCCGAGCTCGGCGACGAGCTGCTGTTCCAGGTGTTCTATCGCGCCGAGGATGACGACCGCGCCAAGGAGCAGGACGACAAGTTCGGCCTGATGATCGATCTCAAGAACGCGTCGAAGAAGTTCGGCCGCATCGCGGCGCAGACCGCGAAGCAGGTGATCTACCAGCGCGTCCGCGAGGCCGAGCGCGACAACGTCTACAACGAGTTCAAGGACCGCAAAGGCGAGATCATCCCGGGCATCGTGCGCCGGTTCGAGCGCGGCGCGCTCGTCGTCGACATCGGCAAAGCCGAGGCCGTGCTGCCGATGCGAGAGCAGGTGCCGCGCGAGAGCTATCGCGTCGGCGATACGATCAAGGCGTACTGCTTGGACATCGACCGCAATGCGCGTGGTCCGCAGGTCATCCTGAGCCGCACGCACAAGGGCTTGCTCGAGAAGCTGTTCGAGCAAGAAGTGCCCGAGATCTTCGAGAAGATCGTTCGCATCGAGAGCAGCGCGCGAGAGCCCGGAGCCCGCGCGAAGATCGCCGTGAGCTCGCGCGACCGCGACGTCGACCCCGTCGGCGCGTGTGTCGGCATGAAGGGCAGCCGCGTGCAGGCCGTCGTGCAAGAGCTGCGCGGCGAGAAGATCGACATCGTGCCGTACGACGACGATCCGGCTCGCTTCGTGTGCAACGCGATCGCGCCCGCCGAGGTCAAGCGCGTGATCATCGACGCCGAAGGTCACCGCATGGAGTTGATCGTGCCCGACGACAAGCTGTCGCTCGCGATCGGCAAGAAGGGCCAGAACGTGCGGCTCGCGTCGCAGCTCACCGGCTGGCGCATCGACATCCACAGCGAATCGAAGATCTACGAGCTCGAGCGCCGCGCCAAAGAGCAGATCGCCGCGGCGATCTCGCCGGAGTTCGACAACGTCGTCGCCGAGACGCTGTTCAAGCTCGGCTGGCGCTCGGTGGGCGAGCTCGCGCGCGCTCACGTCGAGGAGCTGACGGGCCTGCCGGGCATCAGCAATCCAGACAGCGCGCATCGCGTGATCGATGGCGCGAAGGCGTACATCGCCGGCGGCGGCCGCCGCAGCCATGCCGATCTCCGCAAGGAGACCGAGCGGCGCTCGGCGATGTCCGGCGATCAGCAGCTGATGGAGCTCGACGGCGTCGACGAGGACGTGCTCGGCGTGCTGCACACGGCAAACATTCACTCGCCCGAAGACCTCATCAAGACGCCGATCGATCAGGTCGCGACCACGACCGGCATCGACATGGGCGATCTCGCGCGGCTACGCCAGCGCGCGATCAGCTGGTTGTCAGAGGTTTCCGCCTGAGCGGTGATCGTAGTTTGGGGGCTCATACCCCGATGCGGACCTGCGCGGGTTGCCGTCAGGTCGACGCGCAAGCCGCGCTGGTGCGCCTCGCGTTCGCGGGCCCGCGGCTCGTGATCGGGCGTGTGCCCGGCCGTGGCGCATATGTCCATAACCGACCCGCCTGTTTGGACGGGGCCGCTCGTGGTGGGCTCTCGCGCGCGTTCCGGCGAGCCATCCCAACCATCGAGCTTCGCAGCCTCGTGTCGAACCTGTCACCGACCGACGACAATCCGTCTGTTGATCCCCGAACGGGATCGACAAAGCTCGCTGGCCATGTGGGTGCAGAAGCTGTAGAAACAGCCCCACGGTCCAGCCGAGCGGCGACCCAAGGGAACAAAGGATAACCGGAAGCAGATGCGCGTTTACGAGATTGCCAAAGAGGTCGGGATTCCGAACAAGGACCTGATCGCGAAGATCCGCGCACTCGGCCTCGAGGTGAACAATCACATGTCTTCGCTCGACGCCGACGACGTCGCCCGCATCCGGCGCTCACTCGATAAAGAAAAAGCCTCTGTCGTTGCGCCCGCCGAAACCAAGAAGCTGTCGACCGGCACCGTGCTGCGGCGTCGCTCGAGCGGCGAGCGCGCCGACGGCGACGACGTGGTCGGCAAGCCCGCGTCGACGCCGCCCGCGCCTCCCGTGGTCGCGGCGCCTGCGCCGGTGATCCGCCGCGCTCGTGCCGAAGCGCCGACGCCGACTCCGCCGCCGCCGCCGCATCGGGATGTACCGGCTCGCGAGCCGATCGTCGCGCGCGCACCGGTTGCGCCGACGCCGGCACCGACGCCCGCTCCGAAACCGGCGCCTGCGGCCGAGCCGCACGTGCACGCCGAGGCGCCAGCAGCCAAGCCGGCGCCCGTCGAGCCGCCGCACCGCGAGCGCGAGGTCGTTCGCGAAACGCCGAAGCTCGCGGTCGCTCCGGTCGAGCCCGCGCCCGTGGCTGCGCCGACTCCGCCTCCGATCGCGCCGACTCCGGTCGCGCGTCCGGTCGAGCGTCCCGCGCCTGTTGCAGCGGCCGAAGCGCCGGTCGCCACGGCGAGTCGCTCGCGCGTGATCGTCGCCGGTCCGCAGGTCGTCGCGCGCAACGCGCACGCGGATTCCGGCAACGGCACGAGCGCGGCAACGTCGCGCCAATCGCACGAGCCACCGCCGCCGCCGCCATCGACGCCGCTGCCGCCGCGCATCACGCCGGTGCGCTCGCACCGCGACGACGGCCAGCGCAGCGGGCCGATCATCGAGCATCGCTCGCCGGCCACGGCGCGCAGCCAGTTCGAGCTCGAGCTCGAGCGCGCACGCGCACGCACGGCCGACAAGCCGAAGACGGACATCGAGGTCAAGCCGACGAACGGCGACGCCGCTCCGCTGCCGCCGTCGCCGGCGCCGCGCGATCCGTCGCGCCCGGCCGTCGGCACCGTCATCGCGCTGCCGCCGCGTATCAAGATCACCGAGCGCACGCCGCTCGGCGGTCGCCCGGCGCCGGGCCCGCTGCCGGTCAACCCGATCCGCGGTCGCTACGCGCAGCAACAGCAGCAGCGCGGTCGGCCGGGCCAAGGTCGTCCGGGCGGTCCGCACGACATGCGCAAGAAGCTGCCCCTCGGTAAGAAGGGCAAGCAGACCACGATCACCACGCCGGCCGAGCACAAGCGCGTGGTCCGGATCGAGGACACGATCGCGGTCGCGGAGCTCGCGCGCAGCATGGGCATCAAGGCACCCGAGGTGCTGAAGAAGCTCTGGGGCATGGGCATGACCGGCGTGACGATCAACGCGTCGATCGACTTCGATACGGCCCAGATCCTCGCGAGCGAGTTCGGCTACGAGGTGCAGAACGTCGCGTTCAACGAAGAAGACGCGTTCGCGCAGCCGGCCGACGACGAGGGCGAGCTGGTGGCACGTGCGCCGGTCGTGACCGTGATGGGCCACGTCGACCACGGCAAGACCTCGCTGCTCGATGCGATTCGCAAGACGCGCGTCGCAGCGGGCGAGGCGGGCGGCATCACGCAGCACGTCGCCGCTTACAAGGTGAAGGCGCCGGGTCACGGCGATATCGTGTTCCTCGACACGCCGGGCCACGAGGCGTTCACCGAGATGCGCGCTCGCGGCGCGCAGGCGACCGACATCGTCGTGCTCGTCGTCGCGGCGAACGATGGCGTCATGCCGCAAACGGTCGAGGCGCTCAATCACGCCAAAGACGCGAAGGTCACGATCATCGTCGCCGTCAACAAGATCGATCTGCCCGACGCGCAACCCGAGCGCGTCAAGCAGCAGCTCGCCGATCACGGCCTGATTCCCGAGGAGTGGGGCGGCGACACGATCTACGTCAATGTCTCGGCGCTCAAGGGCGAGAACATCGACAAGCTGCTCGCGTCGATCGCCGTATCGGCCGAGGTCCTCGAGCTCCGCGCGAGCAAGGACAAGCCCGCCGCCGGCATCGTGATCGAGGCTCGCCTCGATCGCAGCCGCGGTCCGATGGCGACGGTGCTGGTGCAGGAAGGCACGCTGCACGTCGGCGACATCGTCGTCGCCGGCCGCACGTTCGGCAAAGTTCGCGCGATCCTCGATGATCGCGGCGAGAACATCGACGAGGCCGGCCCGTCGACGCCGATCGAGGTCTTGGGCCTCGACGGCGTACCCGACGCCGGCGATCAGGTGAACGCGGCCGAGGACGACAAGGTCGCCAAGCAGGTCGTCGACTTCCGCCGGCAATCGTTCCGCCGCCGCGAGCTGGCCTCGACGGGTCGCGTCTCGCTCGAGAACCTCATGGCGAGGATCTCGGAAGGTATCGATCAGAAAGAGCTCAAGATCGTCCTCAAGGCCGACGTCCAAGGCTCGGCCGAGGCGCTCAAGGCCGCCTTGGTCAAGCAGTCGACCGAGAAGGTCAAGGTCACGGTCATCGCCGCCGGCGTCGGTGGCATCACCGAGAGCGACGTCAACTTGGCGAAGGCCGGCAACGCGATCATCGTCGGCTTCCACGTCCGTCCGGCCGGCAAGAGCAGCAAGCTCGCCGAGCAAGAAGACGTCGAGATCCGGCTCTACGACATCATCTACGACGCGCTCGACGAGGTGAAGGCGGCGATGGCCGGCTTGCTCGCGCCGATCAAGCGCGAAGTGGCGATGGGCAAGCTCAACGTCCGCGACACGTTCTCGATCCCGAAGATCGGCACGGTTGCCGGCTGTATGGTCACCGAGGGCAAGGTCAACCGCAAAGCCCACCTCCGGATCATCCGCGACGCGGTGCAGGTCTACGAGGGCAAGATCGGCTCGCTGCGCCGCTTCAAAGACGACGTCAGCGAGGTCCAGCACGGCTTCGAGTGTGGCGTGATGGTCGCCGGCTGGAACGAAGTGAAGACCGGCGACGTGATCGAAGCCTACGAAGTGATCGAAGAAGCCGCGCAGCTGTAAGCTATCCGTCGTGATGCGGGGCGCAGTCGTAGTCGCGTTGGCGGCCGCGTGTGGCGGCAGCTCGAATTCAAGCGGAGACGGTGCGGCGGGTGGGGCCGCGCCGGATCCGCGCTTCAAGTGGGTCGGCGCGTACTCGAGCTACACGACCGGCGTGCAGTACGTCGGCGGCAACGGCGTCGACTTCACGTCGACGATGGACGTCTACAGCCCCGCCGCTGTCGGCTCCGGTGGCGAGGCGCTGGTGTTCGACTTCGCGCCGCCGGCGACGTTGGCGTTCACCTCGGCGTTCAGCGAGGCCGCGGGCTCGGCGCAAGCCGCCGCGATGGGCGAGGTCGCGACGTCGCTCGCGTTCACGTCGAGCGACTACGTGCTCACCGCGCAATCGGCGAACGCGACGACGACGGCGCAATTCTCGTACGGCGGCAGCGCCGGCGATCTCGCGAGCGACGTCGCGATGGCGAGCGCGAACGGCTACGTGACGACCGCGATCGCGTTCGACGGCACCGAGCGCGTGTTGGCCGCGTACGCCGACTCCACCGCGGCCGCGACGTACGACACGGTCGCGCAGACCGGCGACGTCACCGAGATCGCGACGCTGACCAGCTCGATCGCCGGATCGGGCTACGCGATCACCGCGTTCGGCCAGGTCGACGCGACCACCTTCGGCGTGGTCGGCACGCGCGAGGGCTCGGCGGCAACGCACGACGCCACGACCGTGACGCTGTCGGTCGGCGGCAACGACAGCGCGCTCACCGACGCACAAATGCAGGGCTACGCGGTCGTCGGCGGTTACTTCAGCGACCCGCTCACCGCGGTGTTCGTGCTCGAGCGCTAGCAATGGTAGGGTGGGCTCGATGTACGTCGCCATCGCCAAGATCGCGATCGCGCTGACCGACAGCCACTCGCTGAAGGAAAAGCGCATGGTGCTGCGGCGCATCAAGGATCGCGCGCGCGAGCGGCTCGGCGTCGCGATCAACGAGGTCGGCGATGCCGATGTGTGGCAGCGCGCCGAGCTCGGTTGCGCCGTCGTGTCGAACGATCGCGCGCAGGCGAACAAGCTGATCGACTCCGTCGTGCGCGTCGCTGCCGACGCCTGCGCGGGCACCGGCGACATCATCGCGATCGCGCGCAGGGTCGAGACGTTCGACGTCGATCCGGTCGCATATGCGGCGAAGCCAACATCCGACATGGCCGACGACGGCTGGATCCCCGACGCGTGGCGCGAGGAGCTCGAATGAAGGCCCGCGGTCCAAGCAAATCCGGCAAGCCGCCGAACCCGAATGCGAACGCGCGTCGCGAGCGCGTCGCCCACGCACTGCGCGAAGCGTTGATCCAAGCGATCGCCGCGGATGTGCGCGATCCGCGCGTTCACGCCGGGCAGATGCTCACGGTCACGCGCGTCGAGCCCAACGTCGACTTCGCGGTCGCGAACGTCTACGTGTCGATCGTCGGCTCCGATGCGGTCGCCGACGCCGCGATCGCAGGGCTGCAGAAAGCCGCGGGCTTCTTGCGTGGACCGATCGGCCGCACCGTCGGACTGCAGCACGCGCCCGAGCTGAGGTTTCACCGCGACGTGTCGATCGACATGCGCGACAAGCTCGCCGAGATCTTGCGCGAGGACGAGCTCAAGGCCAAAGCCGCGGGACGGACGCCCGGTGAATCGGCAGATTCGCCTGCGGCGACGCCCGCGCTTACGCCTACGGAGAAGACGTGAGCGTCGCGGAAGCGCTCGAGAAGGCCTGCGACGTCCTGCGCTCGGCACAGCGCATCTTGCTCACGAGCCATCGCAGGCCCGATGGCGACGGCACGGGATCGATGTGCGGGCTCGCATCGCTGCTTCGCGCCGCGGGTAAAGAAGCGGTCATCTACTCGGTCGATCCGATCGCGCGGCGCTACAAGTGGCTGCCGCTCGCCCATGACGTCGTGCACACGATGTCATTCGACGAGCGATTCGACTGCACGATCGTCGTCGATTGCGCCGACATCGCGCTGCTCGGCGACGCGCTGCCGCCGCCCGAAGTCTGCGGCACGTTGATCACGCTCGATCATCACGCGAGCGGCCGGCCGTTCGGCGACATCGCGGTGTGGGATGCGAGCGCGGCAGCGGTCGGCGTGCTCGTCCACCGCATCGCCGTCCACGAGGGCTGGCCGCTCACGCGAGAAGCCGTCGTCCCGCTCTACGTCTCGCTGATCAGCGATACCGGCGGGTTTCGCCACGCGAACACCAACGCCGAGGCGCTGCACGTCGGCTCCGAGCTGATCCGCCACGGCGTCGTGCCCGCGACGATCGCGGCGAGCCTCGAAGAGCGGCCGAGCCCGGGCAAGCTACGGCTACTCGGCTCGGTGCTATCGACGCTCGAGCTCCACTGCGCCGGCCGCGCCGGCGTGCTCAGCGTGACGACCGACATGGTCGAAGGCGCGCGCGCGTCGTGGGAAGACATCGAGGGCATGGTCAACTGGGCGCGCAACGCCGACGGCGTGCAGGTCGGCGTGCTGCTGACGACCGCGAAAGGCGGCGGCGTGCGCGTGTCGATGCGATCGCGCAGCGAGCGGCTCGACGTCGGCAAGGTGTGCATGGGGCTCGGCGGCGGCGGCCATCCCGGCGCGGGCGGCTGCCACATCATCGGCGATCTGGTGTCGACGAAAGAGAAGGTCGTGCGGGCGCTCGATGCGGCATTCATCCGCACCACGGGGCGCATGCCGGCCGCCGCACCGCCCGATAAAGATCGTTGATACGCTCGGTCCGATGCGTCTCGCGTTCGTCCTCGCCATCGCCGCTGCTTGCGGTGACAACCTCGCGGCTCCCTCCGACGCGCGAATCGACGCGATGAGCGATGCCGCGCCGCCCGATGCATTCGGCGTCGACTCGCTGTTCGATACCGGGTTGTGCGTCGATGCTGCGTGCACGCAGATCAGCGCCGACGTGCACCCATACACGCCGCGCTGGGCGCTGTGGGCCGACGGTGCGACCAAGCTGCGCTGGTATCAACTGCCGCCGAACGGCACGATCGACACGACCGACATGGATCACTGGGTGTTCCCGGTCGGCACGAAGTTCTGGAAGGAGTTCGACGGGCTCGACGGCAGCGGCAACAACGTGCGCGTCGAGACGCGCTTCATCGAGCACGTCGCGAACACCGGCGGCGAGAACGATTGGTACTACGTGCCGTTCCAGTGGAATGCGACCGAGGACGGCACGACGGCGGTGCCGAACGGCGCATCGAACGCGGATGGCACGATGCACGACATCCCATCGCGCGTCGACTGCAAGACCTGCCACGACGATCTGCAGCCGACGCGGATCTTGGGCTTCGGCGCGATCCAGCTCGACGAAGCCACGCCCGCCGCCGGCGACACCGCGCTCGCCGATCTGATCGCGGCCGGCGCGTTGTCCGCACCGCCGGCCGGTAGCGGCTCGCCGTACTTTCCGATGCAAGCGACCGGCGTGACCGCCGATGCGCTCGGCTACCTGCACGCGAACTGCGGCCACTGCCACAACCCGACCTCGATGGTGTTCGGCGCGCAGACCACGGTGTCGTTCCGGCTCGAGGTCGCGACACTCGGCGACACCGCGATGACGCCGACGTATCTCTCGGCCGTGAACCAGATGACGAACATGGTCGTCGACGGCCATAATCTCGTCGTCGATCCGGGCATGCCCGGCATGTCGGTGCTGATCGATCGCTTCGAGGCGATGCCGGGCACGCCGCTCCACATGCCGGCGCTGGCGACGAAGGTGACGGATCCGACCGGCGACGCGACCCTGACCTCGTGGATCACCGGCTTGTGAACGGCATCCTCGTCCTCGACAAGCCGGCCGGCACGAGCTCGGCGGCTGCCGTCGAGCGAGTCAAACGCGTACTCGGCGCGTCGCGCGCGGGCCACGGCGGGACGCTCGATCCGATCGCGACCGGCGTGCTCGCGATCTGTCTGGGCGAGGCGACCAAGCTCGCCGGCTACTTGCTCGCCGACGACAAAGCCTATGAAGCCGAGGCGATCCTCGGCGTGGCCACCGACACCCTCGATCGCACCGGCGTCGTGACCGACACGCGCGACTGGCAGTCGATCACGCGCGAGCGGATCGAGCGCGCGATCGCCGGCCGGCGCGGCGAGCACGACCAGGTGCCGCCGATGTACTCGGCGCTCAAGAAGGGCGGCGTCTCGCTGTACAAGCTCGCGCGCCGCGGCGAGACGATCGAGCGCGAGCCGCGCCGCGTGCGCATCGATCGGCTGGAGCTGATCGCGCTCGAGCTGCCGCGCATCAAGCTCGAGATCGCGTGCAGCAAGGGGACGTATATCCGCAGTCTCGTCGCCGATCTCGGCGCCGACCTCGGCTGCGGCGCGCATCTGGCCGAGCTTCGCCGCACCAAGAGCGGGCGATTCACGATCGATCAGGCGCAGCACATGGACGCGCTCGATCCGTCGCGGATCATCGGCATGGCCGACGTGCTCTCGCTGCCGATCATCACCGTGGCCGAGCCGCTGGTAAAAACGATTCTCGCCGGCGTGCAGCACCCGATCGAGAAGCTCGGGGTCCCGGCGAGCGAACAATTCCAGCTGTTTGACGAGGCGAATACGTTGCTCGCGATCGCACACGCGGAAGACGGACGGGTCATCTACGACCGCGTCTTTGCGACTTGACCGGGTCTTCCAGTTCGCGCAAAGTCCGCCGCGACCACGGCATCTGTGCATGGCGCACGCGGCCGTCGGCGACTGGAGTCAGTGATGTCTGTTTCGACCGTTCGCAAGCAAGAGACGATTGGCAAGTTCCGCCAGCACGACACCGACACGGGGTCGCCCGAAGTTCAGGTCGCGCTCCTGTCCGAGCGCATCGCGCACTTGACCGAGCACCTCAAGAACAACCACAAAGATCACCACAGCCGGCGCGGCCTGCTCAAGATGGTCGGCCAGCGCCGCGCGCTGCTCGACTACTTGAAGGGCAAGGATCTCGATCGCTATAAAAAGGTGATCGAGACGCTCGGCCTGCGCCGCTAGTTGCGCGCAGCCAGCTGCTTCGGCGGCTCGTCGAGCCGATAGATATCCAGGCCGCCGATTCCGCCGTAGATCACGAGCTCGATCCGGATCGGTTGATCCGGCGTCGGATTCGGGACCGCGCGATCCGGAATCTTCTTCTTCATGCCGAACAGCCGCGCGATGCTGCGGCCAAAGCGCGACCACAAGCCGAAGCCGTCGTGGATGTCTTCGCCGCCGATCACGGGACCGCCGTCGATCGAGTACGCGACGTACTTCGGCAGGTAGATCTCGATGCCGCCGATGTTGGTGTCGATCTCGAGCCGGTGCGTGCCCGGCGCGATCGGCGCGCTGACGAGGTCGACCTCGACGCCGCCGATCAGCGACTCGATGCGCCGGTCGAAGATCGCCATGCCCTTGTTCGAGATCGAGTGAAACCTTGCCATGCGGCCTCCTTCTTACACGGTCGATGCCAGCTGCGCCGCTAACAACCTCGCGTGGTTGCGCGCGATCGGGGCATGCCTGCGACGTCGCAGCAGCGTCCCATGCGGCCCTTGGCTTTCGGGAGCTGCTGTGCCATAACGCCCGCGGAAACAACCACGTAGCGTCGCAGGATATCCAGAAGATCGCGTCCGTTTGATCGTTCCGTCGAGGTTCTCGAAAATCGTTCGAGAGGTTGGACTGAGGGTTCAGGCAGGCCGGTCACCACGGGGCCGGCGACGTGACTTGCTCTGAAGGACACGTCAATGCCTTACGTTCGTGAATCCGCCATCGTCGGCGGCAAAGAGATCATCGTCGAGACCGGTAAGTGGGCCAAGCAGGCCGGCGGCTCGGTCGTCATTCGCTGCGGCGATTCCATGGTGCTCGTGACCGCGGCCGGCTCGGCGCTGCCACGCGACATCGACTTCATGCCGCTGACCTGCGAGTACCAGGAGAAGTTCTACTCGTCCGGCAAAATCCCGGGCAGCTTCTTCCGCCGCGAGGGCCGCACCACGAACGCGGAGATCTTGATCTGCCGCCTCATGGATCGCCCGGTGCGCCCGCTGTTCCCGAAGGGCTGGTTCATCGACACGCAGATCATCGCGAACGTCGTCTCGTTCGACAAAGAGAACGCGACCGACGTGCTCGCGATGACGGGCGCCTCGGCGGCGCTCACCGTGTCCGATCTCGTGTGGGCAGGTCCGATCGCCGGCATCCGCATCGGCCGCATCGACGGCCAGTTCATCGCGAACCCGACGTTTGCGGAGCGCGAGAAGTCCGACATGGACATCGTCGTGGCCGCCAGCAAGGACGCGATCATGATGGTCGAGGGCGAGATGCACGAGCTGCAGGAAGACGTCGTGATCGACGCGCTCTTGTTCGCGCATCAAGCCGTGCAGCCGCTGATCGACCTGCAAGAGCGCCTGCGCGCCGCGAACGGCAAGGAGAAGCGGCCGTTCACGCCGCCGCAGAGCAACGAAGCGCTCGCCGCGCGCGTCAAAGAGCTCGCGTGGGATCGCCTCGGCGCCGCGCTGCAGATCAAAGACAAGAAGAAGCGCTACACCGAGACCGGTACCCTCAAGACCGACACGCTGACCACGCTGCAAGGCGAAGGGCTGCTCAACCCGGCCGTCGTCAGCGACACCAAGGCGTTCGATGCCGCGTTCGGCAAGCTCCACAAGAAGTGGGCGCGCGGCCATACGCTGTCGACGCGCAAGCGCATCGACGGCCGCAACCCCGACGAGATCCGCCAGATCACGATCGAGACCGGCGTGCTGCCTCGCGCGCACGGCTCGGCGCTGTTCACGCGCGGCGAGACCCAGGCGCTCGTCGCGGTGACGCTCGGCACCAAGTACGACGAGAAGAAGCTCGACACGCTGCTCGGCGACAAGAAGCGCACGTTCTACATGGACTACAACTTCCCGCCGTTCTCGACGGGCGAGGTCAAGCCGCTGCGTGGCCAGTCGCGCCGCGAAGTCGGCCACGGCTTCTTGGCCGAGCGATCGGTCGAATCGATCGTGCCGATCTACGAGGACTTTCCGTACACGATCCGCGTGGTCAGCGACATCCTCGAGTCGAACGGCTCGAGCTCGATGGCGTCGGTCTGCGGCGGCTCGTTGGCGCTGATGGACGCCGGCGTGCCGACCAAGGCGCCGGTCGCGGGCATCGCGATGGGCCTGATGAAAGAGGGCGATGACTACGTGATCCTCTCCGACATCCTCGGCGACGAAGATCACCTCGGCGACATGGACTTCAAGGTCACCGGCACCCGCCGCGGCGTCTGCGCGCTGCAGATGGATATTAAAGTCGACGGATTGACGCGCACGATCCTCGAGGAAGCCCTCGAGCAGGCCAAGCGTGGCCGGATCCACATCATCGAGAAGATGGACAGCGCGATCTCGGCGGCACGCGACGAAGTGTCGGTGTTCGCGCCGCGCATCGTGACGATGACGATCAAGCCGGACAAAGTCCGCGACATCATCGGCCCGGGCGGCAAGACGATCCGCGCGATCCAGGAGCAGACCCAGGCTCAGATCGACATCAACGACAACGGCACCGTCTCGATCGCATCGAGCGACTCGAAGAGCATCGAGCAGGCGCAGGCCCTGATCTCGGGGCTCACGATGGAGCCCGAGGTCGGGCTGTTCTACAACGGCATCGTCAAGAAGATCGTCGAGATCGGCGCGTTCGTCGAGATCCTGCCCGGCACCGACGGCCTCCTACATATCTCCGAAGTGGCGAAAGAGCGCATTCGCGCGGTCGAAGACGTGCTGTCTGAAGGCGACGAAGTCATCGTCAAGTGCATCAAGGTCGACCGCGACGGCAAGATCCGCTTGTCGCGGCGCGAGGCACTCGACGCCAACCCGCCGCCCGAAGAAGTGCACAACTTCGTGATCTGAGCGGAGCGCTGCGGAGTAGAGTGAGCCGATGGCTCCGCTCGTCCGCATCAAGAAGCTCCGGACCGATGCGGTCGTGCCCGCGTACATGAGCGAGCACGCCGCCGGGCTCGATCTTTGTGCGGCGATCGACAAGTCGATCGAGCTCGCGCCGCGCACGCGCGCGACCGTGCCGACCGGGCTGGCGATCGAGATTCCACCCGGCTTCGAAGGCCAGGTGCGGCCGCGCTCGGGCCTCGCGCGCGAGCACGGCATCACGCTCGTTAACTCGCCCGGCACGATCGACGCCGATTATCGCGGCCCGGTCGCCGTGCTCGTGATCAACCACGGCCACGAGACGGTGACGATCGAGAACGGCCAGCGCATCGCGCAGCTCGTGATCGCGCCGGTCGCCCGCGCCGAGCTCGCGGTCGTCGACGAGCTGAGCGATACCAAACGCGGCACGGGTGGGTTCGGATCGACGGGGCGGTGAGATGACCGATCGCTCGAAGCGACCGACGCTGCGCGAGACGCCGAACCCCGACGAAGCAACCAACGTCTGGGACGGCAAGCCACCGGCGGCGCCGAAGCTGCCGGCGCAACAGCCGCAACCGGCGATGCGCGCGATCTCGAAGAAGACGCCCGGCCTGCCGTACGCCAAGCCATCCGATACGCCCGAGCGTGCGCTGCCGATCGTCAAATTGCGCGCGATGTCCGAAATCTCGAGCGGCTCGATCACGCCGCCGTCGGCCAAGGCGCTCGGCTATCTCGCGCCGCCGCGCGATCCGGCCGAGACCCGCGCGCGCCGCCAGCGCGACTTCGTGGTGTGGGGCTCGGTCTGCGTCATGATCGCGTGCGGCATCGCGCTCGTCATCTGGTTCGTCGCGCGCTGACGCGTTACGCTGGGCTGATGCAGACCGTGGGCGGGCGGTATGTGTTGGAGGGCCACCTCGGCGCGGGCGCGATGGGCGAGGTCTATCGCGTGCGCCACGTCAGCCTGGGCAAGGCGTTCGCGCTCAAGGTCATCTCGCCCGCGTTCGCGAACGACGGCGTCGCGCGCGAGCGGTTCAACCACGAGGCCAAGCTCGCGAGCGAGATCACGCACGCGAACATCGTGTCGATCGTCGATTTCGGTGAGGACCCGACGCTCGGCGCGTACATGGTCATGGAGCTCGTCGACGGCGAGCCGCTGCTCGATCCGAACGCGGGGCCGATGCCGGTGCGGCGCGCGTTGGATGTGATGGCGCAGGTCGCCGACGCGCTCGATTGCATGCACAAGCGCGGCATCGTGCACGGCGACGTCAAAGCCGAGAACATCTTGCTCGCCGCCGAGGTCGACAGCACGCACGGCTCGCGGCGCCGGCGCGTCGTGCGCTTGCTCGACTTCGGGCTCGCGCACGTGCTCGGTAACGGCGAGGACGGCATCAGCGGCAGCCCGCACTACATCGCACCCGAGCGCGCGCAAGGCGGCCCGGCCACGCCGTTGACCGACGTCTACGCGCTCGGCGTGCTCGGCTTCGTGCTGCTCACGCACACCGTGCCGTTCGATGGCAACGTGATGGAGATCTTGACCGCGCACGTCCAGCAGCAGGCACCGACGCTGTCATCGCGCCGCGGCGAGCAGCTCGACGATGCGGTCGAGGGCCTGGTCGCGCGCGCGATGGCGAAAGATCCGGCCGCGCGTCATCCCAGCGCGAGCGCGTTTCGCTACGAGCTCAACAACGTGATGGACATGCTCGACCTCGGCCGGCGACAGCGCAAGAGCCAGCCGATCGCGGTGCAGCCGCGCGAGCACCCGAATGCCGGCATGCTGGTCAAGCTGTTCGAGGAGTCGCCGTACGCGCAGGCCCTGATCGCGTTCGATGGCGCGGTCGCGATCGCGAACCAGGCGTTCGCGCGGCTCGTCGGCGATCACGAAGTCGCGGGTCGCAACCTCGCCGAGACCACACTCGCACGCGACCTACCGGCCGTGCTCGCGGCGATTCGCGTCGCGGCGAGCGAGAATTGGCCGACCGAGTGTCGCGCGCGGATCTCGGCTTCGATGGAGCTCGTCGTATGGGTCGCGCCCGCGCCCGCGATCGGCAAGCACGTCCACATGATCGCGCGCATCGCCGAGTCCGATTAAGCGGACGGTCTACACGACCGAAACGTGCGGCGCGTAAGTCGTGAACATCGCTGACTCGTCGAGGGAGGGACGAACGCGCGCGCGACCGCGCGACCGCGCGAATTCGAGCTCGAAAAGCTCGAAGCACCCACGCCTACGTCCGCATCTACGCGTGGTAAACAGGGCGCGTCATGATCGGTCGCTACAGTCGTCCGGAGCTCGCCGCGCTGTGGGACGACCGGTTCCGCTTCGAGCTCTGGCTCGAGATCGAGCTCTCCGTGTGCGAGGCGATGGAGCACGCGGGCACGGTGCCGGCCGGAACCGCGGCGGCCGTGCGTGCCAAGGCGTCGGGCAAGCTCGATGCCGAGCGGATCCTGACGATCGAGCAGACCACGCGGCACGATGTCATCGCGTTTCTGACCCACGTCGAAGAGCTCGCCGGCGAGCCCGCGCGCTGGCTGCACCTCGGCATGACGAGCTCGGACGTGCTCGACACCGCGCTCGCGATCCAGACCGGCCGCGCGCTCGACAAGCTCATCAACGGCACGATGGGCCTCGCCGCCGCGCTCGCGCACCGCGCGCACGAGCACGCGACGACGCCGATGATCGGCCGCTCGCACGGCATCCACGCCGAGCCGATCACGGCCGGCCTCGTGTTCGCGCGCTGGAACGCCGAGGTCGTGCGCGCATCGAGCCGGCTGGTCCGCGCGCGCCACGCGATCGCGGTCGGCAAGATCGCCGGCGCGGTCGGCGTGTACGGCAACCTGGATCCCGAAATCGAGCGCCGCGCGCTGGACAGGCTCGGGCTCGAGCCCGAGACGGTCGCCACGCAGATCGTCGCGCGCGATCGCCACGCCGAGGTGCTGACAGCCATCGCGCTGCTGGGCACCGCGATCGAGCAGATCGCGCTCGGCGTTCGCCACTGGCAGCGCACCGAGGTCGGCGAGGCCGAAGAAGGCTTCGCCGCCGGTCAAAAGGGCTCCTCGGCGATGCCGCACAAGAAGAATCCGATCCTCAGCGAGAACCTTACCGGGCTGGCGCGCTTGCTACGCGGCTACGCGCAGGCCGGCATGGAAGACGTCGCGCTGTGGCACGAGCGCGATATCTCGCACTCGAGTGTCGAGCGCGTCGCGATGCCCGACGCGACGATCCTGGCCGACTTCATGATCGCGCGCGCGACCAGCCTCGTGCAGGGCCTCGTGGTCCACGCGGCGCGGATGCGCACGAACCTCGAGCGCTTCGGCGGGCTCTACTTCAGCGAAGCCGTGCTGCTCGCGCTGATCAAGACCGGCTTGCCGCGCCAACGGGCGTACGAAATGGTGCAGCGCTCCGCGCTCGCGGCGATCAACGAAGCCGCCGCCGAAGGGCTCGCCGGCGCGAAGCCGGGCCGATTCCGCGAGCTGCTCGGCAAGGATCCCGACGTCAGCTCGCGGCTCGACGTCACAGCGCTCGACGCCTGCTTCGATCTCGACCATCACCTGCGGCACGCGCCGGCGATCCTCGACCGCGCGTTGGGAGCGAACCGATGAGCGAGCGACCGCGTAGCGAGCGAGAGAATCCGATGATCTCCGACGACGTGCTCGAAGCGCAGCTGAAGCAAACGCTCGACGGCACGCCGTGGCACGCGATCGGCGGCCGCACGTTGCCGCGCTACGACGGCAAGGTCCGCGACTGCTTCATCGACAAAGAGCGCGGCGAGCGCGTGATCGTCGTGACCGATCGCCTGAGCGCGTTCGACGCCGTCGTCGGCACGATCCCGTTCAAGGGCCAAGTGCTGAACCAGCTCGCGACGTTCTGGTTCGAGCACACCAAGCACATCGCGCCCAACCACATGCTCCGCGTGCCGGATCCGAACGTCATGATCGCGCGCGAGTGCGAGCCGCTGCCGGTCGAGCTCGTGATGCGTGCGTACCTGACCGGCGTGACGTCGACCTCGATCTGGAAAGCCTACGAGCTAGGCGCGCGGACGTTCTGCGGCCATGCGCTGCCCGGCGGCATGCGCAAGAACGAGCCGCTGCCGGCGCCGATCCTGACGCCATCGACGAAGGCCGCGAAAGGCGATCACGACATCTCGGTGAGCAAAGCCGAGCTGCTCGCGATGGGCCGCATCACGCCCGCGCACTTCGAGATGGCCTCGACGATCGCCGAGTCGCTGTTCGCGGCGGGGCAGGCGCACGCGGCGAAGCAGGGCCTGATCCTCGCCGACACCAAGTACGAGATGGGCCTCGATCCTTCGGGAGCGATCGTCGTGATCGACGAGATCCACACGCCGGATTCGTCGCGCTACTGGTACGCGGCGGACTATCAAGAGCGCCTCGCGCGCGGTGAAGAGCCGCGCAGCCTCGACAAAGAGTTCGTGCGGCGTTGGCTCGCGGGCGAGGGGAAGTGGTCGGGCGACGGCCCGCCGCCGGTGATGCCCGCCGAGCTCCGCTGTGAAGCCGCGCGGCGCTACATCGCGAGCTTCGAGCTCGTCACCGGCACGGCGTTCGCCGCCGACACACGGCCGCCGTTGCCGCGGATCGCCGCCGCGTTAGGTGCCGCGTGATCATCTTGCCCGGCAGGTCGGCGCTGAGCGCGGCCCGCCGGGCGAGCGCGCTGCTCGAGGCGCGCGAGGCGTGTTCCGGCGTGACGGCGATCGACGCGCGCTGGGTGCACGTGGTCGCGAGCGAGCGCGAGCTGACCGAGGCCGAGCTCGCCCAGCTGACGCAAATGCTGACGTACGGGCCGGCGACGGCGGCGCCGGAGCACGCGACGCGCGACGTCCAGACGCTCGAGTCGGACGCGTTCTACATCACGCCGCGGATCGGCACGACGTCGCCGTGGTCGTCGAAGGCGACCGACATCGCGCACGTCTGCGGGCTCGCGTCGATCACGCGCATCGAGCGCGCGAGCGAGTACGTCGTCAGCGGCCACGCGATCGACGGCATCTTGATCGGAGCGGCGCTGTGCGATCCGATGACCGAGAGCGTGATCGGTCGCGAGTCCGAGCTCGCGATGTTGATCCAGCCGCCCGGCGCGCCGCGCTCGCTCGGCCACATCGCGCTCGCCAACCTCGCCGATGCATCGCGCGCGCTCGGCCTCGCGCTCGCGCCCGACGAGATCGAATATTTGATCGCGCGCTACACCGAGCTCGGCCGCGATCCGACCGACGTCGAGCTGATGATGTTCGCGCAGGCGAACAGCGAGCATTGCCGCCACAAGATCTTCAACGCCGAGTGGACGCTCGGCGGCGAACGCCAAGATCGATCGTTGTTCGCGTGGATCAAGACGACGACGCAGAACGCGCCCGACGGCGTGCTGTCGGCCTACAAAGACAACGCGGCCGTGGTCGAAGGCTCGCACGCGCGGCGATTTTTCCCCGACGGCGATGGCGTCTATCGCGAGCACGCCGAGGCCTCGCACATCCTGGGCAAGGTCGAGACCCACAATCATCCGACCGCGATCTCGCCGTTCCCAGGCGCGGCGACCGGCTCGGGCGGCGAGATCCGCGACGAAGGCGCCACCGGCCGCGGCGCGAAACCGAAGGCCGGGCTCGTCGGCTTCACGGTGTCGGACCTGCGCATTCCCAGCGCGATGGAGCCGTGGGAGCCTCCCGCCGACGAATGGGTCGGCTCGCCGGCGCGGATCGCGACCGCGCTCGACATCATGATCGAAGCGCCGCTCGGCGCCGCCGCGTTCAACAACGAGTTCGGCCGCCCCGCGATCCTCGGCTACTTTCGAACGTACGAGCTGCCCGAATTGGGGCCGCCCGACGTCGTGGTGCGCGGCTATCACAAGCCGGTGATGCTCGCCGGCGGCATCGGCGCGATCCGGCCGGCCGATGTCGCGAAGGCGCCGATTCCGGCCGGCGCGGCGCTCGTCGTGCTCGGCGGGCCGGCGTTTCTGATCGGCCTCGGCGGTGGCGCGGCATCATCGCTCGCGCAAGGCGCGTCGGCCGAGGCGCTCGACTTCGCGAGCGTGCAGCGCGACAACGCCGAGATCGAGCGGCGCTGCCAGGAAGTGATCGATCGCTGCTGGGCGCAAGGCAGCGCGAATCCGATCTTGTCGATCCACGACGTCGGCGCCGGCGGGTTGTCGAACGCGATGCCCGAGCTCGTGCACGACGCCGGGCTCGGCGCGGAGCTCGAGCTGCGCGCGATTCCGACCGGCGAGCCCGATCTGTCGCCGCTCGAGCTGTGGTGCAACGAAGCGCAGGAGCGCTACGTGCTCGCGATCGCGCCCGATCGGCTCGCCGACTTCGCGGAGCTGTGCTCGCGCGAGCGCGCGCCGTGGGCACGGCTCGGCACCGCGACCGCGCACGGTCACTTGCTGGTCGCGGATCGAGACAGCAAGCCGGTCGACATTCCGCTCGAGCTCGTGCTGGGCAAGCCGCCGCGCATGCATCGCCGCGCCGAGCCCGACGAGCCGCCGCGGTTTCCGCTCGCGCTGCAAGGCGCCGCGATCTCCGACGCGCTCGGTCGGGTGCTGCGCCTGCCGACCGTCGCCGACAAGACGTTCTTGGTCACGATCGGCGATCGCACGGTCGGCGGCTTGTGCAGCCGCGACTCGATGGTGGGGCCCTACCAGGTTCCCGTCGCCGATTGCGCGATCACGCTCGCCGACTTCGATGGCTTCGCCGGCGAAGTGATGGCGATCGGCGAGCGCCCGCCGGTCGCGCTGCTCGATGCCGCCGCGGCGTCGCGCCTGGCGATCGCGGAAGCGATCACGAATCTCGCGGCCGCGCCGATCGGTCCACTGCCGCGCGTGAAGCTGTCGTGCAACTGGATGGCGGCCGCCGGCCATCCCGGCGAGGACGCGCGGCTCTACGCGGCGGTGCGCGCCGCGAGCGAGTGCGCGGTCGCGCTCGGCGTCGCGATTCCCGTCGGCAAAGACTCGATGTCGATGCGCACGCAGTGGGACGATCGCGCGGTCGTCTCGCCGGTCACGCTCGTGGTCACCGCGTTCGGGCCATGCAACGACGCGCGCAAGGCGGTCACGCCCGAGCTGTGTGGCGACGGCCGCGAGCTATTGCTCGTCGATCTCGGCGGCGGCAAGTGCCGGCTCGGCGGCAGCGCGCTCGCGCAGGTCTACGGCCAGCTCGGCGACGTGCCGGCCGATCTCGACGAGCCGCAGCGCCTGCTCGGCTTCTACGACGCGATCCAGCTCCTCGTCGCGCAGGGCAAGCTCGCCGCGTACCACGATCGCTCCGACGGCGGCGCGATCGCGACATTGCTCGAGATGGCGTTTTGCGCCGGCCTCGGGCTCGACGTCGACCTGTCGAGCGTGCACGCCGATCCGTTTCGCGCGCTGTTCTGCGAAGAGCTCGGCGCGGTGATCGAGGTCGCCGCGAGCGACGTCGCGCACGCCCGCGCGAGCTTGGAAAACGCCGGCTGCATCGTCCACGCGATCGGCCGCGCGACTCACGGCAACGCGGTCCGCGTCGCGCACGGCGGCGTGCTGATCATCGATCAGCCGCGCGAGGCGCTGCGCGAGCACTGGTCGGCGGTCACCGGTGAGATCGCTCGCCGCCGCGACGATCCGAGCTGCGCGACCGAAGAAGCGCGCGCGCGTGCGTTGCCGAATCCACCGCACCTGGCGGCGCACCTGACGTTCGACGCCGACCACGATATCGCCGCGCCGTTCGTGGCACGCGGCGCACGGCCACGCGTCGCGATCCTGCGCGAGCAAGGCGTCAACGGTCAGGTCGAGATGGCGGCCGCATTCACGCGCGCCGGCTTCGACGCGATCGACGTGCACATGACCGACCTCGTGTCGGGGCGCGCGAACCTCGGCGACGTCGCGGGCGTGGTCGCGTGCGGCGGCTTCTCGTTCGGCGACGTGCTCGGCGCCGGCCGTGGCTGGGCGGCGACGTTCCGCTACAACGCGCGCGCGCGCGACGCGATCCAAGCGCTCGTCGACCGCAGCGGCACGTTCGTGCTCGGCGTGTGCAACGGCTGCCAGATGATCGCGGATCTCGCGCCCGAGCTCGTGCCGGCGACGAGGGCGTCGTGGCCGCGGTTCGTGCAGAATCGCAGCGAGCGGTTCGAGTCGCGCGTCGTGATGCTCGCGATCGAACCGAGCCCGTCGCTGTTCTTCGCCGGCATGGCGGGATCGTGGCTGCCGATCGCGACGGCGCACGGCGAGGGCAGGGCCGAGCTCGACGTCGGCAAGCTCGCGGCGCTCGAGAGCAGCCGGCTCGTCGCCGCGCGATTCTGCGACGCGCACGGCCGCGCGACCGAGACGTATCCGCAGAACCCGAACGGCTCGCCGCGCGGGATCGCGGCCGTGACGTCGCCCGACGGCCGGATCACGGCGATCATGCCGCACCCCGAGCGCGTGTTTCGCAGCGTCCAGCTGTCGTGGCATCCGCGCGAGTGGGGCGAAGCGAGCCCGTGGCTGCGCATGTTCCGCAACGCGCGCGTGTGGCTGAGCTGATCTGATCTGGACCCGGAGCTCGCCGGTGTTGACGTGTCGGGCCCGAGTTGCCGACGTGGCTCGTCAGATCCGTCGAGCGGGCGGACGAGCACGTGGCACGTGCACGCGGATCAACCGAACCGAGCTCTGGGTTCTCTTAGGCGCCGCTGCCGTACGCCGTCGTGCTCTGAAACGTCGTCGCATCCGACGTCTCCGCCGCGAGCGACGGCTGATACGCGCCGGTCGTCCAGAAGCTCCACGCGCTCTGCCAGCCCGGTGCGGCGTCGTCGAAGCCGATCGACGTTGCGGCCGTGGCCGCGAGCCACGCCGGAGAGATCGAGACCGACGCAGTCATCCCTGTGGACTGGCCGGTCGCGGCGAGCTGGAATTGATAGCGCTGACTCGACGCCGGCAGCGAAGTCCAGCTCGCCGAGCCGGCGGCGAACGCGACGCCGTCGAGCCGCGGCAGCAACGCGAACGTGGTGATGCTCGGATCTTCGGTCTGGAATTCGCGGTCGCTCGTCGCGTCGTACGCGTCGAGCGCGATCAGCTGCGCGTCGCCGCTCGCGAGCAGCGACGCCGGCGGCATCACGAGCGACGTCGCGCTCGAGCCGTTCGAGATCGTCGCGAACCCGTACTGCGTCGACAGCGCGACTTGCGACAGGATCGCATCGTCGGACCCGAGCCCGGTGATCGCGATCGGCTCGGTGGCGAGCGCGGTGCCATCGGCCGCCAGATCGATCGTCGCGATCGCCTGCGTCGCGGCGGCGCCGATCGCGACGCCGCGCCGGATCAGCATCGAGCTCGAGCCGATCGCGAACAGATCTTGGAGCGAGCTGGGCGGGACTTGCAGCGAGAACATCCACGGCGCGGCGGAGCCGCTCGCGATCTCGAACAGCGTCACGATGCCGGGTTGGTTCATCGTGCCGGTCACGGTGATCGTCGGCGTCGCCGAGCCGAGCGAGTCATCGTTGAAACACGAAAAGAAGTTCGCGCCGTCGCTCGCCATCGCGTCGACCTCGACCTCGTCGAGCGTGCCATCCATGCTCGCGCACACCGCGACGAACTCGTAGTCCGCGTCGGCGACGAGCTTGTACGTGTGGCCATCGCTCGAGGTCGCGAGCTGCCAGGCGCCGCCGCCGGCGCGATACGCCGCGTACGTCGGCGTCGAGCCGAACGACATCAGCTCGACGGTCGGCGGTCCGGGCGCGTCGGGCGCCGCGTCGACCGCTGCATCTGCGAGCGGGCCGCCGTCGATGATCGTGCCGTGTGGACCGGCGTTGCTCGAGCACGCGGCGATGGCGACGAGCAGGCTCGGCAACTTCACGATCACATCGTAGCGCCGAAGCTAGCGGCGATTGCGATGAATCGCGCGCTTGCCGAGGCCGCGCACGCTCGTCGCGCGAAGTCGCTTGCTCGCGAACGCGGGTGACGTCGACGCGCCGATCGCCGTCGAGCTCTCGTACGAGGTCTGCGTCTCTTGCTCGGCCAAGAAGCTCGGCTGATACGCCTCGCTCTTCCAGAAGCTCCACGCGCTCTGCCAACTCGGCGCCGAGTCGTCGAACGCGAGGCTCGTCGCGGTCGTCGACGCGATCCAGTCGGCGTAGGCGATGACCTCCGCGTTGTGCAAGAGCGTCATGGATCCGCCCGAGAGATCGAGACCGACGTCCTGCCACGCCGAATCGAGCGATGTCCAGCTCGCGCCGCCGGTCGCGAACGTGATGCCGGTGAGGCTATCGGGCATCGCGAAGCTGCTCGCCGCGCCGGCGTACGTCTCGTAGCGGCGCGAGCTCGTCGCGTCGGCGGCGTTGAGATCCCAGATCTCGAAGTCCTTGCTGCCGACGAGCGACGCCGGCGTCGGCGTGATCGTCGTCGGGCTCGTGGTCTCGCTGACCGTCACGAACTCGTTCGGGGTCGCGAGCTCGTCGAAGCCTTCGAAGCTGTCATCGTTGGTCATGTTGGTGACCGCGATCGCGACCGGCACGAACGCCGCGCCGCTGCCGAGATCGAGCGCACCGGCCGCGTAGCTCGCGCCGCTACCGATGTCGATGTCGCGCTGGATCAGCATCGCCGCCGAGCCGACGGCGAACAGGTCTTGCAGTGCCACTTCGCTATCCGGCGGCTCGTCGAGCGAGAACGACCAGTTCGCCGCCGAGCCGAACGCGCTCGCGCTCATCGCGACAAAGCCCGGCTGCTTCATCGTGCCGGTGACCGCGACGACCGGCGCCGCCGAGCCAGTGCCGGTGTCGTCGGAGAAACACTCGAACGACAGCATCGAGTCGCCGACGGTCGCGTCGATCTGCGTCTCGGAGATCGTGCCGTCGGTGCTGATGCACGCGGCGACGAACACGAAGTCGTTCAGCGCCGTGATCGTGTAGGTCTGACCGCCGTCGCTCGTCGTCGGCGTCTGCCACGCGCCGCTGCCGGCGCGATACGCCAGGAATGTCGGCACCGAGCCGAAGTTCTGCAGCGCGATCGCCTGCGGGCCGGCATCTGCGGGCGGCGCGTTGCTGCCGTGCTCGGCATCGGCGTGCGCCGCAGCATCGGTGAGCGTGCCGTGCGGCGACGAATTGTTCGAGCATGCAGCGCCGAGCGCGAGGGCGAGAACGATCGCGGTGCGAGCTATCAGAGTCATCGCGCGATGAAATATCGCGAACGCGCACGGCCGCGCTACGACGAAGATCGCGCACGAACGTGCACTACAGCAACGGCACGGCCGCCGCGAGCGTCGCCGCGACGAGCAGCACGATGCGCAGCTGGCGACACGTGCGCGACGTTCGCGTGAAGCCGGAGAGCAACACGAGCGCCGCGACCGCGCGACGGTGCGCGAGCAAGCCGGGCACCACGAGCAACAGCGCGACGAGCGCGCAGCCGCGCGTCGGCCACAGCGCGAGCGATCCGCTCAGCGCGTGCATCGCGAGCGTCGGCGCGAGCAAGAGCTCTGCGATCGCGACCAAGCCGATCGCCCAGCGTTGCCCCGCGAGCATCGCGGTCGCGGCCACGGCGAGTGACGCGGCGACTTCGGGACCGTGCCAGCTCGTCTGCGCGAGCGGCAACGCGAGCATCGCGGCGATCAGCGCCGTCGTGCCGACCCAGAGATCTTCGCGCCGACGCCGCGAGCGGGCTTCTGCACGTCGAACGATTGTTCCGGAACTCGCTTCGGTCGCGGCCACCACCATACAAATGTATTCGACCGCGGACATTTGTCGATAAGTGTAATCGACTCATGACAAGTGTAGTCGCGTAATCACGCGAAACCAGTCAGGAAATCAATCGGCGATGCTGCGGAGCTTCTTGAGCAGCTCGCGAGCTTCGTCACAGTGCGACGCGGCGTCCTTCATCGACTGACGGATCAGCTCGAAGCTCGCGCGCGGGATGTTGTGCGCGTACTGCTCGAACTCGCCCTCGGCCGCCATCACCTCGATGCGCAGGCTCGACAACAGATCGTTGAGCGACGCGGAGGTCTCCGACGTCAGCGCCGCGATCTCGAGCGCGCGTTTCACTTTCGCGCTGCCGGACTCGAGCGCGAGC
Organism: Kofleriaceae bacterium; assembly: GCA_036271395.1. Classification (GTDB taxonomy): domain Bacteria; phylum Myxococcota_A; class Polyangia; order Haliangiales; family Haliangiaceae; genus JABFXX01. Next base: position 40,680 of record DATBAS010000071.1, read on the forward strand.
TCGCGGTCGGCCTTGTCGAGCCGATTTCGCAAGTTGTCGCGCTCGATCTCCATCATCGAAAGATCGTTCTCGAGATCTTCCATGCGCCGCGCGGTCTCGGCGTTGAACTTTTGCGCGCGATAGACGCGCAGCTCGGTCTGGAGCTGTTCGACGCGCCGGCGCAGCACGCGAATCTCGGCGTCGGATTCGGGCGACGCGATGCCGAGCGCGGCCATGCCGGCGCCGGGTGCAGCGTTTGGTGCGCCGCCGGGTGGCCGATCCACCGGCGGTGGCAGGTTCACCGAATTGACGTGGCCGGTCGGTCCGCTCGCCGGAACAGCGCCCATGCCGGGGTGCTGCATCATCGGGTTGGCGGGCGCGGCATTGCCGCCGACCGACGCGCCGACCTGGCCGACATCGACATAGCGCAACCACAAGCTGCCGCAGCGCACGGCATCGCCGTGCTTGAACATGTGCTGTTGCACGCGCTGCTCTTGGAAGTAGACGCCGTTCGCGGACTGCAAATCCTCGAGCACGTAGCCGCCGCCGCTCCAATAGATGCGCGAGTGATGGCGCGACACCATCGCGTCATCGGTTCGGATGGCGCAATCCATCGCCCGACCGACTCGGATTTCGGCCGAGGTAAGGTCGAGCGAACCCTCGATGCCCTGCGCATCGCGCCAGAGAAGCCGTGGCACGCACCGAAAAAGGTACGGCAAACCCGCGGAATCTACAAGTTTGCTACTCGCGATCAGTACAGCGTGGTAACTGGGTGCCCATGTGCGGGGTGTTCGGCATCCACGGCCACGACGAAGCGGCCAACATCGCGTATCTGGGCATGCACGCCCTCCAGCACCGCGGCCAGGAGTCGGCCGGGCTGGTTTCGCTCGAGCCTGCCGACGGAAAGCTCCGCCGCCACGTCGCGATGGGCCTGGTCTCGGACACCTTCAACCGCGAGAGCCTGGCCAAGCTGCCGGGTACGATCGCGATCGGCCACGTCCGCTATTCGACCGCGGGCAGCTCCGAGCTGCGCAACGCCCAGCCGTTCGTGTTCGAGTACGCCGGCGGCGCGGTCTCGATCGGCCACAACGGCAATCTCGTCAACGCCGCCGAGCTGCGCACGGAGCTCGAGGCCTCGGGATCGATCTTCCAGACCTCGAGCGACACCGAAGTCATCGTTCACCTGATGGCGAAGGCGAAGGAGCCCGACATCGTCGGCAAGCTCGTCGCGGCGCTGCGTCGCGTGCGCGGCGCGTACTCGCTCGTGCTCCTCACCAACGACGGCAAGTTGATCGGTGCACGCGATCCGAACGGATTTCGGCCGCTCGTGCTCGGCCGGCTCAAAGACGCGTACGTGCTGTCGTCGGAGACCTGCTCGTTCGATCTGATCGAAGCCGATCTGCTGCGCGAGATCGAGCCCGGCGAGCTCGTCGTGATCGAAAAGGGCGGCATGACCTCGCAGCGGCTGCCGAACGACGTCGCGCAGCCGAAGTTCTGCGTGTTCGAGCATGTCTACTTCGCGCGGCCCGACTCGCTGGTCAACGGCCGGAGCGTCTATCGCGCGCGCGAGAAGATGGGCCGCCGGCTCGCCCAGGAAGCGCCGGCCGAAGCCGACGTGGTGATCCCGGTGCCGGATTCCGGCGTGCCGGCCGCGATCGGCTACTCGAACGAGAGCGGCATCCCGTTCGAGATGGGGTTGATTCGCTCGCACTACGTCGGCCGGACATTTATCGAGCCGCAGGATTCGATCCGCCACTTCGGCGTGCGCTTGAAACTATCGCCGGTGCGCTCGATCGTCGACGGCAAGCGCATCGTCGTCGTCGATGATTCGCTCGTTCGCGGCACGACATCGCGCAAGATCGTCAAGATGCTGCGCGGCGCGGGCGCCCGCGAGGTGCACCTGCGGATCAGCGCGCCGCCGACCACGCATCCGTGTTTTTACGGCATCGACACGCCGACGCGCAGCGAGCTGGTCGCCGCGTCGCACACCGTCGACGAGATCAACCGCTACGTCACGAGCGACTCGCTGTCGTATCTGTCGCACGAGGGCATGATGACGGCCGTCAGTGGCGACCCCACCGGCGGAGCGTTTTGCTCGGCGTGCTTCACCGGCAACTATCCGGTCGCGCTCGGCGGCGCCGAGCTCGTGCAGCTACGTCGAGCGCGCTGATCGCCAACGATTGGCGAGCGCACGCCAGCGCGCGAGATCGCGAAAATCGATGTGGCGCACGCCCGGCGGCCACAATGCGGCGATGTCGTCGGGCACGCGATCGGTCGGGAAGCGGCCGATCCGCAGGTTCGCGGCGGTCACGAGCTCGATCTTGGCGAGCGGCTCGCCGGCGAGGATCGCCGCGCTGATCTCGGCGAGCACCGAGCACGCGGCGTGCGGCGTGATCATGACGCGCGGCTTGTCGGTGCGAACGACGTTGTTGTCGACGTCGATCCGCAGCTCGGTGCGCGACTCGACCACGCGAACCGCGCAGCCGCGGTGCACGACCTCGTAGACGATGCGATACGCACCCTCGGTGACAACGCCGCCGGCGAAGCGCAGCACATCGCGCTCGGGATCGTCGGGCACGCGAATGAAGCCGTGCTCGGCGGCCAGCTGAAGCAAGCGCAACACGTGAGGTGCGTCGAGCTCGGCCTCGCGGGCCTGCAGGGCGATCAGCTCGCCGCGCGGATCGCCCTGATCGAGCAGCCAGTCGCCGTAGACTTGGACCGCGACCGCGTCGTCGGGGGCGCGCCGGATCGCGTCGAGAAACTCGCGCTCCGTTGCCGTCGCCATGGCGGTAGTGTATCTGTCCGCCATGGCGATCGAAGGAACGGACGTGCGCGCGGTGCGCGTGCAGCTGAAGGAGTTGGCCGACAAGGTGGCCGAGCTCCGGAGGTTGCTTTGACGTCGACCACAAGCGCCTGAAGATCGAAGAGCTCGACTCGATCGCGGCGAGGCCGACCTTCTGGGACGATCAAAAGAAGGCGCAAGCGCTGCTGCGCGACAAGAAGTCGCTCGAGCAAGTGGTGTCGACGTGGGACGCGCAAACGCGCGCGATCTCCGACGCCGAAGTGCTGCTCGAGCTCGCGGAAGAAGCGAGCGACGAGGCGTCGGCGAAAGAAGCGGCGGGCGGCGCGGCCGCGGTGCAGCGCGCACTCGACGAGCTCGAGTTCAAGCGCATGCTCTCGGGCGAGCTCGATCCCGGCGGCGCGATCGTGCAGGTCACGTCGGGCGCCGGCGGCGTCGACGCGAGCGACTGGGCGCAGATGCTGCTGCGCATGCTGATTCGCTATTGCGAGCGCCACAACTGGAAGGTCGAAGTCCTCGAAGAGATGCCCGCCGAAGAAGCCGGCATCAAGCAGGCGACGATCGAGGTCGCCGGCGACTACGCGTACGGCTTGCTCAAGGCCGAGAACGGCGTGCACCGGCTCGTCCGCGTGTCGCCGTTCGACGCCAACGGCCGGCGCCAGACCTCGTTCGCCGCGGTCCAGGTCACCCCCGATATCGATGACGATATCGAAGTGGATATCGACGAGGGCGATCTCAAGATCGACACGTACCGCGCCGGTGGTGCGGGCGGCCAGCACGTCAACAAGACCGACTCGGCCGTGCGGATCACGCACATGCCGACCGGCCTCGTCGTGCAGTGCCAGAACGAGCGCAGCCAGCACGCGAACAAGGCGAAGGCGATGAAGATGCTGCGCTCGAAGATGTACGACTACGAGCTCGCCAAGCGCGAGGCGAAGGCCGCCGAGGACGCGAAGGCTCGGCTCAAGATCGAGTGGGGATCGCAGATCCGCAGCTACGTGCTGTTCCCGTACCAGCAGGTCAACGATCACCGAACCGAGCTGAAGACGTCGGACATCAACGGCGTGCTCGACGGCGATCTCGACGAGCTCATTCGCACGTACCTGTTGCAAGCGGCGAACGGGCGTAAGAACTAGTCGCGATCACGGCGAGCCCGCTCGGCTCGCGGCGCACGAGTATCGTCGCGGGCTCGGCGTGATCGGTGTGCGCGCTGACCGTGATCGCGCGAACGTCGAGCGCGAGCGGCGAGCTCGGCGCGCAACCGCCGCATCCGCACACGCGCGGCGCAGCGTCGGTCGATTGCACGAGCGCACCGCGTACGAGCGCGTAGCTGCCGATCGGCGCCGCCGCGGCATCGCTGATCGCAACCAGTGGCGCGACCTCGCGCTCGCCGGGCAGCGGCATTGCGTCGCGCGCGACGTGCGGCGGGTGATCCCACGGCAGCCACTCGGGATCTCGAGCTCGCGCGGCGCCTGGCACGATCGCGCCGATCGCGATGCGGTGGCCGTCGGGCCAGTAGTCGAATGTATCGAGATCGCGCGTGTCGTCGGGTTGCTCGATCTCGTACGGATCGACATAACTGATCGGCCGGCCGAGCTCGTCGTACGCGACGTCGCCGGCGACGAATCGACGCTCGCCCGGCAGCCAGCGCACGAGCGCGCGATCGCCGTCGAACAGCGTCGCGCCGGATCGCGCGCGGCCGACGACGGCGCTGAACACGTCGAGCGTGCCGTCGGCGTGGCGCACGACCCACACCGGCCAGCCATCGGCGAGCGTCGCGCCGCGGGCCTCGCCGACCGGCGGCGCGTCGAGCATCGCGTCGAAGCTCGGCGGCGACGCTGGATGCTTCGGCGAGCCGCGCAACACGAGCGGCGGCGAGCTACAGCCGAGCAGCGCCGCGATGACGAGCGTGAATCGACGCACGCCCGTGATGACTCGGCGACCCGGCGCAGGGTTCGCTAGTGCGCGCGATCGATCGCCGCGATGAGGTCGAGCGCGCTGTGGTTCGCGCCCGCAAACTTCTCGTCGCCGATGAACACGGTCGGCAGCGACGTCGCCCCGGCAGCGCGCGCGTCGGCGCTATCGGCATCGACGCGGGCGGCCGTGGCCGGGTCGGCCAAGGCCTCGCGATACCGATCGACGTCGCAGCCCACCGACACGGCAAGCTTCTCGCAACCTTCCGGCGTGAGCTCGTCGGGCGGCGCCGCGAACAGCGCCTGCGCCATCGCGTCGCCTTTGCCTTGCGCGTCGGCGCAGCACCATGCGAGCGCGGCGGTGCGCGCGTGCGGATGCATCTCGAGCGGCATCATCTTGCGGACGACCGCGACGGGCTGCGTCGCGTGGTCGACGGCTTCGGCAAGCACGGGCGCGAACCGCCGGCAGAACGGGCACTCGAAATCGAGGAACTCGACGATCGTTACTTTGCCGGGCTGTTGCGCGCGCGCGATCACGTCGGGCTCGGTCGAGACCGTGGCGGGCATCGCTTGCGGCTCGCCCGACGGCGCCGTCGCGATCGCGAACCCGAGCGGCAGCGCGACGACGAGCGCGCCGCCGAGCAGGGCGCGCGGCGCCGTCAAGCGCACGCGCGCGGCGCCGGCCAGAATCAGCAGCGCGAGCAGCGTCGCCGACGAGTCGCTGATCATGCACAGCTTGCACCACGCGTGGAGCTCGAACGCCTGCACGCCGACGAGGATCAGCGCGAACGCGGCGCCGACCAGCGCGAGCGCGAGCCGCAGCTTCGGCCGCGCGTCGGGCCGCGCGTCGGGCCGCGCGATGACCGCGAGCACGATCATCGCGGCGAAGAACACGACGCCGAACACCGGCATCGGGATCCCGAGCGGATAGGCCCACGCCGACGCTCGCACGATCTCGCAGCCGGACGCCGCGCAGAACGTCGGCACCGGCGCGAGGTAATCGACGAGGCTGGCCAAGCTCGCGCCGAGTCCGAGACACGACACCGCGAGCGCGAGCACGGACAATCGAGAGCGCATGCGGCACTGTAAACCCGAACCGAGATGCCGCCATTCCCGTGCTATCTAGCCAGCATGCTGCGTACCGTCGTCATCGCCGGCGTGCTCGTCGCCGGCTGCAAGGGACATCGCGACGACAAGCCGGTCGCGCCGCCTGCCGGATCCGCGGCTGGCTCGGCGATCGCCGCGACGTGCCCGACCGGCGAGCGCGAAGGCTCGCTCGCGTGGATCCGCGACGACTACGCCGGCGCGCTCGCGTGCGCGAAGTCGAAGCACGTCCCGCTCGTGCTCGATCTATGGGCGCCGTGGTGCCACACGTGCCTGTCGATGCAGACCACGGTGCTCGTCGATCCGTCGTTCGCCGCCGACGCGAACAAGTTCGTGTTCGCGTCGCTCGATACCGACAAAGACGTCAACGCGCCGGCGCAGGCCAAGCTCGCGATCTCGGCGTGGCCGACGTTCTACGTCGTCGGCGACGACGAGACCGTGATGGCGCGCTTCGTCGGCGCGGCGAGCCTCGCGCAGTTTCACGGCTTCCTCGATGCGGGTGCGAAGGCGGTCGCCGGCGGCGCGCTTGCCGTCGACGCGCACTTGCTCGGCGCCGAGCGCGCGCTCGCGGTCAAAGATCTCGCGACCGCCGACACCGAGCTGACGGCCGCGATTGCCGCGGCGCCGGCCGATTGGCCGCGCAAGCCCGACGTGCTCGGCTCGCTGATCCTGACCAAGTCCAAGCGCGGTGATCTCGCCGGCTGCCTCGACCTCGCCGAGCAAAACCTGGCCGCGACCGGCAACGCCGCGGTCGCGAGCGACTTCTTGGTGACCGCGATGGACTGCGCCGACACCGCCGAGAAGGCCAAGAAGCTCGACGGCAAGCTGATCGAGAAGGTGCGCAAAGATGCGGCCGCGCGCTGGAAGCAGTTGCTCGGCGACAGCAGCGCACAGCTATCGGTCGACGATCGCTCGGATGCGATGGCGAGCCTGCGCGACACGATGGACAAGCTCGGCGACAAAGCCGGCGCGAAGGCGATCGCAGAGCAGCAAGCCAAGCTGCTCGACGACACCGCCGCGAAGGCGCCATCGCCGCTCGCCGCGATGACGTACAACTGGCCGCGCGCCGAGGTCTACGTCTATCTCGGTCGCCCGCTCGATCTCGTGCCCGCGCTCGAAAAATCGGCGGCGGATCTGCCGAAGGAATACGACCCGCCGGCGCGACTGGGCTGGCTCTACTGGAAAGCGAACAAGCTCTCCGAAGCCGCGCAGTGGACCGACAAGGCGCTCGCGCTCGCATACGGTCCGCGCAAGGCGCGGTTGCTCGGCATGCGCGCCGACATCGCGAAGGCGGCCGGCGACGTCGCCGCCGAGAAAGATTTTCGCGGCAAAGCGATCGCGCAGTACGAGAGCCTGCCGAAGGGCGAAGAGATGCCCGATGCGCTCGCCGCCGCGAAGGCCGCGCTCGCGGCGACGTCCGGCGCTGGAAGCGCGGGTTAATGCTAAGGTCCGCGCGCCATGGCCGATGCTCCGCCTGAAAAGACGCTCGATCGCATCATCGCCGAGCGACGAGACAAGGCGGCCGCGCTGCGTGCGCACGGTGCGGATCCGTATCGCAACGACATCGCGCCGAAGATCTCGCTCGCCGACGTGCGCGCGCGCTACGCGGCGACCAAGCCGGAACCGAGTGGCGCGGCGCCGGCGGGCGAGAAGAAGCCGGGCATCACGCCGATCGACGGCGACACGCTGCGCGTCGGCGGCCGCGTGATGGCCAAGCGCGGCATGGGCAAGACTGTATTCGCGCCGATCGTCGACGCGAGCGGCCAGCTCCAGTTGTTCCTCAACGTCGATCATCTCGCGCCGGACGACTTCGAGCACGTGCTCGCGAACCTCGACGCCGGCGATCACGTGGTCGCCGAAGGGCCCGCGTTCTGGACCAAGACCGGCGAGCTATCGATCTTGGCCAAGCGGCTGTGGATCGTCACCAAGTCGCTGCGCCCGCTGCCCGACAAGTGGCACGGGCTCACCGACGTCGAGCTGCGCTATCGCCAGCGCTACGTCGATCTCGCGGTCTCGCCCGACGTGCGCGACGTGTTCCGCAAGCGATCGCAGATCGTGCGCGGCATTCGTAGGTTCCTCGACGCGCGCAGCTTCCTCGAGGTCGAGACGCCGATGATGCATCCGATCGTCGGCGGCGCCGCGGCCCGGCCGTTCGTCACGCACCACAACACGCTCGACATGAAGCTGTACCTGCGCATCGCGCCCGAGCTCTATCTCAAGCGGCTCGTCGTCGGCGGCTTCGAGCGCGTGTACGAGATCAACCGCAACTTCCGCAACGAAGGGCTGTCTCGCCAGCACAACCCCGAGTTCACGATGCTCGAGTTCTACCAGGCCTACGCGCGTTACGAAGATCTGATGGATCTGACGGAGCAGCTCGTCGGCGAGCTCGCGCGCGAAGTCATCGGTGGAACCAAGGTCACGTGGGATGGCACCGAGATCGAGCTCGCCGCGCCGTGGCGGCGGCTCGCGATCCGCGACGCCGTGCGCGAGCTCGGCGGCATCGCCGATGCCGATCGCGTGTTCGACGATCCCGTCTTCGCCGCGCAGGTCGCGCGCGAGCACGGCGTGCCCGCGGCCGACATCGCGCGCGTGTTGATCGAAGGCGTGCAGCCCGAGATGCGCGACGCCTCGCCCGACGAAACGATCGCCGACTTCAAGCAGCGCCCGCAGCTCGCGGCCGAGCTCGTCGCGCAATACCCCGACGACCAGACCAAGCGCATTCGCGCCGGCCACCTCGGCTACTTGATCTTCGAGGCCACCGCCGAGGCCAAGCTCGTGCAGCCGACGTTCCTCACGCAGTTTCCGCTCGCGGTCTCGCCGCTCGCGCGCAAGAACGATCGCGATCCGGTGTTCTGCGATCGCTTCGAGCTGTTCGTCAACGGCAAGGAGATCGCGAACGGGTTCTCCGAGCTCAACGATCCGGACGATCAGCGCTCGCGTTTTCTCGCGCAGGTTCGCGCGAAACAAGCCGGCGCCGCCGAGACGATGGACTACGACGAAGACTATTGCCGCGCGCTCGAGCTCGGTATGCCGCCGACGGCGGGCGAGGGCATCGGCATCGATCGGCTCGTCATGCTGCTGACTGGTCAGCCGTCGATCCGCGACGTGCTGTTGTTCCCCCTGATGAGGCCCGAATAAATGCGTTGGCTCCTGCGCCTGCTCGGCTGGGACAGCTACCAGGGCTTCGTCGCGCGCCGCTACTTGCTCGTCCGCGAGAGCAAGATCAGGCCGGCGGTCCGTTACTCGATCATCGCGCTGGTCCTCGCGCGCATGGTGCTGATCCCGGTCGGGATGCTCGAGAAGTCGGAGCTGTTGTGGGGCTTCAACCGCATCCTCGAGGGCGTGTTCATCGTCGTGCTCGTGTTCGGCGTGATGCGCCACTCGCGGCTCGCGCTGTGGGCGTTCATCGTCGGGCTCGTGATCAGCGGCATCGGCGGCACGCTCGCGACGATCTCGACCGCGCACGCGCACGCGCTGCTGTCGCCGATCTACGACGGGCCCGGTGTGCCGGAGTGGTACGGCACCGTCGCGCTTGTCATCGCCGCGATCGGCGGCGTGATCACGTTTCTCGCGACGTTTTTCGGCACGCTGCGCGCCGGCTTCACGTTCTTCACGACGGTGCCGATCGGCGGCGTGTGGATCGGCACGATGGCGCTGGTCTGCGTGCTGTCCGTGATGAGCGGCTTCGAATCAGATCTGCGCAACAAGATCCTCGGCTCCAACGCGCACATTCAGGTCACGCGTGAAGACGGCGACATGACGAACTGGCGCGACGTCAAAGCGACGATCGACAAGGTGCCCGGTGTCGTGGCTTCGACGCCGTACGCGCAGAGCGAGATCGTGATCGCCGCGAACAACAACGGTCAGCCGGTCATCATCAAGGGCATCGATCCCAAGAGCGTCGGCAAGGTGACGAAGCTCGTCGATTACATCGACGACGTCGACAAACCCGGCGCGCTCAAGCGGCTCGATCCGCTGGTCGACGACAACCACGATCTCGGCGTCAAGCAGCGCGCCGACAGCGGCAGCGGCGTCGATCCGTCGCCGACCGAGCTGCCGAGCTCGGATCAGCCCATCGACTTCTCGCTGCCGGCGGCCGGCTCGGCAGCCGCGGCGACCGGATCGGCGGCGCCGATCGCCGCGCCGACCGGATCGGCGACTCCGATCGCAGCGGGGAGCGCGAAGCACTAC
>DATBAS010000072.1:0-9168 GCA_036271395.1 Kofleriaceae bacterium
AACAGCTTGAACATCCACTTCAGCATCTTCGCGACCTTCGGGCCGTACGGCGGGTAGACCGTCTTGAGCATGTCGATGCGGCCCTGCCGCAATACCGAGCGCTCGTGCGAGAACGCGCGGAAGCCGAACACACCGTGGTAGTTGCCGCTGCCGCTCGGGCCAACGCCGCCGAACGGCAGGTTCGTGTTCGCGAAGTGAATGACGGTGTTGTTGACGCACGTGCCGCCGGCGGTCGTGCCGTCGATGATCGAATCGATCGCGGCGCGATCCTCGCCGAACACGTAGAGCGCGAGCGGCTTGTCGCGCGCGGTGACGAACGCGGGCACTTCGTCGAGCTGCTTGAACGTCAGCACGGGCAAGATCGGCCCGAAGATCTCCTCGGCCATGACCGCGGTGTCGGCCGCGACGTCGGTCAGCACGGTCGGCGCGATGTAGCGCTCGGCGGCGTCGCGCTGGCCGCCGATGGCGACCTTCGCGCCCTTTGCGACGGTATCGTCGAGCATCCTGCCGAGCCGCGCGAAGTTGCGGTCGTCGATCACGCGGCAGAGATCAGGCGATTGCTTGCGCGCGTCGTCGGAGGCGCCGTAGAGCTCGCCGATCGCACGGCCGAGCTCGTCGACGAGCGCGTCGCGTTTGCGCTCCGAGACCATGATGTAGTCGGGCGCGATGCAGGTCTGGCCCGCGTTGACGAACTTGCCCCATGCGATGCGGCGCGCGGCCGAGTGCAGATCCGCCGAATCGTCGACGATGCACGGCGACTTGCCGCCGAGCTCGAGCGTGGTCGAGGCGAGGTGCTTCGCCGCCGCCTCGGCGACGATCTTGCCCACCTTCGTGCTGCCGGTGAAGAAGAAATGATCGAACGGCAGCGCGAGCAGCGCGGTCGATTCCGGAATGCCGCCCTCGATGACCGCGACCTCGGCTTCATCGAACACGTCGCCGATCAGCTCGGCGAGCAAGTGCGACGTGTGCGGCGTGAGCTCCGAAGGTTTGACCATCGCGCAGTTGCCGGCCGCGATCGCCGCGACGAGCGGCGCGATGCACAGCTGGAACGGGTAGTTCCACGGCCCGATGATGAGCACGACGCCCTTGGGCTCGGAGTAGATCGCGCTCTTGGTACCGGCGAGCGACATCGGCGTGGGCACGCGCTTGGGCCGCATCCAGCCGGTGACGTTGTGGATCGCGTCTTTGAGCTCGACGAGCGACGCGTAGATCTCGGTGATGTCGACCTCGGTCGGCGACTTGCGGAAGTCATCGAACATCGCCTTCCGGATCGCCGGCTCGCGTGACTTGATCGCGTCGCGCAACTTGACCAGCTTGGCGGCGCGTTGCGCGGCCGTGGTTCGCTTCACGGCGGCGCGGTTTGCCTGTTGCGCGCTGAAGATCCGATGGATGCGGTCGGCTTCGTTCGCAGTCGGGGCGGGGTTCGGTTGCGCCATGCGGACAGCCTACACCTCCGCGAACAACATGCGTTCGACGTCGACGACGACCGCGCTCATCCATCGCCGCTCGTCGGCGACCGGCGACTTGCCGCGCGGGCCGCCGACTTTCGCGGCCGCGATCTTGGCGAACGTCGGCCGCGCGAGTTGCGCGTACGCCAGCGCGCCGAACACTTGTGCGAGCACGACGAGCGGATCGGCGTGCCGCACCGTGCCTTCCATCTGCCCGGCCTCGACGAGGGCGCAACAGGTGTCGACGAAGCCGGCGAGCGGGAGCGTGCGCGCGCGCTCGACGCGATCGACGTTGTCGAGTAGCTCGCGGATCATGAGCCTCGCCCTGCCCGCGCGCTGCACCGACCACGCCGCGACCGCGCGGACGAGCGTCTCGAGCTTGCCGCGGATGGTCGGCGCGGCTTCGATCGCTTCGCCGATCACGCCGTCGAGCTCGGCGGCGAGCCGGCGCAGCACCTCGCGATACAGCGTCTGCTTCGTCGCGAAGTGATGCAACAGACCCGCGTTGCCCAACCCGACCGCCTGCGCGATCGCCGCGAGCGATACGCCGTGAAAACCGTGCTCGGTGAATAGCTCCTCGGCGCGGTCGAGGAGTGCCTCGCGCTTGTCGTCCCGCTTCGGTTTGAGCACGCTAGTCATCCGATGCTCTCGGGCACGATCACGTGGTTCGGGTTGGGTCGTTCGTGATCGGGCGCCTGGCTGTAGTCGCCGAACGAGCCGTCGCGCTCGGTCACCGCCGCGCGCACGCCGGCGCTCTCGGCGAGCGCGATGAAGCGATGTGCGTCGGGCGTGTTGCGCATCAGGCCGTCGAGGATCGAGCCGAGCGTCTGCGTCGATGCGAGGCCCATGTTCTCGTAGACCTGATTGACGACGAGCTTCTGCGCGGCGAGCTGCGACGACGGGATCGCGGCGAGTTGCAGCGCCTGCCGCTTCACGGTCGCCTCGAGCTCGGCGAACGGCACCGAGGCGTTGATGAGCCCGGCGGCCGCCGCTTGCTTGCCGGTGAACGGCTTGCCGGTCAACGCGTGCTCTTTCGCCTTCGCGAGGCCGAGCCGATAGATCCACATGCCGCTCAGGTAGGCGCCCCACATCCGCGAGTACGGCGTGCCGATGCACGCGTCATCGCTCGCGATCACGAGGTCGGCACACAGCGCGTAGTCGCTGCCGCCGCCGACGCAGTAGCCGTGGACCTGCGCGATGACCGGCTTCGGCGAGCGCCAGAAGCTCATGAACTTCTGCGTCGGTGCGAGCGCCGGTGTGGTGGTGAACACGAAGTCTTTGCCCGGATCCCAGGCACCGTTCGTCGTCATGTGCGCGTTCCAGTGCGTGAAGCCGGCGGCGAAGTCGAAGCCGCCGCAAAACGAACGCCCGGCGCCACGCACGACGATCACTTTCACCGCGTCGTCTTTGATCGCCGCGGTCACCGCCGCTTCGATCTCGTCCGGCATCGGCGGCACGATCGTGTTGAGCCGCTCGGGTCGGTTGAGCGTGATCGTCGCGACCGGTCCGCTCGTCGCGTAGAGGATGGTCTCGTAGCTCGCGCTGGGCATGCCCGATCGAATACCGACCAACTGGTTGGTCGGTCAACCCCAAAACCGACCAACTGGTTGGTCGGTCGCCGAACCAAGCGCTCCGGCACCGCGCATCGACGCGGAGACGGTATGCTGCGCCGACGACGATGCTACCGTCGGCGGGATACCTGCGAGCCGTTCGCTTGGTGCTCTGGCAAATCCACGCTGATCGAAGCGATTGCGGTCCTCGCGGGATTCAACGCGGAGGGGGGGCTCGAAGCACTTTCGGTTCGGCACGCGACGGTCCGAGTCGTCGCTGCACCAATTCATGCGGCCGGTTCGCGGCCATCGTCGACCGCGCGACGGCTTCTTCCTGCGCGCCGAGAGCTACTTCAACGTCGCGACCGAGATCGAGCGACTCGACGCGGAGCCGGCCGGAGGTGCGCCTCTCATCGGCAGCTACGGCGGCGTCTCGCTTCACGAGCAGTCCCATGGCGAGTCGTTCCTCGCGCTTGCGAACCATCGGTTCCGGGGCCACGGCCTGTACATCCTCGACGAGCCGGAAGCGGCGTTGTCACCGCAACGCCAGCTCACGCTCTTGTCGATCATCAACGATCTCGTCGAGCAGCGCGCCTCGCAGCTCGTGATCGCCACGCACTCGCCGATCCTGATGGCGTACCCGAACGCACGGATCTATCGCCTCGCCGCCAACGGCATCGACCGCGTTGCTTACGAAGACACCGAGCACTACAAGATCACGCGCGACCTCCTGAGCTCTCCCGAACGCTACTTCAAGACGCTGTTCCGGCCGCTCGGCAGCGACGACGTCGACGAGTGAGCTCTTCTGGATCGAACGGCTCGGTAGCCCCACCTGCCTGGCAACTCGTCTAGCCGGCGTGAGAAAACCACGCGAGATCGTTGTCGAGCCGCCTGGTTCGTCGCGTGCAATCAGTGCTCGGCGTGATGAGCAAGGGCTGGCTCGATCCCGACAACATCGAAACGCGCGTCTACGCGCCCGAGGGCTCCGGGGCGCGACCGGCTCCGGTGCGCGTGCCGATCCCGCACGCGCAACTGCAGGCACCTGCGCCGCACGAGCACGAGCGCGCGACGCACTCGGTATCCAACGCCGCCGCCGAGATCTTCACGCGACCGATCGAGCGCCGCGTCGAAGATCGCCCGCTGCTCACGCCGGTGACGCTCGGCCTCGCCGCGCTCTGCGTGATCGCCGGCGTGACGATCGGCAGCTTCATCGGGTTCTCGGGAGACAACGCCGAGGCGAGCACGGTCGCGGCGGCGGCCGCGCCGATGTCGAAACCACTGCCAAGACCGGCTGCCGCACCACCGGCGCCGAAACCATCGCGCGTGACGGTCGCGCCGATCGCCGCTCCGCTGCCTCCGCCGAATCAGCTGCGCGTCGAATCGAGTCCGCCGGGTGCGACCGTCATGTTCGTCAGTGAAGGCGCGGCGACGCTCGTCGGCACGACGCCGATCGACACGACGATCGATCCCGCGCACGACTACGACGTGCTGGTCACGTTGGCCAATCACACGTCGAAGATCGAGCACGTCACGCCGGGCTCGAGCCATCACTTGGTCGTCGCGCTCGCGACGGCTGCGCGCTAGCGCGCGGCTCGAAGCGCGCGCGAGCGCTCGCTCCCGTTGTCGCAATGTTTCGACGCGCGCGCACATGCCGTGAGGCGATGCGGTCCACGCGCGACTGCGCTAACGAACACGCATGTCGAAACTCACCACCATCGCGATCACCGCTGCGATCTGCTTGCCGCTCGGCGCCTTTGCCAAGGACGCTGCGTTGCGGGGCCATCCGAATCTGCAGAAGGCGCGCACCGCGCTCAACGATGCCGACCGCTACATCTCCGCGTCGCAAGCCGCGAATGAAAAGGTCTGGACCGACGAAGCCGGCCATGGCCAGAAAGCCAAGGAAGCGATCGCGACCGCGAAACACGAGCTCGATGCCGCCGCGGACTGGGTCAACGGCCACATGAAGTGATCCGAGTTGTTGTGCCCCGCTGGCTGGTTTGGCAGGCCCGCCGTGACGCAACGCGAGCCGGATGCGTTACCAAGGCGCATGTCTAAATTTTCAACCGTCATCATTACGGCTGCTGTCTGCCTCCCGCTCGGCGCGTTCGCGAAGGACGCGATGCTGAAGGGCCATCCGAACATGCAGAAGGCCCGCGCGGCGCTCAACGACGCGGACAAGTACATCAGCGCGTCGCAGCAGGCGAACGAGAAAGTCTGGAGCGATGAAGGCGGTCACGGCCAGAAGGCCAAAGAAGCGATCGGCACGGCGAAGCACGAGATGGATCTCGCGGCCGAGTGGGTCAACTCGCACATGAAGTAAGCGCGCTACGCCATCGCCGCGGCGATCAGCTGCAGCGATCGCGTGCGCATCGCGAGGTCCGGCAGCAGCGCCGACAGCATCAGCTCGTCCGCGCCGGTTCGCTCGGCGAGCGCGCGAAGCCCTCGCGCGACGGTTTCCGGCGAGCCGATGATCGCGCCTTCGAAGAACTCGTCGGCGATCGCCTGCTCTTCCGGCGCGAACCGATATGCGAGCGCTTCGTCGATCGACACGATCGGCGCGCGCCGGCCCGTGCGATTCTTGACGATCGCGACCCGTAGCGGCGCGGCCATCCGAATCGCCTCGTCGTCGCTCGGCGCGCACACCGCGGTCACGGCGAGCATCGCGTACGGTTTCGGCTGGCGCGTCGACGGTTCGTAAACCGCTCGATAGTGCGCGATCGCATCGACCGCGTGGCGCATCGCGAAGTGGCCGGCGAACGCATAGCGCACGCCGATCTGCGCGGCGATCGACGCGCCGGCCAGCGTCGAGCCGAGCATCCAGAGATCGCCGCTCGACACGTCGGCCGGCATCGGCTCGATCTTCGCGAACGGATGCGATGCCGGAAACTCGCCGCGCTCGAACGCGAGGACCTCGGCGAGCTGCGAGTTGACGTCGGTGTCGGTGCGGCGCAGCGCCGCCGACGCGATCGGATCGGTGCCCGGCGCACGGCCCAGCCCGAGATCGATGCGGCCGGGCGCGAGCGCCTCGAGCGTGCGAAACACTTCGACGACGTGGAGCGGTGCGTGGTTCGGCACCATGATGCCGCCGGCGCCGAGCCGGATGCGCGCGGTCACGGCCGCGGCCGCCGCGATCAGCACCTCGGGCGCCGACGTCGCGATGCTCGCCATGTTGTGATGCTCGGCGAACCAGTAGCGCGTGTAGCCGAGCTCGTCGGCGACGCGCGCGAGCGCGATCGAATCTCGAATCGCTTGGCTCGGTGCGACTCCGGCTCCGACCGGCGATAGATCGAGCACGGACAGCGGCAACTGCATGCGCACACCGTAATAGATTCGAACGTTACGGCAAGTGCACGCGGCCCTGCGTCGAGCCGCTCGCGTGACAGCCGGTCTGATTGCAGCCGCCCTGCGCCGAGCTCGCGAGCGTGGCGGTCATCATCTGGATCGTCGGACACTCGCTGACGTAGATGGTCAGCGGATACGTCATCGCGAACGCGCTGTCGAAGTTGCCGTTGGTCTGCGACACGATCTCGAACTCGTTGCCGAACGCGTCGAGCACGGAGACCGTCGCGCCGCTGACGATCGTCGCGCCACCCGAGTCGGTGTACAGCGTTCCCGCCACGGTGAAGCCGTGATCGTGGCAGCTGTCCATGCAATCCATCCCGGGGTTGTGATGACCCTGGTCGTTGCCGATCGTCACTTGGTTCTTGCACGTGACGCCGCCGTCGTTCGCGGCGGCGCCGTCGGTGAGCGCGCGAGGCGTGTCGGGATGCACGTGCGTGCCGTCGGTCGCCGCCATCGGCGCGTCGATCGGTTTGCTCGAGTCGGAGTTGATCGGCGCCGCGCATCCGGCGAGCGCGATCACGACGACAACAGCGCGCATCAACGAACGGTATCGCCGATCCGCTCGCGGGAACAACTGCCACGATCTAACAGGATGATGGCCCATGCAACCGTTGCATTGATCGGATTCGCCGGCGCGTACCGGCGAGCGATGAACACCGTTGCAGCTAGATCTCGCGCGGTGGGACCGCGAGAAATGCGCGCCCGCGTATCACGAACCGTTCGCAAAACCACGGCGGCGAAGCTTGCCGTGACGAGCCGCGAGCACGAGCGCGGCGACGGTGACCGCGCCGCAGACCAGCACCGCGACGACGCTGGCCTCAGGGCCGAACTCGCCGCCCGTGAACGTCGCCGAGCCCGACGTGACGGTGGTGAGCACGCTCGGCTCGCCGTGGCCGGAGACGGCGGTGCCGAAGATCGGGCCCTCGAAGAAGTTCCACGCCCAGTGCACGCTGACGACAAACACCAGCGAACGCGTGAGCGCGTAGAGCGCCGCGAGCAGGAGCCCTGCCTCGAGGGCGATAGCGAGGCCGGCCACGAGCGTCGCGTGCGGGTTGCCGAGATGAAGCGCGCCGAACAGCAGCGCGGATAGCACCAGGGCGGCCCACGAGCCCAGCCATTCCTCGAGGATGCGGAATAACAGCGCGCGCAGGGCGATCTCCTCGGCGATGCCGACGAACAGGAACATGACGAAGCCGAGCGCGACCGCGGCGAGCGGAGGCGACGGCGGCGCCGTGATGTGGGCGAAGCCGGCGAGCGCCAGGCACAAGATGACGGCCGCGAAGAGCGCCGCGCCCAGGGCGAAGCCGCGCGCGCCGTCGATGACGAGGCTCCGCCCGGCCGGTAGGACGAGCTCGTCGGCGCCGCGCCGCTCGATGATGACGCCGACGACGTAGAGCGCGGCGATGGCGCAGGACGCCGACAGCGCCGCGGCCACGACGGGCAGCGGTTCGAGGTCGCGCGAGGACGCGATGGCGGAGACCACGACGAGCGGCCCCGCGAGGACGATCGCGCCGACCGCGATGCGCGAGAGAGGGTAACAGAGGACGCGCCGCCAGCGATTCACGTCGCCGACGGTACCAGCGTCTCCCGGTACGCGGCGATCTTATGGTTGTACGGGGCACGTCCGCGATGGTCTAAGGTCAACGCGATCGCGATCCCAAGACCAAGGTTCGCGTGGGCGGCGCCAGCAGCGCGTGATTGCGATCGATCCGGTGCTGCGCCCGGTGGCTCGAAGTGCTCCACGCTGCGACGTCTCTAGTTGTCGAGCCCTGGACTTCCATCGGCCGCGACCTTCTCGGAAGCATGCATGCGTGCGGGCCGTTGTTCCAGCTTCGCCGCCGAGCTGCTCGCCGTGGGCCGCGCGATCGTCACCGCGACGATGGCGGTGTCGCGACGAGCCCCAAGGCGCTGGTGCGGCCGCGTCATTGCCCGGCGATGCCGGCCCTGCGCCGAGCCGGCTTACGTGCGGAGATACGCCGAACACTCGGCGAGCGGCTGCGGACGTTGGCCGCTCGCGCTCAAGTACGAATCGATCGCGAGTCGCGCGCCGAGGTCCATCAGCCCGTTGTAGTCGTCGAACACGACGGCGCCGCCGGCCGCCATGTTCGGTAGCGTGAACCGGCAGGCATCGAGCGTGCCTTCGTAGATATTGGCATCGATGTGCGCGAACGAGAATCGCGCCTTGCGGCGCAAGAGCTCTGGAAAGCTCTCCGCGAACAAGCCCTGATGGAGCTCGACGCGCTCGGTCAACCCGAGCTCGCTCAGCTGCGTTCGAATCACGTCGAGCCAGCCCTGCGGCGGCTTGAGCTCGCCGGCTTGCCGCGACGGATCGAACTCCGATGGCGGCGGCATGCCATCGAACGTGTCGAGCATCATCACCTTCTGGCCGAGGCCGTTCAGCTGGCCGAGCAACGCGAGCATGATCGACGTGGCGCCGCGATACGCGCCGCACTCGATCGCATCGCCGCCGCTGGCGCGCACGTCCCACCACAGCGACGCGAGCGCTGCGATGCGCGATCGCGGGTTGTCGAATCGGATGCCGGCGCGGCCGAGCAAGTCGAGCGCTTCGTCAAAATGCGGCGGCAGCGGCAGCGTCACGTACGTGTTGTTGCGGAACGATCGGATCGGATTGACGAGCGCGCGCCAATCGAGCACCGGCAGCTTCAGCTTGCGTCGCTGTGAAAAGTAGCGAGGCAGGTCCACCGCGTAGTACTTCGGGCCGAGCTCGAACCCGCGCTTGACGCGTTCGCGAAACGTCGTCGCGTAGTGACCCGGCACGAAGACGTCATCTGCCATGACCGCGTCGCTATCACGTATCGGCGGACGTG